>NZ_JBBGAZ010000007.1:0-189807 GCF_037478305.1 Cognatishimia coralii
CAAACTGGCAAAGATCTTTCCCGCACCGCAGCAAACGCGCAAAGCCTGATAGAAAAGGCGCTCGCGCTATGTTCAGCACCGCGCTTTCTGCGTCAGCAACACGTTGTTTTTCCACAGAATCGGCGGAAAGCCGACATTCGCTGCCGGTGCAAAATGCTATATTCACTAGCAGAAAGCGGACGTTGTGTCCCGAACCTTTGAACGCAGTCGCCGGCCCACATCAGGCGTTAAAAATGCGGTCACCAATTCCTTGAACCCGTTTAAAGAAATCTCAAATCGGTGGCCCCAACCTACGGACTTAAATACCTTTTGTGCGACCCTGAAAGCGATGGGGTCAAAATCGCCGCTCGTCTTTGCGAAAATGTAACCAGACCCTATCCTGCATTCACAGGCTGGATGGGAGTAAAAAACACTAAAGAACAAACGAAGGCGGCGGGTTTTGCTGCTTTATTGGCTGACTATGCCAGCGAGATGGGGGCTAATCTCGCAGCCACTTTAGCTCAAAGTAGCCTGACAGAGGACGATAAGTCAGGCTAGCACAACTATTTTACCGGATTAGCCCAGCGGCAACTAGATTTAAATCGATTGGATTAGTTTGATTGCACTATTTGATTTGTAAGCTGCCAAACTTTGCAACACAACGTTTTGCCCCCCAACAGTCGCAACGCCCTGTTTTTACAAGACTATCAGATTTGGTCAAGGAAGCGTCAAGTCTGTGGTCAAGGTGCTAGTGGTTGCTACAACTATCCAGCGAAGGCTTTCTCTGGTTTGAAAAAAGGATTTAACGTGTGAGACCTGTTCGAACATTTTTGAACCAAAATCTCTTATGCGTTCAAATTGAAGTCTTGTTTCATTGCTGCAGGTCAGGGCAACTCCCTCAAAGTTTTGTTGTTAACATCTAAGATGAATTCATGGAAAGTTGGACGCGAACAAATAACAACAGCGCCAAGACCACCAAAATAGATCATCGAGCAAGAATGCAGGATTACAAATTGCGGGTAAGAAGTTTTACCTGCTCTGCCGACCAATTCTCAAGATGAATCGAACCGGCTGCAAATTATCAAGCTCTAGCGCTCCACTGTGTAATTTGGCGATTTCACTTGCGATGGATAACCCCAATCCAGCCCCCGTGTCATGCGACGCTTGCGAAAATCTATCAAAGATCCTTTGTCGATCACTTGGATCGATTGCATTTCCATCATTCTCCACCGTCAGCCAGATTTCCGCGGCCGTTTTCTCGACGCTCACGCGGATGTAGCTGATGTTTTTCCCGCCATGAAGCAAGGCGTTCTCTACGAGGTTGATAAGTGCTTCGCGAAGGAGTGTTTGGTCGCCGAGACAAGAGGGCGGTCCATTTTCCATTACGATTTCTAGGTCTACTCCGGCTCTGCTGGCTTTGGGGGCGATTGTTTGGGCAACACTTTGTAGCAAGTCAGAAAGGTCGACCACCTCGAACTTTGGAATGCCGCCTTTGACACGCTCAAATGACAGGAGCTGATTGGTCAACCGCACGGCATTGCGGGTTCCTTCGACAAGTGTGTCCGCTCGGCTTTTGCTTTCTTGCAGAGTCTGAGCATTTTGTGTGGCTTCAGCCATTGTATGAATAGCGGCGACAGGATTTCGAAGTTGATGCGCCGCAAGTGACACAAACCGCTGTTGCGCTTCTTGGGCCTCGGTCACTTTAGCAAAAAGCGAATTCAGGCGCGCAACAATGCCTTTTGTCTCCTCCGGAACTTGCCTCAGAATTGGGCTGAGGTCGGCTCCACTCCGCTTTTGAATAGCGTCCTCGAGTTCATTCAGCGGCCTAAGGCCGATACCCACCCCGAATAATACGAGCATTGCGACTGACCCAAGCAGCAAAAGAACGACGGCGATTGCCCGGCGTCCCGTTTGCTGAACAAATGCGTCTCGTTGATCCAATCGCTGCCAGACCGTGACGACGGTATTGCCTTCGATGCCGTCAACTGAGGCTTCTTCAAACAGCCGTGCAACGCGAACCGGGACACCTTGGTGTGTCGCATCATATTGCTGAATGGGTTCGTCCGATGATGGCGAAGAAAGGCTTGTCGTCGGGGGCGAAGAGTACCCGGTGACAAAACTGCCGTCAGGTCCGTAGACGTGATAGAAAACATCGCCTCCGCTTGCGTCTTTGAAAACGGCTTGCGTGCTTGGTGCAAGCGTGTCGCCACCTGAAAGTGCGACATCTCTGGCAACAGCAAAACCCATCAACAATAGATTTCGATCGAAGATCTCTTGTGCCGTTGTGCGCGCCTCGGAATAGCGCCACAGCATCGCAAATAAAGAAATCACAGCCAGGGGCAGCAGGATCAACGCAAGAAGCCTGAGGCGAAGAGACCCGCGCAAAATCAAGAGGAACTCTCCTTGATCATGTAGCCAAGGCCCCGAGCGGTATGGATCTCTATGCCAAAGGCAGACAGACGCTTGCGAAGGCGCGAAATATAGACCTCGACGACCTTTTCTTCGACATCAGCTCCGGTTCCATAGAGGTGACTGGCGAGTGTCGCCTTTGACACCATTTGGTCCACGCGATCGTAAAGACACTCGAATGTGGCAAGCTCCTTTTTGGGAAGCGCCAAGGGCTGCCCGTCGTGGCTAAGAAGGCGTGTCGCACGATCATAGTTTAGGCGTCCGAACGCCTCGTCCTGACGTGCCGTGCTTGGCCTTCGCCGCATAAGAGCTCTGATGCGTGCTTTCAGTTCGGCCATCTCAAAAGGTTTCACCAGATAGTCATCACCGCCAGCGTCCAGCCCTGCAATCCGGTCGTCGGTTTCACCCAGAGCGGACAGGCAAATGCATGGTGTGTTTAGGCCTCCTTTGCGGAGCGTCGAAATGAGTGAAAGACCATCTACTGACGGCAGATTGATATCCAGAATAATCAGGTCCGGGGCGTCTTCGGTTTTGAGAAAATCCAGACCTTCCTGGCCGTCAAAAAGAATGTCTACAGAGTGCCCGTCATCTCTGAGAACATGCCCCATTCCTTCTGCAAGCGTTTGATTATCTTCAATAATTACGATTCTCATGGGCCTGAACTACTTACGAAAGCTTAATGCAAGCTTTCACGGTTATGTTGGAAGAATCAAGAGGCCAAAGCCTGTTGGAGTATTGACCTGAAGGGTCAATTTGGGAGGAAAGAATGACGAAATTCAAATTCACGCAGCGCGTTGCTGCGGCGATGATTGCGACCGCTGCTTTGGTGGCACCCGCACAAGCTGATGTGGACATGTCCGGCAAAACTATCGAGTGGACCATTCCATTCTCGGAGACCGGCGGTTCTGCTAAATGGGCAAACTTCTTTGCGCCGCTTCTGTCTGAAGCGCTGCCTGGCAATCCGACGGTTGTCGTAAAATTCATGCCAGGTGCAGGCTCTACCAAAGGCGCGAACTGGTTCCAGGAGCAAACCAACGGCGACGGTACCGTGATGTTTGGCTCTTCGGGCTCTACGCAGTTCCCATATCTGCTTGGCGATCCCCGTGTGCGCTATGAGTACAACGACTGGGAGCCTGTGATGGCGACCGGCACCGGCGGTGTTGCCTACTTGAACGCTGAAGCAGGTGCAAAGTTTGATGGTTCTGCCAACAATCTACAGGACATGACATTCATCTACGGCAACCAGGGTGCAACTCGCCTTGACCTGATCCCGGCGCTTGCGTGGAAAATGCTGGGCATGAACGTCGAACACGTACTGGGCATCAAAGGTCGTGGCGATGGCCGCAAGATGTTTGAAAGCGGCGAAGCTACCATCGACTATCAGACCTCGTCCGGGTACCTGAAAGGGTCTATGGAGCTCGTTGAGGCAGGTAAAGCGGTTCCAATGATGTCCTGGGGCTCTTTGGCCGCCGATGGTTCTATTGTGCGTGACCCAACATTCCCAGACATGCCGACCTTTAAAGAGGTTTGCGAAGCGACGGATGGGTGTGAAACCTCTGGTCCTGAGTGGGATGCATGGAAGGCCTTCTTCGTTGCAGGCTTCCCAAGCCAAAAGATCGCATTCCTGCCTGCAGGCACAGATCAAGAGATCGTAGATACCTTCGCGAATGCCTTCGCAAAAATCCGGGCACGTGATGATTTCGCCGAAATCTCTGCCGCGCGTCTGGGTAAATACCCAATGTATGTCGGTGAAGGTGCAGAAGCCGCACTGGCCACAGCGATCACGGTTGACGACACTGCCAAAGACTTCGTGGTCAACTGGCTGAAAGACGACTTCGGGGTTTCGCTGAACTAAGCCCGATTTGCTTTCCGAGTGTCCCGCTGATTGCGGCGGGGCACTTGATTAAGCAAAGCGAGTAACCCTCATGGACATTTTTTTAGACGCACTCCCCGCGCTCGGTCAGGCATGGGGGCTCATCTTGCAACCCATCGTCTTTGGCTATCTTGTGGTGGGCGTGATGATGGGGCTGGCCATTGGCGTGTTCCCCGGTTTGGGGGGCATCGCGGGCTTGTCTTTGCTGTTGCCGTTTATGTTTGGCATGGACCCGATCCTCGGTCTTGCGCTGATGATCGGGATGGTCGCCGTAGTGCCGACGTCTGACACGTTTGCCTCTGTCTTGATGGGTATTCCCGGATCGTCGGCGTCTCAGGCCACGGTTCTGGACGGCTTTCCCATGGCCAAACGTGGTCAAGCCGCGCGCGCGCTATCGGCGGCCTTTGCCTCGTCGCTGTTCGGTGGGCTTGTGGGTGCTGCTTTCCTGACAGTCTTTATCCTCGTCGCGCGGCCGGTCGTTCTGCTGTTCAAGTCACCTGAGCTCTTGATGATCTCCATTTTCGGCCTTTCCATGGTCGGCATCCTTGCAGGGCGCGTGGCGATAAAGGGGATCGTTGCCGCCGGATTGGGCATGTTGATTGGCACTATCGGGGAAGGCCCGTTCAACGGCGAGTTGCGCATGTCGAGCTATGACTTTCCCTATCTGACGGACGGGTTGAAACTGGTCATTGTTGGCTTGGGCATTTTCGCCGTCCCAGAGATCGTCGCCCTCTTGCGCAAAGACCGCGCGATTTCAGAAACGCCTGCGCTGGGCGGTGGTTGGCTGGATGGCATCAAGGATTGGTGGGCCAATAAATGGCTCTCGATGCGCTGTTCCATCATTGGGGTGATCGTTGGCGTTATTCCGGGGCTTGGTGGCTCTGTGGTGGACTGGATCGCCTACGGCCACGCGGTTCAATCAACGCCTGACAAATCCAACTTTGGCAAAGGTGAAATCCGCGGGGTTGTCGCGCCTGAAAGTTCCAACAATGCCAAAGAGGGCGGGGGACTCGTACCGACACTACTGTTTGGTATCCCGGGCTCTGGATCCATGGCGATCTTCATCGGTGCGCTTGCCTTGTTGGGGTCGGGGATCGACGTGGGTCCAAGCCTCTTGGAGAATAACCTCGACTTCACCTATTCCATCGTTTGGCTGCTTGCGCTCGCGAATGTGGTGGGCACGGTGATGT
This sequence comes from Cognatishimia coralii, assembly GCF_037478305.1. NCBI lineage: Bacteria > Pseudomonadati > Pseudomonadota > Alphaproteobacteria > Rhodobacterales > Paracoccaceae > Cognatishimia > Cognatishimia coralii. Next base: position 5,452 of record NZ_JBBGAZ010000007.1, read on the forward strand.
GCATCCTGCTCTCGGGGCAGATCGCGCGGCTGACGAACATCCGCTTTGCGTTGCTTGCGCCGTTCATCTTTATGATCATTTCGTTCGCGGCGTTCCAGTCTGGGCAAAACCTGATGGACCTCGTGGCGCTCTTTGCCATTGGTTTCCTTGGCTTGCTGATGCGCCGTTTCGATTGGTCTCGCCCCGCGTTTCTGATCGGTTTTGTGCTGTCCAATCCAGTCGAGAATTACTCCAACAACGCCAACCAAATCGCGGGGATCAAGTTCCGGTCAGGGTTTGAGGCAGGCATGTCCTATATCGCCTCCCCAATAGTTATCATCCTTTTGATCATCACGGTCGTCTCTGTGGTGGTCGGGCTGCGCCAAGCCAAAAGCATCATGGCAGAAGGCGATGTTCCGTCAGGAGGTAAACGAGCACCGCTGATGTTCCTTTTGGCCGTGATCGCGTTCCTTGCTTATGCGCTGATCGATGTGGGCTCGATCCCGGATTATGCAGCCACCGACCGCGTGTTCCCGTTCTTTGTCGGAGCCGTGACGATGGTGGGCGCCTTGATCTTGCTTGTGCAGATGATGCGTCGTCCAGAAAGCGATGCCCTGTTCGCGGATCGTGAGCGCAATGGCGAGGTCCGTGCCTATGGTCTGTGGCAAACGCTGGCGTGGTTTGCCGGGCTCTTGATCCTGACATCGCTCACCGGTTTCATCATCGCACTCGCCGTTTTCCTGATCAGTTTCATGCGGTTGCGCGCCGGAATGGGATGGGTCTTCAGCCTGATCTACGCGGTCTGCGGCATCCTCTTCATGATGTTCATGGCATGGCTGCTAAACCGCGATTTCCCACCCGGACTTTTGCAGAGCTACTTCGATCTGCCTTGGCCATTTACGTGAGGTTGAGATGAGCCAGACAGCTATTCCATTTGTGTTCATGCGCGGCGGCTCCTCGCGCGGCCCTTACTTTAACGCAACAGACCTTCCCAAGGATCGGGACACGCTTGCAAATGTATTGGTGTCCTTGCTCGGCTCTGGGCATCAGTTGAATATTGACGGCATCGGGGGCGGTAATGCGGTGACCACTAAGGTGGCGATGCTGTCCAAGTCTGAAGACACATGGGCCGACGTTGACTACTTCTTCGCGCAGGTCAGCGTGTTGGATGGCTTGGTCGATTTCAAACCGTCCTGTGGAAATATACTCGCGGGCGTGGCTTCGGCGGCGATCGAAATGGGGTTGGTGGCCCCAACCGAGGGCGAGACCGTCGTCAATATTCGGGCCGTGAACACAGAATCCAAAACGAAAGCTGTGGTTCAAACACCGGGTGGGCAGATTTCCTATGATGGACTGGCGCAAATCGACGGCGTGCCGGGCTCCGCTGCACCTGTCGCGCTCAATTTCCTTGAGGTCGCCGGATCGCTGACCAACAAGTTCCTGCCAACGGGCAATCTGATCGATGTGATCGACGGTATAGAAGTTACCTGCATGGATGTCGCGATGCCTATGGTGATCGCGCGCGCGGCCGACTTTGGCCTGACGGCAACAGAGACCGTCGCAGAACTTGACGAAAACAAAGCGTTCTTTGCCAAGATGGAAGCGATCCGCCTCAAGGCCGGAGAGCTCATGGGCATGGGAGATTGCACAAAATCCGTCACACCTAAGTTCGGCCTTTTGGCCCCGTCCGATGCGCCAAACACCATTCGCACGCGCTATTTCATGCCTTGGAACACACATCCCACAATGGCAGTAACGGGTAGCCAATGTCTGGCCTCCTGTGCGCTTGCCAAGGGTACGATTGCCGATGGTATGCTGGAAGTTCAGGGCGAGCCGCCTATCACAATCCAGTTGGAGCATCCGATGGGCAGCATGGATGTCATCGTAGATTATACCGAGGGGCAGGGCGGGTTTCAGCATCAATCGACGGGTATCATCCGCACCTGTCGCAAGCTGGCAGACGGTCATGTCTTTGTGCCCAAAGACGTTTGGGACGGTCAATGAAAGTCGCGGTTCTAGACGATTGGTTTGACACGCTTAGGCATCTACCTTGCTATGAACACCTGCAGGGAATGGACGTCACCGTGTTCACGGATCACGAGCCTGATGAAGCTCGTTTGGCTAAGCGCCTCGCCGAGTTCGACGCGATCACACTTTTCCGAGAACGTACCCCCATCACCGCAGGACTTTTGGCGAGTTTGCCTAAGTTAAGGCTGATATCCCAGCGATCAGTTTTTCCTCATGTGGATGTTGAGGCCTGCACGAAGAATGGCGTTCTACTGTGCTCAAACATGAAGGGGGGAACGCCCCCCTATGCCGCGGCGGAACATACCTGGGCCTTGATCATGGCCGCCATGCGCCAGCTCCCACAACAGATGCAAAGTCTGCGGGAAGGCAATTGGCAAATAGGCGTCGGCAAAACGCTGCATGGCCGTACATTGGGTCTCTACGGCTATGGTCGCATTGCAAAGGTGGTTGCAGGTTATGCCGAAGCCTTTGGAATGAACGTTGTCTGGTGGGGCTCTGACGACGGGCGCGCTCGGGCGGCCTCAGACGGGCGTAAGTTGGCCGCGAGCCGCGAGGCGTTCTTTGCCCAAGCGGATTTGGTATCAATTCACGTGAGGCTAAAGCCAGAAACACGTGGCCTCATCACCGCTCAGGATCTTGCTGCCATGCGTGAGACAGCCGTTTTTGTGAACACATCGCGCGCTGGGCTCGTGGAACCTGATGCTTTGGTGAATGCTCTAAACGCAGGCAAACCAGGATTTGCAGCGCTGGATGTCTTTGACCAAGAACCGATCACCTGGGCAGATGATCCATTGGCGGCACACCCAAAGGTCACTGCTACTCCTCACATTGGGTTCGTCACCGAGGACGAGTTAAACGTTCAGTTCGACGATATTTTTAGGCAAGTGAAGGCGTTCGAAAACGGAGCACCATTGAATATGATCAATCCTGAGGTTTTGCACTAAACAATCGCGCGGTTCAGGGAGCGCCGAGAATAACAACGAAGAAAGGCAACAAGTTTCAGAAAGGCCCTGCCTATGCTTCAATCTAACACCTCATCGCCTTTGCGACTTCTCTTCCTTGCTGGGGATGGGATCGGTCCAGAGATTACGGCGGCCACGAAAACTGTGCTTTCTGCGGTGACGCCTGTCTGCGATCGGGCGATCACTGTGACAGAAGCTGATATCGGATTCCGCGCGCTAGAAGCCAGCGGTTGCACAATTCCAGACTCCGTGCGTGCTGCCGCAAAAGAGGCGGACGGCGTTGTCTTGGGGCCTGTGTCGCACAACGCCTATCCCCCTGCAGAACAGGGCGGGCTCAACCCCTCTGGGACGTTGCGCAAGGACCTGGATCTTTATGCCAACGTCCGGCCAGCTCGGATTTGGGAGGGCGTGCCGCGGCTCTCAACTCAAGCATTTCACCTGACTGTCATGCGCGAAAACCTTGAAGGGTTCTATGCAGATCGAAACATGTATCAAGGCCCCGGTGAATTCATGCCCGAACCTGATACAGCACTCGCTTTTCGGAAGATCACTCGAGGGGCATCCACCCGCATTGCTGAGGAGGCATTTATGCACGCGGAACAAAATGGGTTTTCTAGGGTCACCGCCGTGCACAAGGCCAACGTGATGCGGATTTCGGACGGATTGTTCCTCGAATGCTGCCGCGCTGTAGCGAATGACTATCCCGCCATCACCTACGATGAGTTGTTGGTGGACGCAGCCGCTGCACATCTCGTTCGAAATCCAGCGGCCTTCGGAGTGATTGTAACAACCAACATGTTCGGAGACATTCTGTCGGATTTAGCCTCAGAGCTCTCCGGTGGCCTGGGCGTCGCAGGTTCGCTAAACCTCGGGCCTCGTTTTGCAGTTGCTCAGGCACAGCATGGATCTGCGCCCGACATCGCTGATCAGGGGATTGCGAACCCAATTTCCCTCATCCTGTCGCTCGCCATGCTGTTGCGTCACCTTGGTGAGGCGCGTGCCTCGGAGGTCATTGAGACTGCGATCGCAAAAACCCTGCCTCACACGCGGACACGGGATTTAGGCGGGACGGCAACGACGCAAGACTTCACATCCGCACTCATAGGCGCAATCGAGGTGGGGTCATAAGGCGAACTCAAATCCCGCTAAAGCACATCAGCGGATATGCCATCGTGGATCAAATCCCAGGGCGGACATTGGTCACTCTGTGATATGCTTCACAGCTTTCATGAGGGCTTTCACGTTTGAAGTTTCAACGTGGTTTGTCCGCCGCAGAATGCCGATGCTGCGCTTAAGGCTCGCGTCTTTTAAAGGGATGCCAACCACTTCGGCACCCACCATAGCCGACTCTGGGATCAAAGCAGCGCCTAGACCGTTTCTAACCATTTCCAGAGACGTGGCGGTTCGCACCACTTCAAAACTCCACGTCACTTTTTGTCTGGCGCGGGCCAAGGCTTCGTCGATGAGCACTCGGTTTCCTGTTCCGCGAGACGGAAGTATGAGAGAAAGCTCTCGCAGGTCGTTCCAACCTATCTCGTGGCTGTCAGCCAAAGGATGATTTTTAGGAAGCGCCACGACAATTTGTTCTTCAAACAGAGGTTCAAACTGTGTCGTCGCTTCAAGCGAAGGTATTGAGGAGATACCAAAGTCCGCCTCTCCTTCCGCGACGGCGTCTGCGACTTCGTTGGTTGCCAAATCCAGAATGCGCACACGGGCGGAATAACCGTCGTCTCGAAACTGTTGAAGCGCCGGAAGAACTATTCTTTCGATGACCGTGGGTATAACCGCGACGGTTATGAGCGCGTTGCGTTGATGCGCGAAAGCGACGCTTTCGTCACGCATTGCTTCGGACGTTTCGCGCGCATCTTCCAGCATAGCTTCAGCACGAGCTTGCAGTCTTTTGGCCGCTAAAGTCGGCTTCACACTACGGGTTGTACGAACAAAAAGCTGACTGTCCAGCGCATCCTCAAGCTTACGAATTCGACGTGTAATGGCGGATTGAGACAGGTTTAGCTTGGTACCGGCCTTATGGAAGGAGCCTGTGTCTTTAACCGCCAAGAAGGCTTCCAAGTCGCCAAAGTCATAATTGATGCTCATAAAGCATTAATTTCTCAGTTATCGGAATTTGTCAAATTAACACTGCTGAAGTACCCCGTTTGGCATCAGAGGAATAAGATCATGACACAGTATGATATAGCAGTGATTGGTGGCGGAAATGCAGCTCTTTGCGCAGCCATGACCGCGGCCGAGGCGGGTGCCAAAGTGCTTATCCTTGAGTCTGCTCCCAAATCTTATCGTGGCGGCAATTCCAGACACACGCGTAACTTCCGCTGTATGCATAAAGGCCCGCTTGGGCCGCTTGTCGATGACTACGGCGAGGAGGAATACTTCGAAGACTTGATGAAGGTTACCAAGGGAAAAACCGACGAAAAACTCGCGCGTCTAGCAATCCGCAAATCCGAAGAGTGTTTGCCTTGGATGGAAGAGCATGGTGTGCGCTTTCAGCCCTCGTTGTCTGGAACTTTATCTCTGGCGCGCACCAATGCGTTTTTCATGGGCGGCGGAAAAAGCCTTGTGAATGCGTACTACCGAACAGCCGCTAATCTGGGTGTAGATGTTCTTTATGAAGCGGCTGTCACACACTTGGAGCTTGACGGTGATCAAATCGCGTGGGTCGACTACACCTATGGTGGCCAATCTCACCGAACTACTCCCAGGTCTGTCGTTGTGGCCTCTGGCGGCTTTCAAGCTGACACAGACTGGCTGACGCGAGCCTGGGGACCAGCGGCAAAAAACTTTCTGATCCGGGGAACACCCTACAACCGGGGTGTCGTGCTGGCAGACCTTTTGGAGCAAGGGGTAAATCAAGTCGGTGATGCGGATCAATGCCATGCTGTGGCCATTGACGGGCGCGCGCCGAAATTCGACGGCGGGATCGTGACCCGGCTGGACTGTGTACCATTTTCGATCGTTGTGAACAAAAATGCCGAACGGTTTTATGACGAAGGCGAAGACGTCTGGCCCAAGCGGTATGCGATATGGGGCCGTCTGGTTGCGGCGCAGCCCGATCAGGTCGGCCATGTGGTGATTGATAGTAAGTCGATCAACTTGTTCATGCCGTCAGTCTTCCCGCCTCTCAAAGCAGATACATTGGAAGGTCTCGCCGAGATGATGGGGATCGACGGCGCCACGCTCAATTCCACGGTAGAAGAGTTCAACGCGGCCTGCGGCGACACATCAGCCTTCCATCCAACAGAATTGGACGGTGTGGCAACCTCAGGTTTGACGCCTGCAAAAACGAATTGGGCACGGCCAATCAATGAACCTCCGTACTACGGATATTCCCTGCGTACTGGCGTTACATTCACTTACTTGGGTTTGAAAGTGGACGAAAACGCCCAGTGCAGCACCGAAAAGGGGCCGATCAAAAACCTCTGGGCTGCAGGGGAAACCATGGCTGGTTCCATTCTGGGACAAGGGTATTTGGCCGGCTACGGCATGACCATCGGAACAGTTTTTGGACGCATCGCAGGACAGGAGGCCGCGGCCTATGCAAGCTGATCTCATTCAAGAAGCTCGCCGTCAGGCGGAAATCTGCAACGCCTGTCGATATTGCGAAGGCTATTGTTCAGTCTTTCCTTCGCTGCACGCAAACCGCGCTTTCAGCGATGGTGACATCACTCAATTGGCCAATCTCTGCCACAACTGTCGCGGCTGCTATTACGCCTGCCAATACACCGCGCCGCATGAGTTTGACTTGAACCTGCCTGCCGCGCTTGCCGAAGTGCGCCGCGACAGCTGGGAAAGCTTTGCGTGGCCGCAACCGCTGGCACGTAAGTTTCACACGCACGGCGGGGCAATCATCTTGGCTTTAGTTGTCGGATTTGCGCTGCTCTTTGCGGCTATCAAGGCGATTGGCTCAGCAGGTGGAGAAGGGTTCTACGCCGTGTTGTCGCATAACGCCATGGTCGCAATTTTTGCACCTGCGTTTTTGCTGCCGCTGGTAAGTATCGCCGTCGGTATAAGGCGTTTCTGGCGCGAGGTAGGGGGGCAGCGCATTGCGCTAGGCGACATCACCGGCGCTTTTGGTCGAGCGGTCAAGATGCAGGATCTTGCGGCAGGACATGGAGAAGGCTGCAACTTTGAGGATGAGGACCGTTTCAGCCAGGGCCGTCGCCACGTTCATCAGGCGATTATGTACGGTTTCTTGTTGTGTTTTGCGTCCACCTCGGTGGCTACGCTTATGCACTATTTCTTTGACATGCCTGCGCCGTATCCGCTGTTTTCCTTGCCAAAGCTCTTCGGCATCTCGGGCGGTTTGCTGTTAACAGTGGGCTGCATCGGTATGGTGGCGCTGAAATTGAAATCAGATCGAGAACTGGGAGATACCCAAGCCTGGGGCGGAGACATAGCCTTCATCGCACTCTTGGGATTTGTCGGCTTTTCGGGATTGGTGCTCTACGCATTAAGTGGAACAGCTGCCATGCCCGCTCTTTTGGCGGTGCACTTGGGTGCGGTGCTGGCGTTTTTCCTTCTGACGCCGTTCACTAAGATGGCGCATGGCTTCTATCGGCTGGCTGCGTTGATCCGTGACGCCCAGCGAAAACGATTGGCAGGGTAGGAACGCTTGTTTCTCGCAATGCACCTCATTGTCATGTTGCGAACCAGTGTTGCGGTATCGCCGAAGAGCAAGTGTTAGTTTACTAAGCGCCTCAGAAGATAAAACTTGGCGATCGCGTGCATAGACGAGCGGGAACTTTTGGCCATGTACCAAAAGATAGTCAAAAACATAGGGCGCTAGGTTGGCGTGCCCCCATCGGATGGTCGCTCAGCCAAATTTGATCCCAGACATGCCGTCGGTCGGCTCCTTTTGAATGACGGCGCGACCCAGAAGCGAATAACTCTCGAAGGCGCTGGTATTTCCATTAATTCAATGTGGTTGGTTCACGATGCGCTCAAAGACGGGACGCTTTTGCGTGTATTGCCCGACTATGAAGTAGCTGACACTCCGTCGCTCTGGCTAATTTATCCTAAGAGCAACGTCGTTTCCGCCAAAGTGCGCGCGCTCATTGATTTCTTGATCGAACACGTAGGCCGAGCGCCGAAATGGACAGAGCCGAGCTAGACCCAAACGCCAGGTCGATTTGGGTTTTAAAGGATCAGGTTCATTATGCTGCTATTTGCCGCCGCTCATGCCTGCGTCCATTTTCGGCCGGTTTCCGCATATCACACCGGCGTGATCGAGTCCGTGACTTGATGCGATGAGCCCCAGTACGCCAGAGCTGTTTCACTGAGTTGTCTCCTGCGATCCAAATTGGAATTACCTTGAAAGCTCAAGGCTTCAACGTTCTGGAGAGTTGAATCGATTTATTGCTAAATCGGCTTCGTTTTTAGTTTTCTCTCCATTTTAGCTCCAAACACGTAGGGGAGATCCCCCCGATTGTAGGGTTCATTGTCTCGCGTGGCGGCAACTTGTGGTACGTCAAGAGCATCTATTAAGCCATTGCTTTTATTTTTTTATTTTTGCTTCAAGTGAGTCGCATGACAGACTTCGTCTCCGCCAACACTTCCGGCTTGCAATACTCCTTAGGATACCGACAATCGGGCCTTTACGGAGTTTCTTGCTAGGAATTTCTGCGCTAGTTTCCCGCCATTAGAACAACTTAAATTGTTTATCTTCCTCGTTATTGAGCATTACCCGCTTACTAGAACGACTGCGGCTTCCCAATTTTTGATAGACCGCGGCAGAAGACGTTCGAAAACCGTCCTGTTTGCGAATTTCGAAAATACGCTTCTTGGCTTCTTTCGCTGCGACTTCATGGTCCACGATGCGGTGAGGATAGTCTCTTCCTAACTTGAACGTGTCATCTTCGAACAAAGTTCGATCCCACGTCCATGGTGTGTGAATGAATTCGTCTGGCACCGCTTCCATTTCCGGGACCCACTTTCTGATAAAGGCACCCGTTGGGTCATGTTCTTTGGATTGCTTCACGGGGTTGTAAACGCGAATGGCATTGATCCCTGTCACACCCGACTGCATTTGGAGCTGACTATAGTGGATCCCAGGTTCGTAGTCGGTGAATACTCTTGCAAGGAAATGGCCAACCACGCGCCAATCTAGCCACAACTGATAGCTGGCAAAGCTCACTAACATGGCACGCATACGGAAGGTGATCCAGCCCTCAGAAATGAGATTGCGCATACAGGCGTCTATGAACGGGAACCCGGTCTGCCCTGATGCCCAGGCCTTGAAATGAGTTTCGTTGTGTGCGTGCTCGCGCAATCCTTCGAATGCAGGGTGCATGCATTTCGTTTCGATAGAAGGCTGGTCTTCGATTTTTTGGACGAAATGACAACGCCAAGCGAGCCGAGAGCCAAAAGCGCTGTAGTTTCGACCATAGATCGGTTTCTCCATGGGAGATAACTGAGAGCTACGCTTCGAAAATGACTGCACAACTTCTCGCACGGACAGCGTGCCCCAAGCGAGATGCGCAGAAAGTCTGGAGCAATGATATTCCGACGAGTCGGGCGCTGAGATGTTAGAAAGGTAGCGACGCGATCGGTTCATCAAAAAGCTTCGCAAGTCTTCGATGGCCGCGAGTCTTCCGCCACGTTGCACTCTGCCGCGAAGCGGCGCGCCAAAAATAGGGGAGTCTTTGTCTGGCAACACATCTGTTTTGACGGTTGTTGGTTCAAGTTTGCTGGGTTTCGCGAGGATTTCATCTTTCATGCGGGCGTTTCTGATTTTTGCCCAGTCGTCGCGACTGCTGAGCCTGCGCACGACACCGTTGGATGGAAATTCGCGAAACTTGATCCCATGATCTGCGCAAAGCCGAGCTACGGAAATATCTCGCGCGTAGGTCCAACCGTTCCCGGATTCTTCATGCGCAAAGACTTCGGCGACCCCGAAATCTCGAAACAACTTGCCAAAGACCTCGCATGCATCACCAGCCTTCACGACAAGTGGCTGCCCCAGAACCGAAAGCGCCTTGTTCAGGTCGACCAAACAATCGTGGATAAAATGCCAATGACGCCGTGACGCAAACGGCTGTTGCCAGTAGTCCGGCTCTACAATGTATAGCGGGATCACTGGGCGCCCTGACTGAGATGCCGCCAACAGTGGCGCATGATCGTGAACGCGCAAGTCGCGCTTAAACCAGACAATGCATGGGGATTGTGACATCTGCTCAGATCCACGCGTCGAATGGGCGGTGAGGCGTCAGGTCCGCTTTAACCAACCTCTAAGCGTCACATTCTTGCAGGCTCAGCTTTACCTCAGCCTCTTCCTCCATGACCGTTGAAACTGTGGTGCTCTCTGATTGGAAGCTGACGGTGGTCCCGCTTATCTCGCTATCAGAGACAGTGATCGCACGTGCGCCAAGTGTATCGTCAACATCGATGGTGAACGCTATCGACGCGTTCGTTTTCAGGCCCGAAATATCCAGAACTGCGAGTTGATCCCCGTCTGAAATTATGGGGAGTGTGGTCAAAAATTCTGCCCCGGACGTCAGCTCGAAAGGTTGGAAAACTTCAACTCCCGCGCCTGATCCTGAAACATCAAAGATCAACCCTGCATTCGAATTTGTGAAATCGATTTTGAAGATGCCAGCGCCAATATCGCAATCGCTGAAGTTCGTGAATACGAAGCGATCTTTCGGGGCGCCCTCAATGAATTCCACACGTATTTCCGCCAGCGCCGGGCTTGAGAACGCTATTGTTCCAATGACTACAGCAGAAAGAATTGAGTTACGCATTGTCCGCCTCCCAAGTGTCTAGACATTCAAAATACGAATGGTCGGGCGATGTGGATCATTTGCCGCGGCTTAAGTCGGTGACTGTTTTTCGTTTTGGCGTCAGCTCCGCCGGTTGTGATCTAATTTGGCTGCAGTCGCGTATTCTTGGTCATGTAGTTGGCAAGTGAGCTACACTACCGACCACAATTACGAGACTGGATTTGATGCCAGAGATAATGACACAGCGGCCTGTGGACGAAGACAAGACGGGCGACCCCATTGATGCGGTTATTACCTGGGTAGACGGGAGCTCGGAGAAACATAGCCGCAAGCGACAGCGGTACTTAGCGCAAGCAGGTCGCGCCCTGCATGAAAACGCAATCAACCCACATCGGTGGGCCTGCAACGATGAAATCCTCTACTGCCTGCAATCGCTGGAGAATAGCGCGCCTTGGGTTCGAAAAATCTGGATTGTTGTCGACGATGAAACGCCAGACCTCCGGTCGCTTTCTGAAAACACTCGGGCAAAGATACGGTTCGTGTTCCATCCAGAGATATTTGCCGAGTTTGCCGATGCGCTGCCGACATTCAATTCGCTGGCAATCGAAAGCATGCTCTGGAGGATCGAAGGGCTCAGCGAGCGCTTTATGTATTTCAACGATGACGTATTCCTAGCGGCGCCCCTAAAACCGACTGATGTGTTCAGTGGGAGTTCTCCTATTTTACGAGGAAAATGGGTAGACTATAGCGAAGCTCTGAATAGTCCGGAAGTGCGCCGTGATCCGGCAAAATTCAACCATTACATGCAGTTGAATGCAGCAACCATGATGGGATTTGAGGCCACTCGACTGTTCTCATCGGCCCATGTGGTTCATCCGCTGCGGCGTTCGGTCATGTCACGCTTGTTCGATCAGCACAGGGAGGCCTTTCGTAATAACGTGGCACATCGGTTTCGCGATCTGAGCCAGTTCCTACCGCAGGGCCTTCACAATCACGCATGCATCATTGCGCAGGACGCTGTTTTTGAGACAGCCACCGATCACCTTCATATCGTGAGTGGACAAGGGATCGGGCAATGCCCGTCTGAAACCCGTTCGTTGTTGCAAAAGGCGACCAGCCCCGAGATCAAGTTTTTATGCGTCAACGATTTGCCACAACTCGAAGACGTTGTTCCAGAGGCGCGCGAGTGGATTAGCTTGGCGATTGGCGGTTTTCCTAGAGACAAAAACTTCAGCTCTACGCGCCCTCCCGGCAATCCCTCAGAGCCGGGAGTTCTTCGAGAGCCAAGTTAGAAATAATTACTCTCTCCGACGACAATTATGGTCCTCATGAAGTGATCCGGAACGCGACATGATGCGTATTACTCTTTGTTCTTTAAGGAGTTGATCACCATGAACGAGATCGTGCTACCCAAGCAGTTGAACAATGCGAAAGCATCTACTGGCGCCTCTTTTGGCGAAGAAAAGATGGAAGCCATCAGCCGCGCCACACCATCAAAGGTAGACAACGATTTTGGTCGCGCACTTGATAAAGACCCCATTGGATTAAACCGCAGTTACCCCGAGAATTTTGTAGTCAATGATGCATACAAAGCCAGCATGCCTGATCTGCAAAACGGCCCGTCGAGCCTAATCAAGGGATCCAAAACTGCAATCCAACACGTTGGCATTTCAAACTTCCGCCTACCTCTGAAATGGCGGACGCGCTCGGGCGAGTCCTTGGCGCTAGAGACATCCGTGACTGGGTCCGTCTCGCTTGAGGCATCGAAGAAGGGCATCAATATGAGCCGCATTATGCGCTCGTTCTACAAATATGCCGATACGCCATTCGATCTTGAGACCGCGGGACAAATTCTGAAAAGCTATTTGGATGATCTGGAAAGCTTCGATGCGCGTTTGCAGCTCAGCTTTCGCTATCCGATGCTGAAACGCTCCTTGCGCAGCAATCTAGAGGGGTACCAGTACTACGACGTGGCTTACGAGGTGATCCGTAAAGGAAAGTCATCAACGAAAATTATGCATTTCGATTATGTCTATTCGTCGACCTGCCCATGTTCGTTAGAGCTGTCTGAACATGCCCGGAACAGCCGCGGGCAGATCGCGACACCGCATTCGCAGCGTTCCGTGGCGCGCATTTCAGCTGTCATCGAAGAAGATAAAGCGATTTGGGTCGAAGATCTTGTGGACCTTTGCCTGAAAGCTATTCCCACAGAAACCCAAGTGATGGTGAAGCGCGAAGACGAGCAGGCGTTCGCCGAGTTGAACGGGTCAAATCCGATCTTCGTCGAAGACGCAGTACGGCTCATTTATGCTGCTCTGGACGAAGTCAGCCACATCGGCGACTTCCGAGTGATCGCGAGCCACCAAGAGTCGCTCCATAGCCACGATGCGGTGTCGATCCTCACAAAGGGCAGCACATTCGAGCAGGTGAGTTACGACCACAGAATGTTCGCATCCCTGTATCACGTTGGGTAGGGCAGGGAGGCTACAACACCTGCCGAGGGCGATAGCCCGTAAGGTGTTCCCCGCCATCCAAAGCGATCATCTGCCCCGTAATGGCCTTTTGGGACATCAGAAAGCGGACAGTTTCGCATACCTCAGTCAGAGATGCAGGCCGTTGCAGGGGCAGGTGTGAACATCGTTCACGAAAATGCTCTTCCGTCCGGCCCGCTTCTGGCAAAATCGGGCCAGGCCCGATCGCATTCACCCGAATTCTTGGTGCAAACTCTTCCGCCAAGATTTGGGTCAGGTTCCAAAGACCTGTTTTTGATAGGGTGTACGTGAGGTGTCTAGGCGAAGGGTTAAGCACCCTGGAATCGATCACATTAACAATGGATCCGCCCGCCCGATCCGGCAAACGATCTGCAAAGTGCTGGCACAATAAAAGGGGCGATTTGAGGTGCACGCCCATGTGATTTTCAAAAGACTCCGAGGTTGCTGTCGATACATCGTCCCATTCAAAAACCGACGCATTGTTAATCAAGACACCTATTGGGCCACAAAGGTTTTCGGCGCGTTGAATGAGCTTTGCCGCTTCCCCTGCAAGGGAAAGATCGGCCTGTACGATTTCCGCATGGCCACCAGAAGCTTCGATCTCACCCTTTAGATGGTCGGCCGCGTCCTTTGAGCCGTTGTAGTGTATTGCAACGGACCAGCCCGACGCGGCCAAATCCAATGCAATCGCCCGACCTAAGCGTTTCGCAGCACCCGTAACCAAAACAGAACTGGTTTGCGGTGTCGGTTGTTCAAACGCATCATGAAAAAAAATCTCGTCACTGTGATGCACAGGTTTGGTTATTGCGTCCACTTTATTCATCGAGACCACCCGTATCGAATACAGAAATATGTTGAAGAAACATATTATTAGTTACGACGTCCCATCTCGTTTGGATCACTATCCGAGCACTGTTTTTCGCATTTTCTGGTTTCAGCCCAGGGCCGTATCGCGGTATGAAAGCGGGCCGCGAGGCCGCTGTGTTTTGGCTTACAGAATACTGTCCCACGATTGGTGCGCTGCAGCGCAGTGTTCGAATGGTTGGGCCAATTGCCTTGATAGACTGATCCAGGCGGGTCAGCTCGGATAGCTGAGACTACATTATTCATTTTTCTCGGCTCTGATTGGCACATTGGTTAATCGCCAGAACCTTAGTGGCAATGCAACCGCTGCGACGACAAGGCCCAATGTGTAACCCAGCCAAATGCCTGTGGCACCGAGGTTGAAGAGAAAGCCGAAGGCATAACATGCCGGAAGTGCTAGAACCCAATATGCGGTAAGGGTAATTGTTGTTGGCCTACGCATGTCGGACATGCCGCGTAGAGCCCCTAGTGCGGTGCCCTGGATACCATCAGCGACCTGCAACAGTCCTACTATGAAAAACAGAACTGTGGCGAGGTCGATGACGACTTGATCCGTAGACATGGTTGCTGCCAAGTGCCGACCCGCCAAAATAAAGAGAGTGGCCACCAGGATTTGCCAAAAAGTAACCAAGGCAAAGGACGCTTTAAGTATCGGGCGAAGGCGTTCTTGATGGTCTCGCCCAACGGCTTGGCCAATCCTGATTGATGCCGCGCCAGCGACACCAAGCGGGATCATATATGCCAAACCGGCCAGCGCATTGACGATTTGATGCGCGGCCAAAGCTTCGGCTCCCAGCCAACCCATCATGACTCCCACAACAGCGTAAGCTCCTCCTTCACCTGCGTATCCCAAGCAAAGCGGCATGGCCTCAGCGCCTTGTTCTTTTACATTGACCCAAGAAATTGAAACTCGTTGACGATAGGGTGCAAGACCTGATGCACGCAGGAGGACGAAAGCGGCCGCGACAAGTGAGGCGCACTGCGAAAGGATACTGGCCAAGCCCGCGCCCAAAAGCCCCATGTCCAGCACATGAATGAACGTATAGTTCGCGGGAATGTTCACGATGACGCCGATGTATGAAAGAGCTACGGCTGTCCAAGGCCACTCCACAGCGTCAAAAAGCGATTTTAGGCCAAAAAACAGAGTGAACGGGATCATCCAAAGGGCCATAGAGACCCAGTAGGGCCAAAGGATTGTCAGAACCTCTTCGGGTTGTCCAAGTGGCTTTAGGAGCGGAAAGAGTGCCAGCATCAGCAGCGCGCCAGCGCTGCCACCGATCAGACATAGAATTACGCCACCTCGCAATGCGGCAGCCACACGGGCAAAGTTGCCAGCTCCATGCGCTTGACTGATTTGGACGGAAATCACGGTAATGACGCCCCAAAGCGCCGAGATCAATATGATCAGAACAGCCGTTGTCACCCCAGCCGCGGCCAACGGCACCGTCCCGAGAGGTGAGATCATCGCAGTATCTACGACACCGATCAGAAGGGCAGCCGCGAGCCCGACCATGAGCGGAATGCTTAACCGGATAACAGGCATCAGTTCGGCACGCGTTGTCGCCGGATTGGTAAGTGATTGGAAAGGCATGGATGTTCCTTCGGGTGAAAGCCCTAGCAATGTCGTCGCGAAACGGAGGTTCAAGCTCCGGAAATTTAACAGGCAATTAGCCCTGCGACGGGAAATCCATCTGACAACTCCTTACTATCTTGGGCT
Source organism: Cognatishimia coralii (assembly GCF_037478305.1). Lineage (NCBI taxonomy): Bacteria > Pseudomonadati > Pseudomonadota > Alphaproteobacteria > Rhodobacterales > Paracoccaceae > Cognatishimia > Cognatishimia coralii. The sequence continues at coordinate 21,227 of NZ_JBBGAZ010000007.1, forward strand.
AGATAACGGATCTGGACATTGGTTGTCCATAGGAAGCCGAAATGATCAACTGATGTGGCGACGCTGGGAAATTGGCGCGCAGTGCAGCTTCCATTGCTGGACGCCTGAGCGAAAATAGTGTTAGCCGGTGCCTTTGAATACCAATTAGTCGTACCGGAGTTCAGTCGCCTTACCTCGGAAAATCGTATAAGCAAGCACTGTGTATCCCGCGATGACCGGCAATACGAAAATTGTGCCTATCAAAATTATGAACAGACTTTCGGGTGCACTTGCGGCGTCGTAGATGGTTAGTTTTTCGGGAACAACATATGGATAGAAACTGTATGCCATCCCAAAAAAAGACATAGAAAACAGAGAAATAGATGCTACGAATGGGAACCAGGCCAACCTGTCGTCTTTGGTTGGCAAATAGCGCAGACCGTACCAAAGCAAAGCGATGAGCAACCCCGAAACTAAAGGCAAAGGGGCCAACAGAAAGAATTCAGGAAAAGCGAACCATTTATCGAAAATGCGGTCACTCACCAATGGCGTTGCGATGGAAACCAATGCAATGCCAATGACGAGCCCCCAAATACCCCCGCGCGCCCATTTCACCGACTTTTCCTGCAATTCACCGTCGGTTTTCAGGATCAGCCAACAAGCACCAATGAAGGAATAGCCAACGGCCAAGAAACATGAGGTTATGGCTGCGAAAATCCAAGTTCCTAATGTGCTCTCCAGACCCATAATATATTTCCCGAGCATGAAGCCTTGGGAAAGTGAGGTCATTAGCGAACCGCTGAAAAAGGCGAAGTTCCAGTACCTCTTTTGGCGAGTTGGGGCTTTTGCCCGAAACTCAAAAGCCACTCCTCGAAGGATTAAGCCAACGAGCATGATGGCGACCGGAAGGTAGAGAGCCGTGAGAATAAAACCGTGCGCCGTTGGAAAGGCGACGAGCAAAATGCCTATCGCGAGAACCAGCCAGGTTTCGTTGGCATCCCAGAAGGGCCCGATCGACGCGACCATCCTGTCCCTCTCATCGTCCTCCGCGAAAGGAAACAAGACCCCTACACCGAGGTCAAAGCCATCCAAGATCACATAGATAAGGATCGACACCCCCATCAGCATTGCGAATGTGAGAGGAAGCCATTGAGATGGGTCACCGAATAACGTCATCAATAATCACTCCGCTGGGAGGGGATCGACATCCCGAGACTGTGGCGGCTTGAAGCCCGAGTGACCGGCCTTTTTTGCCAAGTAGAACAAGACGGTTACGTAGGCAAACAGCAGCATTGCGTAAATCGTCAAGTATACGGCCAACGTCGAACCAACCATCGGCGCAGGAACGTCCGCAACAGCTTGTTTTGTGGTCAAGACACCCTGCACCAACCACGGTTGACGCCCAATCTCTGTCGTATACCAGCCTGCAAGAGTAGCTACCCAGCCAGAGAAAGCCATCGGTACCATCCCGAACTGGATCAGTTTAGGAATTCCGGCTGGCCCACGTCCCCCTCTCATGAAAAACAGGGTGGACCAACTCAGCAGCAACATTGCCAGCCCAGTTCCCACCATGATGCGGAAAGACCAAAACACTGGGGCAACCGGTGGATGCAGAACCGTTCCATCCTCGGCAACAAAATCATTCAATCCAGGGACAACGCCATCCGCTTTGTGTTTTAGAATGATCGACGCGAGGCTTGAAATACCAACTTCAAATCGGTTTTCACGCGCATCTTCGTCAGGGAGGGCAAACAAAAGCAAAGGAACGTTTGACTGTGTCTCCCAATTACCTTCCATCGCGGCAACTTTCTGAGGCTGATACTCGAGCGTATTCAGGCCGTGCATGTCCCCCATGAATATCTGAGCTGGAATAAGGACAGCTCCCAGCCATGCAGCAGTTTTGAATGTTGCACGGACATCTTCACCACGATCATGTCGCAGCCAGCGATACGCTGATATACCAAGTATCAAGAACGACACAGTCAGCCCACTGGCCAGCAACATGTGAACAAGGCGATAGGGCATTGAAGGGTTGAAGATGATCGCAAGCCAATCGGTTGCATGTGCAACTCCATCCCGCATTTCAAACCCAGCTGGAGTATGCATCCAACTGTTCAAAACCAAAATCCAGAACGCTGACATTGTGGTTCCAAAAGCGACCAAAAACGTAGCTAGCGAATGCAACCAGTTTGGAACCTTTGAAAAGCCAAAAAGCATAATGCCCAGGAAAACGGCCTCAAGGAAAAACGCTGTCAGGACTTCGTAAGCGAGCAAGGGACCGGCAATGTTTCCCACAGTCTCCATGAACCCGGGCCAATTTGTGCCAAACTGGAATGACATGGTGATACCCGACACGACTCCCATCGCGAAGGATAGCGCAAATATTTTGACCCAGAATTGATAGGCCGCTAACCATTTCGGGTTTTGCGTCGCGTTGAACCGCAATTTGAAGAAAAGCAAAACCCACCCAAGAGCGATGGTTATCGTCGGGAAAAGAATGTGGAACGAAATATTCGCTCCAAACTGAATTCTTGAAAGCAGAAGCGTATCCATAAACGCACCTTTGGACTGGTTTGCATTCTTAGCTGGTATATATGCTGACCAACTTGAAACTTAATGGAGATGCGGCTCTGTGGCGCAGTTCGGGTTTGTGTTTACTTTCCTCTCCTTTTAACTCCGAAAACGCAGGAAGGATTCCTTCGATTGTAGGGTTTATTGTCCCGCATGGCGGTAACCATTAGCGCGTCATGAGAATCCATTAAATTATTGCTTTGAAAAGCTTACTTTCACTTTGATGAAGTCGCGTGGTAGTTTTCGTCTCCGCCGCCCACGACCTCAAAAAAATCAACATGATGTTGGCGGGTTCTGATCGAAGAGGCCGCCAGACTCCTTTTTCACACCACCATTTGAGAGCCCAAATCGATGACGTCGTTCTTTGCGGTCAAACAATCGTCGCCTTTCAAGTCACAGTAGTCTTTCTGTGCGAGAAGCCCCCATTGCCCAATTGTTGCACATAGTGTCTGTGTTCGTAAAATAAGTTGCATCATTTGCAACAGTCTGACTCGATATGGATCAAAAACTCACCTCTACTTTTTTGCGTGTTTGCCAAGAGGGCTCTATTCGAGCAGCCGCTGTCGCTTTGGAACTAGAGCCTTCAACCATAAGCCGCCGACTGACCTCGTTGGAGGAAGAGCTCAGCATTCAATTGCTCGAGCGGCGAAAGAAAGGTGTCACACCGACCGAAGCGGGCGCGTTGCTCTTGCGCCATTTGCGTGCTCAGATGGCTGAGTTAGAGGCACTTACAGCTGAGTTTGACGCTTTGAGAGGTATGCGCAGGGGTACCGTTTCACTAGCGGTCGGAGATGGGTTTATCAGCGATTTGATCAAGAACGCACTGCCCGGTTTCAAGAGGATGCACCCAGAAATCACTTTCAACATGCGAAGTGGTTCAACCAAAACCGTCATGCAAGATGTTCTCAATGATGTGGCGCATTTGGGTTTTGTTTTCAACGCGATGCCAGATCGCCAGTGTAAAGTATTGGCGCATATAACGCAGCCGCTGCAACTCTTGGTCAGTCCGTCATCAGAATGCGCCAATACAGTCGCCCCTGTTTCAATCAACTCTCTTGCCGGTATGAGAATGGCCCTGTTGTCGTCAGGGTCCGGCATTGGCGCGATGGTGCGCCAGGTCGAGACAACCTATGGGGTCCGCTTGAATCGAGCTTTAGAAGCGAACTCGCTCGCAGCCGTACGCAACTTTGTTCGAGAGGGGCTGGGTGTCACTGTCCTTCCTTCGTTCGTCGTCGCGCAAGAGATTGCAGATGGCTCTATCGTAGGTTTGCCTGTGGACATACCTGAATTTGCAAAAGGCGAAGTCAGCATGATCGCTCGTTCGGGTCGGCGCCTGCCTGATGTCGCCATGAAGTTGGCAAACCACGCGATGCGGTCGATGCTGGCGTTCAAGGCTTGATCAAGAGTTGATGTTGCAAATTTTGCAACATTTTACTCGAACGCATGCAATTCACGGAACTTGGGTGATGAGCTAACTTTCACAAAACGTTGGGGAGGAGCTCATGATCGGATTGATTGGATTAGGTGCAATGGGGGGCGGATATGTCTCTCGTCTGATGGATCAGAAAATTGATCTATTGTGCTGTGATGCGATGCCGGAAGCTCGCGACCGCGCGCGTGAGATGGGCGCTAGTGTAGCTCACAGTCTTGCTGATTTTTGCGCTTGCGAAACGGTCCTTCTGTCTTTGCCCAAAGCCGCGATTGTAGCGTCGGTCATGGACGAGCTTGGTCCACATCTGAAACCGGGCACCATTGTTGTGGACACATCAACGTCGGAGCCCGACACCACCAAGCAGCTCGCTGCGACTGCTGAACGTCAGGGCTATGTTTTCCTTGATGGCCCTGTCAGCGGCGGACCTTTCGGAGCTCGCAGCGGCACAATGACGATGGTGGTCGGCGGCGACAAAACCGCCTTTGCCAAAGTCCGACCACTGCTCGAGAAAATGACGGGCAAGCTGCTCCATATAGGTCCGTCTGGCGCGGGTCATACGGTAAAGATCGCCAACAATCTCTTGTGCGCCGCGAACCTTGTTTTGATGAGTGAAATGGCGCAGATGGGCGAGCGTGCCGGCATTTCTTTGTCAGAGCTTCTTGCAGGCATCAACGCTGGGTCCGGTCGATCGGGCGTTAGCGAGGTGAACTTTCCCAAGTGGATCACCAACGAAGCTTATGACTCGGGGTTCACCATGGGATTGATGCGAAAGGACGTCGGCCTGGCCACCGGGTTGGCCGGCCGCTTGGGTATCGACCTTCCGGCGACCGAGGCGATTGCCGCAATTTGGGAGAGCAGCCGCGAGGAGCTGGATGACAGCGCCGACTTCAATGAAATCTTCAAACTCCGGAACACGTCTAATGCTTGACCGAATTGCTCACTACAAGTCGCTCTGCAGCACGCTGGGGCTCGCGGACACGCCTCAAAGTTACGTTGGGGGTGAGTTTGTCTCTGGCAGTGGCGCGATGATCGCCTTGGAGGACCCGTATTCCCGTGCTGTACTGGCCGAATATTCCGACTGTGGTGCGACGATCGCAAATCAGGCCTGCGAGGCGGCTGAGGCAGCGCAAAAGTCCTGGATGGCAGATTTCACCGCAGCGGGGCGCGGCGTGGTGATGCAGAAGATAGCAGCCTTGGTTGATGAACGGCAGGAAACCTTGGCGCAGGTTGAGGCGGTCGTATCGGGCAAGCCAATCCGCGATTGTCGTGTTGAGGTGGCCAAGGTCTCTGAAATGTTCCGCTACTACGCCGGCTATACCGACAAGCTGCACGGGCAAGTGATCCCAGTACCCTCGGGCCATCTGAATTATACCATCCGCGAGCCTTTGGGCGTGATCTTCCAAATCACTCCGTGGAATGCGCCGATGTTCACAGCCGGTTGGCAGATTGCTCCTGCAATGGCCTGCGGGAACGGCGTTGTTTTGAAACCCAGCGAGCTGACGCCCGTAACCTCGGTTGCCTTGGCTGCCCTCTGCGAGGAAGCAGGCGCCCCAAAGGGACTGGTCAATGTGCTGGCAGGGCTTGGACCAACAGCCGGTGAAGCAGCCATTGCGCATGACGCAACGCGCAAAGTGGTGTTTGTAGGATCGCCGGCAACCGGTCGAGTTGTGGCTACTTCGGCTGGGAGGGCGTTGAAACCGGTCGTGCTGGAACTGGGTGGGAAATCTGCCAACATTGTATTTGAGGACGCCGACCTGGAAGCCGCCTGCAAGGGCGCGCAGGCCGCGATCTTTGCCACGGCAGGTCAAAGCTGCGTCGCGGGCTCGCGACTCTTGGTGCAAGCATCAATCAAAGACCAGTTTCTAGAGATGGTCGCGGATGGTATGAATCACCTGAAAGTTGGTGATCCATTGGATGATGCGACAGAAATTGGCCCGATCAGTAATCGACGTCAGTTCGATCACGTGACAGCTATGGTCGATCAGGCTGTGCAAGACGGAGCCAAGGTTCTGACAGGTCCCAGCACCAAAGGCGATGCGCTGATGGTGCCGCCTACGATCCTCGCCGGCCTGCCGCCCGAAGCAAGTGCTGCTCAAACCGAAATTTTCGGACCCGTCGTGACGGCTCTGAGCTTTGAAGATGAAGCCGATGCCCTGCGCATTGCCAATAGCACCGATTTCGGGCTGGCTGGTGCAGTTTGGACCAACAACGTTAGCCTTGCCCACCGTATGGCAGCAAAAGTGCGGGCAGGGACATTCTGGGTAAACGGGTATAAAGCCATCCATGTCTCAACCCCCTTTGGTGGCTCACGCTCTTCGGGATTTGGTCGATCCTCTGGTATGGACGTACTCATGGAATACACAGAGCCCAAAAGCGTATGGGTTGAAACAGCAGAAGTGCCCCGCGTGGCTTTTGGTTATGCCCCGAGCGAATGACATGAACCTTCAGGAAGACGTCGCCCGCCTTTTTCACTCAGAACCCGCCTTGTCGGCGCTTCTTGGGTTTGAACCGGACGAGGTACACAACGATGCCCAACTGCTCGCCGCTGTCTTGGCCGGGCTCGTGCCAGACGCGCATGCGCGACATCGGGTGCGTGACTTGGTAGGTGAGGGATTTGCTGAGGACAGTGAAGCTGTTTCGGTCGCTTTGGAGGATCTCGCAGCCACTGCCGCGCGCGATCTGAGCACTGACCCTGCGCGGGTTTTGCTGTTTGCAGCGGGTTATCAGGGGCTGCTGTCCTATCGCGCATCTCGGGCTTTGTTCTTGTCGGGCCGTGACACCGCCGCCGCTGCGGTCAAAGCCATTCTAGGGCGACAGCTGAGCGTGGACATAGCCCCAGAGGCCGATATCGGTCGTCGGGTCTGGCTTGACCACGGGCTTGGCGTTGTGATCGGACGCACTACGATCATCGAAGAAGACGTGAGCATCTGGCACGGCGTCACTCTGGGGTCGAATTTTGTGAGTATGGGCGACCGCCGACACCCGCTTATCTGCAAAGGGGCTGTGTTGGGCGGTCATTCGATCATCTTGGGCGGCATTGATATTGGCGAAAACGCAGTTGTCGCCGCAGGGGCAATCGTGACCAGATCAGTTCCCGCTGGCAAAACGGTTTATGGTCCCAAGGCTGCCATCCGCGACCGACAGCCCGGCAGTTTCAGCGGATTTCTGTAGGAGACTTCAATGGCATATCTTGGGATCGACCATCCGCTGATCGCTGTTCATGATCTCGACAAAGCGATTGAGACTTACCGTGATTTGGGCTTCTTTATCGCGCCTCCGGGACAGCACCCTTGGGGAACCTCGACTGCGCTGGCTTTGTTCCGCCATCAGATCATAGAGATCGTGAGCATCGGTGATGAGACTTTGCTGGACGGATATGACACGGGCGGGTTTCGCTTTGGTCGACATGTTGAAGGATTCCTGAACAGCTCTGAAGGCGTAGCTCTGACGGCGCTGTTCACCGAGGACGCAGAAGAGGCCGAGGAACAACTGGCCGCGCGCGGTATTCAATGCACTGGCACGATTGATTTTGGTCGCGATGTTGTCCGTGCAGACGGGGAGCCTGATCGAACCAAAACCACGCTTAAGGTTTTCCACAATGACAGCCTGCCGCGTTTGTCCGTTTTTGCATGCCAACAACACCGACGCGACCTGCTGGAGTTTCCTGACAGGATGACCCATCCCAACGGCGCGCAAGGCTTTGCGGCCGCAACTATTGTGGCCGAGGACAAAGCACCAGTGCTGGATTGGTTCACCCGTATTCACAATGTGCCTGCCACAAAAGATGCCGAAGGGTTTGACGCCGTTGAGACCACCAACGGACATTGGCGCATCATGGCGCCCGACCAATTTGAGGCTTTCTACAGAGTTACTTTATCCCAGGCTTTCTTGGCAAATGGACCGCGCATTTCAGCTTTGGATGTTCGTGTCAAAAATCTTGAGGTCGTGAAGGATTGCGCCTCTGTGACCCTGTCAGAAACTGACGAACATCTTATTGCATCTGACATGTCGCAGCTTGGCGGAATGGCCCTGCGCTTTGTTCCCTCATAACCTTCGCCTCACAATCATGTCCGGCATTTGGTTTTGCGCTGACTTGCGCGGAAACGAGTGTTGCTGCGCTCTGAATAAAGCCAACGCTAAACCATCGTTTTGCGGCTGATCTCGGTAATCTGCTCCCTCAGCCACCGATGCGCCGGGTCATTCGTTGAGCGCTGGTGCCAAACCATATAGACGCTCACGGGTTCTATTTCGAAGGGTATCGGAGCAGAGGCAAGAGATTGCAGCAAAGCTTTACCCATCAATTTAAGCTGCGTGGTCAGCAGTTCGGTGCCACGAATAAACGCGGGCAGGCCCGCGAAGTTCGACACGGTGACTTTCGGTTTCGGCGGCGCTTGCAAGTCCCGGGATACGATCACTTCGTCTGACGAGCCGCCGAGCGCAAAATGCACAGACACATGGTCCGATTGTACATAGTCGTCTAAGGACTTTGGCGCGTCGCGACAGGCGGGGTCGTAGAACACATGCATCTCTCCGGTAAAAAGCTTGAGCTGCATAAGGTCTGGTGCATCCGGGGGCAGGGGGGTCAAAATCAGGTCGCATCTCGCATCGCGCAAGAGCCCGACGCTCGGTACACCCGAAGGACGCAGCTCCATTGTCAAAGCAATATTGTCAGCCCAGGCCTGCCTCAACAGGTGCGGAAATATCAGATCGCGCTGCATATCATTGGCCGCCGCCACGAAATGCATTTTTTCGGACTTGGGATCAAAGGGGCGCAAATCCGTAAGCGACTGCAGCTTGTCCAGAACTTCAAGCACCGGGGCCTTAAGCGCCAAAGCCGTTTCGGTAGGTGTCAGCCCCTGTCCCGAACGCACAAACAATGGATCGCCCAAAATCCTGCGCAACTTGTTCAAGGAGTGGCTGACCGTTGACTGATTAACGTCCAAACGCTCGGCCGCCATCGACACGGAATTTTCCTCTAGGATCAAGAGGAAGGTCTTTAAAAGTTGACCGTCGAGCTTTTCGAAATCGAAATCTTTCATATTATATATTAATGCATATCGATTTATTCGATGTCAATTTCCTCCTAACTGTGTGGCTCCACATTGGGAGGATACCATGAAACTCACGTCTTTGTTGGGCGTGGCCGCCATTGCAGTCGCGTCGACACTTCCGTTCAAGAGCTCTGCCGAAGAGCTTTCCGTCGCCAATTTCGTACCGCCGCAGCACCATACCAACGCGTTCCTGTTCAAATGGTTCGCGGATGAGGTCGCCGAACGCTCTGGCGGGTCTTTAACTGTTAAAGTCTATCCCGCAGGTCAGTTGGGCGCAGGCCCGGTGCAGCAATATAAGCGCGCCGTAGAAGGTGTCGCAGACATCACCTTTGGCCTTCAGGCCTATACCCCCGCGATTTTCCCGAAATCCATGCTGATCATTCCTCCGGGCAAAGCCAAGGACGCGAATGAAGCAACCAAGCGCCTGCTAGCTGTCTATGACGAACATCTGGCCGATGAATATGAAGATGTGAAACTGCTCGGCATCTTCACCACCGCTGGCAATATCTGGGCCGCGACACGCGACGTGTCGACCTTGGACGGTCTGAAGGGGTCAAAAATGGTGCCCTATGCCGCCATGACCACGCCGATCATCGAAGCGCTGGGCGGGGTGCCGGTGCAAATGCCGGTGACCGAGATGTATACGGGTCTCTCTACAGGGACGATTGATGCCACGACCGCGACCTACAACAACATCACCGCGCCTTGGAACTTCTGGGATGTGTCCACGCATCTTGTGACCAATGTTCCCGTGCAACACGCGGTCTTCTTCGTTGCGATGAATAAAGAGCGCTACATGGGCCTCAGCGATGAGCACCGCGCGATCATCGACGATCTGGCGGGCGAGACATTCTCGCTGCAAGGCGCTGCGAGCTTTGATGGCGCGGATTCCAACTCGTTCCAGATCATGCAGACCGCCGAACAGATGGCGAATGTCACCCAGATCGAGGTCAGTGCAGAAGAGCGCGCCAAGATGGATGAGGCTGTGGCCGAGGGTCTGGAGTCGATCTTTGCCGATTATGAGGCCCGCGGCATCTCTGACGCCCGCGCGGTCTATAACGCGATCAACCAATAATCTCCCCTCGGGGGGCGGCCCATGTGTCGCCCCTTGATGTTCCAACCGGAGGATTGGTGCATGTCTAAACCTGCTTATCTTGCCACGCTGGACCAGATCCTGATCTGGGTTTCGCTTTTGATCGGCGGCGCGATGCTGGCCTTCATGACGCTCTTTGGCACGGTCAATGTTCTGGTGATGCGCAAGCTCTTGAATGCGCCGATCCGAGGGGCAGAGGACCTTATGATCCTGTCGCTTGTCATCCTTGTCGCCATCGCGATCCCATTTGGCGGGCGGGTCGGAGCACATATTGAAATCGAAATTCTTGAATCCCGCATGTCCAAATCCTTTGCGCAATGGTCCTTGTTTGCTGTGCGCGTGGTGTGCGGCGCCCTGATGCTCCTGATGGCATGGGAGTTGATCATAGCCGGTCAAAACGCGCCGAAGTTCGGTGAAACCACGCAGCAGCTGCTGATTTCCTATGAGCCGTTTTACTACCTGCTCGCCGTCTGCGTCGCGATCTACGCGCTGGTCTGCGCCTCAGACGCTTTGCAACTGGCACGCACTGGCAAGATCGAACAAATCCCACTGGGAGAGGCGCTATGATCAGTATGACCACTCTGGGCATTCTTGGCCTGCTTGCGCTCTTTGGCCTTTTGGCTCTGCGCGTGCCCGTGGCGCTGTCCATGGTGCTTGTGGGTGTCGTCGGCACGATCCTCGCAACCGCGAACCGCTTCCTGCTTTTGGGCATGGCGTCGGATCAGGCCTGGGCGCGGGGAATTAAAACCGCCATGTCCAACCTATCGGGCGAGACCTTTGAGGCTGCGTCAAACTACAACCTTCTTGTCATTCCGATGTTCGTCCTGATGGGCAATCTTGCCGGTGTGTCGGGCATGTCCGCAGACCTTTTCGGGGCGGCCTATCGCTGGATGGGGCACCTTAAGGGAGGTCTCGCCTCTGCCACCATCGCCGCCTGCGCTGGCTTTGCCGCGCTTTCGGGATCCTCACTGGCGGCCGCGATCACAATGGGGCGGGTGGCTCTGCCTGAGATGAAGAAATTCAACTACGCCGACAGCCTCGCGACAGGGTCCGTTGCAGCAGGCGGTACGCTTGGGTTCCTGATCCCACCCTCAGGCGGCATGATCATCTATGCGGTCCTGACAGAGCAATCTATTGGTCGCCTCTTCATGGCTGGTGTCATTCCAGGCATCCTGATGACCTTGCTCTTTATCGGAGCGATCTATTTCACCGTCTTGCGCAAGCCAGAAGCCGGCCCATCGGGCGAAAAAGCCTCTTGGCCTGAACGCCGCGACGCGCTTTTGGCAGCCTTTCCGTTTCTGGCTGTTGTCGGCATCACAATTGGTGGCATGTACACGGGCTTTTTCACCCCGGTCGAAGCCTCATCCGTCGGCGCTTTCCTCACGCTGGTTGTCGCGATCTGGCGGCGGTCTCTGAACGCGGCGGCCCTGCGCGAGGTGATCCTGCAAACGGTCAAAGCCTCGGCCACGGTCTTTATGATCATTATCGGCGCGTTCATCTTTATCCCCTTCATGTCGCTCACCGAACTGCCAAGCCAGCTCGTGACCCTCATGACCTCGCTGCCGATCGGAGATTACGGCGTCCTGCTGCTGATCATCCTGATCTACATGTTCCTGGGCATGTTCCTTGAGGGCATCGCGATGCTGGTTCTAACCATTCCGGTCGTCCTGCCAATCATCGCCGCTTTGGACTTTGGGTTTGATCCCTCGATGGCCGATATGAAGATGATCTGGTTCGGGATTATCGTCGTGATCGTCTTGGAAATGGGGATGATCTCGCCCCCTGTCGGGCTCAATGTTTTCGTCGTGAAATCCATCGCGCCGGGCGTGCCCATGGGACAGATTTTCCGAGGCATCTGGCCGTTCTGGTTCGCCATGGCGCTGATGCTGATCTTACTGATGATCTTTCCACAGATCGCAATTTTCTTACCACAAACAATGGTCGGTTGACCGAAATAGGAGTGAATGATGCACGAAGGCAAAACCTATGTTGTCACCGGTGCGGCGTCCGGGATCGGGGCCGAGACCGTTAAGACCCTCAAGGCCCAAGGCGCACATGTCATTGGCGTTGATCGCAACCCGGCTGGGGGCGTTGATCAGTTCTTTCAAGCGGACCTCAGCGATCCTCAGTCCATTGATGCACTGGTGGAGGCCCTGCCAAGCGGCCTCAACGGGCTCGCCAATATCGCGGGTGTCCCGCCAACCGCGCCCGCCGCTGTTGTGTTGAAAGTCAATCTTTATGGGTTGCAACGGCTGACGTTGAGACTGTTGCCAAAGCTCGCGGATGGGGCGTCGATTGCGAACCTTGCCTCTCTGGCCGGATTTGGCTGGCCCAACGCGGTAGAGCAATGCAAGGCCGCGCTCGCACTGTCATTGGAAGATGACATCGACGCTTTCGTCGCAGAGCATGCTTTGGAAGGCGCTGAGGGCGGGCGGTCATACTTTCTGTCCAAAGAAGCTCTCGTGGTTTGGACTATGCAGAACCGTTGGAGCTGGCGCGATCGCGGGATCAACATGAACTGCGTCAGCCCGGGGCCTGTGGACACGCCAATTCTGGGCGATTTCATCGAAACACTGGGCGCGCGCGCCGAAGAGGACATGAAAGTCATGGATCGTCCGGGCACGCCGCAAGACGTGGCCCCTGTCGTCAGCTTTGCCCTGAGCGACCACGCAAAATGGTTCCGAGGCACTAATCTGATGGTGGATGGCGGCATGTCCAGCCACATCCTGTCAGGCATCCACGGGCTGTAATTCTGCAAGAGCGGTCCGCTCTGTGGACCGCTCGTTTCACCAACACACATTGGCCGCCTATGGTCGTTCCTATGGGCAAGCGCCGCGCGCTTGAGGGAGAAAACATGACAAAGACGCGCAAAATCGAACACGCCCAGGGGCTGTACCTTGAGGGTATTCGAGACGGCAAAATCTGGGACGCGCTGAACGCCCATACGGGCGCGCGCTATACGCAGCACTCCACCGGCGTGGGCGATGGCCAGCAGGGCTTTGCGGATTTCTTCGGCCCGTTTCTAGAGCGCAATCCGATCCGCGACATCCAAGTGGTGCGTGCGATTGAGGACGGGCCCTATGTCTTTCTGCACGTCTACCAGAGCCTGAACGATGGTGAGAGCCAATGGGTTACGGGCGACCTCTTTGACACGGATGCCGATGACAAAGTCATTGAGCATTGGGACGTCATCCAAGAGTTCGCCACCACCACCGTATCGGGGCGCAGCATGGTGGATGGACCAACCGAGATCGAGGACTTCGACCAATCCGAGGCCAACAAAGCCAAGATCGCGGAATTCTGCGAAGCTGTCCTGATCGGCGGCGACTATGACCGCGTCACAGAGTTCATCTCGACTGAGCAATATGACCAGCACAACCCGCAAGTTGGCGATGGTCTGGATGGTTTTGGCGCCTTCGCTGCGGGTTTGGCCGAAAAAGGCCTCTCGATGCGCTATTGGAAGGTGCACAAGCTTATCGGGCAGGGGAATTTTGTTGTGACGCTCAGCCATGTGCAGATGGGCGATGCGCATTTCTGTGTCTTTGACATCTTCCGCCTGAAAGACGGGCTGATTGTCGAGCATTGGGACGTGATGGAGAAAATTCTCGCGCCCGAACATTGGAACAATCAGGGGAAGTTCTGATGCAAGAGCACCGCACACAAGTTTGCATCATCGGCGGCGGACCCGCAGGGCTAATGCTGAGCCATGTTCTGGCCGAGTTCGGCATCGACTCTATCGTTTTGGAACGTCAGACCAAAGACTATGTGCTCGGCCGCATCCGCGCCGGAGTGCTGGAGCATGGGACCGCACAGATGCTGATCGAGCATGGTCTCGGCGACCGGATGACCCGTCAAGGCAAGCCTAAAGACGGCACGCTGATTGTCTGGGAAGGTCAGGACGACTTTTTTATCGACGTCAAGAAATGGACCGGCAAACAGATGTGGGCCTGGGGGCAGACCTATATCACCGAAGACCTCTATGAGGCCCGCGAAAAGGCCGACGCGCAGATCATCTGCGAAGCCAAAGACGTCGCGTTGCACGACATTACCGGGGATGCGTCTGTTACCTACACTAAGGACGGCGCTCAGCATCGCATTCGCTGCGACTTTATCGCCGGCTGCGACGGGTTCCACGGCCCATCTCGACAAGCCATGCCGCGCGAGGTGCGTCGTGAATACGAGCGGGTTTATCCCTTTGGCTGGCTCGGCATCATGGTCGAAAAGCCGCCACTGCAAGATTTCATTTACGCTTACCACTCCGACGGTATGGCAATGGCCGCGCAACGCAATCCAATGCTTAGCCGTTATTATGTGCAAGCGCCCGTGACCGATAAGGTTGAGGATTGGTCTGACCAACGCTTCTGGGACACGTTGCTTAGCCGCTTCCCAGACAGCTACGCGAACCAAATTCAAACCGGCCCGTCGATTGAGAAAAGCATCGCGCCCCTGCGCAGCTTCGTTTCCGAACCCCTGCGCTGGGGCAAGCTCTTCCTCGCCGGAGACGCAGGCCATATTGTGCCGCCAACGGGCGCCAAGGGTCTGAACCTTGCCTTCTCGGATGTCTTTTACCTCAGCCGTGCGCTGAGGACGCATTACGAGGAAGGCTCGGATCACTATCTGGATTGCTATTCCGAAATGGCCTTGCGCCGGATCTGGTCGGCCGAAAACATCTCGTGGCGGCTGACCAAGCTTTTGCATGTCTTCCCGAACGAAGACCCCTTTGATCGCAAGATCCGCACCAACGATTACCAGCTCCTTCTAACCTCAGAGCCAGCGCAACACGCTTTGGCACATGAGTACATCGGGCTGCCTTTTGAAGACTGACGCTCAAGGAGATTGTCATGAGTAATATGGACCAAATCATCACGACCGAGATCGTCATCAATGGCGAAACGCGTGCCGCGTCTGGCGGCGCGACCTATGATCTTTATAACCCCGCACGTCCTTCGGAATTGGTGGGCCACGCCGCAGCGGCCACCAAAGAGGACATGAACGCAGCGGTCGAAGCCGCCCATGCGGCTTTTCCGGCCTGGGCCGAGCTTGGCTACAAAGCTCGCGCCGAAAAACTGCGCGAGATCGCCAAAGCGCTGACTGCCGACGAAGACGACGTCAAATACCGCTCGCGGCTCTTTACCCGCGAGCACGGTAAGATCGCACGTGAAACCCTTCTGGAAATGTCCCGCCTTGGAGACCGGTTCATGCAGGCCGCCGCTTATGGCGAGCGCATGGCGATTGACGAGGTGATGGGGCCCGCAGAAGTGGGACCTCAGTTTGACACTGTCGTTATGCGGCAACCACGCGGTGTGGCAGCCTTGATCGTGCCGTGGAACTGGCCTTTGTCGATCCTTGGGGCGAAACTGCCACAGGCGCTGGTGGCAGGTAACACCGTGGTGGTGAAGCCGTCCGAGGACAGCGCAATGGCTCCGGTTTTGACGTTGCAGATCATCGCAGACCTACTGCCGCCCGGCGTGATCAACATCATCACCGGAGACGCTAAACAGATCGGGGATACTCTGACCGGCCACCCGCTGGTGCGGATGGTGAATTTCACGGGCTCTATTGGCGTGGGCAAACACGTCATGAAAGTCGCCGCGGAAAACCTGACGCCGGTGACTCTGGAGCTGGGCGGCAATGATGCGGCGATTGTGCTTGAGGATGCGGTGCTCGACGAAGAGGCCTTCAACAAGATGTACTGGGGTGCCTTTGGATCCTCGGGTCAGATCTGTATGGCGATGAAGCGGCTTTATGTGCACGAAAGCCGCTATGACGACGTGGTTGATGGCTTTACGGCAGCCTGTGAGCGCGCGGTCATTGGCGATGGGCTACTGCCCGAGACAACCATGGGCCCGGTAAACAACGCTCGCCAGTTCAAGGTCGTCACCGATATGATTGCCGAAGCCCGCGCGAAGGGGGCTGACCTAAAAGAATGCGGGCAGGTGCCTGACGAAGAGCTTTATAGCGGTGGCGGCTATTTCCAAAGGCCCGCGCTTGTCTATGACGCCGATCCCGCGCTTTCTATGGTGAAGAACGAACAATTCGGCCCTTGCTTGCCGATCATGAAATTCAGCACCGAGGACGAGGCGATCACGGCGGCCAACGACAGCATCTTTGGGCTGTGCTCTTCGATCTGGAGCCAGGACTCAGAGCGCGTCATGCGCCTCGCGCGGCGACTTGAAGTAGGCTATACCTATGTCAACGGCCACGGCCCAATGGCACAGGACGGACGCGGCCCCTTTGGCGGATTTAAACAAAGTGGCATTGGCCGCAACCTTGGCTATGACGGCGTGTTGGCCTTTGCAGAACCGCATTCGGTCTCGGCCCCCGCAGGATTTTTGGTGGAGTAAACACAGATGGCAACTATTGGCGAAAATATCATTGGCACCGCAGGTGTCGCGCCGTTCTTTAAGGTGACGAATGCGGATGCGGTTTCTATCGACGCCCCCGAAAACCGCAAAGGCGATGCGCTGCGCACATGGGTAAGATCGTTGAGTGGGTTTCAGAAAGAGGCTCTGGTGCGCTCTGCCAAGACCGGCGAAACGTGGCGTCTGGTGTCAGACGAAGGCCCATATCTGAACGGCCATGACGCTGCGCCGTGTCCGCTTGCGTTTTTGTCGACGGGTATGGTCGCAAGCTACATGAACGAGATCGTCGCCTTGGCCGAAAAACAAGGCGTCGAGATCCGCAAGCTGCGGCTTATTCAAGACAACTACTACACAATGAAAGGCTCGATGCCCAAGCGCACCATGGTGGGCGGCGCGGAGCCGGTGGAACTGCGGGTTGAGATCGACTGTGATCTGTCTGATGGCGATCTGACGACCTTTCTGATGAACGCGGTGCATGCCTCGCCTCTGAACGGGTTGATGCGCGGCCAGCTGGAAAGCCTGTTCAAACTGGGTAAAAACGGCACCGAACTGCCTACCGCCAAAGTCGCCGAACTTGACGGAGCCTTGTTCCCCGATCCCGGCAACCATTTCGCGAAATCCGAGGCCGAGACCAGCGATCTGACCCTGATGGAACCTATTGGACCGACACCTAAAAAAGACGTGGTCATGGGTACGTCGGCTGGAGCGTCGTCTTTGGCGGATGAACAGGACCGTCGCCTGAATATCGGCGCTGTCGCTGTGCTGCGCGAAGATGGCATCAAAGACATCCAACAGATGCAATATTCGCCTTATGGCACATCCTTCCGGTTCCTCAGCTCCGAGGACGGCCGTGCTCCTGACGCCAACAGCTATATCAGCGCGGGCATCGGGTTTTGCTTCATGACCCAGTTTGGTAGGTTTGTATCGATGCTGAAACTGGATTTGCCGGATTACCGCATCGTTCAGGACACCCATTTCAGTCTTGGTGGTGCATCCGGTGGCACAGGCAAAGCGGGCGAAGCCGATCCGATTGAAACCCACGTCTACCTCGAGACGTCCGAGAGCGACGAGACCGCGCAAGAGATGCTGGATATCTCCGAGCAGACTTGCTTCTTGCATGCCTTCTGCCGCACAGATCTGAAGACAAAGCTGAAAGTCGTACGCGTATAGGGGAGAGTTCACATGAGGATCGCACTCACAGGCGGATCAACTGGGATCGGGGCCGAGGTTGCCAAAAAGCTGACGGCGCAAGGCCATCACGTCACGGCTTTTGATATTTCTGAGCCGTCGGAAAATGTCGCGCGCTGGATCAAGACGGATCTGAATGATCCAAGTTCCATTGCGATCGCTTTGACCATGGCAGAGGGGCCGTTTGACGCCTTGATCAACAACGCGGGCCTGCCACCTCGGGAAGGGCTGGAAAAGGTAATCCTTGGGGTGAACTTTTTCGGCTTTCGCAGTTTTCTGGAGGGCTTTCTGGACAAGCTCAGCGAGGGGGCTTCTATCGTCAATGTCGCCTCCCGCGCTGGGGCGCAATGGCGCGAGAATCTGGACGAGGTAAAGGCCTTGTTGGCCAGTTCAGCCGAAGAGGTGAGCGGTTTCATTGAAAAGCATGAGATCGAACATGTGCGCGCCTATAACCTCTCAAAAGAAGCGGTGATCGCTTACACGATGTCCCAGACCGAAGCCATGGTCGCGCGCGGGCTGCGCATGAATTCCGTCAGCCCTGCGGCTGTCAGCACCGGCATTCTGGATGACTTCAAAGCGGCCTTTGGGGCCAAGGCCGCGAACGCAATTGCGCGCGCTGGGCGCCCCGGTCATCCGCAAGAGATCGCGGATGTCATCGTCTTTCTGGCGTCAACTGAGAGCGCTTGGATCAAGGGGCAAGACATCGTGATTGATGGCGGCATGAGCGCCATGGGCATGAGCGATGCCTTGGGGCTAAACGGCTAAGCCTAACGTGAAGGGTCGTGCCGGGGTCTAAACGAAACTCGGCGCGTCTACCTTGGCGCGATCAAGCGACACGCCAATCCGCGCCGAGGCATTTTGCAGATCTTGCAAAGACCCAAGCGCGAGAACTTCGTCAAGTTCCATGTCCGCGGCCACCCAAATCAGGCTGATCGAACCATGCACGCCAGTCTTTGACAAAATCGGCACAGCCATCGCCGCGAGTTCTGGGCCGGGGTCAAACGGAGGTTGCCAGTAGTTCGCTTCACGAAGCCCAAACCCACGCGCCCGTGTCTTCGCGATTTCCTCGTCGAACTTGCCTGAGTCGATCCAAAGTACTTCTTCTTTGGTGCCGATTTGTCGAATAGTTTCAATGTGTTTTTGCCGTTCATCCGGGTCGCAAAAGGCCAGAACCACGCGCCCATGGGCGGACATGACCATGGAAATCCGCACCCCCAATGCGGTTCTCGTCAAAGCCATTGGACCGCGTAAGCGGGTGCTTTCAATAATCTCTATTCGTCCCGCATCCACAATCCCGCAAATCTCAGACGGCCAGCCAGCTTGTCGCCCCATAAGGTCCAGCAAGTACGGTGCGGCCAGTTCGGCAAGCGGATGCGCGCGGGCGTTGTCTCCCAGCAGCTTGCCAAGGGAATGCGCAAGTTCAAAGCGACCTTCGACAATGTTGCGTCGCACCCAGCCACGTTCTTGTAAAGTCAGCAGAATACGCAAGAGCGTCGGATTGCTCAGGCCTGAAGCCTTGCGCAGATCCGCCAACGACATATGCCCACGCCGCGACAACAGCTCGACAATATGCAGCCCCCGATCAAGGGCGCGAATGGTTTTGGAAGAGCCTTGGTTTGGAGTTTCTGACATCGGTCCACCTAGTGGACTGCAGATTAGATCATGCATCCTAGTTGGACAATACTGATCTCAAGATTGAGCTCGGAGGCGCTCAACCAAAAGGGAGGAGACGGATGAACATTCTGTTCATCATGTATGACCAGCTCAGGTTTGATTACCTGAGTTGCGCGGGCCATCCGCATCTGCATACGCCGAATTTTGACCGCGTGGCAGAGATGGGCGTGCGATTTTCCAATGCATTCGTGCAGTCGCCGGTCTGTGGCTCCAGCCGGATGAGTTTTTATACTGGCCGCTATGTGTCCTCGCATGGGGCCGCTTGGAATGGCTTTCCGCTACGCGTCGGCGAATTGACCATGGGAGATCACCTGCGCCGCGCGGGCATGGATTGTTGGCTGATCGGCAAGACCCATATGAAAGCCGACGCCGAAGGCCTGGCGCGGCTTGGCCTAAGCCCCGACAGCGAAATTGGAGCGCGTCAGGCGGAATGCGGCTTTGACGTCTGGATCCGCGATGATGGGCTTTGGGGGCAGGGGCCCGACGGGTTTTATGATGAACGTCGCTCTCCCTATAACGAATATCTGAAATCAAAGGGGTATGAGGCCGAGAACCCCTGGGCGAGCCATGCCAACGCGGGTGTTGATGATGCAGGTGACATCGCCTCTGGCTGGATGTTTCAGAACGCCGACAAGCCTGCAAATATCCGCGAAGAGGACAGCGAAACGCCTTGGCTGACCCAACGCACGATTGATTTTATCGACCAGGCCAAAGGCCCTTGGTGCGCGCATGTCAGCTATATCAAACCTCATTGGCCTTATATCGTGCCAGCGCCTTATCACGACATGTTTGGCGCCAACCATGTGCCCGCCGCGCAGCGTTCCGCTGTCGAACAAGAGGACGCGCACCCTGTTTACGCGGCCTATATGGACAACAAGATCTGTCAGGCCTTTCAGCGCGAGGATGTGCGTCAAAAGGTGATCCCGGCCTATATGGGCCTGATCAAGCAATGCGATGATCAACTGGGTATTTTGTTGGATCATCTAGAGGCGACGGATCGCCTCAAAGACACAATGATTGTGCTTACCTCGGACCATGGCGATTATCTCGGCGATCATTGGATGGGCGAGAAGGACCTGTTTCACAATCCTTCGGTCAAAATCCCAATGATTGTCTATGATCCGCGTCCCGAGGCCGATGCGACCCGTGGCACAGTGTGTGATGCTTTGGTCGAGTCGATTGACCTGGTGCCGACCTTTTTAGATGCCGCTAAGGGAAAGGCCGTGCCGCATATCTTGGAAGGGCGGTCTCTGGAGCCATGGTTGCATGGTGAGAAACCTGAGTGGCGGGATTTCGTTGTTTCGGAATACGATTATTCTGTGACTCCGCAAGCTGTAAAACTAGGGCTAGAGCCCAGCGAGTGCCGCCTGTTCATGATTTTTGATGGGCGGTTCAAAATGATGCACGCAGAGGGCGGGTTCCGTCCGATGCTGTTTGATCTGCAAAATGATCCCGAGGAGTTCATCGATCTGGCCAAAACTGAGGGCCATGAGGCCGAGATCGAACGGCTCTATGGCTTGCTGTTTCAATGGGCGCGGCGCAGTGCGCAGCGTGTCACGAAGTCTGATGATGACATCCGCGCAATGCGCGGCGCGTCGCTTAGAAAAGGCATCTTGCCCTTCCTGGTGGACGGCTCTGAGGTGTCTGATGACCTGATTGCGGCCTATCGCGGGTCTGCTCAAAAAAGATATGTGGGGGAATGACTTAATGCCCAACAATCGCCTAATCGATCACAACGAAACGCAGTTCAAAAAGCATGTGGTGACGCTTGCGCCGGGTGTTTGGACTGCGGTCGGTTTCGCCGCCTCCACCCAGCATATGATAGAGGGCGAGACGTCGGTCACGATCATCGACACCTCTGAGAGCACCGGTGCCGCCACGAATGTCCTCGCGGCGTTTCGCGAGCTGACGGACAAGCCAATCGAACAGATCATCTACACGCACAGCCATCGCGATCATATTTCTGGCGCGACGGTCTTTAGCGAAGGCCGCGACGTGCCGATCCTAGCCAGTGCGGGCTTTAGCTCTGATCTCGTCGGCCAGGATGAAACCCGCATTGCACCCAACAAAGCCTTGGGTCGCCGGACAATGGCGCAGTTTGGCATTGGCCTGTCACCGTCAGAACGGATTTCACTTGGCTGCGGGCCTGGAGACCGCCCGATGGAGGGCATGGGCGCGGGGCATATCCCGCCAAACCAGCTTATTTCCAACGATCAGGAGATCGACCTCGACGGCGTCACGGCGCGCCTCATTCATGCGCCCGGAGAAACCGCCGACCATATGGCGGTCTGGTTGCCAGATGCGAAAATTCTGTTTCCCGGAGACAATTGGTATCATGCCTTCCCAAACCTCTATGCGATCCGCGGCACGCCTTATCGTGACTTCGCCAAATGGGCGGAAACACTTGGAAATCTTGCGGATCTTGGTGCAGAGGTTCTTGCGCCGGGTCACACGCAACCTGTGTTCGGCGCGGAAAAGGTACGCGAAGTCCTAATGACCACGCGAGCAGCGATCCTGCATGTGATGCAACACACAGCAGACGGCATGGATGCGGGGCATTCGATGGACGATATCGCGGCCTCGCTGACGTTGCCGGACGACCTCGCCGACAAACCGTGGCTGGGCGAGTTCTATGGCAAGGCCTCCTGGTCAGCGCGCGCCTTCGCGACGGGTACTTTGGGCTGGTATGACGGTAACCCGACGCATTTGGGCACTTTGTCCTCGGCCAAACGCGCACAACACATGGCGGATTTGGCAGGCGGTGTGGAAGCGCTATTCGAACAAGCCAAGCAAGCAGAGGATCTGCAATGGCGGCTAGAGCTTTGCGATCACCTGATCGCATTGGGAGCACCAGCACAGGGTCTCAAGGCCGACACGATGGTGACATTGGCTGAAACCGAAATCAACGCAACCGCACGCAACACCTACCTCTGGGAAGCCAAGAAACTCCGCGAAGGAGAAACCTCATGAGCGACACAAGCCTGATCAAACGCCTTGGTGACAGCCTTGCTTTTGTCTTCACTCTGGTAATTTTGCTCTACGCGGCCTCGGGTCCGATGTCGGAATTCGTGCGTTGGGTGATTGAGGCCACCACACCGGATTTCGAAGAGCTGTCACGCCGCGATCAACGGATGTTGTTCCGCGAGCACTGGCTCGGCGCGGGGTTCCGCAGCTTTGAGCAAGGGTTTTTGCTGCCCACGGGCCTGATCCTCGGGTTGCCTTTGTTGTTTGCATTCGTGATCTCTTACCTTTGCGTCGCAGACACACCAAACTGGGCTCGCTGGCTTGGTGCTGGTTTGTCCGCAGGCGTTTTGTTCTTCTGGATCGCGGGGCTCTTTGCCGTGGACGGAGGCGCGTTGCCCTCAGCAAACCCGCAGGATTTCATCCTCTTTCCACTGGCCACGGCCCTAGTGCTGTTTCTGACCTGGCGCATGTTTGGCACCTTTATTGTGGGTTTCTGCCTCTTTTGGGTAGTCTATTTCTTCATCCGCGGAGCCTTGCCAGATTGGACAGGGATCCTTGCGGGTTCCGAGTCCAGCTTCTCGCAAAGCATGCGCTCGATGGTACTGAATTTCTGGGCGCAGACGGGGGGCATGTTCGGGCAACCGCTTCAGGTTGTGTCCGGTAACGTCTTGATTTTCATTGTGTTCGGAGCCGTCCTTATGGCCAGTGGGGCAGGCGGTTTGCTGATGAAGATCGCCAACCGACTGACTGGCCGCTTCACGGGCGGTGCGGCGCATGCGGCAGTCGCAAGCTCCGCGCTCTTTGGGACGCTCAGCGGGGCTGCGATTTCCAATGTGGTCTCCACGGGCGTCATGACCATTCCGGTCATCAAGAAATCCGGTTTCAAACCAGCCTTCTCTGCTGCGGTCGAGGCCGCTGCGTCGACGGGTGGGCAGGTCATGCCTCCGGTTATGGGCGTTGTGGCCTTCTTTGTTGCGGGCCAGATCGGGTTGGAATACCGCTACATCGTGGTGGCTGCGATTGTCCCTGCGGCCTTCTTTTATCTGGGGACCTTCATGACCGTCTATTTCGAGGCGCGTCGCCAAGGTGTGGGCCCGCTGCCTGCCGAAGATCGCCCAAAGCTGAGCTCCAGCGAGCTTGTGCAATGTCTTGTGTTTATCATACCCCTCGGCGTGCTGAGCTACTTCCTCTTCGCGCAACCCTCTGTGCAAAAAGCAGGCTTCTACGGCTTCGTCGTTGCCCTCGCGTGCGCACTCATCCTGTTCAAAGGATTCCGCAACTGGCCGAGCATCTATCAGGCCTTTGTCAGCGCAGGGCGGATGTCGGCGGCGATCATCATTATTGTAGCTGCGATTGGACTGATCGTGGGACTTATCCAAGTCTCGGGCTTCAGCGGGCGTTTCTCGCTCTTGCTCGCACAGCTTGCCAGTGGACCTTTGTTTTCGACGCTGATCGTCGTCGCCTTGGGGGCTATCGTGCTTGGGATGGGCCTACCACCGGGCGCGACCTATTTCATCATCGTGATTGCGCTCAGTTCCGGGATTGACGCGGTGGGCATTCCGCCCCTGACGCTGCACCTGTTCGTTGTGTTCTTTGCGGTGATTTCAACGGTCACACCGCCAGTCGCCTTAGCCGCCTTTGCCGCCGCACCCATCGCCGGAGCAGATCCAGTTCAAACCGGGTTCCAGGCCGCCCGTTTGGCGCTGGCAGGTTTTCTGATCCCCTTCGTCTTTGTCTATCACCCAGCGGTTCTTTATCAGCTGCAAATCCTGTTCGTCTGGTTTGGCGGAGACCTGCCAAACTCCAAGGCTATGATCGATATCGCGACGGTGTCCTGGTTGGATCTGGGATGGATCATCTTTGCCTTCACCCTCGCAATCTGGCTGCTGAGCTCGGCCCTCACAGGGTTTGAAAAGAACAAACTCAACGGTCTTGAACGCCTGCTGCGCGTGGCCGTCGGCTTCCTTGTGCTGGTTCCCGGCATGATCATCGCAATCCCAGCGGCCTGCGCCGGTCTGGGCCTAGTCATCTTGCATCGGTTCTTAGGAGGAGAGCCGTCGCCAGTGGACGTAAAAACTTCATGAAACGCAAATATTTAACGGGAGGAACTTCATGCGTTTGACACTTACTGCACTTACGACAAGTCTCGCTTTGGCATCCTTTGCCCAAGCCCAAGAGACGACCCTAAAAATGGCCACGATCGCCCCAAGTTTGGGGCAGGCCGTCACGATGGCGACCTTCGCCAATGTGGTCACGGATAACCTCGACAACATCTCGATTGAGGTTTCAGGCGGTGGCGCGGCGACGGTTCATATGATGGAAGTCGCGCGCGGCAACCTCGACATGTCTATGACCAGCCCAGTTGTCTACAACCTGATGGCAGCGGGCAAGGCCATGTACGCCAAACAGGCCGAAGCACCTGAGCTTAGCAAAAACTTGTCCCTGCTGATGTGGTTCCCCTATGGCGCCTATCACTTCGCGGTGCGTGCGGACAGCGACATCGAAGTTCTGGATGACCTCGAAGGCGCATCGGTCTTTTTGGGCCCACAGGGCGGCGGCGCTTACAACGCGGCGCGCGGGTGGATTGAATCCACAACGGGGTTGGTCGCGGGCGAAGACTATGACGCGATCAAGGCCAACTGGCAGACTGGTTTCCAGGCCTTTCTAGATGGAAAAATCGACGTCTATGTGAACGGCTGTCTCGACCCATGCGGCAACTTCATTCAGTTCACAGAAACAGAGGACCTGCGGTTCATCGGCCCAGAAGATGATCAGGGCGAAGCCGTAGAGAAGTTCCTCGGCAAATGGCGCTATCGCGGCAATATCGAACCGGGCCTCTATGGTGGTCAAAAGAACGAAGACACTGTGATTTCTTTTGACACAGCCGTCGGCATCGGCGTGCGGGGCGATCTCGACGAAGAAACTGTCTATCTGCTGACCAAGACCTTCTGGGACAACATCGAGCAGGTGACCTCTGATGCACCCTGGGCCAAGGCGTTGGACATCAACTTCGCGGCGTCTAAACGCGGGCTGATGGAGTTGCATCCGGGTGCTGCGCGCTATTACAAAGAAGTTGGCGCTATGTAGTCCAAATTATAAGGGCAGGGCCTTAAGTCCTGCCCTTATTCACCGCGACGAGGTAGTCGAGCATGCGTCGCGTCAATTGTTTTTGCGGACCACTTTCGGGCCAAACCGCATAGACACCAAGGTCAGGCAATTTCCAATCTGGCAGGACCTCGACCAATGCGCCGTTTTGCAGTTCCGCTTCAATTTCCGCCTCTGGCAAATGCTGACAGCCAAGCCCTGATTTTACAGCCGCAATCGCTGCTGTGATTGTATCGACTTCAAGGCGCAGCCGTTTGACCTCTATCGTCGCGCTTTCGCCGTCTTTCATCAGCGTTATCGCATTGCTCAGCATCGCGATCCCGACAAAGTCGCATTGCGCCAGATCCTCCAGCGTTTTAACGGGCGCGCGTGTCGCCATATACTGTGGCGAGGCGACCATGACACGACGGAACATGCCGATTCGTTTGGTCTTAAGACTGCTGTCCACGAGCTTGCCCAAGCGGATCGCCAGATCATAGCCTTCGCTCACCAGATCCACCTGTCGGTCCAGACTATGCACCGTCAGGGACACCAGCGGATGATCCGCTGCAAAGGCCCAAATGGCGCGATGCATGGGGGAGTATTGTCCAAAGGCCGGGATCGTCAAGCGCAGAGCGCCGACCGGCTGGTCGATCTCTCCGGCCAAGGCATCAATCGCCTCGCTGCCAGCGCTCACCATGCGTTTCGCAGCGTCTAGGATCTTGTGCCCTTCACTGGTCAAAGACAGCGCGCGGGTGGAACGGAAAAACAGCGACACGCCCAGCTTGGATTCCAGCCGCGAGACATGGTGGCTTACCACCGAGGTCGACAGATTAAGCCGCCGCCCCGCAGCGCTAAAGCTGCCTGCTTCGGTCACGGCAACAAAGACGGCCAATCCTTTGAAGTCGTCGATCATCTTTCCAATATTTCGAAATCAGAATGCAAGTATTGTTCACTAATCGAAACGATAAGCCCGCTCTACATTGCCTGTCAACGACCCAAGAAAATGCAATAACGAGTAAAGGAAAAACCCGATGTCCCTTGAAACAACAGTTTCCCGTCGCAACCTGCTGAAAGGCGCAACGCTCACCGCTGGCGCAGTCGCGCTGCTGCGCACGGGGCTGACCCCAACCATCGCCAAGGCGCAAGGTGAGCTGCCCGCAGGCACCGTGCATTCCTTCGCAAAAGCGGGCGTTAATTTTCACACTTACGTCTCGCCGGCGCAGACCGTGAATGTCACCAGCCATGTGATCGACCTGGGTGATCAACTGATGGTGGTCGACGCGACTATGCTACCGCCGACCGCACAAGAGGTTAGCGCCTTGATCAAATCAACAGGCAAGCCTGTTGGTCTGGCGGTTCTCAGCCATGAGCATCCTGATCATTGGGGTGGCGCGTCTTTCATCGAAGGCGTCAGCTTCTCGACATTGCCTGAAGTGCGCGAGGGCATGCGCGCTGAGGCAACCGGTGGCAATTGGCCGGAGCCTGTGAATGTACTGACCGGCGGAGATATCACGGTTGGGACCACGACCTTGTCCGGCGTTGAGGTCGAATTCCGTCACTACAAAGACGTTGAAGCGCCCCATATGCTGGTCTCGGTTCTGCCAGAGCAGCAAGTCGCTGTGGTGCAGGACCTAGTTTACAACGGCGTCTACTTCGCCCCCGGCACAGACCGCGCCAATTGGATCGCGACCCTGCAAGAGATGAGCGACGATCCCGCGTTTGATACCCTGCTGGTGGGTCATGGCCTGCCGACGACGCGCGGCGATCTGGACACCGCCATCGCCTATATCCGCGTGATGGACGAGGTCATGAACTCTGCCGCCTCGCCAGATGATGCCATCGCGCAGCTAAAAGCGGCCTTCCCAGCCTATACCGGAGAGTTCCTGCTGAGCCTGATCCCAGAGTATTGGACCCGCTGAGATCGGGCCTGAAGCATGCTTAAACTTCTGACAACACTTGCCTTTATCACAGGAGCTAACGTCACAATGGCTGAAACCAAAATCGCCCAAGTTGTCGAAATTGCGACGTTTGAACTGGCAGACGGCGTGACTCACGAGGCCTTTGCCATCGTCGATGCGCAAGTCGAAGCTGAACACGTGAGTCTGCAACCCGGCTTTGTGTCGCGCGAAACAGGTGCGACTGACACCGGTTGGATCGCGATTGTGCACTGGGAAAGTGCCGAGGCCGCGCAGGCCTCTATGGACAGCTTTGGGTCGGCCCCAGCGGCGGCAGAGTTCATGGGCATGATGGATGTCTCTACAATGGCTATGGCACGCTACGACATCAATCGATAACCCGTGAGTGGCAGATTACAGATCGGGCCCGGCGTCATGCGGCGTCGGCCCGAGTTCGCAAGTAAATGCCACTAAGCTTTGTGCGTAGAAAAGGTTCGTCTGGCAACGCGAACTTGCATCCGCAGCTTCTTGATGGGCAGTTGTGCTTGCCTTGCGCTCGCCCGTTAACGTTCAGGCTTAAAAGTAAAAGGCGCGCGCCACTGAATTGAAGACCTGATCGTAGTGGTCTGATGGGATCAAGGCTCTTTGGGTTTCAAACATTTTTTGATAGTCCGAATAGAGTTTGTCGACCGGGAAGTTCGATCCAAACATGACGCGATCCGGACCAAATTGCCCAATGACGTCTTCTACAATCGGCGCGAGGCTTTCCTGCGTCCAATTGTGTTCAAACATTCCAAGTCCAGAGAGTTTGCAAGTCACATGAGGCAGGTCTGAAAGATGCTGCAATGATCGCGCCCAATTGGCCAGACCCGCTTCCGTTCGATCATGCGGGGAGCCTGCGTGGCAAAGCGCGACGGGCGTATTAGGTGCCTGTGCAATTACGGTGGCGGTTTTCTCCATGAGCTCCGGAATAAGCTGCAAGTCAAAGCTCAGCCCGCGGTCACCCGCTTCATTAAGACCTTTCAGGAATAAAGGGTTGTCCAGCAAGTCGTTCGTGCCTGTCACCGCATCTTCGCCAGGCGCTCGTCCGATGATTTGGCGCACACCTTTGACTGTTGAAAGCCGCTGGTATTCATCCAGTTGAGTAGACAGGTCCGGCGCTGTGAGATCACAAAACACAACTTGCGCCATTGGCCAATCCGGCGTGGCGTCGGCAACCGATTGAACCCATTTTGCCTCGGCCAACGGGTCCTCTGCGCCCACCTGAATGTGTACGGATCCCGTGATCCCGCAGGCACTCGCCTCAGCTCGGAACTCATTGATCAGGTAGTCGCGCTGAATAGGGGAGGGATCTCCGAAAAAGCGTTCTACACCTTGGGCCATCAGCCAAGGGTAATGCACCGCGTTCAAATCCCAGAGATGGTGATGGGCGTCGATCATGTGCGGGGCACCTCTTGCATGCGGGCCAGTATATCGACGCCAAGGCCTTTCCAGAAATGCAGAAGGTCAATGAAGATCCAGTTCTCGGCCAGCTTGTCGCCCTCGCGGCGATAGATGTCGATCACGCGCATCTCGCCATGTTTGTCACTGGCAGGCATGCCCATAAACCCGCCATCATGGCGGGCGGTGAAATTCGGCCAGCCAAAGAAACCGCCGTAGTGCCCTTCGGCCATGCGGCAAATGTGGTTTGTCTTGGATCTTTCAGAAAAGGCCGCGCGGAAGGGGCCGGAGTGCTGTTTGGCGTAGCGCTCGATTGTGTAGGTCGCACCGATCCCGGCTGGCCCCCACCAGATCATGTCGTCGTGCCATGTCCGCGCCAGTTCTTCTTCGAGTGGCAGTCCAAGTTGCCAAGTGCCCAGATCGCCAATCATCGCGTTGATCGCCGCAAGGGTCGCGTCACCTTCGGCCTTTGGTTGCGCATCAAAGAGCAATCCATCATGCGTCATAGGCCCGGGCTGAACCAGATGCGCTGCGGTTTGAGGCGGGAAGGGATTTAGACCCGCTTGCATCATCAAATGCGGGATATCGAAGTACATGGCGGTTTCGACGATCTTGCCGCCCGCGACCTTGTTGAACTCGCAATACCGCAGGAAGGCCATCTTGTCCGTCGGCGCGATGCCAAGCCAAGGTTCATCAAAGAGCCCCATAAGGTGGCCCATGGACACAACCCATGTGCCGTCAAAGCCGTCGGTTTCATTCTTGCCCGCCATGAAGACATCCTGACGCCGTTGAAGCCGTTTTAAGGATATTTTCAGGGGTGCCCAGAATTCTGAGGCTACACGAATCGAGTCCGTCATTTCGTTAAAGGGATGAAAGCCGCGCCACAGATAGTCCGTTGAAATATATTGACCCAGAACACCAGCTATTTCGCCAGAATCGGCGTCGTCCAAAGCAGCATAGTATTCTCTAACTAAATGTTTTTCCGCTTGAAAGTCGACCACACGACCTCTCCCTTTGATGGATTTTTGCACACGTTTGCAAAAACTTCTTGCCAAAATCCGGAACCCGAGTCTACCCTGTTGCAAGCGTATGCAAAAATCGCATTGATGACACTCGGGAGGAGCCTTCATGGCCGAAATCCAGCTCAAGAACCTCAGCAAGCGCTGGGGCAGCTTCGTTGGCGTTGATGATTTCAATCTTACGATTGCTGACAAAGAGTTCCTTGTGCTCTTGGGGCCGTCTGGCTGCGGCAAGACCACGACGATGCGTATGATCGCGGGCCTAGAGGATGCAACCGAAGGCGACATCTTGGTCGACGGAACGCGGGTCAATGATCTGGAGCCCAAGGACCGAGATGTAGCGATGGTGTTCCAAAGCTATGCGCTTTATCCGAACATGAACGTCTACGAGAACATCCGCTTTCCACTGAAAGTGCGCGGCGTTGATCCAAGCACACACGACGAAAAAGTGCGTCGCGCGTCGGCGATGGTTGAACTGGACGAATTCCTGCACCGCAAGCCAGCCGAGCTTTCTGGCGGTCAGCGTCAGCGTGTTGCTTTGGCCCGCGCCATTGTGCGCGAACCGAATATGTTCCTGATGGACGAACCGCTGTCCAACCTTGACGCAAAACTGCGGGTCTCGACCCGAGCGCAGATCAAGAATCTCTCCCACGAGCTGGCCGTAACTACCATCTATGTGACCCACGACCAGATCGAGGCCATGACCCTCGCGGATCGCGTGGTGGTCATGAAGCAGGGGGTTGTGCAGCAGGTTGGCAGCCCAACGGAAATCTACGACCGCCCAGCCAATGCATTTGTAGCAAGCTTCATCGGCAACCCGGCCATGAACTTGATGGATGGCGCGGTAGAAGGCGGGACATTCAAGGCGGAAGGCGTAGAGGTCAAAGGCCTCACGGCACCTGACGCGAAAACGACTTTGGGCTTCCGTGCAGAGGATGCCGAAGTTGTGGAAAGCGGCGGTCAAATCAACGCGCCGATCTATACGATGGAACTTTTGGGCGAAGCGACAATGGTTTCGGTCCGGATCGGTGGCTCTTTGGTCAGCGTTAAGGCTGACAAGAACTATCGCGCGGACATTGGAGATATCGTCTCTATCAAAGTTCCAATGGAACATTGCCACTTGTTTGATGCTGAAACAGGTGAGCGTGTAGGGGGGTAAGCCCCTGAAATATGGCGCAATTAATAAGCGTCTTTCGCTGGGTGCGTGATTGCAAGACGCATCCAAAATGACAAGAAACAGGGAGAAAGACATGTTTCTAAAGAAAGTAATGGTTGCTGGTGCAATGTCAGCTCTACTGGGGACCTCTGCCTATGCAGGTGGTCACGCAATGTGTGGTCCTGATGGCGCGTCGGTCCGTATTCTCGGGTCAGACTTTCCTGCGATCCAAGCGGTTGCTGGTGCGGCCGAAGCAAACTGCTCTGGCAGCGCGGGCGAGTTCACCATCAACCTGCGTGACGATACACGCGACATGATGAACCAAGCGCTGACGCCAAACCCGGCGGAATATACCAGCGTGATCGTGGCGAACTCTACGCTCACTCAGTTGATGAATGATGACCTCGTGCGTCCTCTGAACGATCTGGTCGACAAATACGGTGCAAACCTCAAGCCGCATCAGCTGATCACCATTGACGGTAACGTTATGGCGATTGCCTTCATGGCGAACTCTCAGCACCTCTTCACCCGGACCGACATTCTCGCGCAAGCGGGCGTCGAAGGCACTCCGTCCAGCGTCGAAGAAATGGTGGCCGCGGCAGAAAAAATCCGTGCAGCAGGCATCATGGAATATCCGATTGCGATGAACATGAAAGTCGGCTGGAACGTTGGCGAGATCTTCAACCTGTTCTACTTCGCAAACGGCGGCGAGCTGTTCAAGCCTGGTACGGCTGAGCCAGCAGTGAATTCCGCAGCAGGTGTCGCGGCGCTGAACTCGATCAAATCCTTGCTTGAGTACACCCACCCAGATCACCTCAGCCATGCATCCAACGAAACCCAGGCACTTTGGGAAGCAGGTCAAGCGGCAATGGCTATCATGTGGGGCTCTCGCGGTGGCGCGGTTCTGGATGACGAAGGCTCTACTGCAGATGTCACCGAGAACACTCTGCTCTCGATGGCGCCAACCGCAAACGGTGGATCTACGCCAGCGGCGACTCTGTGGTGGGATGGTGTGACCATTGCCAAGAACGTGCCTGATGCCGACGCCGAAGCAAGCTTTGCAGCTCTGGTTAGCGGCCTGAACGCAGACCTGATGAAAGAGCACAACGACAAAGCCATCTGGCTGATCGACGGCTTCCAGCCTGGTCCAGCGGCGGCAGGTGTGTCCGCGACTGCAAATGCAGGGGCCAAGCCTTACCCAATGATCCCATTCGTGAACCTGATGCACAACGCACTGGGGTCTGAACTGGTTGACTTCTACAAAGGCACCGAGAGCGCAGAAGACGCGCTGGCGGACGTCGAAGCGGCCTATGTGACCGCAGCGAAAGAAGCAGGCTTCTTGAACTAAGAGCCTGAGGAAGGGGGCTTTTCGGCCCCCTTCACCCTCTGATTTCTGACATGCCAAAAAGGTCTAGGACATGAAACACCGCACGTTCTTTTGGTTCATTCTGCCGACGCTCTCGGCCATGATCCTGTTTATCGCGTTGCCGATTGTTTCGGTCTTTATCCAATCGCTTTTCGTTGAGCACGAGCAGGTGCTTGTTGTCTCCGAAAGCTGCGGGCCTTTTGGCTGTAACCAAACCACATCGATTGACGCAGAGGCCACCGCAGCGCTGCGCGAAGAGAAACCCTTGGGTCGCTTTAACGGCCTCAGCACATATTTTGACCGGTCCCACTTGGCATCCGCCGAAGTAGCCGAGATCTGGCGCGAGTCGACTGGTGTTGCCTCTTTTGTCAATGGATTGATGGATCTGAAGTTCTATCGCGCTCTGATCTTTACTCTGACCTACACCTTCACTGTAACCCCAGCGGTTCTGATCCTGGGGCTGGCAATCGCGGTTGGCGTGAACAACCTCCCACGTGCCTTCCGCGGTGTCGCGATCTTTATCTCGCTGTTGCCGTTCCTTGTGGCGACAGTCGTTGGCTCGATGATCCTGTCGTGGATGCTGGACGGCGAAGGTATTATTGGCGCGACGCTGCAGAACATCTTTAATGACCCGAGTTTGACGATCAAATCGTCGACCCCGCTGATGTGGATCGCGCTGATCGTCTACGGGATCTGGCACACGCTGCCCTTTAGCTTCATCACCTTTTATGCGGGGCTGCAAACCGTGTCCAAAGACACGCTTGAGGCCGCGCAGATTGATGGGGCTAACAAGTGGCAATCCATGATCCACGTCGTCGTGCCGCATCTCATGCCGCTGGTGTCCTTCGTGACCCTGATGCTGTTGATGGACAACTTCCGCGTCTTTGAACCGATCGTCAGCTTTAACGCCGAGGCCCACGCCCAATCGCTGAGTATCTTCATCTGGAGCGATCTGCGCGAAGCAGGCAACCCGCTTTATGCATCGGCAGGCGCGACCTCGATCCTGACGATCATCGGCGTCGCTATCCTTCTCACACCTGTGTTGATCCGCACATGGCGCGACTTCAACGCTAAGTCTCATTAAGGGAACGCATCATGGCAACTCAGGCACAAAACCGTCTTACACCGTTCAAGATCGTTTCTTATGCGCTGGTGATCACCTGGCTCGTGATTGCGGCTTTCCCTTTCCTTTGGACCTTCTGGGGCAGCTTTAAGGTTCAGGGCGACTTTTTCTCTAAGGCGGACTGGACCAACGCGCTTTATGGTGTCTTCACCACCCGCGAGACCGGTGGCGCCTTCACCGGCAACGGGTATTATGGCGCATGGGTTCAGGAATCCTTCTGGCGCAACGTTCTGAACACAATGGTCATCGTGTTCTTTACGGTGATTATCTCGCTGACGTTCGGCACACTTGGTGGCTATGCTTTGGCGCGCTCTGGTTTCCGCTATGCGTTCTGGATCTTGATGGCCGCGCTGATCTTCCGTGCGATGCCGCATATCACGCTGGTCTCGGGCTATATGCTCCCGTTCTTTGAATGGAATATTTGGGGGCTTAAGGGCACGGCTATTATTGTGCTCGTGGCGATCAACCAACCGTTCACATTGTGGATGCTGCACAGTTTCTTCAAGAACATCCCCAAAGATATGGACGAAAGCGCCATGGTTGACGGTTGCACCCGGTTCCAAGCCTTCCGTCATGTGATCGTGCCGGTGATGTGGCCGGGCGTGATCACCACTGGTCTGTTCAGCTTCTTGCTCGCCTATAACGACTATGCGGTGACCTCGATGCTGCTCAGCAAACCGAATGAGACCATGGTACCTGCCGTTGCAAGCTTCCTTGGCTCGGTTCAGGTGCAGGGCAACATCATGTTCGCAGTCGCAGCCGTTGTGTCGGCGACCGCACCTCTCTTTGTGCTGATCCTGTTCTTCCAACGCCAGATTGTCAGCGGCCTGACCGCGGGGGCTGTCAAAGGCTGATGAAGGACTTCCTTGTCATAGGTGCCGGTTCGGCGGGCTGTGTTCTGGCCGCCGAATTGGTGCGACGAGGGGCTGGGTCGGTGCTCTTGCTCGAGGCGGGGCCAAGTGATCGCCATCCTCTGGTTCAAACCCCGATGGGGCTAATTTGGGTCATGGGCAGCAAGCGGGATTGGTGTTTTACATCCACTCCGCAAAAGGCCGCTGGAAACCGCGAAATCAAAGTGCCACGCGGGCGGATGGTCGGCGGGTCTGGATCGATCAACTCGATGGTCTGGTTCCGTGGCCGTCGGGATGATTTCGACAATTGGAACGTCCCGGGTTGGAGCTATGAAGAGGTCGCGCCTGCGTTTGAAGCAGTTGAGGCCGCACTAAAACCAAGCCGTCTTGCGACACCGCATCCTTTGACGACGGGGCTTTCATCAGTTTTCCCAGAAACACCCCCAACGCCCGAGACCGAAAGCTCTGGTGTGTTTGCCTATAACTTGGTCGGCGGCCGCAGAAACTCGGCAGCGCGTGCAATGAATCTTGGCAAGTTGGTCGAGCTGCGCACGGATGCCCATGTGGATCGCTTGCTCTGGGACGGAGACAAAGCCGTAGGTGCCGTCCTTGTCGACGGTAGCGAAATCCGTGTGTCAAAGGGCGTTGTCCTAAGCGCTGGATCGGTTGCGTCCCCGGGTATTCTGATGCGGTCGGGTGTTGGCCCCAAGGGCGATCTTGAAAAACTTGGTATCGACTGCCGCGAAGGAGCGCCCGAGGTCGGTGAGAATTTGCACGACCATCCGGGTGTTGGGTTGCATTTCGAAGGAGCGGGTTCGGGATATGGGCTAGAAGCGGCGCAGTGGCTCAATTGGGCATTGGCTCCGTTTAAGTATGCGCTGTCGCGCACAGGCCCCTTTGCGTCTCCAACCGTTGAGGGCGGCATGTTTTTCAATGCCCGCGGCGTAGATCAAGCTCCTGACGTGCAAAGCCATTTCATTCCGTTCCATTTGGCCCACATGGGTCCCCGGTTTCAAAAGAAGTCCGGATATTTCGCTGATGTGTGCCTGTGTCGCCCGAAATCGCGTGGACGGTTTAGTCTTGCGTCCAAGGATCCAAAAGCCGCGCCTCTGATCGATCTTGGGTTGCTCAAAGACCCTGATGATCTTGAGACGCTGGCTGCCGGGCTCGAGAGGCTTCGCGGCTTATTGCAGGCGGCGGATTTCGGCACTCGACGCGCGCCGGAGGTTTATCCCAGCGCAGCTGTCAAAGGGGACGCACTGAAAGAGCACATCCGCGCGAACTGTGGCACGGCCTATCATCCGGTCGGCACCTTGCGTTTGGGCGGGCCGGTTTCAGAACGGCTGTCCGTTAGAGGCGTTGAAAACCTTTGGGTGGCCGATGCCAGCATTATGCCGTCCGTCACATCAGCAAACACCAATGCGCCCAGCATGATGATCGGCTGGAAAGGCGCAGAATTTATCGCGGAGGACGCCGCATGAGCTCTTCCGCCCGCAACAGCGCCATGACGCGTCATCCGGCTCTGAACAGGATGCCGAGGGACTTTATTAAGAGCGGCTCTGCGCCTTCTTTTTTCCCTCAAAGCACACTGAAAGGAGACCTCAGATGAAAGGTTCTCGCCCCGAGCAAGCGGTTCTGTCCCGCGACACAGACATGAGCAAGACCGATGAAACCCGTGCCGTGATCGAAGGCATGGTGGATGGTCTGAACGATCACCGGATCGACGATATTGGCCAGTTCTTTAGCGACGGGTTTCGCTGGATGGGCAACCAGGGCTGCGGCACCAAATTGGGTCTGAAAGCCTTTCAAGACAATTGGCAACGCCCGTTCCAGGCAGCCTTTAGTGACAAGGTCTGTATCGATGAAGCCCGCCTCTACATGGGCGAATGGGCAGCGGCCTTTGGGCGCCAAGAAGCAACCCATTCGGGCGAATTCCTCGGGATCGCGCCGACCGGGAAACGTGTTGAAATCCGCTACATGGATTTCTGGAAAGTCGTCGACGGCAAGATCGTCGACAATTGGGTGAATGTGGATTTCGCCCATGTGGCCGCGCAGTTGGGCGTTGATGTGTTCGACGGCGAAGGCTGGGAAAAATTCGATGGGGTCTCCCCACAAAATGAAGGTGAAAGTCATGGCAATTGAGTATCTGAAACGCGGAAAACCCGAAGCGGATCGAGCCGAGGACGACGCGAAAACAGCAGCGATTGTTGCGGCAACGCTGAAAGACATCGAGCAACGCGGTGACACGGCTGTGCGAGAGCTGGCCAATAAGTTCGACAATTTTGATCGCGAAAGCTATCGGCTGTCAGACGACGAAATTCAGGCGATCATCGCCAAGGTCAGCCCCGAAGACATGGCCGACATTAAATTCGCGCAGGAACAGGTGCGCAATTTTGCGCAAGCGCAGCGGGATTCGATGCTGGATATCGAAGTGGAAACGCTGCCCGGTGTGATTTTGGGTCACAAGAACATCCCTGTGCAGTCCGTCGGCTGCTATGTGCCCGGTGGCAAATTCCCGATGGTTGCCTCTGCACATATGTCCGTTGCCACCGCATCAGTGGCAGGCGTGCCACGTATCATCGCCTGCACACCGCCCTTTAACGGAGAGCCGAACCCCGCCGTGATTGCTGCGATGCATCTTGGCGGCGCGCATGAAATCTATGTGCTGGGTGGCATCCAAGCGGTCGGCGCGATGGCGATTGGCACTGAAAGTATTGATCCTGTGCACCTGCTTGTGGGCCCGGGCAACGCATTTGTCGCCGAAGCGAAGCGGCAGCTTTTCGGTCGGGTCGGTATCGACCTCTTCGCTGGTCCGACCGAAACCATGGTTATCGCCGATGAAACCGTCGACGCAGAGCTTTGTGCCACAGATTTGTTGGGACAGGCCGAGCACGGCTATAACTCGCCCGCTGTCCTGCTTACGAATTCGCGCAAACTGGCCGAGGATACCCTCAGCGAAATTGATCGGCTTCTGACAATCTTGCCAACCGCCAGCACCGCCTCTGTGAGCTGGGAGGACTATGGCGAGGTCATCGTGTGTGACACCTATGATGAAATGCTCGAAGTGGCTAACGACATAGCGTCTGAACACGTGCAGGTCATGACCGATCGCGATGATTGGTTCCTTGAGAATATGACCTGCTATGGCGCGTTGTTCCTTGGTCCACGTACCAATGTGTCCAATGGCGATAAGGTCATTGGCACGAACCACACGCTGCCCACCAAGAAAGCGGGCCGCTACACCGGTGGTCTTTGGGTCGGTAAGTTCCTGAAAACGCATAGCTATCAGAAGGTTCTGACCGATGAGGCCGCGACGATGATCGGGGAATATGGCTCTCGGTTGTGTATGCTAGAGGGCTTTGTCGGCCACGCTGAACAATGCAACGTCCGCGTGCGGCGCTATGGGGGTGTGAATGTGCCCTATGGCACGGGTGCACCACGCCGGATGGCCGCGGAATAGCCAAGACTGAGTGTGACGCGCCCCTAAGGGCGCTGTCGCAAGACCAATGAGACAAGAATGAACGACGTACACACAACCAACAAAGCCCTGATCGCGCCCCTGCGCGAAGCGATGTACAACTTTGACGAAGAGGGCGTTCGAGCAGCCCTGCGCGCCCTGATTGCCGAAGACGC
Organism: Cognatishimia coralii; assembly: GCF_037478305.1. Taxonomy (NCBI): domain Bacteria; kingdom Pseudomonadati; phylum Pseudomonadota; class Alphaproteobacteria; order Rhodobacterales; family Paracoccaceae; genus Cognatishimia; species Cognatishimia coralii. The sequence goes on from NZ_JBBGAZ010000007.1 coordinate 59,111, forward strand.
AATCATCCACATGCCCTATCCGCTGGATGACATGACAGGCCCCGATGCCTTTTATTACACCTGCTACGCGCCACTTTTTCAGTCCATGCCGGATCTGGAACGCCGGGACTGGATCGTCATGGGTGGGCTGACCGCCGATCACGAAGAGGATTGGATTGGCTGTGGTGGCCACTACATCGGCACGTTCGTTGCGCCTTGGCTGGACATCCCACCGACGGGGCATCTGGCCCATATGCGCTTTCACGAATTTTTCCGTTTCGTTGACGGCAAAGTCGTTGAAGTTCAGGCGCTTTGGGATATTCCCGAGCTGATGATGCAAGCCGGGGCCTGGCCCATGGCGCCTTCGCTCGGCCTTGAATTCTGCATTCCGGGACCAGCAACTCTGGATGGCATTGTCGAAGGTCCGTGGGACAAGGAACGGTCTACCGCCTCCTGCAATCATGTCATCGACATGCTGGAACATCTAAAAAAGCACCCCTCGCAGGGCGGGCCCGAAGTGATGGAGATGGAAAAGTTCTGGCACCCAAAGATGAACTGGTACGGACCCGCGGGTATCGGAACGGGGCGGGGTATTGCTGGTTTTCGCAACTGGCACCAGATCCCGTTTTTGAACGCGATGCCCGACCGCGGTTTTGAGCGCCACAAAATCACCTATCACTTCTTCGGAGACGCCGACTACATTGCCGTGACCGGTTGGCCGAATATGATCCAGACCGTGACACACGATGGCTGGATGGGGATCGCGCCCGCAGGCAAAAAGATCACGATGAAGTCCTTGGATTTCTGGAGGATCGAGGACGGGCTGATCCGTGAAAACTGGGTTATGGTCGATCTATTGGACGCATATCGCCAACTTGGTGTGGATGTTCTGGCGCGCATGCGAGAGTTCAATAAAGTACGTGTGCAAGGGAGCATTCCGTTCCCGGTAGGAGACATCTGATGACATTGCCACGTACGCCAACTTTTAACCTGAAGGGCAAACGCGCGCTCGTGACGGGGGCGTCTTCGGGGATTGGCTTGGCTTGCGCGACGGCTTTGGCCGAATATGGGGCCGAAGTGACTTTGGCCGCGCGGTCTGGTGATAAACTGCGAGAGATCGCGGGCCAGATGTCGGAGCAAGGGTGGGATGTACAGACCTTGCCTGTCGACGTCTCGGATGTCACGGCCACGACCGCCGCTGTCACGCAGGCGGGGCCTTTTGATATTCTTGTGAATTCTGCAGGCCTTGCGCGCCATAGCGCCGCTTTGGAAACCACGGAAGAGGACTTTGACGCAGTCGCTGACCTGAATTTCAAAGGCGCATATTTTCTGACAAAGGCCGTTGCGCAAGGTCTGGTCGACGCCGGGCGGGGCGGGTCGTTGATTAATATCTCAAGCCAAATGGCGAAAGTCGGGGGCATTGATCGCGCGGTCTATGCGGCGACGAAGCACGCTGTCGAAGGCTTTACCAAATCGATGGCGATTGAATGGGGCCCCAAGGGTATCCGCATTAACACAATCTGCCCGACGTTCATCGTCACGCCTCTGACCAAACAGACCTTTGATCGCCCCGAGCGACGGGCCTGGGTCGAAGAAAAGATCAAGCTCGGTCGCATCGGAGAGGTTGAAGACATCATGGGTGCGGTCGTATTCCTCGCCTCTGATGCAAGCGCGCTTATCACAGGATCCGCCTTGCTGATTGATGGAGGTTGGACCGCAGATTAATGACAGTCGTTAAGATCACATCCGCAGAAGTCGCAGAACGCGCCGGGGTCAGCCAGTCGGCTGTCAGCCGCGTGTTTACACCTGGCGCTTCAGCCTCGCGCAAGACCGCTGAAAAGGTGCGCAAGGCGGCGATGGAACTTGGCTATCGACCAAATGCTCTGGCGCGCGCGATGGTCTCGGGCAAGTCGCGGATTATTGGTCTTGTGGTCGCCTATCTGGAAAACCAGTTTTATCCGGATGTGCTGGAAAAGCTGTCCAATGCGCTGCAGGCCGAAGGCTATCACGTGCTGATCTTTATGGCCTCGCAGACAGCGGGGAACATAGAAGGCGTGGTGGATGAAATCCTTGATTATCAAGTGGATGGGATCATCGCGGCCTCTGTGGCCATGACGTCGGACCTTAGCGAAAGATGCCGCGCAGCGGGCGTGCCGATGGTCCTTTTCAACCGCTCGCAAGACACGCCGCATATGTCTGCAGTCACAAGTGACAACATCGCCGGAGGCCGCAAGGTTGCTGAATTCCTGATCGCCGGAGGACACCAGAAAATCGGCTATATCGCCGGTTGGGAAGGGGCCTCGACCCAAAGAGACCGCGAGGCCGGATTTACCCAAGGTCTAAAGGATGCGGGCACCACGTTGCACAAGCGGGGCGTCGGCAACTTCGGCATGGAAGACGCCCGCGCTGCAACGCTTGAGATGTTCTCAGAGGACGCGCCTGATGCGGTCTTTGTCGCCAACGACCATATGGCGATGGCCGTCATGGACACGCTGCGGTTTGAACTGGGCCTTAAAGTGCCCGAAGATGTGTCGGTTGTCGGTTACGACGACGTGCCAACCGCGGCTTGGCCGGCCTATGGCCTGACGACGGTGCGCCAGCCTGCAAACCGTATGGTGGCGGAGACAGTCGACATACTTCTAAGCAAAATCAACGATATAGACGTAAATCCGCGCAAGGTGGAAATTGACGGGCCGCTGGTCCTGCGCAAATCGGCCCGCGTGCCAGAAGGATGGACAGAATGAAGGGGTTCTCAAACCGTTTCGTAGACTTCCCCGATTACATCATCGGGATCACCAAAGAGATCTGGGAAGATCGCGGCATCGCTACGCTGCATGAATACTATGCGCCCGATATTGTCGTTAGGTCTCCGGCCTCTGTTGTGGTCGGCAATCAGAATGTCATCGGCGCGACCATGGCGACTTTGGCGGAATTTCCGGATCGCACACTGTTTGGCGAAGACGTGATCTGGTCGGGCACACCGGAAGAAGGCATGCTCTCTTCGCACCGCCTGCATTCCACCGCGACCCATGCCAAACCCGGTGTTTACGGGGCTCCGACGGGCAAAAAACTGCACTACCGAATTCTCGCGGATTGCCACGCGATCAACAACCAGATCAACGATGAGTGGCTGATCCGGGACCAAGGCGCGATTGTGCGTCAACTTGGCTGGGATCCCAAGGATTACGCCCGTGATCTGATCGCGCGTGAAGGTGGGCCTGAGAATTGCGTTCAGCCCTACACGCAGGCAAATGAGGTCGATGGGCCGTACAAGGGCAAAGGCAATGACAACGAATGGGGTCAACGTCTTGCCGATATCCTCACGCGGATGATGAATGCGGACTTCACTGTCATCCCAAAAGAATACGACCGCGCCGCAAACTTGGAATATCCGGGCGGCGTTCAGGCACTGTCGTTCGACGGAGCGGACGAATTCTGGATGGGGCTGCGCGCGAGCTTCCCGAATGCGGAATTCAAAGTGCAGCACGTCATTGGCCGCGACGATCCGAACATGCCGCCCCGCGCCGCAGTACGTTGGACGCTAAGCGGCAAGCACGACGGCTGGGGGTCTTTTGGCACACCTACGGGCAAGGATGTCTTTGTCCTTGGCATCACGCAGGCCGAATTTGGCGAACTTATCGCTGGTGATATCAAGCTGCGTCGCGAATGGACGTTGTTTGATGAGACTTCGGTCTGGAAACAGATCCTCCTGCAAACTGGAGACTTATAAGTGATCGATTGCGGCACATATCGGTTGGACAGCAGTCAAACGCTGTGCCGCTTTCACATTCACCGTTCGTCGCTACGTGCGCGGCGGCTCAATCCTCATCCTCCAGGGTGGGCGTGTCTCGCACACGCAACCCACGGAAATTCAAGAGGAAATACGAAATGACACCCCAAGACATGGAAGTCCGCATCGTTCGATATGGCGACCTGAAACCCTGTAAGACTGCCTTTATCGACGCACATACGCCCGGCAGTGATCAGAAAGAAAACTTCACGATCATCGGCGGCGGCGTCAGCGAAAGCCCCGACCAGCACGTTCACATCACAACGCCCCATGGGTTTAACATCGGCGCGGCAGGGCAGCCACCAAAGTGCCGCAACTCTTTGCACGATCACCGCACGGCTGAAGTATTCTTTGTGCTCTCAGGCCGCTGGCGGTTCTTTTGGGGGCGCTGGGGCGATGCGGGCGAAGTCACTCTGGAGCCCGGCGATATCTTCAACATTCCAACCGGCATTTTCCGAGGTTTTGAGAACATCGGCACCGACTATGGGATGATCATGGCAATCCTCGGCGGTAATGATGCCGGCGGCGGTGTCATGTGGGCCCCTCAGGTGATCGAGGACGCCGCCGACCATGGGTTGATCCTCGCTGAAACCGGCAAGCTCTATGACACCAAAAAAGGCGAAGCACTGCCCGACGGCGTCAAACCGATGCCTTTGCTGACGGCCGAAGAACTCGCCTTGCGACCCGAGCCCACCACGGCCGACGTTTTGCCCAACCATGTCGCGCGTTATTTGGACATGATGGCCTATTCCGACAAATCGCCCTGCAAAGTCATCGGGGAAACCGGCCTTTTGAAGGATAAGCCCGGGTTTGAAGTCGACTTCATTTCGCGCGCTTCCGCCAGCGATCAAATGCACAGCCACGACAAGCCGTCGGTCTTGATGCCGGTCAAAGGCCATTGGCGCGTGGATTGGGACGGCGGCACGACAACGCTCGCGCCGGGCGACACTATGTCGATCCCAGAAGGTCTGTCACACCGGGCAACGCCTTCGATGACCGGCGAAGCCGCGCTCTATCACATCATTGCAACCGACGATCCCGCAGGTCTGACCTGGACTGGACACTGACGCCAAAAGGAGAGGCCTCGCCATGACCAAGATTTTGACGACCCATGTCGGCTCTTTGCCACGCACCCAAGACGTCGTGGATTTCATTTTCGCCCGTGAACACGGCAAAGACTATGACCAAGACGCCTTTGATGCCTGCATGGCGGCAGCGGTGGACGACACCGTGCGGAAGCAGTTTGCGGCGGGCGTCGATATCGTAAGTGATGGCGAGACCTCAAAGATTTCATACGCGACCTATGTGAAAGACCGTTACACAGGCTTTGACGGCGATAGCCCGCGCAATGCGCCTGCGGACCTCAAGCAATTCCCGAGCTTTCTCAAACGGTTGGCGGATGATGGCGGCACACCGCAATATGCGCGCCCCATGTGTGTTGGAGAGGTGAAATCCAAGGGGCAGGGAGAGCTTCAGAAGGATATCACAAACCTCAAATACGCGATGGCGGAACATGGGGTTGAACGCGGCTTTATGAATGCGGCCTCGCCCGGGGTGATCTCGCTGTTTTTGCAAAACGATCACTACGCCACGCGCGAGGCCTATCTGGCGGCGCTCGCCGATGCCATGAAAGAGGAATATGAAACCATCGTCGGTGCAGGCTTGGACTTGCAGCTCGACTGCCCCGATCTCGCTTTGTCGCGGCACATGCTGTTCAATGATTTGTCTGACGACGAATTCCTCAAGATCGCCGCATCCCATGTCGAAGCCCTAAACCACGCGCTGCAAGACGTGCCGGCCGAAAAGGTGCGCGTTCACATCTGTTGGGGCAACTACGAAGGGCCACACGTCTGCGATATCCCCATGTCCAAGATGTTTGATACGCTGATGTCGACGAAATCGCGCTATGTGTTGTTTGAAACTTCAAACCCGCGACACGGCCACGAATGGAGCGTCTTCCGCGACCGCAAAGCCGATATTCCAGAGGATAAGGTTCTCGTGCCAGGTGTGGTCGATACGACGACGAACTTCGTAGAACACCCCGAGCTTGTGGCCGAGCGCGTCTCGCGCTTTGTCGACATCGTTGGGGCAGATCGCGTGATTGCGGGGTCCGATTGCGGGTTCGGCACCTTTGCGGGCTTTGGAGCTGTCGATCCTGATATTGCCTATGCCAAGCTCGGATCCCTTTCAAAAGGCGCAGCTTTGGCGGGATGACACCGCTTGTTCTGATCCCAGGCATGATGTGCGACGCGCGGCTTTTCGGGCCACAAGTTGACGCGTTTTCAAAGGATTACCATCTGATCTTCGCGTCGATCACGGAAGAGGCCAGCGTCACAAAACTGGCAGAGCGCGTCCTCAGCCAATCGCCCGAGCATTTCGCCGTTGCTGGCCTCTCGATGGGGGGGATCGTCGCGATGGAGATGCTGCGGATCGCGCCAGAGCGGATCGAGCGAATTGCACTGATGGACACAAATCCGATGGCTGAAACGGAACAGGTCAAAGCTGGTCGTATCCCCCAGATGATGGCCGTGCGTGAAGGGCGGCTTGCATCTGTGATGCGGGACGAGATGAAACCCAAATACCTCGCGCCCGGGCCCGGTCGTAAGGACGTTCTGGATCTTTGCATGAAAATGGCACTGGACATAGGACCACATGCATTCCTGCGCCAATCCCGCGCCTTGATGGATCGCCCCGATCAATCTGAAACCCTGCGCGGCAGCACTGTTCCGTCCCTGATCCTTTGTGGTCGCTACGACAAACTCTGCCCAATCACCCGGCATGAATATATGGCCTCTTTGATGCCGCATGCCGCCTTTGAAGTCATAGAGGACGCGGGCCACCTGCCCACGCTCGAAAACCCTAACGCAACAAACCAAGCGCTGGCGCGCTGGCTGGAGGCTGCATGAACGACGATCTTTTGACCCTTTTGAAACAAGTGGATACGCCAACAGTTTGCAACGCGATTGAGGTGGTCGAAGGCAAGCGCGGCTTTGACCAATTCACCCGTGGCACCATGCTGTCCAGCGCTCCAGAAGAGGGGGCGATTGTCGGGTATGCACGGACGGCCAAGATCTCGGCCATCGCTCCGCCATCCGAGGCGCCAGAGGTCATCAAAGCACGGCGCATGGACTACTACCGCCACATGGCCAGTGGTCCGAGACCGGCGATTGCCGTGGTCGAAGATGTCGATGGCGCCGATGCTATCGGCGCCTATTGGGGCGAAATCAATACCACAATCCACAAAGGCTTTGGCCTAAACGGTGCGCTGACAAATGGCGTCATGCGGGACTTGGGTGATCTGCCAGAAGGCTTTCCTGTGATCGCGGGGTCGATTGGTCCGAGCCATGGTTTCGTTCACGTCAAGGAAATCGCGACTCCTGTTACGATTTTCGGCCTCACGATCAATGATGGTGACTTCGTTCACGCAGATCGTCACGGAGCACTTGTTGTCCCTTCACAGCATATGGGCCAGTTGGAGGCTGGCGTGCGTAAACTTTTGGAGACCGAGCGGATTATACTTGATGCCGCGAAAGGTAGCGACTTCGATTTCGCGAAATTTGAAGAGGCGTGGGCAAAGTTCGAAGCGTCCAGAACTTAAAGGCGGTCCAATTCGGTTTCTCGGGTACGCTACCTGTGCCAGCAACTGCGAACCGAATTGGTGAAAATTGTAATGCAGCTTAACGTGCGTAGGCGCTGCAGAAATTTCGGTCGATCAATCGGTCGGACTATGCGCGAATGCTCTTGCGCTTCCAACTATTCCGCTTTTAGCTGTTGCGCAAAATGCTGCTGTGACACCTCTTTCACGATCTCTGTGAGCCGCTCCAAAGTGGTCCCGTGAGGCGATTGTTTGCGCCATACCATCCCGATGGAGCGCGTCAGCCTATTGTTGCGGAAGGGCAAAACTGTCACGTCATTTGCGGATTTGCCAACTTCCGATTTCACATAAAGTGCAGGCAAAAACGCAACGCCCATATCTAGGGAAACCATGTGCCGGATCGCATCCAAACTTGTGCCTTCGTACTCTGAACGAAGATGCGCTCCTAGTTCGTCACACAATAACGCAATTTGGTTGTGCAACGTATAGGCCGTAGAGAGGCTGAGCACATCCAGGTCGCCAATATCGGCATCCTGTACCTCCGGCTTTTGGGCCAATGCATGATCGCGCGCAACAGCGAGCATCAGCGGCTCTCGGAACAGGCGACGAACCGAAACGTCGGCAGAGCGAAATGGCAATTGCGTAAGGATAAAGTCATGGCGGCCCTGAAGCAGTTCTTCTTTGAGGATAGCGGGTGCTGCGTCCCTGACGAGCACTTTCAGAGCTGGGTACTCTTTGTGAATTCGGCGCATAACCTGCGGCAGGAAGTAAGGCCCAAGCGTCGGTGTCGATCCAAGTCGCAATGTGCCACTTATACCTTCCTTTGCGCCATGTGCAGAGGTCCTGAGGCTTTCGACGTGGTCCAGAATGATGCGTGACTGTTCCAGCACATCTCTGCCGCCGGGTGTCAGAATAGCACCGCGCTTGCCACGCTCGACCAGTTCCAATCCAAGAGCCGCCTCAAGCCCGACAATCTGTTGACTCAAGGATGGCTGGCTCACACCGACCAACTCGGCGGCTTTGCGGTAGTGACTGGTGTCAGCCAAGGCAACAAAATAACGCAATTGGCGAAGCGTAACGTCAGGGTTCATGCCGGGCCTCCAAAATCTCGATGTTAATATAGGTTTTTCCTATCAAACTTTCACCCTTCAGTGGATTTATTCTTATGTCGTTTCGGGCGATATCGCCGTTCAGCAACGATACTTCCCGGAATTTAAGGGGTTTAGGTGACCATAATGACCGCCATGCAAAATCCGCTTCGTGACCGCGTCCACGAACTCCAGATCTTTGTTTCCCTTGTGGATCAAAGGCTTGAGCAAGAGCGGAGCAAACCGCACCCAAGCCTTGAATTGATTCAAAGGCTTGAGCAGGGTCGAGAAGACCTTATCGACACTCTGTCGGAGGCTCAGGCCTGGTCTCAGCACGACAGCCATTCCGGACCTTCTGCGGCATAGACCTCAAGATATGACTGAAATCCTTTCTTTGGCAGGTAGCAACCTGGCCTCTCCGATCATCTTGTGTTTCGCTCTTGGTCTCGCGGCCGCCCTCGCAAGATCGGATCTGTCCATTCCAGAGGCCGTCGCCAAAGGGATGTCGATCTACCTATTGTTTGCCATTGGTTTCAAAGGAGGCGCATCTGTCGCGTCTCATGGAATAGACGGCACCCTGTTGAAGGCACTTGCGGCCGGAATATTCCTGTCATTTAGCCTTCCGTTCATCGCTTTTGCGGTTTTGAGAACCATTACAGGAATGTCTCGATTAGATGCGGCCGCGGTTGCGGCCCACTATGGCTCGATCAGCATCGTGACCTTTGTTGCCGCGACATCCATTCTGGAAGGGCGAGGTATTCCGTCTGAAGGCTATATGGTGGCGGTGGCGGCCGCGATGGAAGCCCCTGCGATCCTTTCGGCGTTATGGCTCGTTGCGCGCAGTGACACGGGCGGGCAGATGGAGCCGGGACTTCTACGGGAAATTCTGCTCAATGGTTCTATTGTCCTTTTGGTCGGTAGTTTCGCAATAGGCACGGTGACTGGTGAACAAGGGCTTGCCGAGATCGCGCCATTCATTGTGGCACCTTTCAAAGGCGTATTGTGCCTGTTCCTTCTGGACATGGGTTTGGTCGCTGGACGTGGGTTGCGCCAATCAAAAGGGGCGCTGGGCAGCAGTGCCGTTGTTTTCGGCGTCACAATGCCCGTGATGGGTGCAGCAATTGGCTTGGGCCTTGGCGCCATGATTGGCCTTTCAATGGGAGGTGTGGTTTTGCTGATGGTTCTCGCAGCATCTGCGTCGTATATAGCAGTGCCCGCAGCCATGCGTGTGGCCTTGCCCGAAGCCAATCCTTCTGTCTACCTGACTTTGTCTTTGGGCGTGACGTTCCCATTTAACTTGACGCTCGGCATCCCCCTTTATGTCGCGCTTGCCACGATGTTCATTGGAGGCTGACATGCAAATGCACTCGGCGAAACGCGTTGAAATTGTAATCGAAAGGCCTCTGGAGAGCCGCCTGACCGATGCACTGAACGAAGCCGGTGTGACCGGCTATACCATTGTGCCTGTGCGTGGCGGATCTGGGCGTTCCGGCCCTTGGACGCGCGAGGGGCAAGTCGGACGCGCAGGCATGGTGATGATCGTCTGCCTTATTCGCCCTGACCGACTCGACAGTCTGCTGGAGGCCGCCTTCGCGGTGGTAGAGCGTCACATCGGTGTTGTTTCAGTCACCGATGCGCAGGTCCTACGTGCAGAAAGGTTTTGAGTGACGACCGCAGCTTGAAGTCCATTCCAAAATAATGACAATGCTCAGCTTAGCTGGGCATTTGTTTTGGGCGAAATGTCTATGCCCAAAAAGTTAGGAATGCCCGTGGACCTGGGTCAGATACTTAATTTGCAGGCCGAAACTCTGGTTATTGCACTAGCGGCAATTCTACTTGCTGGATTTGTCAAAGGAACAACTGGCGTTGGTGCCCCAGTTGTAGGGGTCCCGATTTTAACCGCGCTCTTTGACATAGCTTTCGCCGTAGCGATCTTCTCCATCTTGAACCTGCTTTCCAATATTTGGCACACGATCGCGTTCAGAGACAAAGTGCCCAATAAGTCCTTTGTTCTCCGGTTCGCATTCGCCGGAGCTTTGGGCGCAATACTCGGGTCGTTGCTATTGGCTTCTTTGCCTGACGCACCGTTGATGCTGACCATGTCTGGCGTCGTATTGTTCTATGTCGGCTTCAAACTGACCAAGCCCAATTGGAAGCTATCCCGCGAAGCAGGAGATCGCTTGGTTATACCGGCCGGGTTGCTAGGTGGTCTGTTGCAAGGGGCAGGGGGGCTGTCTGCGCCAGCATCAATTACCTTCTTGAGTGCCCTGAAACTCCCAAGACCCGAGTTTATTGGAACTATTTCGGCCTTCTTTTGCATAATGTCGTTGTTTCAAATCCCCACACTCGCTGTCTTGAATATTCTTAAACTCGAGCACGTGTTGTATTGCGGGTTAGCGCTTTTGCCATTTGGCTTGGCTATTTGGGCCGGTGAAAAAGTCTCGCGATTTGTATCGGGTCGATTGTTTGACCGGTCTATCCTCTTATTACTCTTCGCTGTGGCTGTGCTGCTTATTTCGAGATCCATAGCGTAAATCTGATCCACCCATTTGCTTAGAATGCGGAAGAACAAAACTAGCGAACAAGCGACCGAAGACGGAAGATACGGTTTCCATACACCGATAAGTAAGTCCGGTCTTGAAACGGCTGTTTTGTCTTAAGCAGCCTATCCAAATGAAGCGGTTTTTTAAATTTGACTGAGTTTCGCGCTCGTATCATCTTGAGGTGAAACGACGTGTGGAGGCTCGCTTGGCTCAGATATTTCCGTTTACGGATCCGGTCGCGGTCGAAACCACGCCGCCGACACAATTTGTGCGCGGAAACGGCGTGAGAGTCGTCGATGCCGATGGCAAATCCTACATTGATGCCGTGTCTGCGCTTTGGTGCGCCTCGCTTGGTTTTTCCCCTGAAAGGTTGACCCGTGCGATGGCGGATCAAATGGGTAAACTTGCCTATTACCATTCGTTCATGGGACGAACGCCCGAGGTTGCAGATCAATTGGCGGCTCGCCTTATCGCGCGTTTGCCAGGTATGGAAAGGGTGTTTTTTGGAACATCCGGATCCGAGGCCGTCGAAACAGCATCGAAATTTGTCCGCTACTATTGGAACGCCAAAGATCGCCCACAGAAAAAACGGATCATATCGCGGGAAGGCGCATATCACGGATCGGGTCAAATGAGCGCGGCATTGACCGGCTTAACCTATTGTCATGACGGGTTCGATCTGCCGTTGGATGCGGTCTTGCGCACGGGGCGGCCCCATTACCTGCGGGATGCAGAACCCGGCGAGAGCGAGGCCGACTTTTCCAAGCGCCGCGCGCGTGAGCTTGATGCTTTGATCACTGCTGCTGATCCTGAAACGGTTGGTGCGTTCATCGGCGAGCCAGCGATGGGAGCGGGCGGAGTTATCCTGCCCCCAGATGGATATTGGGCCGAAATTCAAAACGTTCTGGCCAAACACGATGTTCTGCTTATCGCTGATGAGATCATTTGCGGGTTCGGGCGGACTGGAGAATGGTTCGCTTGCGAAACCTACGATATCCGTCCCGACATGATGACACTGGCCAAGCAACTCACGGCCTCGGTCTTTCCGATGTCAGCCGTTGCGGTGTCTGGAAAAGTCTATGAAGCGATAGAGGCGCTAGCAGGTAAAAACGGCACTTTGGGCCATGGGGTCACTTACGGGGGCCATCCGGTAGGGGCAGCAGTCGCACTGGAATGTCTCGACATTTATGAAGAGATGGATTTACCCGCTCACGTCGGGCGATTAGGCAATTTGATCGCAGATGGGTTGGCGCGATTGCGAGACGCGCCTGGTGTTTTGGATGTCCGTCATAGTGGCATGTTGGCCGCCGTCGAATTCAACACCGACGCGCTTGCTCGTGCTGTAGGCGAGGAAGCTGAACGCATGGGCGTCTTCTTCCGAATTATAGGCTCGGTTTTGGCAATCGCGCCACCGTATATATGTACCGATGCGGACATCGAAGAAATTACCTCTGTCATGAGGAAGGCGGTTGAGGCCCAAGCGGTACCGCAATGACGCAACTGGCCTATCTTTCTGCCTCGGAAATTTTGACGGCCTATAGGCAACGAACATTGTCGCCGGTCGAGGTGGTGGATGCTGTTATAGCGCGGTCGAGGCAAACTGAGCCGGATGTAAATGCGCTGACCTATACCTATTTCGATCAGGCGCGCGATGCGGCCCGCGAGGCCGAAAAACGATATATGGGCAAAAGTGCTCATAGCCCATCTCCTCTTGATGGCATCTGCGTCGCAGTGAAGGATTCCGGCCATATTGCGGGGCAACCAACGTCGGCGGGCTCACTTCTATCCCAGGACATTGCACAGCCCGCAACCTCACCTATCAACCAACGGGTGCTCCAGGCGGGCGGAATTGTGCATGCGCGCAGCGCGACCCCCGAATATTCCTGCGCCGCAGTGACTTGGTCAAAACGCTGGGGGATCACGCGCAATCCGTGGAACCTAAACATGACGCCCGGCGGGTCATCGGGCGGGGCTGCGGCTGCGCTTGCCGCGGGCTCGGCCACCTTGGCAACCGGATCTGACATCGCTGGATCGATCAGAATCCCAGCCGCATGTTGTGGAGTCGTCGGCTACAAGCCACCGCGTGGGAGAAACCCTGTCGATGCGCCGTTTAATCTGGATCCCTATTGTCACACTGGTCCGATGGCGCGCACCGTTGCGGACGCCTTGTTGTTTCAAAACGTTCTGTCAGGTCCCCATGCTGAAGACCCCACAACGCTGCCCTATCAGCGGATTGCGCCAGACGATGCCAGTATCAAAGGCCTTCGTATAGCGGTCTCTTCAGACCTCGGATTTTTTCCAGTCGATCCAGAGGTCGTGGCGTCTCTGGACAAAGCAATCCAGCTGTTCACCGATCTGGGCGCACAGGTTGAGGAGGTCGTTCTACCATGGAAGGCAGGCGTGCTGGACGCCACGCTGACCCATCTCCGGCATATTTTCGGGACATCGATTGCGCCAGACACCGCACAGGATTGGGAAAAACTTACACCCTACGCCCGATCCTTTGCACAAGCCGGTTTGGAGGTAACTCCCAAAGACTATTTTGCAGCACTGACAACAGCCGGCGCGGCAGCTCAGAGTTTTGGCGCAGTCATGTCGCAGTATGATCTTTTCATATGTCCGACGACAACTGTCCCAGCAGTCGCTGCCGACTTCGATCCAGGTTCCCAGAGTTTGCAGATCGCAGGCCAAACTGTCGACCCAATGCTGGGCTGGGTCATGACGTCACCGTTCAACATGCTAAGCACACATCCGGTGTTGTCCGTGCCGGTGTCACAGGCGGAAAATCAAGTGCCAATTGCAATCCAAATCGTCGGACGACCATTCGATGAAGCCACCGTTTTCCAGGCTGCTTTGGCGTTTGAAGCTGAACGTGGGCATTGGTTTGTCGATGACGCGCCGCAACCGTTCTTGCCACACCCATAGCACTCACAAGCCAAACCTGAGATGCCTGAGATCAGTTGAGAGAAACGAATAAAGTCAGTGCCTTACCAACACGCCATAAATTTCCTAGAAAGGGTACTTGGTAAAGGCATCTCGCGCCTTCGCGCATCACATTTGAGCCGCATCATTTGCGATTTCTGACAAAGCTGAGATGGCCCACTGGTGCATGGGATTGTTCGAGTTGCGCTCATGATGCATGGCGGAAACGGTGAATGGACGGATTTCGATAGGCGGTGGACATGACACGAGCTGGTAGCGTCCTGCTTGGGTCGCAACCAGCCGGCTCGGCATCGTCGCGATCAAGTCCGTCGTGGCGACGATGGAGAGCGCTGGCAAGAATTGCGGCACCGCCGTTGTCACCTGTCGCATACTTCCGAATTTTTCCAACGCGTCATCGACGATCCCTCTGTGATCGCCGCGGGGAGAAACGATGAGGTGCTCTGCACGGACATAAGCCTCAAGGGTCATCTGGGCCTGCGCAAGCGGATGCCCCTGACGCAACACGACACTGTAGCTTTCTTCATATAGCTTTACCTGCTTGATGCTGCGCGGCAGACTCCAGGCAAAGCCCAGTGCGAGGTCTATGTCACCTTGCTCCAAAGCGTCTACTGCTGGTCGGCGGCCTAGGGGTAGGATGCTGACGCGCATGCCCGGCGCATCCGAGCGAACAACCTGAAGAAAACGCGGAACGAGCGTTGTCATCTCATTGTCAAATGCTCCTAAGCGTAAGGTCTCAGTAGATGACGCCGGATCAAAAATCACGGGTGCGCTTATTGCCTGCGACAATGTTTCGACAACGCTGCGGATCTTTGGTTCCAGCCCAAGTGCGACTGCGGTTGGCTCCATGCCCTTAGGAGTGCGTAGGAAAAGTGGATCACCAAAGGTTTCGCGCAAACGTTTGATCGAATGGCTGATCGAAGACTGTGTCAAGCCCATGTGCTCGGCGACATCAGAGGCTTTCCGCAGCCGCATCAGGTTGGTGAAAACCAACAGGACCGTCAGATCTAACCTGCGCAATTCGATTTCATCGATATTCACATTTAATCCAATTCGTTTTCATTTAAGTTTTGATCTCTCTATCTCTCGATCAACGTCAAGGCAATGGAGAGATGTCATGCGGATTGGGATTATCGGGAAGGGACGAGTTGGTTCCGCGTTGGCCGTAGGTTGGCGAGCTGCTGGCCACGAGGTTCAGCTCGGCGGGCGCGAGACCTCGCCCAACGCATCAGAAATAGCAAACTGGGCCGATGTCGTAGTGCTAGCGGTGCCATTTGCAGCGCTTGAGAGCATCGCACAGACGATTATCGCTGCAGACAAGCCAGTGATCGATTGCACAAACCCCATCGCCATGGGTCCAGACGGCATGGGGCTGGCGATAGGACACACGACTTCGGGGGCCGAGCAGTTGCAAGCGAAATTGCCGGGCGCGCACGTTGTCAAGACGCTCAATCAGGTGGGCGCCGAGGTGATGGCTGATACCACTGGTTTCGCCCACGCTCCGGTGCAGTTCCTGGCGGGTGACAATGAGGCCGCCAAAAAGGTTGTTGCATCCTTGCTTGTCGATCTGGGGTTCGAGCCACTGGATGCAGGTGGGCTTTCCAAAGCGCGGCTGCTTGAACCATTCGCCCTCACTTGGATCAATCAAGCCATTGCACAGAAACATGGGCGTGATTGGGCCTTTGGTGCAATGCCGAGGACTGTCAAATGAGCGAACCAGTCACCATCGTCGTGCGTCGCCGCGTCAAGGCAGGTTCAGAGCAAGTCTACGAAGATTGGCTGAACCGACTGACGTCAGAGGCACAAGCGTTGCAAGGCTATCTTGGAGCGCAGTTTCAAAAACCCTCAAACACTGGCGCGCCTTACACAAGCGTGTTCCGTTTCGCGAGCCTAGAGGCGCTGGAGGCATTTGAGCGTTCTGAAATGCGGGCGCGTTACCTTGATGAGATTGCTGCCCATGTGGCGGCAGACGCGGCGTGGGATCGGACCACTGGGCTTGAGGTTTGGTTTGAAGCGCCAAAGGGAACGGTTGTCGCGCAACCGTCTCCGCATCGTATGGCGCTGGTTTTGATCGTGGTCGTGTTTGTGCTGGTTTTGCTGCTGAATCTGGCGCTTAGCCCAGTGATTGGCAACTTGCCGCTGGCCCTTCGCCTTCTGGTCACGGTGATCCTTCAGGTCATCCTCATGACCTATTTCATCATGCCGCGCGTCACGCGTCTCTTGGCGCGCTGGATTTTTCCTTCAACTAAAACAGCAATCTAGAAAGGCAATGACCATGTCTGCATCTATTGACACACTTGGAACCAAACGCGTTCTCATGATCGTCGCGAACCCTGGCACCTCGCCGACCACCGGCTGGCCTGTGGGCTTCTGGTGGGCAGAAGTCACGCACCCATATTGGACATTTACGGAAGCTGGCTACGAGGTCGAGATTGTTTCCCCAAAAGGAGGGGATCTGATGGCCGACGGATTTTCAGATCCTGAAGACGACAGCCAATACTCTGCCCATGACATCATCTCGTTGGGGTTCAAAAAATCGGCGACCCACAGCGCTTTGCTCGAGGGGACCAAGCCAATCGCCGAGGCCTCATTGGACGATTACGATGCAGTCTTCGTGGCGGGCGGCCAATCTCCGATGGTGACCATGATTGATGATGAGGAACTGCACGCCTTCATTGCCAAGGCCTATGAGGCGGGCAAGGTTATCAGCATCGTTTGCCACGGCACGTCAATCCTGCTCAAGACGCGGCTTTCTAACGGGGATCTCCTTGTGAAAGGAAAGACGTGGACGGGCTTTGCCGACGCTGAGGAGCAATTCGCCGACGACTTCGTAGGTCAAAAGATCCAGCCATTTTGGATCGAGGAGGAGGCGCGCAAACTCGAGGACACAAATTTTGTGGTTCAGTCAGTGTTCAAACCTTTTGCGGTTCGGGACGGCAACCTCATCACGGGTCAACAGCAATTCTCTGGTGCTGCGGCGGCGGAATTGGTTGTGGAAACGCTCGGGCGTTAGATTTTGGGAAACTCGAGAGGCCTCCGGCGCAAACCGGAGGCCTCATTGTGCTGCAATTTCGACGCGACCTTTAAATAGTCCTTCAGTTGAAACGGACTATCGTTGTGCTACGCACTAAAGTCGGCCCTACGCGCAAACTTTATTAAACTGCAGCCCCATCCGAGCTAAAAAAGTGCACGTGCTCTGATTGGAACGACAGTCCCACCTTTTGGCCTACTTCGTAGGTTTCTCCGCCACCAACACGCACGTTTAGAACGCCCAAGGGACCGCAATTGACGAATACAAAACAATCGGCACCGAGGTATTCGACAACCTCGACTTCACCGTCGCACTGCCCAGAGCCGACGTCGCAGAAGGTAATATGCTCGGGACGGATGCCAACATGGGCAGGCTGACCTGATCCCGTGTATTTTCCGCCTCGTGCGCCTTCCAGTTGGTAATCTGATCCACTGAAGGAACAGCCCATCACGTTCATCTTCGGTGACCCGATAAACTGCGCCACAAACAAGTTGGCCGGGGAATTGTAGAGTTCTCGTGGCGTTCCGACCTGCGCGATTTGACCCGCGTCCAGCACAACAATCCGGTCCGCCAATGTCATAGCTTCGACCTGATCGTGGGTGACGTAGATCATCGTTGTTTCCAGAGACCGGTGAAGTTTTGCGATCTCCAGACGCATGTCTACGCGGAGGGCGGCATCCAGATTGGACAGCGGTTCATCGAACAAAAACGCAGTCGGAGCCCGCACGATGGAACGCCCGATCGCGACACGCTGACGTTGACCGCCCGACATGTCTTTGGGTCGCCGGTCCAGCAGCGGCTCAAGTTTCAGAACCCTTGCGGCTTCTTCAACTTTTTCTTTAATTTCTGATTTCGGAGCGCCGGCCGTTTTCAGGCTGAAGCCCATATTATCGCGCACGGACATATGCGGATAGAGCGCGTAGGATTGGAACACCATCGACAAGCCACGTTTTGACGGAGGCTGATCCGTGACGTCAGTGCCGTCCAGAACAATCGCACCGCGTGACGTCTCTTCCAACCCGCCGATCATTCTAAGTAAAGTGGATTTGCCGCAGCCCGATGGTCCGACAAAAATGATGAACTCACCGTCTTTGATATCCAGGTCAATGCCTTTGATAACCTGAAGTTCGCCGTACCATTTTTCGACGGCTTTCAATTCGATCGCGCCCATTATTTGTCTCCTACAGAAGATGACGCCCAGGCCAGCCAAACCGCAGCGGTCCAGGAAAATGTGCCGCCCCCGGCGGGCGAACCTGTCTCGGGGTGGAAATACTCGGCAAAGCCGTGTTCCGCGATCAGCGCGCGCGTCCGAATGCGCAGCGTTTCGGCCTCTTCCTGATGGCCCATGTCCTGCAAGCCGATGCCGATGAGCGCATTCATGATGGCCCAAGTTGGTCCGCGCCAATAGCGCATGCCGTCAAACAAAGGCGATGTCTTTGCCAGGCTGGGAATAGGGTAGGTGTTATTGGCCAGTTCCTGGCGGATCGCCTCAAGAGAGGCTTGATCTTCCATGCCCGCATACCACACCAAGAAGGTCGCCGAGGTGACGTGGCCAGTGTGTTCGCCCGAGCGCAGGTTGATTGCGTTGAACAGACCGGTGTCCGGATTGCGCAGCGACTGCGCGCCTTTCATGAGCCGCTCGGACCAAGCGTCGACTTCGGATGTATCCATCCCCATTGCGTTCATCATGAACGAGAGGTCCTTGTTCGCACGTAGCAGGATGAAGGTGAGGGTCGGATCCGCGACCATGAAGGGGCGGTCTCTGGAGAGTTCTTCTTCGTTCCAGCGACGTTCACGCCCACGATAGACCAGCCACAAATACCGGTCGTATTCGTCTTTGGTCGGGCGCATGGCGGGATCCACATGCGAGGTGTCGCGTCGCGAATATTCGCCCACGCCCTCTGGATTGATCATGGCCATAGAGCTGTCCCAATCCGGGCTATTGTCGCGCCCAGCTTCCCATGGGTGGGTTAAGAACACGGCACCTTCGCTTGAGGTACGCCATTTCATGAACCATGCGTGCCAGGCTTTGATCTTTGGAAGCAGAGCCGCAACGCGTTCCGCTCCAAAGTCCTTGTTTTGCTCCCAGACGCTGCGCACGAAAGTCGCGGCCACCGGCGGTTGGCTAATGCCGCCTGAGGGAATGGGGCCAATGCCTTCGGTGCCCCAGACATCAGGGCCCGGGAAGTAATCAGGGTCGTTCTGGCGAAACAAGATGTGCGGCACCATGCCGTTTGGCCATTGGCCGGAAAACAGCGTGTCAAACTCTTGCCAGGCGCGCTCGACATCGAAGGTGCTAAAGCCCCAACCGCAAAAGGCGCTGTCCCAATTCCACTGGTATGGATAGAGACCTTCGGTTGGAATGGTATATCCACCGCGATCATTGGCGATCAGAATATCTCGTGCACGTGCGTCCAGTGCGGCGTTGTCGTGGTTGCTCATCCTTTGACACTCCCTGCGGTCAGTCCTTTGGTCATGAAGCGTTCAAGTCCAAGGAAAAGGGCCATAATTGGTAAAGTTGCGATCACTGCGCCGGCCATAAGGTGCTGCCGTGGAACTTCGGAAGAGTTCAACGAGGCAACGCCGCGCGTCAGTGTGAATTTCGATGGATCGTCCAGAAGCATGAGCGCGAGGAGGAATTCGTTCCAGGCGATCATGAACACGTAGAGGCTCACCGAGGCAAGCGCTGGCAGCGCAAGGGGCAGGGTGATTTTCCAGATCACAGCCAGGCGGGACAGACCGTCCATGAGGCCTGCTTCCTCGACCTCAGCGGGAAGGCCTCGAAAATAGCCTTGCAGCATGTAAAGCGCGACGGGGATCGTTGTTACCGGGTAGATCAGCACAATGCCCAGAATCGTGTTGCGCAAGCCTGTCATCGAAAACACGATATAGATTGGCAGGGCGAGGACGATCATTGGAACCATATAGATCAGCAAGATAGACCGGCCAAAAGCGGCACGCCCCCTAAAGCGCAGCCGCGCCACGGCATAGGCCCCGGGAATAGAGAAGGCGAGCGTGATGAAGACAGTGATCACCGAGACGTAAAAGCTCGTCCACAGATAAGAGCCGAACCCGAAATCCCCGAAGAGTTCAAAGTAGCTGCGGAACAGGCCCAGCCCTTTAGACAGATCAATCGTGAAGTCGAGCGGGTTCTGCAAAAGCTCTTGCTGGTTTTTCAGGCTGGTCATGACCATGACGTAAAAAGGTACAAGCACAATCGTCGTGAAGAAGATATAGCCAAACCCGGTAAGGAAGCGGATCACGGCCTCTTCGAATTCGTGCTTATCGACAGGGCCGGGCACAAGGCTGTCCAAAATCACCAGCAACGGCCAGGCGGTGAAGATCGCGAAAAGCACATTTGCCACGATCAGCATCGTTGGTGACACATTCTCGCCGACCAAGATCGCGCCAAATCCCGCAAGGCTTACAATGACGGCCACCACAGAAAACGCCAAGGAAAGCAGGCGCTTGTCTCGGAAGAAGAGGGTGGTCAGGCCAACACCCAGGCCAAGGACAAGGCTTGACCAGAAGGAGGGACGAAAAGGGTCGCCCGTCGAAAAGGACATGATGACAGCGACAATGATTGCGATCGTGAAGGCCCAGAACCAGCCAATGATTGCAGCCGTCAGATATCCGTTGCGCATGGAGATCATAGCCCTTCCTCCCGGCTCATGAACTTGAAGAAGAAGATCGAGAACACCAGCAAGAAGCCAAAGATCACAACAGCCACCGCCGCGCCCGCGCCAATGTTAGAGATCGCGAAGGCCTGTTCATATACGTTGACGGTCAAGGTCCGCGTGCCGGCATTGCCGCCTGTCAGCAAAAAGATGTCGTCGAACTTGTTAAACGTCCAGATGAAGCGCAGCAGGAACAGGACGCTCAGAATGCCAAGCAGCATCGGCAGGCTCAGGTACCAGAACTTCTGAAACGGGCTGGCCCCATCCATATCCGCCGCCTCATACATATCGGTATCAATGGACTGCATGCGGGCAAGGATGAACAGGAAGGACAGCGGGAAATAGCGCCAGATCTCAAACACGGTCACCATGATCAAAGCCTGCGGACGTTGTCCGAAAAAGTTGATCGGACTGTCAGCGACGCCCATCTGCACAAGCAAGGCATTAACCGAGCCTGAGAAGGGGTCAAACAGCGTCACCCACGAGAAGGCCACGGCAATGACAGGAGCCACATAAGGGAACAGATAAAGCCCCCGCACGATACCCTTGCCTCGGAATTCCTTGTTCAAAAGCAGCGCGGCAAAGAGGCCGACGACCAACGCGCCGACGGTGCCCACAATCGTGTAGAACATCGTGGCATAGAGGACGGCCCAAAACTCGCGACCATCGAAGATGCGTGCAAAGTTCTCGAGTGTGAATTCTGAGTTTGTGAGAATATTGTCGCCACGCCCCGTGGCCTTGGTTGGGGTCGCGCCCAGGTCCGGATCTGCGTCCAGAAAAGCCTGGCTAACTTTCACATCGATTTCGATGTTTTCGCGCTGACCGCCTTCAAAATCGCCCAAATCGCAGAAGAGCGACAGGTTATCCAAGGTGCAACGTTCATCTACGGCAACAATGGTCAGGCCTTCTGGCAACGTGTCGGAAATTGTGACGCCGGTCAGGACTTCTTTCTGGCTCGAGTTACGCACCCGATAGCGCAAGGTCGCGTCATCACCAGCTTCAGCAGGGCGTCCCCGCAGCTGTTCGCGCACGACGGTTTCAGGTGGGCGAAGGTCTTCGAGGCCGATGGGCTTAAAACTTACCCAAAAGATCGCAAGGAGCGGGAGGATGACCACAAGGGACACTGAGAAGATTGTAGGGAACAGCAAGCCCCAGGCCAGTCGCGCCTCGCGCTTGGCTAGCGGCCCTGCACCAGTGGGTGGCACAGCACTCGTCATCTCGTGATCTCCGAAAGAAACAGGTTGGTTTGGGATCAGGCGGCGACGATCGGCCGCCGCCTGAAGGTTCTGAGGAGAAAGTTACTCTAGCTCAGAGAGTTCCGCATTCATTTTTGCCACAGCGTCGGTCGCGCTGATGGTCCCGTCGATGTACTCGCGGGTCACACGGTTGATTGCTTGGCTGTTGATGATCTTGGACGCGAGGCCCAGTTGACCCTCGGACACACCCCAGCGCTGACCAACATCCAGACCGGACACGATGTTCGCGATCACGTCAGCCGGATACAGCTCGGACAGTGGCGCGCGGCGGTCAACACCAACGTCCAGTTTGGACCAGCCGTCGATATAGGCGGTTGGGTTTTCCGCGGTCCCGTTGCGAATTGGGAATTTGCCCTCAGGCGCGATGGCCAGAGTATCGAGATACCCTTCGCTGACTGCAAATTCGACAAAGTCCTGCGCGGCTTCGGTGTCAGCGTCTGCAGTGATACCGAAGTAACGCGTATCCGCCCATGCTGCACCAGCAGGGTTGGATGGGCCAGCAAAGTTGGTGATGAAGCCAGTTGCATTCGCCAGCTCACGCGATGTTGGGTCGTCATTGATGGTCACAGGCGCTGCATCACGCAGACCTGCCAGCTCGTCCATGATGAACGGAGACCAGATGATCATCGCCGCTTGGCCCGCGAAATAAAGTTCGCGAGACTGTTTCCAGTACAATTCGCCAGGAGGGGAGGCTTCTGCGATCGCTTTGTAGAATTCCAGCGCTTCTACAGTTTTCGCTTCGTCAAAGCCCGAGAAACCGTTCTCGTCCACCGGTGTCGCGCCGTTCGCAAGCAGAACATGCTCCAGAACCTGGCTCATGAAGCCTTCGTCAACCTTGGTTGCGGCCACAAAGCCGAACATTTCCGGTGGGTTGTGCAATGCCTCAACCGCGGCCAGCACGTTGGCATAGGTCGTTGGCGCGGCAAGGCCTTTTTCTTCAAAGAGATCTTTGCGGTAGACAACCATTTGGGTCCAGCCATCGACCGGAACACCCGCAACGCCATCATCAGTCTGTGCCATTGCGACGCCGCCTGGCGCGAAGGTATCTGCGCCCAAGGACTCCAGGACTTCTTGCGCAGCTTCGGCATCCAGAATGCCCGCTTCAACCCATGGCAACGCATGCTGCAGTGGGAAGTAGATCACGTCTGGAAGGTCGCCGGCCGCGAAGGCTGCGGTGGCCCGCGTGCTGTATTCGCCTTCGTCAACAGGGATCATCTCCACTTTGACGCCGGATGCCGCCTCGTAATCTGCGGCCATTTGCTGTTGGCGCTCAAGGCGCGCAGGCTGCGTTTCTGTCGTCCAAACGCGGATCTCTTGCGCAACTGCAGCGCTTACAGATGCAATAAGTGCCAGGCCGGAAACGGCGCCGGCCAGTCTAAAATTAAAGGACATTCCTCTCTCCCTATCTGTGGTCCGCCTTCGCGAGATCCACTTTTGCAACACGGCGCTCACTCCCGAACACCATCAGTTTGCTGTGCTTAGGTCCGGCAGGATTGTGCAATTGCAGCATCAAGCCGACTCGGATCCAAGTCGAGATAAAGGTGATGCAACGTTTAACCAAAGTCAATCATATGTTCGCGTAATTTCTTCAGAGCTCCGTCCTTTGAGGGCCTTTAATATTGATTAATAAAGGGAATAATGTTAAATAATTCGAGGTGAAATGGTACAACGTTTTGTCGTTTTGATCCTATTTGTGCGAGATTGGGGCAGGGAAGATGACGAAAAAACCGACTCTGGCAAACGTCGCCAATCAGGCCGGTGTTTCCATCGCGACCGCCAGTCAGGTGCTGCGTGGTACCGGGAGAATTTCTGATACCACTCGAAATTTGGTGAAGGCAGCAGCCAAAAAACTGAACTACGTTCCAGACGCAAGAGCAGCTTCTATGCGGTCTGGCGCCAACCATGAAATTGGCCTGTCCATTCACAAGATCGCAAACCGTTTCAATGCCGAGATTATTAGCGGTGCCAGTGATTTGCTGGAAGACGAGGGCTATCTTTTGTCGGTGCTTGATGCGCGCGACGACGTGGTGCGCCAGAGAAAACAGCTTGAAGCGTTCATTCGTTCCTCTCGTGGTGGGCTGATTTGGGTTCCCGCGGCTGACACGCCTGAATCGACCTTTGATCTATTGAACACGCATGGTTTGCCTAGCGTTACCTTTCTGAGGCGGCCGGAATTCGGAGAACTTGATCACGTCGGTATTGAGAACGCGGCTGCAACATTTGCCGCGACCAATCATCTTTTGGATTTGGGGCACACCAAAATTGCCTATCTGGGTGGCGAAGCGAATGTGGATGTGCGTTCTGAACGTATCGAGGGCTGTCGCAAGGCGCTCAATGCCCGGGGGATCGATGACATCCACATTGTTGACTGTCAGGACAGCCGCTCTGCTGGTATCGAAGCCATGCACAATTTGATGAAGAAGCATCCTGAGGTAACGGCGGTTGTGTGTAACGGCGACATGGTTGCGATTGGTGCCAGCTTGGCGATCGGTCAAGTTGGTATGCGCCCGGGCCGCGAGATTTCCGTCGTCGGATTTGACGACACGCCAGATGCAAAATACGCGACCTATCCGCTGACCACATTGGCCGTTTCGCCTTATGAGCTGGGCCGAAAACTTGCGCGTGTTTTGTTGGAACGTATGAATGAACCGAATATGCCGCCGTCCACGACATTGGTTCCAGCGAAATTGGTAGAGCGTGAAACAACAGGGGCGCCACCAGCAAAGTGAGCAAGGTCCCGGAGCGGCGCGGATTTTGAACATTGGTCCAAATCTGCAGGCGCATCAGTTGAGGATAGCGCGCGTGGATGGGACTCCAATTTGAAAACTGTTCGGCACCAATTGGGTGCTTCGAATGTCGATCTGCCTAAACAGGGGGGTATCGACAGGGGCGATTTTCCACGGTTGATCGACCGATGCGCGGCTCTTGCCTGATTGGGTCTCTAGTCTAAGTTTCAAGTATGCGCTTTTTCGTTCTTTTCTTGCTGTTTCCCATTCCAGCTCTCGCGTGGGAATTCTCGCCAGATCCAATTTGCACGCTTTTTCACCAAAACCCGTCTGCACAGATCACTGTAACTTTTGATCCCGAGCCTTCGCAGTATCAACTTTCGATCACTCTGGAAGGCAGGAATTGGGATCCGGCTCCGAACTTCGGTATGGCCTTTGACGGAGGGCAAGCGCTTACGATTGGAACCGACCGACAGTTGATCCAAGGGAGTACATTGAGTGTGTCGGACAGCGGCTTTGGAAATGTCCTAAACGGACTCGAGTTTAATCAGCGGGTGACGGCTTTCACCCCAGACCTTGCGGTGTCTTTCAGTTTGGAAGGCGCAGCAGAGCCCGTACAGCAATTTAGAGCCTGCACCGAACCAGTTCCTGCTTTGTCGTAGGACATGTGTATCAGCGGAATAGAACGCAGTTTTCTAGCGCCTAATACATTGAATTTCTAAGCTCTCCACACTTCCGTGCGTTGGCGCTCGGTGATGGCGCGAGACAAGCTTTGAAACTGAAGCGATACATTTTTGACGAACTGTCGAACCGCTGGTGTTCGGTCATTTTCCGTTTTCATCAGCAGGCCAAGTTCGCGTTTTGGATGCTGAATGCGGATCGGTAGCGCGTGGATGACCTTGCCAGGGTGCATGAAGACCACCGAATAGGGCAAGACGGTCATAGCGTCTGAACCGGCCAAAATCGTGATAATTGACGACAGGGACCCACCCGAATAACTCACTTTGAAATCAGTGATCCCAATGCTGCGCAACACATCGCGCAAGTCTTGATACAACGGGCTTCCTGCAGGTTGGGTGATCCAGGGGTATTCTGAAATATCCTCAAGCCGCAGGTTCTTTTTGCGCGCGAGAGGATGCCCCGAGCTACAGGCGATCACATTTCGCCCCTTTAGGAATGGGTGAAATTCAAACCCATCTGGCACATCTTCGTCAAGCATCGGGCATATGCCCAGATCAATCGTGCCCAGCTCTAACCGGTCTATCAGTTCTGAGGCATAGCCATAGCTTTGATCCACACGCACGTCGGGGTGGTTTTGCTGAAACCCGGCGATGATGTTGGAAATCACCCCATCCATGAAAATCGGAGACCCCGCCACGCGCACGCTGCCTGCCTGCCCGCGCGTGAAGCGATCCACAATGTCTTCGGCGGCTTGGGTCGCCAGATGAATGGCGCGTCCTTCATCGGCCAACCTGCGCCCGAGTTCCGTTGGCCTTAGAGGGCGGCGTCCTTTCTCAAAAAGGGGCTCATTCAGCCGCTGTTCAAGGTTGGACACCACACGCGAGAGGCTGGGTTGCGTCTTGCCCAAAGCCAGCGCGCCTTCGCTCAGACCGCCTTCATCGACGATGGCTGCCAGTATTCTGAGGTGGTTTGGGTCTATTTGCATAACAAAAAGGTATATTGTTGATCGCTAATTTTATCAACTTGCGAATTTGTGTCGCCTAGCTTTGCAGTAAGGAGGCCCGAATATGGCACAAGCGCTTAGACAAGAAGACTTTGATTCAGTGCGCGTCCGCGACGGCGCAGGACTTCGGTTTGAGGTCGCGGATGAAGTCGCCCGCCTTGGGTGCACGAAGGCCTTGGTGCTGTCGACACCGCAGCAATGCGACCTCGCGTTAGAGATCTGCGAAGCGCTTGGGGATGCCGCCGCTGGGGTCTATTCCAAGGCCGCAATGCACACGCCGGTGGATGTCACCGAGGATGTATTAAGTCATTTGTCTCTGTCCGGTGCCGATTGTTTGGTCGCAGTCGGAGGCGGGTCCACCGTTGGTTTGGGCAAGGCGCTGGCCTATCGGACGGGCCTGCCGCAGATCACGATCCCCACCACATACGCTGGCAGCGAAGCCACGCCCATTCTTGGGCAAACGGAGAACGGGGTCAAAACGACCCTGACGGACGCCAAAGTTCTGCCGAGCGTTATTCTTTACGACCCCGAACTTGTCGCCACATTGCCCGTTGGCATGACCGTGACATCTGGTCTGAACGCGATGGCCCATGCCGCCGAAGCGCTTTATGCGGAAAACCGCACGCCCGAGACCACGAATTTGGCGATCCAAGGTTTGAAAGATTTGGCGCAGGGCATGCCGAAAGTGGTGCAAGCCCCGGACGACCTTGACGCACGCGCACTAACTCAGCGCGGAGCCTGGGCCTGCGGCACTGTGCTTGGTCGCGTTGGCATGGCGCTGCATCACAAGCTTTGCCACACGCTGGGCGGGACGTTTGATCTGCCCCATGCTGATACGCATGCGATCATTCTGCCGCATGCGATTGCTTATAATGCACGCGCTGTGGCCGAAGAACTGGCCCCGATCACCGAGGTCTTGGGCGGCGAGAACGCAGGGCGGGCGCTTTATGATTTTGGCAAGTCGCTTGGGGCTCCGTTGGCGCTGAAATCGCTGGGGATCACTGAGGCCGATCTGGATCACGCAGCCGATCTCGCGGTGCAAAAACCCTATCCAAATCCACAACCTGTAACGCGCGAAGACATTCGCGCGCTGCTGCAATCTGCTTGGGCCGGAAACGTTCCGGCATTCTAAGACCACGTCATTTTGGGAGGAAAGACGATGATCACCAGACGTAAACTACTCAAGACATCCGCGGCGAGCGGTCTGACCCTGGCCGCCGGTGGCCTTGCGGCCCCGGCGCAGTCCATGGGCGCAAAGATCAAGCTGGGCTATGTCAGCCCGCAATCCGGTCCCTTGGCTGCATTTTCCGAGGCGGATAGCTTTATAATCAACGGCTTTATGAAATCCGCAGCAGGTGGGGATTTCGAAGTCATCGTCAAGGACAGCCAGTCCAACCCCAACCGTGCTGCCGAAGTCGCCAAAGAGCTGATCCTGGACGATGAAATCGACATGATGCTCGTGGCCTCGACCCCTGAAACTACCAACCCTGTCGCGACGACTTGCGAGGCCGAGGAAATCCCGGTGATCTCGACCGTTGCGCCGTGGCAGCCTTATTTCATTGGCCAGCAGGGTAACCCTGGCGATCCGGGATCCTGGGAGCCGTTTGATTACTCGTTCCACTTCTTCTGGGGTCTTGAGGACGTGATCTCTGTTTTCACCGCTATGTGGAACCAGCTCGATACCAACAAACAGGTCGGTGGGCTGTTCCCGAATGACGGGGACGGAAACGCTTGGGGCGATCCAAATGTTGGCTTCCCGCCCGCCTTGGCCGCCCAAGGCTATGGTCTGACGGATCCGGGTCGCTATCAGAACCTGACCGATGATTTCACCGCGCAGATCAATGCCTTCAAACAGGCCAATGCCGACATCATCACAGGCGTGCCGATCCCGCCGGATTTCACCACCTTCTGGACCCAGATGAAGCAGCAGGGCTTTACGCCGAAAGCGGCCTCTATTGGCAAGGCGATCCTCTTCCCGCAAGCGGTCGAGGCGCTGGGCGATCAGGGTCATAACCTGTCTTCCGAGGTCTGGTGGTCTCCGAGCCATCCGTTCGCCTCATCCCTGACCGGCCAATCCGCCGGAGACCTCGCGGGGGCCTATACCGCAGCCACTGGCAAGCAATGGACCCAGCCGATCGGCTTTGTGCATGCGCTGTTTGAGATGGCTGCTAATGTCATGGGGCGTGTGGATGACACCGGCGACGCGGATGCGGTAGCCGAAGCCATTGCCGCAACCGAGCTGCAGTCCATCGTCGGCCGCATCGCCTTTGACGGCGCAGGCTTGCCGCCATTTGCGGCCAAGAACGTGGCGAAAACCCCGCTGGTGGGTGGCCAATGGCGTCTGAAAGACGGCGGTGGCTATGACCTCGTGATCGTGGACAATTCTGATCATCCAAACATCCCGACCGGCGGGTCGATGGAAGCGATCAGCTAAGCTCCTCCTCCTCTGCGGCGCGCGAGTTGTGCGCGTCGCAGTCCTTTCTTCTCTGGGAATTCCTATGTCGATTTTGGCGCTCAAAAACGTATCCAAAAGCTTTGGAGCCTTGAAGGTGACAGACAGCGCGAGCTTTGATGTCCCGCAGGGGCAGGCGTTGGGGATCATCGGGCCGAATGGGGCCGGGAAATCTACGCTGTTTAACCTGATCACCGGCAACCTTAAAGCGGATGAAGGCACGATCCATTTCGATGGGCGTGACGTCACCAATGTGTCGGCGATGGAGCGTTGTCTGACGGGCATAGGGCGCTCGTTCCAAATCCCGCAACCCTTTGAGAAGATGACGGTTTATGAAAACCTCTTGGTTGCCGCCACTCATGGTCGCAACCAATCCGAGGGTGAGGTTCAGCACGCCTGCGCCACGGTTCTTGAACAAACCGAGATGTTGCGGCGGGCGAATACACCGGCAGGTCAGCTCAGCCTTTTAGAACGCAAACGGCTAGAGCTGGCACGTGCCATGGCGACGGAACCGAGGCTCTTGTTACTGGATGAAATCGCGGGCGGTCTGACCGAAGGCGAATGTCAGGCGTTGATCCAGACCATCAAAGACATTCACGCCCAGGGCGTCACGATCATCTGGATCGAACATGTGCTGCATGCGCTGACCTCTGTGGTCGAGCGGCTCTTGGTTCTGGACTTTGGCAAGGTGATCGGCATCGGAGACGCGGACGAAATCATGGCCAGCCGCGAAGTCAAAGAAATCTATCTGGGGATTGATGTCTGATGGCCTTGCTCGCGACACATAATCTGACCGCTCACTATGGCGACTTCCAAGCGCTCTTTGGCGTGGATATCGAAATCAACGAGGCCGAGACCATCGCTATCATCGGCGCGAATGGGGCAGGGAAGACGACCCTCATGCGCTCGATCTCGGGCGTGCTGCGCAATGCACCACAGATGGTGCGCCTCGAGACCGCCGAGATCGGAAGCGCTCCCGCCGATGAGATCATGGCGCAGGGTGTTTCCATGGTGCCTGAGGGGCGCAAGCTCTTTCCGTCTTTGACCGTCGAAGAGAACCTTTTGATCGGCACCTACGGACGCAAGATCGACGGGCATTGGACGCTCGAGACGATCTATGACCTCTTTCCGATCCTCAAAGAACGGCGCAATTCGCCGGGCACGGCGCTGTCTGGCGGACAACAGCAGATGGTCGCGATTGGTCGCGCGCTGATGTCCAACCCTCGGGTTCTGCTCTGTGACGAGATCAGCCTCGGCCTCGCGCCGGTGGTGATCAAGGACATCTACAAGAGCATCCCCAAAATCAAAGCCGCTGGCGCCAGTCTGATCGTAGTTGAGCAGGACATCGGTCAGGCCATGGCTGTCGCGGACCGCGTCTATTGCATGATGGAAGGCCGCATTACTCTGTCGGGCCGCCCAGACGAGCTCAGCCGCGACGACATCCACAACGCATATTTCGGAGCAAGCCATTGATCTGGATCGACACACTCGTTCAAGGCGTCCTGCTGGGAGGGCTCTATGCGCTCTTTGCAGCCGGGCTGAGCCTCGTTTTTGGCATCATGCGGCTGGTCAATCTGGCGCATGGGGATCTGATCGTGATGGGGGCCTATCTGATCCTCGTCCTCGTGACGCTCTTGGGGCTTTCGCCTTTTGTGGCGCTGTTGATCGCCATGCCGCTGATGTTCGCGCTGGGGTGGGTGCTGCAAAAGTTCCTGCTGAACCGCACGCTGGGCGATGACATCCTGCCGCCCTTGCTCGTGACATTCGGCTTGTCGATTGTCCTGCAAAACGCGCTGCTCGAAGGGTTTTCTGCCGACAGCCAGCGGTTGCCGACGGATGCTCTGACAACGGCCTCGATGTCGCTGGGGCCCGTGACTGTCGGCGTCATGCCGCTTCTGACCTTTGCCTCAGCCATCGTGGTGATCGTCGGGCTCAACCAACTGTTTTACCGCACATCGCTGGGCCGAGCCTTCCGCGCTACCTCCGACGATGCGGTGACAGCCAGCCTCATGGGCATCAAGCCCGCCAATATCTTTGCCACCGCCACCGGGCTCGCGCTGGTCATCGTCGCGATCGCAGCACTTTACCTTGGCCTGCGCGCCAATTTCGACCCAAGTGTCGGCCCCGCGCGTCTGATTTATGCCTTTGAGGCGGTCATAATCGGAGGCCTCGGTTCGCTCTGGGGCACGCTGATCGGTGGCATCTTTATTGGCGTCGCCCAGACCGTGGGCGCGGCGATCAATCCCGAGTGGCAAATCCTCTCGGGTCATCTGGCTTTCCTCGCGGTGCTGCTTGTGCGTCCGCGTGGACTTTTCCCAAGGGCGCATGACTGATGAACACCTATGTCGTAGAAACCCGCACCCGCGCGTCCAATGTGACGGCCATCCTTGGCATGGCCCTCGTGATTGCGCTGATCCTTCTGCCGCTTTACGCAGGGCGCAGCACCATTCAGGACATGTTCTTTATCCTGACCATGCTGGTTCTGGCCCAGTTCTGGAATCTGCTTGCAGGCTATGGCGGGCTGGTGAGCATCGGCCAGCAGGCCTTTGTCGGCATGGGCGCCTATGCGCTTTTCGGAGGTGTGATCCTCGCGGGCATGGATCCGGTGCCTGCGATCCTTTTGTCCGGCGTCTCAGCCTTGGTGATCGCGATCCCGACCGCCTTCTTCGCTTTCCGTCTGCAAGGGGCCTATTTCGCCATCGGCACCTGGGTCATCGCCGAAGTCTTTCGCCTACTGCTAGCCCAATGGAAAACGCTGGGCGGGGGGACGGGCACATCTTTGCCGCGCTCGGCCACCAAGGACATGTGGTTTGTCGATGCGATCAAAGCGCTGTTGGACGTCAAAACCTCGGCTGCGCGTGATATCCTTGCCTATTGGCTGGCGCTCTTGCTCGCCTTGGCGACCATCGGGGGCATCTATTGGCTGCTGCGTACGCGGCGCGGCCTGGCCTTGGCCGCCGTGCGCGACAACACCGAAGCTGCGAAATCCGTCGGCGTAGATGCCGGTCGCATGAAGTGGATGGTCTTTCTGACCTCGGCTTTCGGAACCGGCCTCGCCGGAGGTCTCATCTATATGCAAAAGGCCCGGATCTCACCGGATGCGGCTTTCTCTGTCACCGACTGGACCGCCTATGTGATCTTTATCGTCGTGATCGGAGGCATCGGCACAATCGAAGGCCCGATCCTTGGCGTGCTGATCTTCTTTGCCCTGCAATCGCTGCTCGCGGACTTTGGCAGCTGGTATCTGCTGAGCCTTGGTGTGCTTGCAATTGCCATCATGCTCATCGCCCCACGCGGCATCTGGGGGCTGATTTCCGAACGCACAGGGCTGCAACTTTTCCCAATTCGACGTCGCCTGAAGGGCGGCCAACTAGATAACCTGGAGGACTAACCATGGCCGATATGACCACAGATGTTTTGATCATTGGAACGGGGCCTGCGGGCTCGGCCACGGCGGCGCTGTTGTCGACCTATGGCATCGAGAATATGGCCATCAACCGCTATCGCTGGCTGGCCAATACGCCGCGTGCCCATATCACCAACCAGCGCACCATGGAGGTCCTGCGGGATCTGGGGCGCGACGTCGAGGACGAGGCCTATATGCATGCAGCGGGTCAGGATCTAATGGGCGAGAACGTTTTTTGCGAAAGCCTTGCGGGGGAAGAGATTGGCCGCATGAAAAGCTGGGGCACGCATCCTCTGTCAAAGGCCGAGCATCTGCTGAGCAGCCCGACCTTTATGAACGATCTGCCTCAGACCTTCATGGAGCCTTTGCTCTTCAAAACCGCCTGCTCACGCGGCACCCAAGCGCGCATGAGCACGGAATACCTGAGCCATGTGCAAGATGCCGAGGGGGTCACGACGACGTGCCTGGACCGCCTGTCTGGCAAGGAATTCACCATCCGTTCGAAATATCTGGTCGGTGCGGATGGCGGCAATTCGCTCGTGGCCTCAAACGAAGGCCTTGAGATTTCGGGTGCAATGGGCGTCGGCGGGTCGATGAACATTCTGTTCAAAGCCGACCTCAGCAAATACGTCGCGCATCGCCCCTCGGTTCTTTACTGGGTCATGCAGCCCGGCGCAGATGTGGGCGGGATCGGTATGGGGCTTGTCCGTATGGTGCGGCCTTGGAACGAGTGGCTGATTGTCTGGGGTTATGACATCAACGAACCCGCCCCAGAGGTTGACGAGAAAATGGCCACCGATGTGGCACGGCAGTTGGTCGGGGATCCAGAGCTTGAGATTGAACTCATCAGCGCCAACACCTGGACCGTGAACAACGCCTATGCCGAAAAGATGTCCAGCGGTCGCGTCTTTATCATGGGCGACGCGGCGCATCGTCACCCGCCGTCCAATGGGTTGGGCTCGAATACTTCTATTCAGGACTCGTTCAACCTTGCTTGGAAACTGGCGGCGGTGCTGAAAGGCGAGGCCGGAGAGCGCCTGCTGGAGAGCTACAACACAGAGCGCGCACCCGTGGCAAAACAGATCGTCACCCGCGCGAACCAGTCGATTGCCGAGTTCGGCCCGATCTTTGAGGCCTTGGGCATGACCGGCGGCACGGATGTCGAAAAGATCAAAGCCAATATGGACGCGCGCTGTGACACGACAGCAGCCGCCGAAGAGCAACGCGCCGCGCTGCGTGATGCCATAGCCTTTAAGAAATACGAATTCGATGCCCATGGCGTCGAGATGAACCAACGCTATAAGTCAGATGCCATCGTCACCGACGGGCAGATGGAGCCAGATTTCGCTCTGGATGCGGATCTGCATTATCAGCCCACCACATGGCCAGGGGCTCGGATCCCGCATGCTTGGCTCTTTGATGCAGAAGGGGGCAAGCATTCCACACTCGACATCACCGGAGGCGGCAGCTTTACCCTGCTGACGGGACTGGGTGGAGAAGCCTGGGTCGAGGCTGCCGCGAAGGTTAGCGCAGCGCTGGGCATTACGCTGAAGGCCCATGTGATCGGCCCGCGTCAAACCTATGTTGATCACGTCGGCGATTGGGCCCGTGCCCGCGAAATAGGGGACTCTGGTTGCATCCTTGTGCGCCCAGACCAGCATGTGTGCTGGCGTCAGGAAGCGCTCGCGGATAATCCTGAAGCAGAGCTGACCCGGGTTATGTCCCAAATTCTAGCGAAGTGAGGCTAAGATGAGCGAAGTAAACAAAGGCTATTTCACCGAAGAAAACTCGGCCGATGTCGTGATCAGCCGGATTGCGGACAGCACGGAACCCCGTTTGGCCGAGGTTATTTCGGTGATCACCAAACACCTCCATGCCGCCGTGAAAGAGATCGAACCGACACAAGACGAGTGGCTGACCGCAATCAAGTTCCTGACCGAGACAGGGCATAAGTCAGACGACTGGCGGCAGGAATACATTTTGCTCAGCGACATTTTTGGCGTCTCGATGCTGGTGGATGCGATCAACAACCGCAAACCTTCCGGGGCGTCAGAGTCGACGGTGCTCGGCCCGTTTCATGTGCCGGATGTGCCTGAACTTCCGATGGGGGCGAATATCTGTCTGGACGGCAAAGGGCATCCGATGTTGATCAAAGGACGGATCCTGAACACTGCGGGTGAGCCCGTCGCCAATGCCAAAATCGATGTCTGGCAAACCAACGATGACGGGTTTTACGACGTTCAGCAGAAAGGCATCCAACCTGATTTCAACCTGCGCGGTGTGTTCCGCACCGGAGCTGATGGCACATACCACTTCTGGGGTGCCAAACCGCGGTTTTATCCGATCCCAGATGATGGCCCTGTTGGCAAACTCTTGGGCAGCCTTGGTCGGCATCCATTCCGCCCGGCCCATCTTCATTACATTCTGGAAGCCGACGGGTATGAGACGCTGGTCACGCATATTTTTGACCCTGACGATGAGTACATCCATTCCGACGCAGTCTTTGGCGTAAAGGAAAGTCTGCTGGCCAAGTTCGATCTCATCGAGGATCCAGAACGCATCGCCGCTGAACACCCAGGCGGGCCGTTCTACCAAGTCATACATGATTTTGTCCTAGCGCCGGACGCGTGATAAAGGCAGGTCGTTGCACCCGCGAGACTGTTTGAGCGGGTGCAATCGTCGCTTGACCCTCGCGAACAATTTCTCGGCAGGAGTTTACGAAAAGCCCCCGAATAGTTAGGGCTTTGAGTAAGCTACTTTATGCCAATGAAACTGCCGAGGGCTCGCATATTACAAAACCTGAGTTAGCAACGCTGCCACAGGCTCATCAAGCCGTGGTCAAACTGACCCAACATTGGCTTGAACAGATGGTCGTGGGTTTAAACCTATGTCCGTTCTCCGCGAGCGTCATTGCCCGAGATCAAGTGTATTTTGCGGTGTGTGATGCGGTGGATGATGCCGAAATTCATCAGTTTTATCTGAACGAATTGCAACGCCTGCTCGCAACACATGAAAACGATATCGCCACCAGCTTGCTCATATTTCCCCAGGGCCAGGACGCGTTCGAAGACTATCTCAGTTTACTCGATTGGTTTCAGCAGTTGTTGGAGCAAGCAGAGCTGACGGAGCATATGCAACTCGCTTCGTTTCATCCTCAGTATCAGTTTGAGGGCGTGGCGTCAGAGGATCTAAGCCACTTTACCAACCGCGCGCCCTATCCGACGATACAACTGCTGCGGCAAGATCAGATGACCAAGGTTCTGAGCCATGTTTCAGATCCGCAGAAGATCTATGAGGACAACATTAAAACGCTAGAAAACCTTGGGCGTCGCAAGGTCGAAGGGCTGTGCCCCTGGGGTGTTTCATTGTGAATGTGCCTGGGTCTTCAAAACGTCGGCACAACTGGCGTTAGTGAAAGCAGATCGATCGCATAGTCCGACTTTGGATGGTCAAACACCTGATCCGCGGGTCCGGCCTCTTCAATGCGCCCATTTCGAAGCACCACGACGTCATCTGACATTTGCCGAACAACGGCGAGGTTGTGGCTGATGAACAGAATGGACAATCCGAATTTGGACTGCAAGTCTTTCAAAAGGTTCAGAATTTCCGCCTGAATCGACACATCCAGCGCAGAAGTGGGTTCATCGCAGATCAAGAACCTAGGGCGCGCAAGGAGCGCTCTGGCAACCGCGATGCGTTGCCGCTGCCCGCCGGAGAATTGGTGCGGATATTTATCGATTGCATCCGGAGACATGCCTACAAGTTCCAGCATCGCCGCCGCGATATCGCGTCTTTCTTTGGCGTCAGGAACCAGCCCATAGAGCCACAGAGGTTCAGACAGAATTGCCCCAATTCTGTGGCGGGAATTCAGACTTGAGTAGGGGTCTTGAAAGATCATCTGTACGATCTGACGAGAAGGATGTGTGCGCCCGCGTTTCGTACCGTCTGGCAAAACTTCGTTGCCGAGAGTCATTGTGCCAGCGGTTGGGTTCACAAGACCTGTGATCGCTTTGGCGAGCGTTGATTTCCCCGAACCACTTTCCCCAACCAGACCGGTGATCCCGCCAGGTTTGACCTCAAAACTAACGTCCTTGAGCGCGGTGAACGGGCTTGGTTTGCGCCAGAGTGAGGTTCTTACACCGGGAAAATCGACGCAGAGGCCATCTATCTTTAGCCCAGTCTTGTCTTGCGCCGTCCCCTCCAAGAGCCAGCGCTCGGCGACGTCGCCTAAATCGTCGCCGCCTGTCGTTGGGCTTTCTTTGGGAACTCGAAATCTTTCAAGTTTCCTATCCAACGGCGGCACCGCATCTAGAAGCGCCCGCGTGTATGGATGTTTCGGATTGCCCAGTACCTGTTTTGTCTCGCCAGACTCCAGAAGTTTGCCATGGCGCATCACCGACACGCGATCCGCAATCTGGGCGATGACTCCGATGTCATGCGTGATCAAAATGAAGCCAATTTTGCGGCTTTGGGCCAAACCCTTGATCAGGTCCAGAACCTGACTTTGCACTGCAACATCCAGCGCAGTCGTAGGCTCATCTGCAATGATCAGATCCGGATTGGTGCAGAGCGCAAGCGCAATGAGCACACGTTGACGCATGCCGCCAGAGAACTGATGTGGAAAGGCTGTGATGCGCTCCGACGCGTTTTGGATGCCGATCTCTTCCAGAATATCAACGGCGCGGGCGCGGGCCTCTTTGGTTGAGATATCCTCATGTGCCTGCATGGTCTCGATCAGCTGATCTTCGACGCGCATCAGCGGGTTTAGGCTGGTTTGCGGATCCTGAAAAATCATCGAAATTCGCTTGCCGCGCAGGTGGTGGGCCTCAACCGGGCTTAAACGTCTGAGATCTGTGTCGCCCAATGACATGGACCCTTCGGCGACATATCCAGGCGCTTGAAGTAGCCCGATGATCGCGGCACCGACAGTGGATTTTCCGGCACCGCTTTCTCCGACCAGCCCGTGGATCTCTCCCGGTTTGACAGACATCGTGACGTCTTCGATTGCCGTGATGTCCCCGAAGCGCGAGGGGAAGCGAACAGTAAGGCCTTCGACATTCAGCATATCAACGCAACCTCGGATTAAAGACATCGCGCAGGAAATCCCCGAGGATGTTGATCGAGACCACCAATGCCACAAGGAACAAGGTCGGGATCCACAGGATCCACCATTCTCCAGAGAGCATGAACTGCATGCCGATGCGGATCAGAGTGCCAAGCGAGGGGCTATCTGCAGGCAATCCGATCCCGAGGAACGAAAGAGTGGCCTCCAGAAGGATCGCCGAGGCGAGGTCGACTGTCATGATAACCAACAATGGTCCCAGAATATTGGGCAGGATATGCACGAACATCACGCGGATTGGGCGTTGGCCTGTGATGATCGCGGCCTGCACGTATTCCTTTTGCATTTGCACAAAGGTCGACGCGCGCGCGGTCCGCGCGAAGTTGACCCAAAGCGACAGAGCGATCGCGAGCGTCAGGACGGCTACCCGCAGATCTTGTTGCATTTCCGATGGCAAAACGCCCCGCGCGATACCGTCAATGAGCAAGGCCGTCAGGATCGCAGGCAGCGCCAATTGTATATCCGCGATGCGCATCACGATCATATCAAAACGGCCGCCATAATACCCAGCTGCTAGACCCAAACCGACGCCCAGAACCGTAGCGATGGCCATTGCGGACAGTCCGATGATCAAAGACAATCGCGCGCCGTAAAGGATCGAGGACACCATATCGCGGCCCTGATCGTCTGTACCCAACAGGAACTTCGGATTGCCGAATTCTTCCCAAACCGGTGGCAGTAGCCCGTCCATGAGGCTGAAGGACGCCAAATCATAGGGATTGGCAGGCGCGATGAGGGGGGCAAAGACCGCGCCCAGAATGGACAGGACCGCCACAACCGCCGCGATGATGGCCGCAGGTGATCTTGTGAACAGCCAGAGCCCTTCGTATCGTTTGATGAACTCCCTCATGTCTCATCCTTAATCCGCAGACGCGGGTCAATCGCGACGTACAGAAGGTCAACGATCAGGTTCACGAGGACGAAAAAGAAGGCGATCACGACGAGGTAAACGCCCATGACTGGGATATCGACAAAGCGGATGCTTTCCAGAAACAACAGCCCCATGCCGGGCCATTGAAAAACGCTTTCAGTGACAATCGAAAACGCGATCACGCCGCCAAACTGAAGGCCGATGATCGTGATGACCGGCACCATCGTGTTGGATAGAGCGTGTCTGAAGTAAAGGCTGCGCATCGGCACACCTCGGGCCATCCCAAAGCGGATATAGTCCGAGCGCAGGACCTCCATCATCTCGGCGCGCACAAGCCGCATCGTGAGG
This sequence comes from Cognatishimia coralii, assembly GCF_037478305.1. NCBI lineage: Bacteria > Pseudomonadati > Pseudomonadota > Alphaproteobacteria > Rhodobacterales > Paracoccaceae > Cognatishimia > Cognatishimia coralii. The sequence goes on from NZ_JBBGAZ010000007.1 coordinate 97,619, forward strand.
GTGAGCTGGTACACTCCCAGCGTGATCGCGGGCAAAAGCAAGGCACGCCAGCCATCTATGGTGAACAGAGAGGACTCCCATCCCCCAATCTGAACAGTGCCGCCGCGCCCAAAAGTCGGCAGCCACCCCAATTGCACGCCGAACAGGAATATCAACATGATCCCGATCACAAACGTGGGGATCGACACACCCACCAATGTGCTCAGCAATATCGATTGGGTCACAAAGCCCCGCGGGCGTAACGCCGTGTAAACCCCCGTCGGAATGCCGACGATCAGGGAAATCAACAAGGCGACCGTGCCAAGTTCCAAAGTTGCGGGAATGCGAGAGGCGATCATCTCGCCGACCGGCTGGCGCGTACGATAGGAAAAGCCGAAGTCGCCTTGCAGAATGTCGCCGGTAAATCGGTAGAACTGCAGCACGAAGGGATCGTTTAATCCCAATTCTTCGCGCAGCCGTTCCTGGTCTTCGATCGCCGTTTCCACGCCGGTCATCTGTGTGATGGGATCCCCCACAAACCGGAATAGGGAAAAGGCAAGAAAAGCGACGGCGATCATCACGAAGACTGATTGGACCAGCCGCTTTAGGATAAAATATGCCATCGCTTTTCTTAGTTTTCAGTGCCTTAGCTCACAGTTACCCAACGCAGCATAAAGAAGTTGTCCGCACGTTGTGTCAGATCAACATTGTCTTTTGCCGCCCAGATCAAGGGCTGGGTATAAAGCGGGATATAAGCCACTTCTTCTTGGGTGATCGCAACGACCTCATCGACCATCGCCTGACGTGCGGCTGGATCGACCTCGCGCTGAATACCCGGCAACAGCTCGTCAACACGTGCGTTGGAATAGCCACCAAAGTTCCAGGACCCCAGTTTCTTTTCAGAGTTCGGCGTCGACATCAGGAAGCGAATTGGGTGCTCCATGTCAAAGGTGCCTGGCGACCAGCCCAGAAGGTACATGTCAAACTCATCCGCACGCAGCTGAGGCCAGTAGTCGCGTACCGGACCGGTGCTAAGTTCGGCATTCAGACCGACAGCCGCAAACATAGAGGCCGCGGCACGGCAGAGCGCTTCGTCGTTGATGTAGCGGTCGTTCGGGCACTTCAGACCAAAGCTGAACCCGTTTGGATAGCCAGCTTCCGCAAGCAGGGCCTTGGCTTTTTCTGGGTCATAGGCCGGGCGTGTAGAATTCGCCTCGGAGTAGCCAGAAATGCCCGCTGGGACCAGCTGCGACGCGCCGTCGATTTTTCCGCGAAACAGAACCCGGTCAATAGAGGCGATGTCGATGGCGTGCGCTGCCGCCATGCGAACGCGTACGTCCTGGAAGGGGTTCGTGCCGGTTACATCGGTCGAATAAAGCAGCTCTTCATGTTCATGGCCAAAGCCGAACATGATCACACGTGTTTCTTCGCCCTCAAGCACTTTGAAACCATCCCGGCTTTCGACCTGCGCAACGTCCTGCAGAGGAATTGGCTGAATGAAGTCGATCTCGCCAGACAAGAGTGCCGCCAAGCCTGTGGCCGCATTGCCGATTGGCGTGAAGGTCGCTTCGGTCACATTGTGCTCGACGTCACCCCACCAGTTGGCGTTTGGAACCAGAACGGTTTTTACACCGGGATCCCGGCTGGCGAGCGTAAACGGCCCTGTGCCATTAACGTTCATCGTCGCGAAGTTTTCCGCATCACGCGCAGGCAGTTCGGCGCCATTCGCCTCTGCCCAGCCTTTATCCAGGATCATGAAGTTGGCGATAGAATCCGGAAACAGAGGGTTTGGCGCGTTGGTGACGAAGTCGACTGTGTAGTCATCAACAACGCGCACCTCTTTGACAGGCGCAAACCAGGACCGGACGTCTGCCGCTTCGCTTGACGCGCGCTGATAAGAGAACATCACGTCCTCTGCATTAAACGCAGAGCCATCCTGGAAGGTGACGCCCTGGCGCAGGTAAAACCGCCATCCGTCTTCGCCATCCAGCGGCTCCCAGGATTCGGCCAGCGAGCCTTCGATTGCCATGCCTTGGTTTCGACGCACGAGGCCTTCGTAGATATTGTTCAGGAACGACAGAACCGGGGCCGAGTTCACGGCATGCGGGTCCATGGTTTGTGGATCAGTATTGGACGCCCACTTAAAACTTTCCGCCGAGGCGCCCGCGGCGCTGACGAGCAACGCCGTGCCGACCAAGGCGCTGCGTTTAAATGTTTGGATACTCATATTTGCACTCCCACCCATGTTGGTAACGTTAACAGCCTCGGCAAATGAGGCGGAACGTCAAGCGAAAGTTTGCGCTGATCACATGTCCGTGTGGTTGAAAGGTTATTTGGCTTTACTCTTATGGCGCGAAGGTTTTTCAGGGGTCTGCAATAACGCCAATGGCGAAGCGCGGTAACAAGCGGCGGCTATTGTTTTTCTTCAAGATATTCCAAGAGTACTTTTCGGAAGTGTAGATACTCGGTTCTATTCTGGTCAGTCTTGCGCATCCAAAGCGCGATGTCGCGCCGAATTTCGGGGAAGTCAAAGTCGATAATACGCGCGCCACCAAGATCCCCTGCAGCATTGGTCAAACGCTCGGGCAGGGCGATCAGAGCATCGGTGGTCTTGAGCAAATGCAAGGGGATCTGCAAGTCGCCGGAAATCGCCATGCGGATACGTTTGGGTTCGATCCCAAGATACTGGAAAATCTCTTCTTCGGTGCCGTGGATTCCTGCACGCGCCCCCGCGATCAACCAGTTCCCATTCTCGAGGTCAACGCGTGTGACTTTGGCGTTCGGCTTTGACAGGGGCGATTTTGTCCCCGCAAAAATCTTGAGCCGATCCTTGAAGACAACTTCTTGAACAAGCCTCTCTTGATGCAGACGAAGCTGGGCGGGCGCGAGGGCCATATCCAGCCTGTGGTCATTCAACCGCCGGATCAAAGGTGCTGCAGAAGCACTATGAAGCCGCAGGCGATAGGGCCATTTGCGCCGCATATAAAGCTCAGTCAGTTGCGGAAGCAGCGTCGCCGCTAAAAGAGGGCCGAGGCCCAGCCGTATTTCAGACAATTGCCCGTCACGCCAAAGCCTGACGGCATCATCTGCGGATTCAGATTCCGACAAAACAGCGCGACCTTTCTCGGCGAGTTTTTCACCAATATCGGTCGCCACAACACCCGAACTTTCGCGGATCAGAACAGGCGCGCCGACGCGGTCTTCGATGATCTTTATGCTGCGCGTGAGCGTCGGTTGTGTCACATTCAGCCGCTGGGCTGCGCGATTTAGTGAGCCAAGATCAATTGCTACGGCGAGGTGAACAAGCAGGCGAGAATCCATGGTTATAAATATATGCATAACCAAAGGTGGTTTTTCAATTTCTTTTGTGCTCACCCTTTATGCAAGAACCAGAATCGGATTATTTGGGAGGAAACCATGAACATCCTTAAAACTGCAGCCTTCGCTGCATCTATGACTCTTGCGGCCGCTGCGCCGTCTTTTGCTGACACTCTTAAGGCGGAGGGCGGTTCTGCTGCTGGTCTGTCTGCTCTTGTACCTCAGTTGCTGTCCAAGTACACGACAGACAACCATGAGATCCGCGTAAACGTCGACCAGACGCTGACTCGCGCAGCTCTGAAAGTCGCGAACGGCTCTATCAACATGGCCAGCATCCCTGCTGGTGCCTATGACAAAATGGTCAAAGGCAAAGGTCCATACAAGAAAGTGTCTGAAGAAGCGATTGCCGCATCTGGCAACGTACGTGCACTGTTCTCGTTCCTTGGCGGTCACTATCACCCAATGACATACGCTGACTCTGGCGTTGAATCTTGGGAAGACATCAAAGGCAAGCGCGTCTTTGTTGGCCCACCAGCGGGTTCTGCATCCGGTCAGTCCATGGACATGATCGAAGCAATCACCGGCTATAAAGCTGGCGAAGACTATGAAGCGATCAAACTGGCTTGGGGCGCTGCAAACCAAGCGTTCGAAGATGGCAAGTTTGATCTGTTCATGCGCACCGGCACCATGGGTTCTGCGGCAATCGACCAGTTCGGTTCTGCGAAACAGTTCCGCATCTTGTCAGTTCCTCAAGAGGTTATCGGCACCGACGCATGGGCGAAATACCTGCAGGTTCCAGGTCGCGCGACTGACGTGATGCCAGCCGGCACCTACGCGAATCAAGTCAATGCTGACGAAGACGTTCTGTCCTCTGCCTATGTTATGTTCATGGGCGTAAACAAAGACATGAGCGACGATGTTGCATATCAACTGACTAAAGCGATGTTCGAGAACCTGGACGACGCACACAGCGTAAACAAAGGCCTGACCCCACTGAACCTGGGCAACGCGTTTGTTTCGCAAAAAGCAAAACTGCACCCAGGTGCAATCCGCTATTATGAAGAAGCTGGCGTAGAAGTTCCTGCGGAACTGCGCCCAGACGCTTCCTAATCATAGCGCTCTCGCTCTCGAAGGCGGCACAGAGCTGCCGCCTTCACACAGCGACCCAAAATTTTCTTAAGGAGACGTGCCATGGCTGATCAGGCCGCGCACCAAGGAGCTATGCAGAGAAACATTCTGCTGGTGATTGGTTTCTTTTTTGCACTACTGGGATTTTTCAATGCTCTTCCTGACCTAGGCCCTATCCGGTCTCCTTTCGGGATCATTGGCGCTGAAACCCTTCACCCACTTGTCCTCGCAATCGGGCTTGTGATTGCCACCATCAGCATCTCGCGTTTTTCAAGCAACCCTCGCGATGTCGCTGTAACTGGTTTTAACTTCACGCTTCTGGTCGCAGGTCTCTACGCCCTTTATGACTACAACGTCGCGATGATCGAGCTGAACGAAGGTCTGTTCTTCTTTGACGCGCGCCATGCTTGGATCTCGGTCATTGGCTGTATCATCATCCTGTATTTCTGCTGGCGTCTCTGGGGTCTGCCTCTTGCCATTGTTGGCGCGGTAACCCTGCTGTATTTCTTCTTTGGTGAAAACGCGCCTGGCATTCTGGGCCACGCGGGATCTGATTTCATCGAAGATACCCCACCAGAGCTTTGGTATAATACCGGCGACGGTGTCCTTGGTAAGATCCTTGGCATTCTGATCGGCACCATCTTCCCGTTCATCATTATGGGCGCGGTTCTTGAAGGCACTGGCGGTGGTCATTCCATGATCAAACTGTCCTTCCACGCGATGCGCCGCTTCCGTGGTGGCCCTGCACACGCAGCGATCATGGCGTCCTCGCTCTTTGGGACGATCTCGGGCTCTGCAGTATCCAACGTGGTTGGCACCGGTGTTATCACCATTCCAATGATCAAAAAGCGCGGCTTCTCTCCGGCCTTTGCGGGCGGCGTCGAAGCGACAGCCTCGACCGGTGGTCAGATTATGCCTCCGATCATGGGTGCGGCTGCGCTGGTTATGGCTGACTTCATCGAGCTGGATTACCTGCTGATCATCACAGCCGCGATCATCCCTGCGATGGCCTATTACGCATCGCTCTTCACAACCGTTGTGTTCGAAGCGCGTTCCCTGAACGTCGGCGAGACCGCGGAAAGCGAGATGGATCCGATCACGGGCCAGGACTGGATCAACCTGATCCTTGTTGTTGTGCCGATCACCACCGTTGTCTTCTGTCTGATCGCAGGCTTCTCGGCCGCTGGTTCCGCGATGATCGCTCTGTCGATCCTGCTGGTGATCAGCTTCCTGAACCCTGAAATGCGCAAACGCCCACTGACCGTGGCCGAAGCCTTTGCCCGCGGCGGCACGACCTTTGGTCGCCTGCTTATGGCAATCAGCACCGTTGGTATCATCGTTGCTGTTCTGGGTGCGACTGGTCTGCCTTTGGAATTCGCGAAAGTGATTAGCCAATCTGCAGGCGATAACCTGCTGGTCGCTCTGATCTTTGCGGCTCTGGCTGCTCTGGCGCTGGGGATGGGCATGCCGACACTGCCGGCGTATCTGACCATCATCATCATCCTTGGGCCAGCACTGACCTCACTGGGTCTGACGGATCTCGCAGCGCACTTCTTCGTGTTCTACTTCGGTGTTGCATCTGCAATCACGCCTCCGGTCGCGATGGCAGCTTTCGCTGCGGCGTCGATCTCTGGCGGTGGTGCGATCGGGACGGCTGTGGCCGCAACGCGGATCGGTATCGTTATCTTTGCGATCCCATTCATGTTCGCCTTTAACCCAGAAATGCTTCTGGTGGCCGAAGGTGGCGCTGAATTCGCTATGGGTCCGTTCCTCTACATGATCGTACGTCTGATGCTGTTGATCTATATGCTGGCCTCTGCCGCCTCGCGGTTTGACAAAGCCCGCATGCCTGCCTGGGAAGCCCTGGCACGTGCAGCGGTCGGTCTGGCTCTGATCAGCCCAGTCATCGCGATCAGCGGTGCTGCGATTGTAGCAAGCGCGGCTCTGATCTTCCTGCACTACACGGTCCTGAACCGGAAAGAGGCGACAGCATGAGTGACCGCCCAAATATCCTCTACATCATCACTGACCAGCACCGAGCCGATTGGCTCGGGTGCGCCGGCCACCCGGTGGTCAAGACGCCAAACATCGACAAGCTCGCCGAGCGTGGAACCCGGTTTACCCAGTTCCACGTAACCACCCCGGTCTGCATGCCGAACCGAGGGGCGATCTTTACCGGGCGCTATCCGTCGGTGAATGGTCTGAGGCATAATGGGCTGCCGCTTCCGGCTGACGCAAATACCTTTGTCGATATCCTGCGTGACGCAGGGTATCGCACCGCCGCCATCGGCAAGAGCCATCTGCAGCCCTTTGGACATGTTCCTGCAGTGCGCGCAGACGAAGAGCGGGTGGCGAACGAACATTTCCCCGAGGCGAAAAAGCCCGATGGGGCAGACTATGCGCATGAACATCCCAGCAACTATGAAACTGGGGAAATGTTCGAATTTCCAAAGCCATACTACGGGTTCGATCACGTCCGCATGGTCACGCATCACAGCGACCAATGTGGCGGCCACTACCTGCAATGGCTGCGCAGCAAGTCCAACAACTGGGCGTGTTATCGCGACCGCAACAATCAGTTGCCACATGATTACACGGTGCCTCAGGCCTACCGGATGAAAACTCCGGAAGAGCTCTATCCGACTTCCTACATCAAGGAAGAGGCCAAGGCCTATCTGGCAGAGCAGAAAGACAGCGAAGATCCGTTCTTTGCCTTTGTCTCCTTCCCGGATCCGCACCACCCGTTCACGCCGCCCGGCAAATATTGGGACATGTATGATCCCGAAGACTTCGACGTCGATCTGCCATATGAGGCCCATAAGAACCCTCCGCCGCAGCTGGCACGCTGGAAGGAACTGATGGATCAGGGCGAAGTGCCAACAAATGAGCAACAGTCCTTCATGGCGTCAACGCAGCAGGTCAAAGAGGCTATGGCCCTGACCGCCGGCATGACGACGATGATTGATGATGCTGTCGGTGAGATCCTCGAGTCCCTTGAGGCTGCGGGTAAGCTCGACAATACGATCATCATCTTTAACTCCGACCACGGCGACTATATGGGCGCGTTCAACCTGCTCTTGAAAGGCCCGTTCGCGCATGACTCTGTGAACCGGGTTCCCTTTATCTGGGTCGATCCAACCCAAGAGGGCGGCAAGACGGCGGACGACCTCGCGGCCTCTGTCGATATCGCACCGACGATCCTCGAACGCTGTGGCCTGACGCCGTACTACGGTATTCAGGGACGTTCGTTCCTGAACCAGATCAAAGGCGGCGAGGGCGCGCGGGACTTCGTGCTGATCGAGCATGAGGAAAACAAGGTTTATCCGGGTTTGGACAAACGACCGAACATGCGCCACCTGGTCACCGACACCCATCGCATGACCGTCTACAAAGACCTCGATATGGGCGAGCTCTATGACCGAGAGGCCGACCCGAACGAGACCAAAAACCTGTGGGATTGTCCCGAGTCCGTCGCGGCAAAATCCAGCATGATGTTCACTCTCAGCCAAGCCATGCTCGATGCCATCGAACGTGGACCCTGGCCCAAGCATTTCGCGTAAAGGAAAGTACCAATGACCAAAGAATTGAAAAACCTGATCGCTGGAAAATGGGTCGGGTCTGAGAAGACGTTTGAAAAACGGAGCCCTTTCAACGGCGAAGTCGTTGCGACCGTGCACGAAGCCACACAAGAGATGGTGGACGAGGCGGTTACCAAAGGCCGCGAAGTTTCGATTGGTGCGCGGGCGAATGAATGGGGCAATATGCCTCTGAAGCAACGCCTTGCGATCATACATGATTTCTCGGATCGCTTGCTGAAGCGCGTTGATGATCTGGTCGAGGCCGATGTGGCCGATACTGGCCGCAGCTATTGGCAGGCCTGTAACTTTGACGGTGCGCGTGCCGCCAATTTGTTCCGCGCCTATGCGGATCTGGCCGTGTCTCTGGAAAACCGCTCCAAGACCTTCCAGGGCGAGATGGGCTTTCAGGGCCTGTGGTACACAACCCGTCGTCCAAAGGGTGTGATTGCTGCGATCTGCCCTTGGAACGTGCCTCTGCTGATGGCCTCTATGAAGGTCGCGCCGGGTCTCGTCATGGGGAACTCGGTTGTTTTGAAACCATCTGAAGAAACCCCAAGCTCGGCCACCGTGTTGGCCGAAGTCATCGCTGAATCCGACATCCCAGACAGCGCCTTTTCTCTGGTGCACGGCTTTGGTGTTGGCAGCGCAGGGGCCTTCCTGACCGCCAACCCAAAGGTCGACGCCATCACCTTCACAGGTGAAACCGGCACCGGCACAGCGATCATGAAGGTCGCCGCAGATGGTATGCGCGGCGTATCGCTGGAGCTGGGCGGTAAGAACGCGTCTCTGGTGTTCGAAGACGCGGATATGGACAAAGTCGTCGAGGGCACCACGCGGTCTGCCTTCTTTAACTGTGGCCAGATCTGTTTCTGCACCGAGCGCGCCTATGTGCATCGCTCGCGCTATGACGAATTCCTCGAGCGCATGACTGAGGTCGCCAATAACATCGTCATCGGCGATAAAAACCACGATGGGTTCAACATTGGCCCATTGGTCAGCCACGGCCACCGCGACAAGGTCAAAGAACTTTTGGATACGGTAAAAGAAGATGGTGGCGAATTCGTTGCGGGTGGCGGCATCCCTGAATTTGGCGACGAGCGTGACAACGGTGCGTTCATCCAGCCTTCCATCGCGGTCGGCCTGCCAGAAGACGCGCGTTTTGTCAAAAACGAAGCCTTTGGCCCGGTTCTGCACGTGGCACCCTTTGATACCGAAGAAGAAGCCATCGCGCTGGCCAATGACACTGTTTACGGCCTTGGCACCTGCATCTGGACGGAAAACATCAGCCGCGCGCATCGTGTCGCGCCGCGTATCCGGGTCGGCCACGCCTGGGTCAACTCCTGGCAGATCCGCGACCTTCTGAGCCCGCTCAGCGGAGCAGGGGCCTCGGGTCTTGGTGAAGAGGGCGGCAAGCTAAGCCTTGAGTTCGTCTCGCAGCCTCAGACCGTGACCGTTCGGATCTTCGGAGAAGACTGATGAAAATCGGCATTCTCGGTTCAGGTGCTTTGGGATCCGCAGTCGGCGGCTCTTTGGCGCTGGCCGGGAATGACGTCGAGCTTTGGGACATTAATGAAGCTCATATTAAAGCGGTCAACGACAACGGGCTGAAGTTCGATGCCTTTGATGGCGACCATGTCATACCGCTGTTTGCCTGCCGACCCGAAGAGGGCCATGCGCAAGACTTGATCATCCTGATGACCAAGACCTGCGACAGTGACGCCGCTTTGAAATCCGCGCGCAGCCATATCGAGGCTGGGGCGATGGTGATGTCGGCGCAGAATGGTCTTGGAAATGAGGTGCGTTTGGCCGCGCATGTGCCGCAAGAGCAATTGCTGTATGGCTGCACAATGATGCCGGCACGGTTTCTTGATTATGGCCATGTGGCCAGCCAAGCGGTGGGGCGGATCGTGTTTGGCGCAAAGAACGAGGTTGCTTTGCAAAAAGCAGCCCAGTTCGCACAAACGTCTGCGCATTTTACCTTAGAGTTCGCACCAGACCGCGCGGATACCGTCATTTGGCAAAAGGCCGCGTTTAATTGCGGGATGAATGCTGTGAATGCGCTGACCGGCGGTCGCGTTAAATCGATGGCCGACAGTCAGGACGCACGCGATTTGGTGCAGGCGGTCGCCAGCGAAGTGGTCGCCGTGGCGCGCGCAGGCGGCGTGAAGGCGGAATATCAGCCGGTGTTCGACCACCTGGCGAATTCCATGGCCAAACACGGCGAACATAAAGCCTCGATGCTGCAAGACATCGAAGGCCGCCGTCCAACAGAGATAGACAGCCTCTGCGCCGAAGTTGCGCGGCAAGGCGAAGACCTTGGCGTGCCAACGCCTCTCAACAAAACCCTCGCGACGCTGGTGACATTAAAAAGCGACGTATTGAATGGAGATTACCTATGACTGAACAAGTTTCCGCAGGCGAAGCGATCCTGCGTTCCCTTAAATCCAACGGGGTCGACTATCTCTTTATCAATCCGGGTTCGGACTTTGCACCTGTGATCGAGACCTACGCGAAGACCGGCGGCGAAGAGATCCCAGAAGCCGTCACCGCCGCGCATGAAAACGTGGTTGTGACCATGGCGCATGGCTACTACCTCGCAACCGGCAAAATGGCTGCTGCTGCGGTGCACGTGAACGTAGGCCTGGCCAACGCCGCAATGGGTCTTTTGAACGCGCATTCCGATGATGTGCCAATCTTTATGATGTCCGGCCGCAACCCTCTGACCGAGGGGCAGCGCATGGGCAGCCGCCACACGCCGATCCAATATGGCCAGGAAATGTTTGACCAAACCGCCATCGTGCGTGAAGCGGTCAAATGGGATTATGAACTGCGTTACGCTGAAAACGCAGCCGATCTTGTCAGCCGAGGTTCTTCGGTTGCACGTATGGAACCGCAGGGCGCCGTCTACCTCTCTCTTCCTCGCGAACCCCTTTGCGAACTGACGGATATGCCGGGCACTCCCACTCAGGTTGCCCCTGCGGTTCCATACCCAAATCCAGATGCGATTGCGGATCTTGCAGCGAAACTGGCAGCCGCCAAGAACCCGCTGATCATCTGTTCGCGTGGTGATGTCGACGGCGAAGTTTCTGCCGAGATCATGGCGATTGCAGAAGAGAACTCGATTGCTGTGTCCGAAGTCTTCGTGACCCGCAACGTCCTGCCAACCGATTGGAAAAACGGTGTTGGCGGCAATATCGCAGCGCATATTCCTGATGCAGATGTGGTGCTGGTTGTTGACGCAAGCGTGGCCTGGATCGAAGCAAAAGCCAGCCCGAGTGCAGATGCAGAGGTCATCCACATGGGCCCGGACCCCATGTTCACGCGGATCCCGGTGCGGGGCTATAAAACCACCGCAGCGATCCCATGTAACACGGTTGCGGGCCTAAAGGCGCTGCGTGCCGCACTGCCTGGTCAGCCCAACGCCACACGTCAGGAAGAGATCGAAGCGCGCCACGCGAAGTTCCGCGAGCGTATGACATCCAAAGTCGAGCAGGGCTCCCAGGGTCTGGCCAACAAGCCTTGGATTGCAAAATGTATTTCTGACATTCTGGGCGACGGCACTGTCTTTGCAGAACGTGGCGGTCCGCTGCCGTTGTATAACGTCAAAGGTCCGAACCAATGGTTCGGCAACGCTCAGGCCGGTGGTCTGGGCTGGGGCCTTCCTGCGGCACTTGGCTATCAATTGGCCAATCGGGACAAGCTGACGGTCTGCGTGATCGGCGATGGCTCTTATATGTTTGCCAACCCAATCGCATGCCACCAGGTTGCCTCTGCACAGCATCTGCCTTTGCTAACCATCATCTTGAACAACGGCAGCTGGGACGCGGTGCGGATCTCGACCTTGGACATCTACCCAGACGGCGAGGCGTCCAAAGCCAACCACGTGCCTATGGTGCCCTTCACGCCGACCCCAAGCTATGGTGATATCGCGGGTGCATCCGGTTGCTATGCCGAAACCATTGAAAAGGCAGAGGATTTCCCTGCAGCCCTGCAGCGCGCACTGAAAGTGATCCAGGAAGAGAAACGTCAGGTTCTGCTGGATGTGCATGTGGGGATGGACGACGGCGAAAAGTAAGCACGTTAAGATCATGCGAATTTAAGGGGGTGCCACGGCGCCCCCTTGTTGCTTTTGTCGTCGTCTGTTTGAAGGGCGTATGGCGCGTCAAAACATGCTTGCGAGTGCCGAGCCTCAGGCCGAGCAGACCAGTTCCAGCAATGGATCATCTGACTTCAAAGCCTGCCAATCGGCGTCCTGTACAGTGCCATCGGCCTCAAAGTTGGCACCATCGATCAGCAGAGCAGACCGAGCACCTGCACAGTCAAACAGCACAGGCGCTTGGCTGATCGGCGACCAACGGCCAAAGAAATAAAGGTCGGTCAGGCGTTGATCCGGCACATTCGCATTGGTGCGCGTGGCGGCTGTATCCACGGCTGCAAAGCGTTTGGTATAGGGCCATACCTGCGTCCAAGGACGCAGCCAGCTTTGTTCGTCCACCTTGGTGGCGATCACGACGCCCTCGGGCAGGTTTTCCGCGGTGCGGTCAAACCACGTGTATTCGTTGGAAATCGTCATGCCGATCATACCGGCTCCGGCGGCAACGGGCATGATCCATTTGGGCAAACGGCGGCCTAAGACGATGTTCACAAGCATGGCGATCCCCGCGCAGGCGATGCCTGCAAAGATTGTGCCGATGAGTTCTATGAACATGGGATTAGGTCTCTTGGTTTGGGGCTATTGCGTAAAGCGGGGAGGGCACCGCCGCAAATGCTGCGGCGATGCCTATGTTGTTTAGTGACCGTCGACTGCGCCACCCGCACCACGAGGGATACGTACGCTTTCGACCAGATCTTTGATCTCCTGTGGGGTCTCTTTGGTCATGCCGGACACGACGTAAGCGACACCAAAGTTCACCGCCGCGCCGATGACGCCGAAGGAGGTGGACTTGACTGGGCCAAGCAGCGGGTTCGCATCCGTGAAGGAGTTGGTGCCCGGTACAAAGAACCAGCCTTTGTGCAGGAAGATGTACAGCAGCGTGACAACCAGACCGGCCAGCATGCCCGCAACCGCGCCCGCGTTGTTGATGCGGGTCGAGAAGATCCCCATCATCAGCGCCGGGAAGATCGAGGCAGCGGCAAGGCCAAAGGCCAAGGCCACGGTTTGCGCTGCAAAGCCTGGAGGGTTCAGGCCAAGCAGAACCGCAACCACGATCGCCGCTGCCATAGACAGACGCGCTGCCATCAGTTCAGACCGCTCGGACATATTTGGCGTCAGCTGACCTTTCAGCAGGTCATGCGACACCGCCGAAGAGATCGCTAGCAACAGACCCGCCGCTGTGGACAGCGCCGCCGCCAGACCGCCCGCTGCGACCAGGCCGATCACCCAACCTGGAAGGTTTGCGATCTCTGGGTTCGCGAGAACCAGAATGTCACGGTTGAATTTGGTCAGCTCGTTACCGGCCCATCCGTTGGCTTCTGCTTTGGCTTGCAGGTCCGCACTCTTGTCGTTGTAGTACTGGATCTTGCCGTCGCCGTTCTTGTCTTCCCAATCCAGCAGACCGGTTTTCTGCCAGGTTTCCATCCAGGCATACTCAGGATCGGTTTGGATTTGCTCGACGCTCACCGCTTCGCCATTCGTGCCATTTGGCCACATCAGCTCCGAGATGTTCAGACGCGCCATCGCACCCACCGCAGGGGCGGTCAGATAGAGCAGGGCGATGAACACCAGCGTCCAACCCGCAGACCAGCGGGCATCAGAGACCTTAGGAACGGTAAAGAAGCGCATGATCACGTGGGGCAGACCCGCGGTACCTATCATCAGGGACAGGGTGAAGAGCACCATGTTGATGGTCGAGCCATGCGCGGCTGTATATTCCTTAAAGCCCAGATCGGTGACGATTTGGTCCAGTTTCACCAAGAGTGGTTCACCAGAACCGGTGTGCTCACCAAAGAGACCCAGCGCCGGGATCGGCGTGCCTGTCAGCTGCAGCGAAATAAAGACCGCTGGGATCGTGTAAGCGGTGATCAGAACGCAATACTGCGCCACCTGCGTATAGGTCACACCCTTCATGCCGCCGAAAACAGCATAGGCGAACACCACACAAGAGCCGATCAACAGACCCCAGAAGGCGTCGATTTCAAGGAAGCGGCCAAAGGCAATGCCCACGCCCTGCATCTGACCGATCACGTAAGTGATAGAGGCCACAAGCAGACAGATCACAGCCACAAGACGTGCGGTCGGGGAGTAGAAACGGTCGCCGATGAATTCAGACACGGTGAACTTGCCGAATTTCCGCAGGTAAGGGGCCAGCAGAAGTGCCAGAAGCACATAGCCGCCGGTCCAGCCCATCAGGAAGGACGAGTTGTCATAGCCGGTGAAGGCAATCAGGCCCGCCATCGAAATAAACGACGCCGCAGACATCCAGTCCGCTGCCGTCGCCATACCGTTGGTGACAGGGTGAACGCCGCGACCCGCTGCATAGAATTCCGAGGTGGATCCCGCACGGGCCCAGACCGCGATGCCGATGTAAAGCGCGAAAGATGCGCCTACAAACAGCAGGTTAAGAGTAAACTGATCCATATTTTAGTCCTCGTCCACGCCGAATTCGTGATCCAGCTTGTTCATCCGCCAGGCGTAAAAGAAGATCAGCGCCAGAAAGACCAGGATCGAGCCTTGCTGGGCGAACCAGAAGCCAAGATCGCTGCCGCCGACAGAAATGCCGGACAGCATGGGGCGCAGGAGAATCCCGAACCCGAAAGAGACCAGCGCCCAGATAATAAGGCTGATCCGAATGAGCCGCACATTGGCTGCCCAATATGCGTTGTTGTCGTTTTGGGACATGATTAGAAAGTCCTCCTTCTTTTTCCCACCGCCCTCGTTGGGGGCCTTTTGAGCATTATTGCGTGGCGTTGGAGGCCACATAGCTCAGGTTGGACGCGATCTCCTCAATCGCCCCCATTGCATCGATGCGTGTGAGCGCACCGGCATTCTCGTAATAGGCAATCAGCGGCGCGGTCTGCGCGTGATAGGCCGTCAGGCGCTGGGCGACGGTCTCTGCCTTATCGTCCGCGCGCCTTTTCATGTCTGTGGAACCGCATTTGTCGCAGGTGCCTGCGGTGGCTGTCGGCTTGAATGTGTCGTGATATCCTTCGCCGCAATTGCCACAGGTGAAGCGCCCCGAGATCCGCTCGACCATGGCGCTGTCTTCTACCTCTAGACTAATGGCCGCGTTGATCTTTTGGCCCCGTTGCGTGAGCAGCTCGCCGAGCGCATCCGCCTGCACCGTTGTGCGCGGGAAGCCATCAAGGATCACGCCTTTCGCGCAGTCTGGCTCATCCAGTCTGTCCGACAGGATTGCGATCACGATGTCATCGCTGACCAGACCTCCGGCTTCCATGACAGCTTTCGCAGCCTTGCCAGCCTCGGTGCCCGCAGCAACCGCTGCGCGCAAGAGGTCTCCGGTAGAGAGTTGGACCAAACCAAAGCTCTCTTCGAGCATACGGGCCTGCGTGCCTTTGCCGGCCCCGGGAGGGCCAAGCAGGATCAGCACAGGGGCGACGGCGGGTGTATTTGCGCCGTCCATTATGCGTCCGCCCGGTTCATGCGGTTGGCGATCAGATCGTCAACGACCGACGGATCAGCCAAGGTCGAGGTATCGCCCAGGGCTCCGAAATCATCCTCGGCAATCTTGCGCAGAATACGGCGCATGATTTTGCCGGAACGTGTTTTCGGCAGGCCTGGGGCCCATTGGATCAGATCTGGTTTCGCAATTGGTCCGATCTCTGAGCGGACCCAGGTTTCCAGCTCTTTGCGCAGCGCGTCGGATGGCTCTTCGCCGTTCATCAGCGTCACATAGGCGTAGATACCTTGGCCTTTGACGTCATGCGGATAGCCGACCACGGCGCTCTCGGCGACTTTGGCGTGGGCGACCAGCGCGCTTTCGACCTCGGCGGTGCCCATCCGGTGGCCCGAAACGTTGATCACGTCATCGACGCGCCCCGTGATCCAATAGTCGCCATCCTCATCACGACGACAGCCGTCGCCTGAGAAATAATAGCCTTTGTAATCCGAGAAATAGGTCTTCTCAAACCGCTCGTGATCACCCCAGACCGTGCGCATCTGACCGGGCCAGCTGTCTTTCATGCAGAGCACGCCTTCGACGCCATTTCCGTCGATGATTTCGCCAGAAGTTGGTTCCAGTACAACGGGTTGCACGCCAAAGAAAGGCTGTTGCGCCGCGCCGGGTTTAAGGTCCGTTGCTCCGGGGAGGGGAGTGAGCATGTGACCACCGGTTTCGGTCTGCCAGAAGGTGTCGACGATGGGGCAGTTCCCTTTGCCGACAACCTCGTTGTACCAGTTCCAAGCTTCTGGGTTGATCGGTTCACCGACCGAGCCAAGCACGCGCAGATCCGAGAGATCGTGCTTTTCGACCCACTCATTGCCCGCGCCCATCAAGGCACGGATCGCGGTGGGGGCGGTGTAGAATTGATTGACTTTGTGTTTGGCGCAGACTTCCCAGAAACGACCTGCATCAGGATAGGTCGGCACGCCTTCGAACATGATCGTGGTCGCGCCATTGGCCAGCGGGCCGTAGACGATATAGCTGTGGCCCGTGACCCAGCCCACATCAGCGGTACACCAGAAAACATCGCCCTCGTGATAGTCAAAGGTGTATTGATGGGTCATCGACGCATAGACCATGTAGCCGCCAGTCGTGTGCACGACGCCCTTGGGCTGACCGGTCGAGCCGCTGGTATAGAGGATGAACAGAGGGTCTTCCGCGTTCATTTCCTCGGCGGGGCAGTCGTCTGAGGCCGCCTCCATCAGAGCATTGCAATCATGATCGCGGTCGGTCCAGGTGACCTCGCCGCCGGTGCGTTTCACCACCAAACACTGCACTGAGTCCTTACAGGCCGCGAGCGCGGTGTCTGCGTTGGATTTCAGCGGCGTTTGACGGCCGCCCCTAGGTGCGAAATCAGCGGTGATGAGGAGTTTTGCGTCGCATCCGTTGATCCGCGCACCTAGGGCGTCCGGGGAGAAACCCGCGAAAACAATAGAATGAATGGCCCCGATCCGCGCACAAGCCAGCATCGCATAGGCGGCCTCGGGGATCATCGGCAAATAGATCACCACGCGGTCGCCTTTTTCAACGCCAAGCCCTTTCAGAACATTGGCCATCTTGCTCACCGAGCGATGCAGATCCGCATAGGTGATATGCAGCGATTCTGTGGTGTTTGGATCATCCGGCTCCCAGATGATGGCGGTTTGATCGCCGCGTGTCGCCAGATGGCGGTCGATGCAGTTGGCGGCGGCGTTCAGCGTGCCGTCCTCAAACCAGCGGATGTCGATATTGCCCGGCTCAAAGGAGGTGTTCTTTACTTTGGTAAAGGGTTTGATCCAGTCAATGCGCTGACCGTGCTCGCCCCAAAAAGCGTCTGGATCGGTCACAGACGCCGCGTACATTTGCGCATATCCGTCGGCGTCTACATGGGGTTTGGGTTGGGTTTTCGGTGCTGGCTGCGCGTCAATTTCCGCGCCAGAAACTACGTCTGACATGAATGTCTCCTCCAAAATCTTCGCCTCTCCCAAAGCGAATTGCCGTATCGCGGCATCTGAGGGTGAACATACATACCGTTTTGTAAATTTCCTCAAAGTCATTCACATCATTGTGTTTTTTTGTAAAAATATTCATGAGATTAACGAATTTATCGTAATTAATTTTACAATCTGTGCGGATTTCTACGAAAATTCAGATGGTTAGAAAATCGAGCGCGCAATAATGTTGCGCGCCCGATTGCGCAGTTTCGCGCAGCGTTGAACTATTAGCGTATCTTGGCACGGGGGCTGAAGGGAGCGCTTGAAAAATCATGCGCTCCAGACGTGCGTCAAGCGCCTAAACCACGGCGCTGAAACGCGTATATATACTCTAATGGCTCAGCCACCAACGGAGCTCATGTTTGAGGGCTTCTAGTGTTTTGGCGACTCACCCAGATCAAAGGTGACGCCAAAGGAAGCGGTCAGTTTGACGCTATTGCCGTTGCCGGGGAAGAGCTGTGTGAAGACATTTTTGTATCGCAACGAGGCTCCTGCAATCGCGACGATATCGCCTTGTGAGAACCGAAATCGATCCGCATATCCGGGATAGGTCGCAAGGCCGGTGAAGAGCGACAGTTCAAAGTCGTCTTTATAGATCAGCGGGGCCCCAATGGTGGCGGCTGTCGAAAAGCCGCCATAGGAATTGCGAAAGGCACCAACTGTATAGCCAAGGTGCTCGCCTTCCCATGTCAGAAAAAGTCCAGGATTGATCTGTTCGAAGTCTTTGTCGCTGACATGTGCTGATCCCAATGAGATCCACGCACGGTCTGGATCTGCGACTCCCGCGGTTGCTGAAAATGTCACCAAACTAAGAAGAGCAAAGAGCGTGCGGAGCTTTTTCATTGAGTGTTCCGATAAAGAGAGAGCGAAGGCTTAAATGCCTAGCTGGCTTCTTTGGTGGCGGTAAGCACTTTGCGGTTTTTCTGTGTCATTGTTGACGGGCAGAGGAAAGTCGCCGCAAACGCCAAGTTTTTTGCACGAAAATAGTGAGAAACCGGACCCCGTCTCGGGATAGAAAATTTCCACAAAGATGTCGCATGTGGCCGATGGCGCTGACTGTGGTATGCTATTTCTGATTTAGCCCGCGTTTAGATCTGTGGGCTGAAGGGAGAAGAATGACCAGCGGCACTTCAAGCGCCGACTTTCCACATAGATCAAGCCCTGTCTGACGTGCGAAAGTGCTTGCATACCATTGTATGCTGAAATAAGAGGGGCTCAGCCAGCTGTCCCAGCGCGCGAAAGTTACTGCCGCGAGGGACGCAATCCACAAACTCTAACGCGCCGGTATTATCATGAGCTTGTACACAGATTATCTCGCAGAGATCGAAACCCGCAAAACCCAAGGCCTGAGCCCAAAGCCGATTGATCAGGCAGATCTGGTCGAAGAGCTGATTGCTCAGATCAAAGATGCGGGTCATGAACATCGCGAAGACTCGCTGAATTTCTTTATCTATAACACCCTGCCAGGCACCACGAGCGCAGCTGGTGCAAAAGCAGGTTTTCTGAAAGAGATCATTCTCGGTCAGGTCGAGGTCTCTGAGATCTCTGTCGAGTTTGCATTTGAACTGCTGTCCCACATGAAAGGTGGCCCATCCGTTGCGGTCCTTCTGGATCTGGCGCTGGGCGATGACGCAGGCATCGCGGCGCAGGCTGCGGACGTGATGAAGACTCAGGTATTCCTGTACGACGCCGACATGGAGCGCCTGAAAACGGCCTTTGAAGCAGGCAATGAAATCGCCAAAGGCCTGCTGGAAAGCTACACAGCAGCTGAATTCTTCACCAAGCTGCCTGAAATCGACGAAGAAATCGAAGTCGTGACCTACATCGCCGCCGAAGGCGATATCTCGACCGACCTTCTGTCTCCGGGCAACCAGGCGCACTCGCGTGCGGACCGTGAATTGCACGGGCAGTGCATGATCAGCACCGATGCGCAAAAAGAAATCGAAGCTCTGAAGCTTCAGCATCCAAACGCGCGCGTGATGCTGATTGCGGAAAAAGGCACCATGGGTGTTGGCTCTTCGCGGATGTCTGGCGTGAACAACGTGGCGCTGTGGACCGGCAAGCAAGCGTCTCCTTACGTGCCTTTCGTGAACATCGCACCCGTCGTGGCCGGCACCAACGGCATTTCTCCGATCTTCCTGACCACCGTCGGCGTGACCGGTGGCATCGGTGTGGATCTGAAGAACTGGGTCAAAAAGCTGGACGAGAACGGTGAGCCTGTTGTGAACAACAATGGCGATGCGGTTCTGGAACAGCGCTATTCGGTGGAAACCGGCACGGTCCTCAAGATCAACACCAAAGAGAAAAAGCTCTACTCCTCTGACGGCTCTGAAGAGCTGGTCGATATGGCGGGCTCTTTCACCCCACAAAAGATGGAGTTCATGAAGGCGGGCGGCTCTTACGCCATCGTCTTTGGTAAGAAACTGCAGACATTTGCGGCGGAAACTCTGGGCGTCGAAGCCCCTCAGGTCTTTGCACCCTCCAAAGAGATCAGCCACGAGGGCCAAGGCCTGACCGCGGTTGAAAAGATCTTCAACGCCAATGTGCGTGGCGCAACGCCAGGCAAGGTCCTGCACGCAGGGTCTGACGTGCGTGTCGGCGTGAACGTTGTGGGGTCTCAGGACACCACCGGCCTTATGACCATGCAGGAACTTGAAGCAATGGCCGCGACCGTTGTGTCTCCGGCCGTAGATGGCGCCTATCAGTCCGGCTGTCACACCGCGTCCGTTTGGGATGTGAAGGCACAGGAAAACACCCCACGTCTGATGAAGTTCATGAACGACTTCGGTCTGGTGACTGGTCGTGACCCGAAGGGCGTCTATCACTCGATGACCGACGTTATTCACAAGGTTCTTAATGACATCACCGTCAGCGATTGGGACGTGATCGTTGGCGGCGACAGCCACACACGGATGTCCAAAGGTGTGGCGTTCGGGGCTGACTCTGGCACCGTGGCGCTGGCTCTGGCGACCGGTGAGGTCTCTATGCCGATCCCTGAGTCTGTCAAAGTGACTTTCAAAGGCGAAATGGCCGAGTGGATGGACTTCCGCGACGTGGTTCACGCGACCCAAGCGCAGATGCTGGATCAATGTGGCGGTGATAACGTCTTCCAAGGCCGCGTGATCGAAGTGCACATCGGCACGCTTCTGGCTGACCAAGCCTTCACCTTCACCGACTGGACCGCAGAGATGAAGGCGAAAGCCTCTGTCTGTATCTCCAACGATGAAACCCTGATCGGCTCTTTGGAGCTGGCGAAGTCCCGTATCCAGGTGATGATCGACAAGGGTATGGAGCACGAGAACGGCACTTTGGCCCGTCTGATCGCCAAAGCGGATGCTCGAATCGAGGAAATCAAATCCGGTACCCGTCCGGCTCTGGTGCCTGACGCAAACGCGAAATACTTCGCAGAGGTCGTTGTGGATCTCGACGAAATCATCGAGCCGATGATTGCCGACCCAGACGTGAACAACGCCGATGTGTCCAAGCGTTATACCCACGATACCATCCGTCCGATTTCTTACTACAAGGCGGAAAAAGAGGTGGATCTGGGCTTTGTTGGGTCCTGTATGGTCCACAAAGGCGACATCAAGATCGTGGCGCAAATGCTGCGCAACCTTGAGGCCGCTGAGGGCA
This sequence comes from Cognatishimia coralii, assembly GCF_037478305.1. Classification (NCBI taxonomy): domain Bacteria; kingdom Pseudomonadati; phylum Pseudomonadota; class Alphaproteobacteria; order Rhodobacterales; family Paracoccaceae; genus Cognatishimia; species Cognatishimia coralii. The sequence goes on from NZ_JBBGAZ010000007.1 coordinate 118,847, forward strand.
AGGTCGAGTTTAAGGCACCCCTCGTGGTGACCGCGCCGACCTACAACATCATCGACGAGCTGAAAGAAGAAGGCGACTGGGAAGTTCTGCAGAAGTACTCTGGCTTTGAATTCGACGACAGCGCACCAAAGCAGGTCGCACGGACCGAGTATGACAACATCCTCTATCTGGAGCGTCCGGGCTGTAACCTTTGCATGGGTAACCAGGAAAAGGCCGCGAAAGGTGACACCGTTCTGGCGACCTCGACCCGCCTGTTCCAAGGCCGCGTTGTGGCGGACTTGCCTGAGAAGAAGGGTGAGTCCCTGCTGGCCTCGACCCCGGTTGTGGTTCTGTCCGCGATCCTTGGCCGTACGCCAACTCTGGAAGAGTACAAAGTTGCAGTCGAAGGCATCGACCTGACCAAATTCGCACCGGGTAAAGGCAAGCCTTTGGATACGCTCTCGGTGCATTACTAAGCGCGGTTTCATAAGATACTTTAAGGGCCATCTGTTTGGGTGGCCCTTTTTCGTCGCGGCCCCCATTGACGCCGAGCGCGAGTCTGCATTACAGCGCAAATATTCTCAGGGCGGGGTGAAATTCCCCACCGGCGGTGATAGCCCGCGAGCGGCCCATGTTTTGGGTGTCAGCAGATCCGGTGAAATTCCGGGGCCGACGGTTAAAGTCCGGATGGTAGAGAAGCATGCGGTGATCCTTCGCGGGTGACCCGTGTCAAAACGCTCTGGGATCTTGTCATTGGGAAAGGACTTAGAGCTATGACAAAATCCCCAAACTTCGCCTTCATCAAGGCGCGCTGGCATTCTGATATTGTGGATCAATCTCTGGTCGGTTTTGAAAACCGTCTGGCCGAGATGGGCGTGGATGCCGGTATTGAGACATTCGACGTGCCCGGCGCGTTTGAGATGCCATTGCTCGCACAAAAGCTGGCTGCAACCGGCAAATATGACGCTGTTATCGCTGCGGCTCTGGTCGTGGATGGCGGTATCTATCGCCATGATTTCGTCGCGCAGGCTGTGGTTGATGGCCTGATGAAAGCAGGCATGGAGACAGGCGTGCCGGTGCTGTCCGTGTCGCTGACACCGCATCATTTCCAGCCTTCAGAAGAGCACGAAGCCTATTTCCACGCGCATTTCGTCAAGAAGGGTGCAGAGGCTGCGAATGCGGCTGTGCAGATCACGTCCGTTCACGCCGAATTGGCAGCGCCTGCAGAGCTTGCGGCCTAGGACGTCAGGTCCAAACACAACGGGTGATCGGCGTCTGCAAGCCCGTCGATCACGTCAAAATGATGCTTGCCCGGGTCCGCAACGAGCCGGGCAGGGACGCCGGCACAGCCCCAGTTTTCAGTGATCAAAGCAGACTGGCGCAGGAACTCTGGCCGTTCGCAGGCCCCAACCCAAGCGGTGAAATCAAATCCTTTATAGGGCGCTCTGAGTGCGGGGCTTTCGGCGTGTGCGGTTTCTTTCGTCAGGCCAAGTTTTCCATTCATCGAGTGCCGCAACAGGGGGCGCAGATCGTGAACACCACTTATGCTGACGATCTTGTCGATCCGATTTGCGACCATATCGGGCAGGGGCGCAGTTTCGCACCCCATCTGTGACACCAAATGTCCGCCTGCTGAGTGTCCCGTCAGCCGGATCGGGCCCTCGACCTCTTTGGCAACCATTAATACCGCACGACCAATCTGCGCCGTGATCTCAGGAATTTTCGCTTCCGGCGCAAGGGTGTAGCTCGGCATAGCGACGGCCCAGCCGTGTTCTATCGGCCCGCGCGCCAGATGCGACCAACTGGATTTATCAAAGGCCTGCCAGTAGCCGCCATGCACGAAAACGATTAGCCCTTTGGGCGCCTCAGTCGGCAAAAAGAGGTCAAGCTTTTCACGCGGAGCCTCGCCGTAGGTCAGATCCAACCGGCCACGCACCGAGGCGCGAAACTCTGCGGCCTGTTCTGACCACATCGGCGGAAAATCCGCTGCATTCTCGATGTGGTCGCCATTGGAAAAGGCATCTTCCCAGTCGATCTCTGTTGTCATCCGCGAAGCCTCAAAAAATCTCTTGCGTGTTTTGTTTAGGTTAATATATTTCATGCTTGAAGCAAGTGAAATTCCAAACACAGAGCGTCGCGTGTCAAAGCCCTTCAAGCCTGATCCCCCAGACGGAGACCTCAGCAAAGAGCGTCTTGAGCTGTGGCTGCGTTTACTAAAGGCGAGCGGTTTGATCGAAGAAGAATTGCGGCGACGATTTCGCAGCGAGTGCAATTCGACCCTGCCGAGGTTTGACGTGATGGCGACTTTGGCGGCCTCAGGTAGCGGCCTCAAGATGAGCGAGATCTCGGCGAAGCTGCGCGTCTCGAACGGCAATATCACGGGTATCGTCGACAAGCTAAGCGAAGAGGGGATAGCCGCGCGCGTGCCCTTGCCCGGCGACCGGCGCGCGCATCTGGTGCAACTGACCGACAAGGGGCGCAAGGTTTACGAAGACCACGCCAAGGCCCATGCGGGATGGATCGATGAAATCCTCAGCGGCCTAAACGCTGATGATATCGAGGGCATGATCCTGCGCCTCGATTACATGACCAAATTCTTGGAGAGCGACGATGAGTAGCGCCTACAACCCCAGCGAAGACGGCGCGCAAATGGGTTTTGCCAAGGCCATGTCCTACGGCGACTACCTTGGGCTAGAAGGGCTCTTGGCGCAGCAACACCCGCAAAGTACGGCCCATGACGAGATGCTGTTTATCATCCAGCATCAGACCAGCGAGCTTTGGATGAAACAGGTTCTCCATGAACTCGGCGCCGCGCGGATTGCGCTAAAGACCGGCGACACGCCGCAGATGTTCAAGATCCTTGCCCGTGTTAGCCGCATCTTTGAGCAACTTAACAACGCTTGGGATGTGCTGCGCACGATGACGCCTGCGGACTATACGACCTTCCGAGAAGCGCTCGGGCCATCAAGCGGGTTTCAGTCCTATCAATACCGGATGATCGAATTCACCTTAGGCAACCGCAACCCGCATATGATGCAACCACATGCGCATGTGCCAGAGGTGCATTCCCTGCTTGAGGCAGAACTGGCGCGTCCCAGTTTCTACGATGAGGTGGTGGCCCATCTGTTTCAAACGCTGGATGGGCACACGGACAATATGCCCGCACCGCAGTTGGACAGCCCGCACGCGGCACAGCCAGAAGTCCAAGCGCGTTGGAAGCAGGTTTATCAAGACACAACAACGCATTGGGCGCTCTATGAGCTGGGCGAAAAGCTGATGGATATGGAAGATTACTTCCGCCGCTGGCGCTTTAACCACGTCACCACCGTTGAGCGTGTCATCGGGTTCAAACGCGGCACCGGAGGGACGTCTGGTGTGCAATATCTCAAACGCATGCTCAGCGTCGAACTCTTTCCTGAACTCTGGAACGTAAGAGGCGAACTCTGATCAAATCAAAGGATGATGTTATGAAATTTATCTCTTTCTGCGCGGCACTCGCCCTTTCGGCCACCGCAGCCTTCGCCCAAGACCTGTCTCGCGAGGAAATTCGCCGCGTGCCGGTGCCCGGGTCCGAGACCATGGAAGTGATCGTCAGCAAACTCACTGTCGCGCCAGGCGCGACGATCCCAATGCACAGCCATCCCGGCGACGAGCATGCAGTGGTGATCACTGCGGCGACGGCACAGGCCCCAAATGGGCAGGTCATCGAATTCCCGATCGGGGCGACGCTCTATTTTCCGGACGGGCAGGTGCATGGCGGTCTGACCAATATCGGCGAGGCACCCATGGTGGCGATCACGACCCATGTGGTACGGGTTGGCGAACCTCTGACCATTCCGGCTCAGTAAGATTTGCGACACGAGGGGGGAGCAATGTTACCACGCAAAGATCTGTTTGAGTTGCCCGAAGGGGTGATCTATCTGGACGGCAACTCATTGGGACCATTGCCAAAAGGTGCACAAGAGCGTGCCATGCGCACCATTTCCCAAGAATGGGGCGGAGAGCTGATCCGCGCGTGGAATTCCGCTGATTGGATGTCTTTGCCGCAAAAGGTCGGGGACCGCATCGCTGGTTTGATCGGGGCCGCACCGGGCTCGGTTGCCACCGGAGACACCCTCTCGATCAAGGTCTATCAGGCCTTGGCTGCCGCGCTGAAAATGCGACCTGGGCGCAAGGTGATCCTGTCGGACAAAGGCAATTTCCCCACCGATCTCTATATGGCGCAGGGTCTGATCAAGACGCTGGACGCGGGCTATGAATTGCGCACGCCTGCGCCTGAAGACGTCGCGGATGCGATCACGGATGAGGTCGCTGTGGTCATGCTGACCCAGGTCGATTATCGCAGCGGACGGCTACATGACATGCAGGCAATCACCGAAAAGGCCCATGCGGCGGGCGCCGTAATGATCTGGGATCTGGCGCATTCGGCGGGGGCTTTGCCCGTAGATCTGGCGGGCAGCAACGCTGAATTTGCCGTCGGCTGCACCTATAAATACCTCAACGGCGGCCCCGGAGCACCCGCCTTCATCTATGCGCGGCCTGATATTGTCGAGGACGTAGAGCCTGCGCTCGCCGGTTGGCTTGGCCACGCCGCGCCCTTCGCGATGGACCCAGCCTACAGCCCCGCCATGTCGACAGAGCGCCTGCGTGTCGGTACGCCCCCAGTGGTGCAATTGTCTCTGTTGGATGCTGCTTTGGACGTCTGGGACGGCGTCAGCCTGTCTGATATCCGCGCGGCATCGATTGACCTTTGCGAGACCTTCATCGCCGAGGTCGAAGCACGCTGCCCTATGGTAACGCTCGCCTCTCCGCGAGACGCGCAGCAACGCGGCTCTCAGGTTTCTTTTGCTTTTGATCCGGGCTATCCGGTGGTGCAGGCCCTCATCGATCACGGCGTGATCGGAGACTTCCGCGCCCCCAACATCATGCGCTTTGGTTTCACGCCGCTGTACATTGACCAGGCCGACGTCATCCGCGCCGCCGAGATCCTTGAGACCATCATGACTGAGGGTCTCTGGAAGGACCCGAAATACCACCAAGTTTCCAAAGTCACCTGAGTAAAGGACATCACTATGGTCTGCCTTTTTGTTCAAATCCGCTGCACCCCCGGCACGGCCTATCGGGTCGCCGATGACATCGCGCTGCGCGAGATCCATTCCGAGCTTTATTCCATCAGCGGGGACTATGATCTCTTGATGAAGCTCTACATTCCCGAAGGCGAGGACGTCGGGCGCTATATCAACGATAATCTTCTGAACATCGACGGCATTGAGCGCACCCACACGACCCAGACCTTCAAAGCCTTCTGAGCGCTTGCCAAAGCGATGCCGCGCACGGATAGTCGCGGCAAGAGCATTGGGGAAATTGCTGCATGGTTTTGGAAAACCTCTGGGAAAAAACCGCCGTTGCGCCGCCAGCGACCAAGATCCTGGCGAGCGCACAATCCGCCTATGATCTTGTGGTCATTGGCGCTGGATTTTCCGGCTGTTCAGCGGCTCTGACCGCGCGGGATCTGGGGGCGTCTGTCGCGGTTTTTGAAGCCAAAACAATCGGCTACGGAGGGTCCGGGCGCAATGTCGGTCTGGTGAACGCAGGCCTTTGGACGCCGCCCGACGAAATCGAGGCCGCGATTGGCAAGCGCGAGGGCTCGCATCTTTACAATAGCCTCAGTGCGGCGCCGGACCATGTGTTTTCCCTGATCGACCGGCTGAATATCGAGTGCAATGCGCGCCGCAATGGCACATTGCATTGCGCCCATGCGGACACGGGGCTGGCGGATCTAAAATTGCGCGCGAACCAACTGCGCGCGCGCGGCGCTCCGGTTGAGCTGTTGGACGCCAACGCCACGCGCCATCGCGTTGGCTCTGACCGGTTCAAAGGCGCGCTTTTTGATCCGCGGGCAGGGACCATTCAACCTTTGTCCTATGTGCGTGGTCTGGCCAAAGAGGCCCTGATAGCAGGCGCGGATTTGTTTGAAAACGCGCCGGTGCATCATGTGAAAAAGACCTCATCGGGTTGGATGGTGTCTGTTGGCGAGCAGGTGATTTTCGCCAAAGCTTTGTTGCTGGCGACGAATGCCTATCTGAACGGCCTGAGTGGCTTGCCCGCGCCACAATTCACCAAAGTCGGCTATTTTCAGGCGGCCACGCGTCCGCTGGAGCCCACGTGGCGGCGTAGCATCCTGCCCGGCAAAGAAGGTTGTTGGGACACGGCCATGGTCATGTCGTCGTTCCGTATGGACGGCGAGGGGCGTCTGGTGATTGGCGGGGTGGGATCCCTCGACAGCATCGGGCGGGGCGCGCATCTTGCCTGGGCGCAGCGCAAACTAGCGTATCTTTTCCCTCAACTGGCAAAAGAAACCCTGCAAGAGGCGTGGAGTGGCGCAATCTGTATGACCAGTGACCACATTCCAAAGATCCTGGAGATTGGCACCAAAGGCTATGCGCTCTTTGGCTATTCTGGTCGCGGGATCGGGCCGGGAACGGTCTTTGGCGCGACGGCCGCCCACGCGCTTTTGACCGGAGACCGCCAAGACCTGCCAGTGGTGCCCACCAAAGCGCATAATGAAAAGCTGACGGGCCTTAAGGAAGTCTACTACGAGGCCGGAGCGACTCTGACCCATATGGTCTCTGCCCGTTAGGACGTGGCGTTCCGACTAGGATTATTTGCAATTGCCTCGGCATTTGCCCCATGATCCTGTCAGCCACTCTGGGAGGATCAGACATGCATGATGGATCGACACCGCCGATGGACCCGGTCACGCTTGAGGTGTCCGACGGCATTGCCACGCTGACCATGGAGCGGCCACGCTCGATCAACGCGCTGTCCGAAGAGATGTTGGCAGCGCTACAAGCGCAGCTTGATGACATCGCTACGCGTCGCGACATCAAAGTGGTGATCCTGCGCGGGGCGGGGGATCATTTTTGTGCGGGGCATAACCTCAAGGAAATGACCGCGCGGCGGGGCGATGAGGATGGGGGGTATCAGTATTACAACGACCTCTTTGCCACCTGCGCCAAGATGATGATGTCGGTCGTGAACCTGCCGCAACCTGTGATCGCTGAGGTCACGGGCATTGCGACGGCTGCGGGCTGTCAGATGGTGGCGAGTTGTGATCTGGCGGTGGCGTCTGAAGAGGCGCGTTTTGCGACCTCTGGCATCAATATCGGGCTGTTCTGTTCCACGCCCATGGTGGCGCTCAGCCGGAATGTGCCGCGCAAAGCGGCGATGGAAATGCTGTTGCTGGGTGAATTTATCCATGCAGACAAGGCTTTAGAGATGGGCCTTATCAATCGCGTGGTGCCCTTGGAGCAGGTCGCGGAGACGACCCGCGAGATGGCTGCAAAGATCGTTAGCAAGTCTCCGGTCGCTGTGAAAATCGGCAAACGTGCCTTCTATGAGCAGGCCGAGATGAGTTTGGCCAAAGCCTATGAGTATGCCGGTCGCACTATGGCTGACAATATGATGGCGCGGGACGCAGAACGTGGCATCGGGGCCTTTGTGACCAAAGCCCCAATGCCGGAATGGGAAGGCGAATAGGCGTTAGTCCCAAGCCACCACGGTCTGGCGCTGTTGGCCCAGCCCTGTAATGCCAAGTTCCACGACATCGCCCGGTTTCAGGTACTGCGGCGGCTTAAAGCCCATACCGACGCCCGGAGGCGTCCCCGTCAGGATGAGGTCGCCCGGCTCAAGCTGCACAAACTGCGACACATGGTGGATGATCGTGCGCACGTCAAAGATCATCTTCGACGTATTGCCCGTCTGTTTGCGGGTGCCGTTCACATCCAGCCACATATCGAGGTCCTGCACATCGGCGATCTCGTCCGGCGTCACAAGCATCGGGCCGGTCGGGCAGAAGTTTGGAAAGCTTTTACCTTTCACCCATTGCCCGCCGCGTTCGATCTGCCAAGAGCGTTCAGAGACATCATTGGCTAGCGTATAGCCCGCAACATAGTCCAGCGCGTCCTCCATCGACACACAAAGCGCGGTCTTGCCAATCACCAAGGCCAGTTCGACCTCCCAATCCAGCTTGGTCATATGGGGCGGGTAGGGGATGTCGGCATTGGCCTCGCAAAAGGTGGCCGAGGATTTGCTAAAAAGGATCGGTTCCTCAGGGATCGGCAGGCCCGCTTCTTCGGCGTGGTCGGAATAGTTCAGGCCGATGCACCAGATATTGCGGGGTTGTGCGACCGGCGTTGCAATGCTGAGGCCCGCGGTGTCCAGCTGTTCCAGATCGTTGATGTCAAGCGAGGCCAACCGATCCATCAACCCCTCTGCAAAGGCAGCAGGCGAGATGTCGTCACAGATGGTCTCCAGCCCGTGCCACGTGTCTCCGTCCATAGATGCCGCCGGAATGATCGATCCCTCAGCGTTCTGAAAGCGTTGTAGTTTCATCGTCTTACTCGTCCTCGTTAAAGTAAATTGCGCGCAGCGAGATTGCGCATCAGATGGCTGGCCCCAAAGGTCCATTCATCACATGTGGTTGATAGCTGAACGCGATTGCGCAGCGTGCCCAGACCCGGGGCTTTGATCTCGACCTGATCACCAAGCTTGTGGGTAAAGCCTTCGCCCGGCACGTCCCGGTCCTGCGTGGGCGCGAAAAGCGTGCCAAGATAAAGCATCAGACCATCGGGGTATTGGTGATGCCGTCCTAAGGTTTGAGCGACAAGGTCTTCGGGGTCTCGGCTGATTTCTTTCATCGACGAATGGCCGGTCATCTCAAAACCGTCTTCGCAGCGCACGGTCAGTGTCAGTTCAGCCGCGCGGACGTCGTCGAGCGTAAAGCTCTCGTCAAACACGCGGATCATCGGGCCGATGGCGGCTGAGGCGTTGTTGTCCTTTGCCTTTGACAGCAAAAGCGCCGAGCGGCCTTCAACGTCGCGCAAGTTGACGTCATTGCCCAATGTTGCGCCTACGATTTGACCCGTTGAGGAAATGGCCAGAACCACCTCGGGTTCAGGGTTGTTCCAAGTCGACACCGGATGCAGCCCGACATCGGCTCCAAAGCCGACGGCAGATAGGACCTGCGCCTTGGAAAACACTTCGGCGTCAGGGCCGATGCCGACCTCTAGGTATTGCGACCACAGACCTTCTTCGATCAATGCAGCCTTCACCTTTTGCGCTTCAGCAGAGCCTGCTTTGATGTTGCGCAGACTGTCTCCGATGGCGCCACCGATGCGCGCGCGGATGTCTTCGGCGCGTTGAGGATCCCCTTTCGCGCGCTCCTCGATGACGCGCTCCACCATCGACCCCGCGAAGGTGACGCCACAAGCCTTTACGGCCTGAAGATCGCAGGGGGCAAGGAAATGGACCTGCGCGCGATCCCCAACCGGAGCCGCTGCGATCTGCTCAAGCGATCCCATCGATCTGCCTTCTGCGGTTTGCACATAGCGCGCGGGGTCGTCCATCTCGCAGATATCCCGCACCAAAGGCGTGGATTTGGACGTGATATCAATGACCTCTCCGTCGCGCAGGGTGACAATGCAGGGCCCACCCGCCTCAGGCGACCACACGCGGCCGAGCCACGTTCCGGCATGTTCAGCCTCTGTTAAAAACGTCATATACTGGTCCTTTCTTGCGGGATGAACTGGCCATGCGGCAGGCCTTTGACTGGGATATCGAGCGCAAAGAGCCCGCCCGCCTCTGGTGCCTGTTTGAGCGCCTGTGCGTCCATTCCCACCCGCGCTGTGGTGATAAACAGACGATCCAGATTTGCGCCGCCAATGCAACAACAAGTGACATTGGGCAAGGGGAGGGGGATGACTTTGTCCAGTTGGCCTTCAGGTGTAAAACGCAGCACTGCACCTCCGCCAAACCGTGCGTTCCAAACATAGCCCTCGGCATCTACCGTCGAGCCGTCCGGCACCCCATAGTCCTTGATATCCGCAAAAAGACGCCCTTCACCAAGCGCGCCTTGCCCGTCGTAGTCATAGGCATAGATGGCGGAGCCTGCGCTGTCCGCGAAATACATCCGCGTGCCATCTGGTGAAAAACAAATCGAATTCGCGCAGCCGATGTTTTCAAGAAGGGCTTCGCACCCATTGCCATTCCAGCGCCAAACCGGTGTTGTTGGGGACATGGCGTCTTCGTTTATGCCGCCTATGACGAAATTCCCCGTACGGTCCAGGTTGCCGTCATTCATGCGGGTGTTGGGAGCACCTGGTTGATAGCCGCGCAATTTTTCACGCGCGCCGGATTGCGAATCAAAATGGTAAAGCCCGTCAGAAAATCCGGCGAGCAGGGTTTGGTCTGGCAGAAACGCGAAAGCACAGAGTTTACCGGGCAGGGGGATCGACCGAGGATCGCCACCATTGGCGTCGCAGGACCAAAGCGTCTCTCCGAAAATATCGGTCCAATAAAGACGTTGATCAGTGCAATTCCATTGGATGCCTTCGCCAAGCTGGTTCCTGCAATCCAGCAGCAGAGTTGCAGCAAGTGCCTGTGGTTCATGCCCGGTCATTTTGCGGTCAGCCCATAGTTGAAATGACCTGAGTCGCTAATCAGGTGTGATCTATAGATTCGGGGCTGCGCGTATGAGGCTACACCCAAAAATCCCGCTGTTTTTCGAACAAAATCGAGGAAAGTTGGGCGTTTTCCTGAAAATTCTAGCCCCATGGAAGTAAACATTTTTTTACACATTGGCGGTTCAATCCCTCATCGCAAGCACATGATGCAAACTGCGATCATGAATTATTTTTCTTGACGAAATTAATGCAATATCTATTCTAAATCACACCTAAAGCGCAATGAAAATGTGCTTTGGTCGGCCAGGCCTTACCCCGAGGACGCGCCGACGAGTGGAGGGGGAAGAGTATGAGTATTTTGATGTCGCTGCCTGATTTTACCCGTGACGCCTTGGTCAACTCGGCAAGTGAGCTAACCCGCTTGCCGGCGCGGACCCCATCCCGATACCGCGCTCTTGGTCCTTTGAAGGCGATGTCCCCAGCGGGCGCACTTCGGACAGTTCAAATACGCTATTTGCACGCAATCTCCCATACCATGCAGCTCCTTTCGCAAATAGTGCCCCGCAACAGGAGAGGCGCTGCTTGTCACAGCGCTTCTCCTAAGTGGGTTTGAAGGGGCGCTTCCCCAAAAGCGCCGGTGTCTGCCTAGGACTTGTTCGGAGGAAACAGTTTTAGACGAATTCAGGCACCCAATGATGAATATCAAATGAAAGTCCGGGCACCCCGGTCTAGAGTTAAAAAAAGTGGAGGAAATTATGAAACACGTCTCACTCACGCTCGCGGCTTCGCTGGCATTCACTGCCGGAACCGCTTTTGCGGATGTGACCGTTGACGTTTTGTCGATCAACCGGGATTCAACACCTTGGCTGGGGCTCTACACCGATGCTGTTGCCTCGTTTGAAGCCGCAAACCCAGGCGTCAAAGTGAACCTGCAGTTCATGGAAGATGAGGCGTTTAAGCAGAAACTGCCTACTTTGCTGCAGTCTGATGCGGCGCCTGACATGTTCTTTAGCTGGTCCGGCGGCGTGTTTTATGAACAAGCCGAGCAGGGTTTCCTGCGTGCTTTGGATGACGCCACTGTTGCTGAATGGAAGCAAGATCTTTCCGCGGGTGGCATGGCGGCCCTGTCTCACAACGGCAAATACTACGGCGCGCCAGAGGCCTCTCAGAACGTTGCGATCTGGTACAACAAAGATCACGCGGCGGCACTGGGCATCGACCCGACGTCTATCAAAACCTATGACGACCTTCTGGGGGCAGTGGAAACCGCGAAAGCAGGCGGTGTGACCCCATTTGTAGTCGGCGGTCAGGACAAATGGCCTCTGCATTTCTTCTATTCCCTGATCGCGATGCGCATCATGGGCCAAGAAGGTATGGCGGCTTCGGCCGCGGGTGAGAATGGCGGCTTTAACAATGAAGATTGGTTGCGTGCCGGTCAGGAATACATGCGTTTGATCGAGCTCGAGCCGTTTCAGCCGGGCTTTATGGGGGTGAAATACGATGGGGCAACCGGCCTTTGGGGTGACGGAGCGGCTCTGTTCCACCTGATGGGCGACTGGGATCTTGGCGCGTCACGCGGCGCTGCCAGCAATGGCGGCCTGTCTGATGACCAACTCGGCGTGATCCCATTCCCAATGATTGAAGGCGGCAAAGGCGCAATCACCGACACGCTAGGTGGGGCCTCGGGCTTTGTTCTGACCAAGGACGCACCGGATGAAGCGATTGATTTCCTGAAGTATTTCATGGGTGTCGACGTTCAGAAAGCTGCCGCGAGCGGTGGGGTCTATATCCCAACAGTACCCTCTGCAGGTGGGTTGGTAGAGGACGTGATCCTCAAGCAATTTGCTGCCATCGGGGGTGCGTCAACCTATCACCAGCTGTTCCTGGATCAGTTCTTCGGTTCCGAGCTGGGTGGCGCGATCAACGACGTCTCTGCCCAGATGGCCACCGGCGACATCACGCCCGAAGCCGCTGCCGAACTGCTCGAAGAAACCCGCGCGTTTCAGTGACCTAAAGTGAAATTGCTCTCCCCGCCAAAGGGGAGGCGACCTAAGGCAAGACAGATGGTCACCACGACAGACTACGCAACCCAAGCAACGCTTAAGCCAAATGTGTTCCGCCGTATGTGGACAGACGGCCAGCTTAAGATGTTGCTGATCTTCCTGCCACCAGCACTGCTAGTGTTCACGGTCTTCGTGATCCTGCCCATGCTCCAGGCCGGTTTCTTTGCGCCCTACAAATGGTCTGGCTATGGACCTGCTCCCTGGGTTCTGAACGAAGACACCGGCCGCGAATTTGGCCGCTGGGTCGGAAGCCAAAATTTCGAACGCATGTGGGGGCATTCCGCTTTCCAACAGGCCTTTGAAAACACGCTTCTGGTGATCGCTGTCTCGCTGCTTATTCAATTGCCGATCGCTTTGTTTCTGGCGCTGTTGATCTATCAAAACAGCCGCATCAACACGATCTTTCGACTGGTGTTTTTCCTGCCCTACATCATGGCAGAAGTCGCGACGGGTCTGATCTTTAGTTTTGTTCTGGATGGCAACTATGGCCTGTCCAAATGGTTCTCGGACCTAATGGGATATGAAACGGCCTTCTTCCCGCTGGCCGAGAAACCCTGGGCGTTTTATTCCATCCTCGCGGTCATCGTCTGGAAATACTTCGGCTTTCACATGATGATCTATATCGCAGGTCTTCAGTCGATCTCGAAAGAGCTGATCGAGGCCGCGCGGATTGACGGAGCCTCTGCCATCCAGCGCGCCTTTTTCATCCAGATCCCGCTTCTGTGGCCCGCCATTACGATCTCGATCTTCTACTCGGTGTTGGGTGGATTGCAGGTCTTTGATCTTGTGATGCCGATGACCGCCGGAGGCCCGTCGAACTCGTCCCATACGTTGGTGAGCTATCTCTATAACTTCGGCTTTGTGCGCCTGAATGTGGGCTTTGGCTCGGCGGTTGGCGTGTTCCTATTCGCAGTCGGCGTGGTCTTTGCGCTGGTCTATCGCAACACCGTCCAGAGGGGGCAGTAAGATGTTTGAATGGAAAGACGCCGGTCGCATCTCTGTGCTGCTTTTAGTTTCGTCCCTGATCCTGATCCCCTTAGCGGCGACGGTTCTTGGAGGTTTCAAAACCTCGGGTGAGCTGCGCGTGTCGCCCTTTGGGATCCCGGATCAATGGCATATGGAATTCTATGGCGAGATCTTTGCGGATGCGAACTTCTGGCGCTATCTCTGGAACTCGCTCGTGATCTCTTTGCTGACGGTGTTCCTCACCGTGCTGATGGGCGCCATGGCCGCATATGCCTTTGCACAGGTTCGGTTTTTCGGGTCAGAGTTCCTGTTCAGTTACATGTTGTTGGGGCTCATGTTCCCCTTCGCCGCAGCCATTATGCCCCTTTTCCTGACGGTCCGAGATCTTGGCTTGCTTGACACCCCTTGGGGCGTCGTTCTGCCCCAAGTCGCCTTTGGTCTCGCGTTCTCGATCATGTTCTTCCGCACGTTCTTCTCCCAGATGCCTGCGGAGCTTTTCGAGGCCGCACGGGTCGATGGCTGCGGCTATATCAAGTTCTTCTTTCTCTTCACGCTGCCCCTCTCGACGCCAATCCTGGCGACCATCGCGACCTTTGTGTTCGTGCAGAGCTGGAACAACTACCTTCTGCCACTGATCATGCTGAATGACCGGGCGGGCTATACCTGGACGTTGGGCGCGATGGACTATCGCGGAGAGTATACGGCCGAGTGGAACCGAACGCTGGCCTTTGTTTCGGCCACCCTAGCGCCTGCAGTGGTGTTCTTCTTAGCGGCCCAGAAATACATCGTCGCAGGCCTGACCGGAGGTGCGGTAAAAGGATGACTATTAAAAACCCAATTCTTCCGGGCTTTCACCCCGATCCCTCGATCTGCCGCGTGGGCGAGACCTATTACATCGCGACCTCGACCTTCGAGTGGTACCCCGGCGTGGAAATCAACGCCTCGACAGACTTACAAAACTGGTCGGTCGTGGCGCGTCCTCTGGACCGCGCTCAACAGCTCGATATGCGCGGAGAGCCTGACAGCTGCGGTGTCTGGGCACCCTGTCTGTCCTATCACGACGGTCTCTTTTGGCTGATCTATACGGACGTGAAACGCTATGATGGGAACTATAAGGATACCCACAATTATCTGGTCACGGCCCCCTCTATTGAAGGGCCGTGGAGTGACGCAATCTATCTGAATTCCAGTGGCTTTGACCCTTCGCTCTTTCACGACGATGACGGGCGCAAATGGCTGGTGAATATGGATTGGGACCATCGCGGGAACAGCGCGAACCCTCGGAGTTTCTTTGCGGGCATTATCTTGCAAGAGTATGACCCCGAGCAAGGTAAACTGGTCGGAGAGGTCACCCGGATTTTTGAAGGGTCCGAGGCGGGTTTCACCGAAGCACCACATCTTTTGAAACACGACGGGCGCTACTACCTCTGCACAGCCGAAGGCGGGACCGGATATGGCCATTGTATCACCTATGCGCGTGCCGATGTTTTGACGGGACCCTATGTGCTCCCAGACAAACCCAATGTGCTGACAGCGCGGGACGAACCGGACGCGCCCTTGCAACGCATCGGCCACGGACAGCTTGTCCAGGGCGAGGACGACACGTGGTGGCATACTTTCCTCTGTTCACGCCCCTTGCTTGGCAGGCCCTTCAGTCCACTGGGGCGCGAAACAGGGATCACCAAAGCACACTGGAATGATGGTTGGCTGGTGCTAGAGGATCCCCAGCACACGACAAGGACAGACGGGTTTTACGAAGACTCTGAGACCTACGCGTTTGACGGTGCGCTTCCTGATGCCTTTCAATGGCTGCGTTCGCCTGACAAAGATCGTCTCTTCTCGCTGACAGACCGCTCGGACGCCCTTAGGATCTTTGGCCGCGAAAGCGTCGGCTCCTACTATGAACAGGGTTTGGTGGCGCGCCGCCAGACCGGTTGGCGCTATTCAGCCGAGACGCTGGTTGATTACAGCCCGCGCGATTATCAGACCATGGCGGGGCTCATTGCCTATTATAACCGCCATCAGTTTCACTACCTCTATATCACCGTCTGCCCAAAGGGCGGCCGCCAGCTTGAGATTCAATCCTGCAACGGCGATTGGCCTGAAGGGGAGCTGACTTTCCCTCTGGAGGCTCCAGTGGACCTGCCCGACGGGCTTATCGAACTTGGAGTAGATGTTGACCACAGCGGACTCCAGTTCCGCTGGCGCAGCGTAGGAGGGGACTGGTGTCCCACAGGTCCTCTCCTCGATGCGTCCCTGCTGTCTGACGAAGCCGGCCGCGGCGACCGCGCAAATTTTACCGGAGCCTTCGTCGGCATGGCGGCCCAAGACCTGAACGGGTCGGGTCTGCACGCCGATTTCCTCGGCTTCTCGTATCGTAATAGGAAAGAGTAACCCATGGCAGAAGTACGCCTTACCTCCGTTCAGAAATCCTTTGGCAACGTGAATGTCATTCCTCAACTGGATCTGACCGTCAAAGAGGGTTCTTTCACCGTGCTCGTGGGCCCGTCTGGTTGCGGTAAATCTACCCTATTGCGCATGATCGCGGGTCTCGAAGAGGTCTCGGGCGGGTCGATCTATATCGACGGGGTGGATGTCACAAATGCCCAGCCCTCGGATCGCGGCATCGCGATGGTGTTTCAATCCTATGCACTTTATCCCCATATGACCGTGCGCCAAAACATTGGCTTTGGCCTGCGTCTGGCAAAGATGGCCAAGGACGAGATCAACCAACGCGTCGAAGAAGCCGCCGAGATCCTTCAGCTTGGCCCGCTTTTAGACCGCAAACCCAAGCAATTGTCTGGCGGTCAGCGTCAGCGTGTGGCCATTGGCCGTTCGATTGTGCGCAAGCCGAAAGTCTTCCTTTTTGACGAACCGTTGTCCAATCTGGACGCCGCCCTGCGTAGCCAGATGCGGGTCGAGCTGGCAGAGCTGCATTCTAAGCTGGATGCCACAATGATCTACGTCACCCATGATCAGGTCGAAGCCATGACCATGGCCGATCAGATCGTGATCATGAAAGGTGGGGAAATCCAGCAAACCGGTGCTCCGATGACGCTGTATAACCAGCCAAACACGCCTTTTGTCGCTGAGTTCATCGGCTCGCCAAAGATGAACCTGATCGAAGGCGCTGTCGCGATGGATCTGAACGCCAAAGCCATCGGGATCCGCCCTGAACATATCCGCGTTAGCCCAGAGGAAGGCGCTTGGAAAGGCCGTTTGCGCCACGTCGAGCACCTTGGCTCTGACACCATCGCTTATGTCGAAAGCCCTGATACCGGGGCCATGACTGTACGTCTGGTGGGCGAGGTCTCGATGCGGTCGGGGGACGAGATTTACATGACGCCAATGATTGGAAATATGCATCTGTTTGGTCACGATGGATCGGTGCAAAGGGTTTGAAACTATGAAGAAAATTTGCGTAACCGGAGGAAGTGGCGGCGCTGGGAATGCGGTGATCGAGCATCTGCTCGCGCAGGGCTATGACTGTGTGAACATCGACATCAAACCGCCCAAGACCCAGCATTGCCCTTTTATTGAGGTCGATATGACCGACTATAAGGCCGTCTATGAGGCGATGGCCGGCTGTGATGCTGTGGTTCATTTCGCGGGCAATCCGGAACCTGACTTTGACCATTGGGAATCCGCGGACCGGTTCAACAACAACACCAGCGCCCTGTTTAACGCCTTCAATGCGGCTCAGGCGCATGGGATCAAACGCGTGGTCTGGGCCTCATCTGAAACCATCTTTGGCTTCCCCTTTGACACGAACCATCAAGAAAGGCTGCCGGTCAACGAAACCTCTGAACCTCAGCCTCAAGGTGGCTATGCGCTGTCCAAGATGATCTCCGAGACCCTGGCTGAACAAATGGCCAAGCTCTATGGCATGACGTTCATCGGCCTGCGGCTGTCCAATGTGCTCTATGACGACGTGAACGCCGTTCCGAGTTTTCAGAAAATCCCCGGATACTGGGAGGACATGCCGTATCGCAAGTTCAACCTCTGGGGCTATATCGACAGCCGCGATACGGCGCGGGCGGCGCGCTTGGCGCTTGAGGCGGATATCTCGGGCGCCGAGGTGTTCAATATCGCCGCAAAAGACACGCTGATGCGACAGCCCACCAAAGAGCTGGTCGACACGGTGATGCCGCAATCAAAACTCGATCCCCAGATCACAGGTCACATGGCGCTTTTGGACTGTGCCAAAGCGCGCGACCTCTTGGGGTTTGAACCGGACTACAACTGGCAAGACGTCCTCGGGTTGACCGTGGATGGCACCCGTAAAGGTGACGCATGAAGATCAAGAATATCACCACTCATCTGCTGAAAGAATGGCGCACTATGCTGTTCGTCGTCGTGGAAACCGATGACGGGACAATCGGTGTTGGCGAGAGTGGTTTGACCAGTCGCGAATATGCGGTCGCGGGGATGATTGATCATCTCAAGACCCTGCTGATCGGCGAGAATGCTTTTGACATCGAACACCATTGGCAGACCATGTGGCGCGCGGGATTTCATCCTGCGGGGCAGGTGCTGTCCAGCGCCATCGCAGCCATCGATATCGCCCTTTGGGATATCAAAGGTAAGGCACTTGGCGCGCCCGTATATGAGCTGCTGGGCGGACGGGCACGTCAGAAGGTTCTCAGTTATTGTCACCTGCGCGGTGCTACACCCGAAGAGACATTGGCCTCGGCCAAAGAGCATGTCGCCATGGGCTGGAAAGCGCTGCGTTGGGAGCCGAGCTACGGCGAAGACATGATCATGCGCGGGCGCTGGTCTGTGGACAAGGCGATCGAGGAGTTTCGCTTGCTGCGCAGTGAGTTAGGTCCCGAAATTGAGCTGGCTTTTGACGCCCATACCAAATTTACGCCCGCTGAGGCCGCTTATTTCTGCAATGCAATCGCCGATCAGCGGCCAATGTTTGTCGAGGATCCGCTACGCAGTGAATATACCGATGCCTACCGTTCTCTGAGGGGCAAGACGGCTGTGCCTCTGGCGGCGGGCGAGCAATTTGCCTCGAAATGGCAATTTGTGCAGATGTTGCAGGACAACCTTATGGATTATTGCCGTGTGGATCTCTGCATTGCCGGAGGGATTACCGAAGGGCGCAAGATCGCCGCCATGTGCGAGGCCCATATGGTGGATCTTGCCGTCCATAACCCGATAGGCCCTGTGTCAACGGCAGCTTGTTTGCATTTGAATATGGCCAGCCCGAATGTCTTGGTGCAAGAACTGCCAAAGAGGCCGGGCGAATGTCTGGATGATGTGATCGCGACAGATCAGACCTGGGAAGATGGCTGGTTGACCTGTTCCGGCAAGCCCGGTCTTGGGGTCGAGGTTGATATCGAGGCGCTTACAAAATACCCATTTGAACCAGAACATTTGCCAATGCTACGCCGAGAAGACGGCAGCTACGCCAACTGGTAAGCCAAACACTAAGTGGAACGACCATGTTACAGAAAAAACATTTGATAGCTGGCGATTGGGTGGACGCAGAAGAGCGGTTCGAGAATCAGCCTGTGACCGGGGATGCGGACAGTTTCGCGGCAGGTACTCAGATGCATGTCGATCAAGCGGTAAGGGCTGCAGAAGATACGTTTTGGAGTTTCGGCTATTCCACGCGAGACGCGCGTGCCGCCTTCTTACGCAAAATCGCCGATGAAATCGAAGCCCGCGGTGCCGAGATCACGGCGATGGGCGTCAAAGAAACAGGACTGCCAGAGGCCCGTCTTGAAGGAGAACGTGGGCGCACGACGGGCCAGCTTCGCTATTTTGCCGATGCGATTGAGACGGGCGATTATCTGGACCGCACCCATGACGCGGCCTTGCCGGATCGCGCGCCCTTGCCGCGCCCGGACCTGCGCCTGATGCAACGCCCGATTGGCCCTGTTGCGGTCTTTGGAGCGTCCAACTTTCCATTGGCCTTTTCGACGGCCGGGGGTGACACGGCTGCGGCTTTGGCGGCTGGGTGCCCTGTGGTTGTGCGTGGTCATCATGCCCATCCCGGCGTATCGGACCTGGTGGCTCAGGCCATCGATGCTGCGATTAAAGCCTGCGACATGCCTGCCGGCGTACTCAGTCTGATCCAAGGTGGCCCGCTCGAGGTCGGCGCGGCTCTGGTTCAACACCCGCTGATCAAGGCGGTCGGATTTACCGGATCGCTCAAAGGTGGGCGTGCTTTGTTTGACCTATGCGCGGCCCGCCCCGAACCGATCCCGTTTTTCGGAGAGCTCGGATCCGTGAACCCCATGTTCCTTCTGCCGGAACTTCTTGCCACCAAAGCCAAAGCCACAGCCGAGGGCTGGGCGGCATCGCTGACCATGGGGGCAGGGCAGTTCTGTACCAACCCGGGCGTTGTTGTGATGATTGCAAGCGAGGGCGCCGATGCCTTCTTGGATGCGGCGCAAACGGCGTTGGGTGGGGTTGCGCCTCAGGTCATGCTGACGGATGGGATTGGCCAAGCCTATCAGGCCGGACAAGCGCGGATATCGGACAAACCCCAAGTCACCTCCTTGATTGCACCAGAGCTCGCGGCCCGCAGCGCAGCGCCGTCTCTTGCACGCGTTTCGGCGTCGGATTGGCTGGCTGACGATACGCTCGCTGACGAGGTCTTTGGACCCTTTGGGTTGGCCGTTATCTGTGAAAACGAAGGAGACATGCGCGCTGTGGCAAAATCCCTGCATGGCCAACTGACCTGTACCCTGCATCTGGAAACAGGCGATGAGGCGCTGGCCCAAAGCCTCATGCCAATCTTGGAACATAAAGCAGGCCGTGTCTTGGCAAACGGTTTCCCAACCGGTGTCGAGGTCTGTGATGCAATGATGCACGGGGGGCCTTATCCGGCGTCAACGACCTTTGGCGCGACCTCTGTCGGCGCGATGTCGATCCGTCGTTTCTTAAAGGCGGTCAGCTATCAGAACCTGCCCGAGGCGCTTATTCCGCAGGACTTGCGTTGATAATCTTTTCAGCCGTGTCGCTGTTTTCAGTCAGCATTTGATACATCAGCCGCCGTGCCTCAATCGGGTTTGCGGCGGAAATTGCCTGCGCCACATCGATATGGGCCTGTCGGTTCACTTGCACCTCGGGCACCACTTCGGCGCCGGTGGAATAGCTAAATTGCAAAAGGGCGCGAATAAGGCCGCGCAGTTGCGCCAGGATCAGGTTGCCTGTGGCTTCAAGGATTGTGGCGTGAAACGTGTAATCCGCGGCGAGCATACCATCCATGCCGTAGGGCTCGGGATTTATGTGCTGCGCCGCCTTTAGGATCTTTTCCCGCTGTTCAGACGTTCCATTTTCGGCGGCCAGTTTCGCAGCCTCAGGTTCGACCATCAGGCGCATCTGCGTGCTGGCTGCATAAATCCGCGTCGCTGCAGGGCTGGTTGGATCGTGCCAGACAATGACATCGGGGTCCAAAAGGTTCCAGGATTCAAATGGCAACACCCGCGTTCCGTACCGGCGAGCTGTCCGCAACATGCCTTTGCCAGACAAAACCTTCGTCGCTTCGCGCACCACAGTTCGGGACACACCCAGCATGTCGCAAAGTTCCGCCTCGACGGGGATGGTCACCCCTTCCGCGAACTCTCCACGTGCAATCATCCGACCCAATTTATCGACCGCCGTTTTCACAGAGCCTGTAGGCAGTTCGTTTAGAAAGAAATCGGGCAGCTCAAAAGGCGAAGACGCTGATTTTTTCATAATATCCCCTCTGCCAAGATATTATCTAAGCGCATCTCAATAACCAAGACGAAACGATTAACTTATTCGCCAGAACGGAGAAAAATGTGCGATTTGTTCAACTTTCTTTCATTCCGATGTGCAAAATGAGAGAACTGATCTTTCTATTTGAGAGAGGCTAGTGGATTGCAATTACAGTCGAATTCAGATGCATTGCTCCTTTGCTAAGAAACTAGCATATCTGTGAGCGGATGGACGCAAGATGCAGATTGATTGGACACCTCTCAGAGACGAACTCTCCAAGTGGCACCAAAAGGGGCTGACCTTGCCGCTTTGGTGGCGTGATGATGATGCAGAAACCGATGGGCCTGCTTTGGATCGTCTGATTTCTCTCTCGAAGGAAGTGGGAGTGCCAGTGCACCTTGCCGTGATCCCGCGCAATGCGACACCGCAACTGGCGGCGCGTTTGGCCAACGAGTCGCATATCGTTCCCATTGTCCACGGTTGGGCCCATCGCAATCACGCGCGCGGTCTTGGGGATCGCTCCGAGTTTACAGATGCGCGCTCGCCTCAAGCAAATCGCGATGACGCCGAAGCCGCGCTTCGGGCGATGCGAAGGTTGATTCCCGAACGCCTTCTGCCGGTCTTTGTGCCACCCTGGAACCACATCGATCCGGGGGCCGCGCACGAGCTGGCAAGGTTGGGCTACAAAGTTCTCTCGACCTGCGACGCCCGTCACACGGCAGAACCTTTTGAGGGCTTGTTGCAAATCAATACCCATCTTGATCCGATTGCTTGGCGAGACGGAGAGGGGCTACATGACACGACCTATCTGGTCAGCAATTTGGTCGCTACTCTCAAGCGGCGACGGCAAGGTAAAGACGACAACCAAGAGCCGTTCGGGCTGTTGACGCATCACCTGGCGATGCAGGATGACGTTTGGGAGTTCACCGCGCAATTCTGGTCCGAGATTCTCTCTGCTCCGCACGAAATTGCGACGATCGCGCCGCATTAGACAAATTCTGACGTCGTTAGACTAATTCGGCCTCAGCGCTGTTTCTGTTACCAAAGCTTTGCATTGCCGACATCTAAGCGCCACAGAAGCGTTAATTTAACTTCAACTGCGCTCCTTAGGGTTCCTCCAGAATTTCGGGGGAATGCCATGCTAAGCGTTCAAGGCCTGACCAAACGGTTTGGTGACAAGACAGCGGTCGATAAGGCCAGCTTTACTGTAGAAAAGCCCGCCATGATCGGCATCATCGGTCGGTCGGGCGCGGGTAAGTCCACTTTGCTGCGGATGATGAACCGGCTCGCAGATGTAAGCGAAGGGTCGATGGTCTATAATGACGTCGAGATCTCGTCTCTGCGTGGTGCTGACAAGCGCGAATGGCAATCCCGCTGCGCGATGATCTTCCAGCAGTTCAATCTGGTGCCACGTATGGATGTAGTGTCCAACGTACTGCACGGAACGCTCAATCGCCGCTCGACGCTGGCGTCGATGTTCAACCTCTATCCGCAGGTGGACATCCACAAAGCCATTGAAATCCTTGATCGTTTGGGCATTGCCGAGCAGGCCGCGAAACGCGCTGAAGCCCTGTCTGGCGGTCAACAGCAACGTGTCGCCATCGCCCGCGCTCTGATGCAAGACCCGCAGATCATTCTGGCGGACGAGCCGATTGCGTCACTTGACCCTATGAACGCACAAATCGTGATGGAGGCCCTGCGCCGCATTCACGAAGAAGACGGCCGCATGGTCATCTGCAACCTGCACACGCTCGACACCGCGCGCCGCTATTGTGACCGCGTCATCGGCATGCGCGACGGGCGCATCGTCTTTGACGGCACACCCGCGCAACTGACCACAGGTGTGGCACGCGACATCTACGGCGCGGGCGATGACTTTTCTGAAGCCGCCACAAGCACCGAAATCGAGACCTTGGATCGGTCGGACTCTGCACGCGCAGTCCCGGCCTAATTTTTCGACCCGTGGCCTTGGGGGACGCGGGCGGACACTTCATCACTAGGAGAAAGAGATGAAAAACGTAGTAGCACTGGCTCTGGCCACCACCATGCTGTCTGGCGCGGTTTCCGCAGAAGGCATCAAAGAATTCCGCATCGGCATCCTGGGCGGCGAGAACGCGCAAGACCGTTTGAACTCTTACGAGTGCCTGCGCTCTTACACCGAAGACGCGCTGGGCGTTGAAACCAAGCTGTTCGCACCAGCGGACTACGCGGGTGTTATCCAGGGCCTCGTAGGCGGCACGCTGGACTTTGCATGGCTGGGCGCGTCTTCTTACGCGGCGACCTATCTGCAAGACGCAGACGCGGTTGAGCCAGTTCTGATCAAAGTGAACGTGGATGGCTCCATCGGCTATCACTCCATTGGTTTTGCCCGCAAAGACAGCGGCATCACCTCTCTGGACGACATGCAGGGCAAAGTCTTTGGCTTTGGTGACCCGAACTCCACCTCTGGCTACCTGATCCCATCCATCGAGATCCCTCAGTACAAAGACGGCATCACCATGGAATCCGGCGCATACTTCGGCGAAGTTAAATTCACCGGCGGCCACGAGCAGACTATCGTTGCAGTGAACAACGGCGACATCAACGGCGGCGTGACCTGGGCTGACGGCCAAGGCGACTGGGAAGACGGCTATAACTCTGGCGCGCTGCGCAAAGCGGTTGACGCGGGTCTCGTAGACATGAACGACCTGGTGCAAATCTGGAAATCCAAGCCGATCCCAGAAGGCCCAATCGTTCTGCGCAAGAGCCTGCCAGCGGACGTCAAAGCAACCATGACCAAACTGGTTGATGACATGTTCGAAAACGACGCGGCATGTGCCTACAACATCGCAGCGGGCGACACTCTGGGCTTCCAGCCAGTGACCCACGAAACTTACGTCTCCATCATCGAAGCACGTAAGCTGAAATCCAAATAAGCCACACAGGCTTGCGGCGGGTCCCCCATCGGGGCCCGCTTTTTCATGACATTTCAAGCGTTTCGGTGTGAGGCTTCGCGCAAGCCCCAGTCCACAACGCTTTGAGGATAAGGCACGTCAACATGACAGAGGCTGCAGTAAGCCCCCCGCGGATCAGCGTGATCCAAGACGCCTATATGGCGCAGACCCAGAAAAAGAGGCGCTATGGCTTTCTGACTCTGGTGATCTTTATCTTTGTGATGGTGGCGGGATTTAACACCGCAGCCTCGCGCAATGGGGGATCCTTCTGGGGCGGGATCGACAATTTCTTTGACTATCCGGCCGAAGTGGTTAGCGAGGCGGTGGAGAAATCCGCAGAACTGCCTGCGCATTTCGTGGCCTACTTCCCGGCGCTGGTCGAGACGGTCAATATCGCGGCGGTCTCCACCTTGATCGGAGCGCTGCTTGCAATCGTGCTCTCGCTCTTGTCCACGCGTGGTTTGGCACGGTTCCCACGCATGATCCCGGTGTTTCGCCGCGCCATGGACATCATGCGCGCCGTACCTGAAATCGTGATCGCTCTTGTGTTGATCTTTATCCTCGGCGGCGGACCTGTGCCTGCGATGATCGCGATTGCATTCCACACCGCTGGCGCGCTGGGCAAGCTTTTTTCTGAAGTCAATGAAAACGCTGACCTCAAGCCTGTCGATGGGCTTGCGTCTGTGGGTGCCACCTGGAGCCAGAAGATGCTTCTTGGGGTTGTCCCTCAAGTTGCGCCCAACTGGCTGAGCTACGCGCTCTTGCGGTTTGAAATCAACATTCGCGCCTCGGCGATCCTTGGCTTTGTGGGCGCGGGCGGCCTTGGCTATGAGCTTAAGAACGCGATTTCCTGGGGGCAGGGGCGCTTTGATGAGGCGGGTGCGATGTTCATCCTGCTCTTCCTGACAATCATGTTTTTCGACCAAATCTCAAGCTATTACCGCGACCGTCTGGTGCACGGTACAGGCGAAGGGGCACACTGATGGCCACTCTTGACACAAACGCTGGGCTACAACTGCAAGCCGACCGGATCTTTCTGCGCAAACGCCTGGTGGCGTTCAGCATTCCGGCTCTGATCCTGGCCTACCTGACCTATGTCTTCTTTGCCTTCAACATCCCGGATGTGATCGAAAAGGCCAATGGCGACAATGCACGTGCGCTGGTGGCTGACACCTATAGCCACAAGGTCCACGTCACCCGCGACAACCGGAACGCGGCTGTTACTGTGGCGATCGAAGGCGAAAAGAAAGGCCGCTACCCCGAAGGCACATCGCCAGAGTGGGTGAGCCTAGGGGACACCACCGTGATCGATCTGGGTGAGGGTCATATCGTGACCTTTGGTCCCGAGACAATCACCTATGACGTGCCCGGCTATGGTCTGATCAAAGCCACGCCAACCCGCGCGCAGGGTGTGATCCAGGAATATCCAACGGATGAGATCCCCGCGTGGGTCAACGCCTCAAAGAACCGCATGGCGGTCACAACCGAGGCCGGACGTCTGACTGTCACCCGCAACCGCTCTGAGGTGTTCCGCTATTTCGGCGGTTGGGAGCTCTTTTTCTTCACGCTGGACAGCCCCTATCACGGCCTGTCCATTGGCGAGGTGCTCTCACGCGCCCTCACCGGCGAAGCTGGGGCCATCGTAAGTGACTTCTGGAACAACGCGATGTGGCGTCATGGCGACGTGGCCTGGGCGATTGGCGAGACCATTCTGATGGCCTTCCTTGGCACCTTCGGGGCTGCGGTCGTTGCTTTGCCATTTTCGTTCTTGGCGGCCAAGAACTTCACACCTCTGCTCACAGTTCGCTTTGCCATGCGCCGTTTCTTTGACTTTGTACGCGGGGTAGACGGGCTTGTCTGGACCATCATTTTAACACGCGCCTTCGGACTTGGGCCTTTGACCGGCGCGCTGGCCATTTTGATCACGGACACCGGATCTTTTGGTAAGATGTTCTCCGAAGCCCTTGAGAATGTAGATAAAAAGCAGATCGAGGGCATTCGCTCCACCGGCGCGAAACCGCTGCAAAGATACCGTTTCGGAGTGATCCCTCAGATCACGCCAATCCTTCTCAGTCAGGTGCTCTACTATCTGGAATCCAACACCCGCTCAGCAACCGTGATCGGTGCGATCACCGGCGGTGGCATTGGCCTCTTGCTGACCCAGGCGATCATTACGCAGAAAGACTGGGAAGAAGTCACCTACTACATCGTCCTCGTCGTGCTTATGGTGATGTTCATGGATTGGGTCTCGGGCTGGCTGCGTGGCCGCCTGATCGGCACAGCAGAGGACAAACATTGATGGCGCGACTAAAAGCTGAAGCTCCGGTTCTGCATGCCAATGCGAGCGTGGTGAACTCCGAGCTTGGAGGGTTTACCGAGGTCGGCGAGGGCTCGCGGCTCTTGAATTCCGAGCTTGGCGATTATTCCTACTGCGAACGCTTCTGCGACATCGCCAATACGACCATCGGCAAGTTCTCAAACATCGCGAGCTTCGTGCGGGTGGGGGCCACGGATCATCCGCTAGCCACCGCCTCGCTGCATCACTTCCTGTATCGGTCTTCAGACTATTGGGATGATGCGGACAACGATGCAGAGTTCTTTGAACACCGGGCCTCCCGCCGTGCCAGTATCGGCCATGACACCTGGATCGGTCATGGCGCGATGATCAAACCCGAAGTGACGGTCGGCCATGGCGCTGTCGTGGCGGCTGGTGCGATTGTCACCAAAAACGTCGGCCCCTATGAAATCGTCGCAGGCACGCCGGCCACCGTTTTGCGCTTGCGCCAACCACGCGACATCGCAGAGCGCATAATAGACCTTGCCTGGTGGGATTGGGACCACGCGCGTTTGCGCGAAACATTGGAAGATTTCCGCAGCCTCCCTGCCGCGGCCTTTCTGGAAAAATACGAGGGCGCATAGGGGCTTTGCCCCTCGGCCCAAGGGCCTCACCCCAGAGTATTTTAGGCAAGATGAAAGCGCGCGCTCATTCTCTTGCCAAAAATATCCTCGCGCCGAAGGCGTCCCGCGCTAGGCATCTTCCTCTAGGGTTAGTGTGACGCGGTCCCCAGCGAACCAGGTGCGCCCAAATTCAACTTTCTGTCCATGCTGATCGACACTCATACTGGTCGTGTAGATCAAAGGCGCACCTTCCCGCAGTTCCAGATGCAGCGCTTGTGTCGCGTTCGCCAAAGTTGCGCGCACGCGGGTTGATGCGCGGGTATAGTCTTGGATGCCAGCGAGCTCCAAAGCTTTGGTGACGCTACTTTCGCGGCGCATGAGCTCGCCAATTCCAGGTAGGCGAGCCTCGGGAAATTCGCTGATCGATAGCGCGATTGCCTGATGATCGCCGTAAGACACGCTGTGGCGCAAAGTGATGAGGGCACCCGCTTCCAGATCAAGCCGCGCCGCTTCTTTCGCGGTGGCAGGACGGGTTTCCACATGCAGGACTTTCTTAGACGGAGCTCGCCCCGCGGCGCGCAGGTTCTGGTGGTACCTTACTCGTTTGCCGATGGGGTAATCGGTCGGAGCCCCTTTCACAAAAGCCCCCGATCCGCGCCGTGTACGCACCAGCCCATCCTCGACCAAAACCGATATCGCATGCCGGATCGTGTGACGGTTCACACCAAACCGCTCGGCCAGCTCGGCCTCCGTCGGAAGCTTGTCACCGGGCCTGTAGCGTCCCTCAGCCATATCCTCACGCAGGGCGTTTGAGATGGCCTGCCATAGAGGTGTCTTACTCATGTCGTCTCTCCGTTACGCAAGTTTCACAAAATCTTTCTGGCTCGATGGCCTCGAATCTCGCATAATAAGTCTAGTTGTATAGTGTAACGAAAATTTGTCGAGACAGAGATGGGACAGATGGAAACACAAGATCGCCAGGCCTGGATAGGGCTGTTGGCAAAGGCCCCAAAGGGGCGAATTGCGGATCTCTTAGGAGATCGCGCAGAGACCGGTTTTGAATGGTTGCGCAAGCCCGAAGTGGGTAGCGTGATGATCCGGGGCCGCATGGGCGGCACGGGGTCGGCCTTTAATATGGGCGAGATGACTGTGACGCGCTGTGCGCTGAAACTGGACGCCGGCGTCGTCGGGCATGGCTATGTGCAGGGCCGCAGCAAAGCTGACTCCGAGGCCGCGGCCTTGGTCGATGCTTTGATGCAGACGGATCACGCAGAGGATGTCCGGGCGCAGGTTCTCACCCCTCTGGAAACCGCCCAACGTGAAGCTCGCGCGCTGCGCACCCGCAAGGCCGCAGCCACGAAAGTGGATTTCTTCACCATGGCACGAGGAGAAGACAGATGAGCGCGACAGCTTTAGAAGGCGGGTTCAAAAACCCTCCGCATGACTCAGCGCGCGCCTTTCGTGCTCTGATGAATGCGATGGCGCGGCCTGGCACGACCCATGAAGTTGCGGGCGCGCTGCCGCCGGCACCGATGTCCATTGCGGCGGGCGTTCTGCTGCTGACGCTCTGTGACGGCGATACGGGTATCTATCTGACACCCGAATTTGACACCGAAGAGATCCGCACTTGGATCAGCTTTCACATCGGCGCGCCTTTTGTGGCCCCGATGAAAGCAGATTTCGCGGTCGGGCGCTGGAATGAACTCGCGCCAATTGATCGCTTTGCGATTGGCGACGCGGAATATCCTGATCGCTCTACGACTTTGGTGATCGAGGGGCAGGGGTCTGAGGACGTCACCCTGAAAGGCCCAGGCATCAAAGACATGCAGGCCTTTGCTTTGCCAGAGGTCGCGCCGTTCCAAAACAACCGCGCGCTCTTTCCGCTGGGCCGCGATTTCTATTTCACCCAAGGTGCCAAGCTTGCAGCCTTGCCTCGCTCAACGGAGGTCACCCCATGTATGTAGCCGTAAAGGGTGGCGAGCGCGCCATTGACAACGCGCATGCCTGGCTGGCTGAGGAACGCCGTGGGGATACCACGGTCGCAGAGCTGAGCGTTGATCAGATCAAAGAGCAGCTCAAGCTGGCCGTGAACCGTGTGATGGCCGAAGGCTCTCTCTATGATCCAGACCTTGCCGCGCTGGCGATCAAACAGGCGCGCGGGGATCTGATCGAGGCGATCTTCCTCATTCGCGCTTATCGCACGACGCTGCCGCGGTTTGGCAATTCCAATCCGGTGGAAACCAGCAAAATGGCTTGTGAGCGCCGGATTTCCGCGACCTTCAAGGATCTGCCGGGCGGGCAGGTTTTGGGCCCGACCTTTGACTACACCCATCGCTTGTTGGATTTCAAACTGGCAGCCGAGGGCGAAGAGGTTCAGGCGGCGGAGCGTGAGGCAGAACCAGTTGACGTGCCGCATGTCACTGAATTCCTAAACAAAGAAGGCCTCATCGAAGAAACCTTCCCCGAAGAAACCACGCCTCCGGACCTCACCCGCGGGCCGCTGGAACTCCCTGCCGAGCGTGCGTTGCGCCTGCAGGCGCTGACCCGGTCGGACGAGGGTTTCACCCTTGGCTTGGCCTATTCCACCCAACGAGGCTACGGGCGCACGCATGCCTTTGTGGGCGAGCTGCGCATTGGCGAAGTTGCCGTTGAAATGGACATCCCAGAGCTGGGCTTTGCCATCGAGATCGGCGAGGTCACCCTGACGGAATGTGAGACGGTGAACCAATTCGTCGGCTCTAAATCGCAGCCGCCGCAGTTCACCCGTGGCTATGGTCTGGTCTTTGGCCAGAACGAGCGCAAATCGATCTCGATGTCCCTCGTGGACCGCGCGTTGCGTTGGGAAGAGTTTGGCGAAGACAACGAAGGCGTGCCGGCGCAGGACGCGGAATTCGTGCTCTATCACGGGGACAATATCCAGGCGACGGGGTTCCTCGAGCACATCAAGCTGCCGCATTACGTGGATTTCCAGGCGGAACTCGAACTCATCCGAAAACTGCGCGCCGAGGCGGCTGCAGAGCAGAAGGAGGCCGCTGAATGACGCTAGTTGCCGCCGCCGTCGATGCTCCCATCGCCAGCTCCAAAGTTGCCCGAGCCGCCTCCGTAGGATGTGTCGCCGGCAAAGTGCGGACGGTACATCGACGTCTGGGTCGACCCATCTCGGTCAGTCCAGCTCCAAGTTCCGTCTTCGTTTTGGCGCATCGTCTTCCATTTGCGGCGATCTCGCAAAATGTCGCGAAGGGCGATGAACAACAAGAATGCAACCAGAGATCCAACGATCAACAAGACTTCCAAGGCTCTCTCCTAAAATCAGGTTCGTATCAAAATGTCTGATTACAACTTTGCATATCTCGACGAACAAACCAAACGCATGATCCGTCGTGCGATCCTCAAGGGGCTCGCGATCCCCGGCTATCAGGTGCCATTTGCCAGCCGCGAGATGCCGATGCCCTATGGTTGGGGTACGGGGGGCGTGCAGGTCTCGGCCGCGACGCTGATGCCTGAGGACACGATGAAAGTCATCGACCAAGGCGCGGATGACACGACCAACGCGGTCTCGATCCGCAAGTTCTTTGAGAACACAGCCGAGGTGAAAACCACCACTGCGACCTCTGAGGCGACCGTCATTCAGACGCGTCACCGGATCCCCGAGGAACCACTTTCTGAGGATCAGATCCTCGTCTATCAGGTGCCGATCCCGGAACCTCTGCGTTTTCTGGAGCCGCGCGAGACCGAGACCCGCAAGATGCACGCGCTTGAGGAATATGGCCTCATGCATGTGAAGCTTTACGAGGATATCGCCAAACACGGCCATATCGCCACGTCCTACGCCTATCCAGTGCAGGTCGAAGGGCGCTATGTGATGGACCCGTCGCCGATCCCGAAGTTTGACAATCCCAAAATGGAAATGGATGCGATCCAGCTGTTTGGGGCAGGGCGCGAGCAGCGGATCTATGCGCTGCCGCCGCACACCAAGGTGGTCAGCCTTGATTTCGAGGATCACCCCTTTGAGGCCTCCAAGGCGGATCACGTCTGTGATCTCTGCGGCGCGACCCACAGCTATCTGGACGAGGTCATCACCGACGATGAAGGCGGGCGGATGTTTGTCTGCTCGGACACCGATTACTGCGAAAGCCGACGTGGCGAGGGCCATGTTGGACCGAAAGGAGTGGCGGCATGACACCTTTGCTCTCAGTCAAAGACGTCAGCAAATATTACGGCAACCGGATTGGCTGCGCGAATGTGGGGTTTGACCTCTATCCCGGCGAAGTCATGGGGATTGTTGGGGAA
Organism: Cognatishimia coralii; assembly: GCF_037478305.1. NCBI lineage: Bacteria > Pseudomonadati > Pseudomonadota > Alphaproteobacteria > Rhodobacterales > Paracoccaceae > Cognatishimia > Cognatishimia coralii. Next base: position 150,137 of record NZ_JBBGAZ010000007.1, read on the forward strand.
TCTGGCTCTGGCAAATCGACCCTGCTGAATTGTCTGGCCGGTCACCATGCGCCCGACACAGGCGAAGTGATCTTTGACACCCGCACCGATGGTCCGCGCGACACATTGCAAATGAGCGAACCAGAGCGCCGGATGCTGGGCCGCACCGACTGGGCCTTTGTGCATCAACATGCGCGTGATGGGCTGCGTATGGGCGTGTCGGCTGGCGGCAATGTGGGCGAACGCCTTATGGCCGTGGGTCAACGCCACTATGGCGATATCCGCGCGCAGGCGGTGGATTGGCTGGGCCGCGTCGAGATCGACGAAGACCGAGTTGATGACCGCCCAACCGCTTTTTCCGGCGGCATGCAGCAACGACTGCAGATTGCCCGCAACCTTGTGACCGGCCCGCGTCTGGTCTTCATGGACGAGCCGACCGGAGGCCTTGACGTCTCGGTCCAGGCACGCCTCTTGGATCTGTTGCGCGGTCTGGTGCGTGATCTTGGATTGTCGGCCATTATCGTGACCCACGACCTCGCCGTCGTACGCCTTTTGGCGGATCGCCTGATGGTGATGAAATCCGGTCATGTGGTGGAAACAGGCCTGACCGATCAGGTTCTGGATGATCCGCAACATGGCTATACCCAGCTGCTCGTCAGCTCTGATTTGCAGGTATAAGACGATGATTGAACTGACAAATGTCTCGAAAACCTTCACCTTGCACAACCAAGGTGGCGCCGTCCTCGAAGTCATGCGGGGCGCGAACCTGACCGTGCCAGCGGGCGAATGTGTCGCCCTGACCGGAGCCTCAGGTGCAGGCAAATCCACGCTGATGCGGATCATCTATGGCAACTATCTCGCCGCGGGTGGATCCGTGGTGGTCGGCGGCGTCGACGTCACCCAATCCGAGCCACGCGACATCCTGAAGCTGCGCCGCGAAGTGCTGGGTTACGTCAGCCAGTTCCTCCGTGTCGTGCCGCGCGTGCCAACCATCGAAGTCGTCGCCGAGCCGCTCTTGTCGCTGGGCACCCCGATGGACGAGGCCAAAGACCGTGCCGCAAGCCTCTTGCAAAAGCTCAATATCCCAGAGCCTCTGTGGTCGCTCTCGCCCACCACCTTCTCGGGCGGTGAGCAGCAACGTGTGAACATCGCACGCGGTTTTGCCCACAGCTATCCCGCGCTTTTGTTGGATGAGCCGACCGCAAGCCTTGATGCCACCAACCGCGAAATTGTGCTGGGGCTGATTGAAGAGGCCAAAGCAAATGGCACTGCCATCGTCGGCATCTTCCACGACGAGGCCGCGCGCGAGCGGGTCTGTGATCGTGAGATCGACGTCACGGGCTTCAGCCCTCTGGCGGCGGCCTAGATGGCGGGGCGGCTCATAGCAATCGTCGGCCCCTCTGGGGTCGGCAAAGACAGCGTCATGGAGGCGCTTGCCAAAGCGCATCCACGCCTTGGGTTGGTGAAACGTGTGATCACCCGGCCAAAGGGGCTGGGCGGAGAGGACTATGAGCCCGTCTCAACCACAGAGTTTGAGAGCCGCAAAGCGCGCGGCGCGTTTGCCTTGGACTGGCCCGCGCATGGGTTGCTCTATGGCATTCCAAAGACGGTGCATGATGATCTTGCGAATGGTCAAGACTTGCTCGCGAACCTCAGCCGTGCAGTTCTGCCCGCCGCGCAAAAGGCCTTTCCGGATCTCGTGACCTTGCGTTTGACGGCCAGCGACGCGACGCTACGCGCGCGTCTGTCAGGCCGGGGTCGCGAAACCGCCGAAGATATCGAACAGCGCCTTAAGCGCGCAGATTTTCCGATGCCTGCGGGCGTCACCTATACCGATCTCAGCAATGACGGTGCGATTGATGAGACCATCGCCGCGGCCCTTGCTGTGCTCTATTCAGAGGATGTTTTGACATGAACTCTCCAAGCCTGTCCCACGATGTCGATAGCGGTGTTTTCTGCCTCGCCAATGCGCAGATCGTGCTAGAGGACCGCGTTGTGTCTGGCGCGATCTATGTGGCGGAGGGCAAGATCCTTGACGTGGTCGAAGGGGGGCAATGCCCCGTCGGCGCCATTGACTGTGATCGCGACTTTATCCTGCCTGGCCTTGTCGAATTGCACACAGACAATCTTGAACGCCATATCCAGCCGCGCCCCAAGGTCGACTGGCCGCATGACGCAGCTATCCTTGCCCATGACGCAGAGCTCGCGGGCTGTGGCATCACCACGGTTTTCGATGCCATGCGGGTTGGGTCTATTCCGACAGGCAAGGGGCGCTATCTGAAATACGCCCGCCAACTCTCGCGTGAAATGCTCGCTTTGCGGGCTGAGAATGCGTTGAAAATCAGCCACTTCCTGCATCTGCGCGCTGAGGTCTGTTCCGAGACCCTGATCGAAGAACTCAGCGAGTTCGACGAAAATGACCGTGTAGGCATCGTCAGCCTGATGGATCACACGCCGGGGCAGCGGCAGTTCCGCGACACCGAGAAGTTCAAAGCCTATGTCATGGGCAAATCCGGCATGAATGACGCGGAATACCAAGAGCATTTCGATACGCTTTTGGACCTGCGTGCCCGCCTTGGCGACAAGCACGAAACCATGACCGTCAGCGAAGCCGCGCGGTTTGGGGCGGTCTTGGCAAGCCACGATGACACCACAACTGAGCAAGTCGTGACCTCGGCAGGTCATGGTATCCGCCTTGCGGAATTCCCCACCACAGTCGAGGCCGCGCGGGCCTGCCGCGACAATGGCATCGCGATCATGATGGGCGCGCCTAATATCATGCGCGGGGGCAGCCATTCGGGCAATGTCTCGGCACTGGAACTGGCAGAGCTGGGCCTTTTGGATATTATTTCCTCTGACTATGTGCCGGCGGCTTTGCTGCAATCGGCCTTCCGCTTGGCCAAGCTCTGGGACGACCTGCCGCGCGCGGTGAAAACCGTGACCAAAGCGCCAGCGCGGGCCTCAGGCCTAAGTGATCGCGGCACGTTCGAGCCCGGGATGCACGCTGATATGATCCGCGTTCGCACTTTGCGTTACATGCCGGTCATTCGAGGTGTTTGGAGCCACGGTCGCCAAGTGGGCTAAGCCTCTTGTAATCCGGCGCGGCGCGGGACATTTTCGGGGCGTTGCAAAGCAAGGCTCCGATGTCGACGTCCACTCCTGAACAACCGGTGATTTTACCCCTTGGCCTCACGTCTTTGATTGTGCGGTTCGGGTTGACCGCGCGGCCAGAGCTGACGGTTGCGGTCCGCGCTTTTGTCGCGGATCTGACGTCAGATCCAATCGCCGGTGTTGCGCAGGTGGCGGGTTCTCTGACGACGGTCATGGTCGAGGTCGACGGTGACTCTGCCGTACGCGCAGGCGTGACCAAGGCTTTGCAAGAACGCCTTGATGCCCGTGACTGGAGTAAAGTGACGCGGCCCGACCCTTTGCGTCGCTGGACCATTCCTATCGCTTTTGGTGACGCCTATGGCCCTGATCTGACGAAAGCCGCAGGTGCTACCGGGCTGTCTGACACAGACGCGGTTGCAGAGCTATGTGCCCAAGAGGTCGAAGTCCTAACGCTGGGTTTCGCCCCGGGGCAGGCCTATCTGGGCTTTTTGCCAGAACGGTGGGATATCCCCCGAATGTCTGCGATAAACCCCTCCGTTCCCGCCGGAGCCCTGATCCTTGCCATAAGACAAGTTATTATTTTTACGAATGAAAATCCGACGGGATGGCATCACATTGGCCAGTCCGGATTTCTGCCCTTTGCCCTTGATCGCACCGAGCCAATCTTGCTGCGCGCAGGCGACGTCCTCAGGTTTGAAGCGGTTGCAAGCTCTGAGATGGCAAGCATTCTGGCCGACAATGCCGACGGTCTCGGCCGCGCGAAACTCGAGGTTTTGCGATGAGCGTGATTTTTCAGGGCAACGGTCCAGCCATCACGATCCAAGACCTCGGACGCCCGGGACAGATCGCAGCTGGCCTGTCGCGCGGCGGGGCGATGGATCGTTTAGCCCTGTTTGAAGCAACGGCGCTCTTGGGGGCTCCGCAGGTCTTGCCAGCGCTGGAGATCGCAGGTTTTGGCGGCACTTTCATTTTCAAAGCCACAACCCGCATCGCGTTGACCGGCGCGCCGATGGTTGCGAGTTTGGACGGCGCGCCGCTAGCCTGGAACCAGACCCATTTGATCCCCTCTGGCGCACGTCTGGATCTGGGTGCCTGTCGCGCAGGCAGCTACGGATATCTGACCTTCGCGGGCGGCATTGAAAGCGCCATTCATTTGGGCAGTCAGGCCGCGCATCTGATGGCTGGGATTGGCGCGGTGCTCGCAAAGGGCGCGGAGATCACCTTTGCCCAAGATCCCGATCCTTATGCCGTTCAAATGGGTTTGACTGCGGAAAACAGGTTTGACGGCGGCGTGTTGCATGTGGTCTCGGGCCCTCAGACCGATCTTTTTGATGCGGCGACGCAAAAGGCATTTTTTGAGGCCGAATTCACCAAATCCAACCGCGCCAATCGGCAAGGGATTGGTTTGGATCATCCAAGCCTCAAGTTTGGTACAGATCAGGCGGCAGGGCTTGCCTCGGATTTCATCATGCAGGGTGACATTCAACAGACCGGAGACGGCGTGCCCTATGTGCTGATGGCCGAATGCCAGACCATGGGGGGCTATCCGCGCATCGGAACTGTCGTACCGGATGATCTACCGAAACTGGCGCAGGCGCAGCCCGGAAAACCGTTTCGGTTCAAGCTGATATCTCGCAAAGAAGCCGAGGCGCGCACCAAATCTGAAGCGGATCAACTAAGTGCGTTGCGCAGCAAAATCACTCCGGTCGTCAGAAACCCTGCCGACATGCGCGATCTTCTGAGCTATCAATTGATCAGTGGTGTCACAGCCGGACAGGACCCGGAGGGCTAAATGGCAAAAGTAGATCTGAACGCGGATATGGGCGAAAGCTTTGGTCCATGGCCGATGGGCAATGACGCGGCTTTGTTGGGCATTGTCACCAGCGCCAATGTGGCCTGTGGCTGGCATGCGGGTGATGCGGATACGATGGCCAAGACCATGGCCTTGGCACGGGACAATGGTGTCAACATAGGAGCACATCCGGGCTTTGCAGATCTGCAGGGTTTTGGGCGGCGGCGGATCAAACTATCCCCGAGCGAGCTGGAAAACCTCGTTATTTATCAATTGGGTGCAGCGCAGGCGACAGCGGCGGCATTGGGCACATCGTTGCGGCACCTTAAGCTGCACGGGGCTTTGGCCAATATGTGTGCCGAGGACGAGGATATGGCGCGCACCGCTTACAGTGCGGCGCTGCGTGTGGCTCCGGAAATCGTCATTATGGCCATCGCTGCAACGGCTCAGGAACGCGCGGTTCGGGCGTTGGACTGCAACTGGGTCGGAGAAATTTTTGCCGACCGCGCCTATGAGGACAACGGTCTCTTGGTAGATCGCAGCAAGCCCGGCGCGGTGATTCATGACGAGCAAGAGGCCTCGGAGCGTATTCTGCGGATGGTCGATGAGCAGGCGCTGATCTCGCAGAATGGTGTGAAGATCCCGACGCAGGTCGATACGATCTGCCTGCATGGGGACGGAGAGACTGCGGTGCAAATCGCCCAGACCCTGCGGGATAATCTGTCAAACGCTGGCGTGGATATTCAGCCGTTCTAAAGGTCGAAGGTCAGGCGCAAGCCGTCATAGGCCGGAATGATATGGTCTGCGGTTTCTGCCGCGACGGTCTCGTAATTCAGATCCACATGCATATTGGTCAGAACGGCCTGTTCGGGCGCGGCGCGTTCGATCCACTCAAGGCTATTGTCCAGATGCGAATGCGACGGATGCGGCGTGCGGCGCAACGCGTCCAGGATCCAGCATTTCAGGCCCGAAATCTGCTCCCATGCGTCGTCAGAAATCCCTGAAACATCAGGGAGATAAAAGACGTCATTCACCCGAAACCCCAGAGAGTCGATGCTTCCGTGCTCGACCTCAATCGGGGTCAGCACAATGTCACCGCCAGCACCAGACACGGTGACGTCTCCGTCAATGCCATACAGGTCCAGGATCGGGGGATACGGCGAGTTCGGCGGCTGCACAAAGGCATATCCAAATCGTGACAAAAGCGCGTCCTGCGTAGGGCCGTCGGCATAGACTTTGACCCGCTCGCGCATATTGAAAACGATCATACGCAGATCATCGATCCCATGCACATGGTCGGCATGGGAATGGGTATAAACGACCCCGTCAATATGTCCCACATTCTCGCGCAACAACTGCTGGCGCATGTCTGGCGAGGTGTCGATCAGAACCGTGGTCTTGCCCTCAGAGGTCTCGCGTTCGATCAACAGAGAGCAGCGGGTGCGGGTGTTTTTCGGATTTTCGGGATCACAATCCCCCCAGATGCCGCCCAGTCGCGGCACACCGCCCGAGCTGCCGCAGCCCAGAATGGTGAAGGTGATCGTCCCGCTCATGCAGCGCTTGCCTGCGTGAGGGTGGCTTTGGAAAACAGCCGTTCGAAATTGGCTTCGGTCTGAGCCGCGAAGTCTGCGTAGTCCATGCCAAAGACCTCGGCCCCTTTGCGCGCGGTGTGGGCCACATAAGACGGCTCATTGCGTTTGCCGCGGAAGGGCGGGGGCGCCAGATAGGGTGCGTCGGTCTCCACGAGGATGCGGTCGACGGGGGCACTGGCGAAAATATCGCGCAATTCCTGGCTTTTGGGGAAGGCGGCGATGCCGGACATGGACAGGTAGAACCCCAGATCTAAAGCGGCTTTTGCGAGCTCTGCGGAAGAGCTGAAACAATGCATCACACAGGAATAGGGCGCATTGGCGTGCTCTTCAGCCAATATCCGCGCCATATCCTCATCGGCGGCGCGCGCATGGATGATCAGCGGCAGGCCAGTTTCTTGGGCGGCTTGGATGTGAACCCGCAGCGAGGTCTTTTGGATCTCAGCTGACTCCGCTGTGTAGTGATAATCCAGACCCGTTTCTCCAATCCCGACAAATTTGGGATGCGATGACAGCTCCACCAGTTCTTCAACCGTCACCAATGGCTCGCTGGCTGCACTCATTGGGTGCGTGCCCGCCGCATAGAAAATCGGCGCATGCGCTTCGGCGATGGCGCGCACGGAGGGCTCGTTTTTCAGCTTCGTGCAGATCGTTACCATGCGGTGCACGCCGGCCTCTGCGGCTTTGGCAACGAAATCGCCGACTTGGCCCTCAAAGTCAGGGAAATCGAGGTGGCAATGGCTGTCAGTGATCAGTGGTTCGGACATTAAAAACGCTGCGCGGTTTGTTGGATCTTCCAAACCGTATCAAGCACCAAAGCGGCAGGGTCAAGGTTCACCGACTTGCCGTGACGGCTCCGCGCAGAGATTTCCTGCGCCACATCCGCCCAGGCCCGCGCCTGTGCCGGGTTTTTGGACAGGTTTGCCAGCACTTGTGCTTCATTGGGGGCAGCTTCGATTTGCGGCACTTGTCCTGTTGCGCCGACCCGTACGAGGCGCAGCAATAGCAGGTCGATGAGGTTCAGCAGATGATCCAGCCGATCCTGCTGACCCGGCATCGCGGCACTTTCCGCCAATGCCATCGCCGCTTGCCTGTCGGGGCGCGGCATGCCTGCAAAAAGCGCCACCAATTGCGCGTAAATTTCCGTCCCGCCCGACTGCGCCAAACGGATCGCTTCCCCGACCGAGCCCCCGGCGAGTTCAGCGAGCTCTGGCGAGGCAGGCTCGCCCGGATCGGCCTGTTCCAATGCGCGCGCCATGTCGGCAGGCGACAAAGGCGCAAGACGCAGCTCGCGACAGCGGCTGCGGATCGTGGGCAAAAGGCGTGAAGGCTGGTGGCTGATCAGCAAAAGCGTGGTGTTAGCGGGGGGCTCTTCGAGCAGCTTCAAGAGCGCATTGGCAGCTGAGACGTTCATCTCATCGGCGCTGTCGACAATCACGACGCGATGGCCGCCGTCGGCTGCTGACAAAGAAAAGAAGTTCTTAAGCCGCCGGACTTCGTCCACAGTGATCTGGGCTTTGAATTTCTTGGTTTTCTCGTCATAGGGCCGTTTGACTGTCACAAGACCGGGCTCCGAGCCCGCCTGAATGCGACGTGCAACCGGATGCTCTGGATCAATCGCGAGCGAGGTCGTGGCAGGGGGGGCACCAAAGAGGCTATCACCGTCGTCCTTGGGCGTTGCGATCAGAAAGCGCGCGATCTGCCAGGCCAAAGTGGCCTTGCCGATCCCGCGCGGTCCCGTGATGAGCCAGCCGTGGTGCAGACGGCCTGCGTTGAAGACGTCTAGGAACCCGCGTTCTGCCGCCTCTTGCCCAAAGATCATCGCCGTCTCACGCGGGTGAGGCGCACCGTCGATCTGGTCGGATTGGGGCAGGGCGTCGTCAGTCATTCAGATAGTCTAACACAGATTTCAGCACGTCAGCGGCGACGTCATCCATGCTTTGATCGCCATCAATGATCCGGTAGCGGTCGGCAAATTCTCGGGCCAGATCCAGAAAACCTGCGCGCATTTTATTTTGCAGCTCTTGGCCGAAATCCTCAAAGCGTTCTTCGGAGGTCTGCCGTCCCTTGGCGCGCGCGAGACCCGTGGCAGGGTCCATATCGATCAGCACGGTCAGATCTGGCTCGCGCCCAATCATCAGGTCGTGGAGCTGATCAACAAGGTCGCGCAGGTCTCCGCGCGAGAGGCCCTGATACATGCGCGTGCTGTCGGCGAAACGATCACAGAGCACGATTTTTCCGGCCTCAAGGGCGGGCAGGATCGTGCGTTCCATGTGGTCTCGCCGCGCTGCGGTGAACAGAAGGATCTCGGTTTCAGCCGACCAGCGGTCCGTGGCACCTTCAAGCACAAGAGAGCGGATCTCTTCGGCACCCTCTGATCCGCCCGGTTCGCGCGTGACAACCACGTTGTGACCCGAGCCCTTAAGCGCTTCGGCCAGCCGCTTAAGTTGGGTCGATTTCCCAGACCCATCAATACCCTCAAAGGTGATGAATGCGCCGTTGCCCATGTCTTTGAATTTCCTTTAGGACCCAAGCCCGAAGTTCTTCATCAGAACCGCAGTCGCCGTGCGCATCCGTACCGAAAACCCGCCCGCAGTAACAGCGTTTTCCGCAACCAGCGGCACGCGGACCTCTGGCAGATCACCTGCTTGGATCACGAGTTCGGCGATCTCTTGGCCGGCCTCAATCGGGGCTTGCAGAGGGCCGTTATAGACCACTTCGGCCGCGATCTCATCGCCTGCGGAAACCGGAACAAGGATGTCGATGTCATCTGTGGCCACAAGACCGACACGCGGCGCATCCCCCATCCAGACATCAGCTTCGGCCACGCGTTTGCCTGCCCGAAGGATGGTTTTCGTGCTGAACTGACGAAACGCCCAATTGACGATTTGTTCTGAAACTTCAGCACGTTCCTTGGCGCTCGTCATGCCTGACACCGCAAAGATCACGCGCCGAGGACCTTGTTTGGCGGACCCCACGAGGCCATAGCCTGCTTCCTGAGTATGGCCGGTCTTCAAGCCATCCGCCCCCACGCCAAGGCGTAGCAAAGGATTTCGGTTGTTTACATTCTGAGGCGCGCGCCCGTCAAATTCGAATTTGGTTTCCGAGAACATCGGATAGAATTCAGGAAAATCTGTAATCAGGCGGTTCGCGAGCAAGGCCAGATCTCGCATCGACATGCGATGCCCGGGCGCGGGCCAGCCGTTGGAGTTCGCGAAGGTCGAGCTGGTCATACCCATTTGGCGCGCGCGCAGGGTCATCTGACGGGCAAAGCCTGCCTCTGTTCCGTCTGGCGATAGCGTCTCGGCAATCACCGCACAGGCGTCATTGCCGGACAAAACGATAATGCCACGGATCAAGTCGACGACCTTCACCCGGTCCGTCGTGTCCAGAAACATGGTTGAACCGCCATAGTTCATCGCGTGCTGCGAGACAGGCAACCTCTCTTCCATGTTCAACCGCCCGTCGCGCACGGCTTCAAACGCCATATAGAGCGTCATCAGCTTAGACATGGACGCGGGCGGTAGAGCCTCATCCGCGCGCTTGGAAAACAGGATCGTGCCCGTGGTGTGGTCGATCACAAACCCCGCCTTGGCGCGGTTTTCAAATGCAGACACTGGCGCCGCCAAAAGGGCCGCACAAAGAACAGAAGCCAATAAGCGTTTGGCAGATGAAAACATAAAACGGGTCTCCAAAAGATCCGGGTTAGTTGGACACCGCATAGGCGTCGGTAAAGCCATTGTCGCGGATGCGCTTGATCAAAGAATTCAGCTCGGACCGTGTGGTCGCAGGCCCAACGATCACACGCCAGAAGGGTTTGCCCTTGATCGTTTGCGCTTTGACCGTCGGGATCATCCCTGCATTTCGCATCTGAGCCGCAGCATTGTTTGCGTTGTTTTCAACGCTGAAGATGCCGATCTGAACGAATGGCTTGGCGAGATTTGATTGTACCGCAGGTGCCGCTGCAGGTTGAGAGGCTTCGGCATTGTCAATTGCCGCCGAAGCCGATGCGATCGGATCCAGCGTCTCTTCGGTCACGGCCTCCGCCGTTTCCACAGTGTCCACGGTTTCCGCAACCACAGGCGCTTCCTCGCGCCGCAGGGCGGTTACTTCGATTTCAACCGGTTGACCCGCAAGGACAGAAATCGCTGTCGCAGCATCAGACGAGAGTTGCACGCGTGGTCCTGGGATCGCACGTTCGCGCCGGAAGAGGGCGCCGATGACAAACTTGCCATTTGCTTTGTTTTTGATGATCACCCGCTCGGGTTCCGTCACATCCGGATGCGCAACCCAGACGCCACCCAAGGAGGGCCGACCGTCCCAAAGACCCGCTTCCGAGACGTAAAACACCTCGGGCGCTTCCACATCACGCTCTACAACCGTGGTTGACGTGGTTTCCACCGGCGTATCTTCGCCAGCATTGCCGCCAAGGTTAAACCCCTGAAAATCCTCACAGCCCGCCAAGAGGCCAAGCGCCAAGACGCCCGCTAAGGATTTGGAAAGAATAGTGAACTGCCTGTTCATGTGCCCTGCTGTCATCCTGCCTTGCCCTTTGCCTGATGCGCTTGTTTCAAGGTCGTTATTGGTCGTGATGCCCACAAGACCCCTTTTATTTATGCGGTAGTGTAACGAGAGCGATGCAGCAAGGAAAGTCTGCGTAAGGCAATCGGCGAATTTTCCCTCAATTGCGGTCTTTCAGAATCAAAGCGGGGGCGCTAGACGGATCAAACCGGAGGAGTGGCAGAGCGGTTGAATGCACTGGTCTTGAAAACCAGCAAGGGTTAACGCCCTTCGTGGGTTCGAATCCCACCTCCTCCGCCACGAACAAGCCATTTGAGTTGGTGTGTTTGGGGTTTTTCTGAATAAAATCAGATACCTCCCCATTCTTTACCGAATGTTATAGGTTTCTCCCGCATAAATTCCCGCATGGAATCCCGCATAGTCGGGTTGATTGCTTGAGGGCCTCTAGTGGGGATTACGTAAGATCGTGGACGCTACTATTTTGTTCTAAATGTACCCAATCATCTTTTCGGCAAAGTGCTCGGGAAGTCGGGACAACCTGTTCGCCAAGTGCGACAGGCTTTGCTGACAGCAGATCTCAGCGTTGCAAAGCGCAGCTTTCTGCGCAATGCCGACGTTTGCACGAAGCGCAGCATTCGGCGATTTGGGCTCAATCCGGTCATTCGCCGCAAAATTCACTAGTGTCCGGTATGGGCCGCTTGCAGACAGTGCATAGAAGGCGAAATGTGGCCATTCGCGGCATCCGTGCATTGGGTGTTTGTTAGTTCGTACAGCCGACGCTCTCGCCAAAAATTCGAAGATTTGTTTGGAAGGCGTGAACTCGGGAACTTTTTACGCACGCCCAAAAGTATTCGGTTTTTCGATCGCTCTGAACAAATCCAGAAATTCTGATCCAAAGAATGAAATTCGAATATGGGCCGTAATTCACAGTGTGGTTGCTTGAATAGGAATAGTTCACCGGAAGAGTGAACTATTCCGTATTCCTAAGACATTTTGCTGAACTCGAAAAAGTCGCCATAGGCCTTTTCGCTCATGTCCCAGCACAGATCCTGACCTGCCTCTTGCAGACCATATTGCTCTTGCGCAGCATCGCCCTTGTCCAGAACACCACCCGCGATTGAGGTCACGGGCGTGCCGGTATTGCCGTCTTTGGGCATATAGAAATCCCCGCTGGACACATCGGCCCCAAGGCTGGCCTGAACGATCGGCAGCGAGCCATCCGCTGCCGTCTGGCGTTTCATAAACAGCGCCATGACCCGGATGACCACTTTGGAGAGCTGGCCGATAAAGAACGTGTTGCCGGAGACGGAATTGGACACAAGGTTGGTTTCCGCAAAACCCGGCTCTGCCGCGACGCTTTTGATTTTGGTCGTGTCATAGCCCCGTGCGGCCAGCATCTTATTCAACTTCAGCGCAAAGGCGACACAGGCGATCTTGCTCTGACGATATCGCTCCATGCTGCCGTTCACACCGCTGCCGCCCAAAGTGCCGGGCTCTGAGGTTTCAAAGTATTTCTGCTCGAGCATCAGCTTGGACGATTGATAGCGAATGCCCGAAGATTGCTGACAGATCCGAACCTCTCCGCCCTGCTCAATGGCCAGATCAAAAGACGGCATCAGCCCCTGCGCCAGCACATAATGCGAGAAGAAGTTCACTTGCATCTGAATGTCATAACCGGCGTCGGATCGCGTGTCGGCCACAGGCCCAAAGCCCGCGTTATTGGCCAGCACATTCAGCCCGCCATAGTCCTTGCAGATCGCATTGACCTGCGCGGCCGCGGCTTTGACCGAGGCCACGTCCTTGAGATCGCAAGAGATGCTAAAGATCTCGGTTGTGCTGCCAGCGGCGGCTTTTTCTTGCTCAAGCTGGGTGCGGGCATCAACAGCGCGTTTCGAGTCGCGGTTCAACAGCAACAGGGCTTTGACGTTCTTGCGGATCGCAAAAACAGCGGCCCAATAGCCGACACCAGAGGTGGTGCCAGTGATGGCCATTGTGGTGCCGTGGGCGTCAGGAACATGGCTGAGCCAAGAGTCAAAATGCTTGGTATCAAGGGGCATGGGAGTGTCCTACGTTGTGACAAAAGCGGGACCGCCTGCAGGAGGTATAGGAGGCCGGCGGTCCCTTTGGGGTCGTGTCTTGGTTAATTTAGTGGTTATTTAATATGCGCATCGAACCACTCGATGACCTGGGTTGGGTCATTGGGGAAGTAACGATAGCAATCGGTGCGGATGTTGGTGCCTTCGATCCAAAAGATCTTTTTGTCCTCGACAGGGATCGCGTCATAGACCGCCTCCATGTCGTAAGGCTTGGTGATAAAGTCATCGCGCACCTGAACGACAAAGGTCGGGAAGGTGATCGCCTTGGCACAGCGCGGCATGTCGATGTCGCTGGTACGCAGGCTGGTCAGCTTTTCATATTCCGCTTCCCAGACGTCACCCGGAATGCCCGCCGCAGCCACGCCACCGTCGATAAACGCACAAGACGACAGCGGTTGCAGCGCCATCATGCATTTGATGTCGGCGAATTCTTCGGGGTGCTTTTCAATCGCGGTAAAGGTCGAGTTCGCCCCGAAACACTGGGTATAGATCGAGATATCCATATGCTTGGTGTCTTCCCGGCTGCGCACATAGCGCAACGCGCCGATCACGTCGCGATATTCCAACAGGCCAGATCCGATCAGCGGATGCGGGCCGGGTGCGCTCAGGCCATTGCCGCGCAGGTCATAGGTGAGGATGCTGTAACCTGCTTCATGCAACGCCTTGTAGAGCGGCAGGAAGTTGACCTCAAAGCCTGCGCCCTGAGATTTCCACGGCTCAAGGTGTCCCGGAAAGCCATAGCGGTTTGCGCCTTTAAAGTGGTTGACCACGATGATGTTGTCCGACGTGCCAGGGATGAACCAGCCTTCGATGACAGTGCCATCAAGGGCGGGGAAGAACACATCTTCGTAGGCCAGATCATAGTCGCTGGGGCGACGCATGATTGGGGTGCGCGAGGCTTCGCCCATGGTGTGAAGCATGGCTTGCATCATCTGTTGGGATTGTTCGTTCATGAGGATGTCCTTTCCGGCGCGCTGCAAGAGCGCGTGCAATGTGCAATGATGTTAGGAGGGGAAAGAGGGCTTATCCCGTAAGGGATAAGCCGTTGATATCTTAGGGTTGCGGATCCGCAATCGCGCCGTCATCGCCCAGCAGGCGCAGATAGGCAAAACGGTTGCTAATGCGGCAGCCGTCTTCGGTCATGCGGTATTCATCGCGATATTCCGCAATGCCCTGAATGCTGTTTTCCGCCATAGAGCCCCCGATCGGGTGGATATAAACGGTCACGTAATTCGTACCCATCGCGGTGTCTTCTCCGGTCGGCACAATGCGCACATTGCCGGTCACATGCAAAAAGCGCATGACGTCCCGGCCCTGCAGATAGCGCGCGGCAATCGCGTCGTGACCGACAAAAGTCTCTTCGACAAACTGCGCGTTGTTAAGTTTCAGAACCGCGTCTTCTGTAAAGATCTCGGCAAAGGCTTTGGACGTTGCCACCATATCCTCACCGGGATGGTCCAGATACCAGGCGTAATCCTGCACACGTTGAGTGCAGGACACGACCATATCCTTGCTTTCGGCATAGGCAGAGGTCGCGCCCAGGGCGATGAGACCGGCTGTCAGGAGAGTTTTCATTGTAAATTGCCTTTTTTAATGGGGCTCAGGCGTTACGCCTGAGCAACTGGAGCTTTGTTTGGAACGTATTTGTTGAACCACTCGATGACCTTTTCAGGCCGCTCTGTCAGATCCGCATAGCCTGCGATGCGGCTCTTTTCTTTGTCGGTCCAGACCATCTCTTTTTCGACGTTCAGCGTGTTATAATAAGAACTCACATAGTCCATATCCGCATATGGGTCGTTCTTGTTCTGGATCACCATGGTTGGCTTGTTGATCAGATGGGCTTTGACGATCGGCTTTTGTGTGAAATCCACACCGCCCCGACGTTGGTTATAGCGCACGGCACCGCGGATCATGAAACCCGGCACCTTCATCTGCTCAAACCACATGCCACTGTTCAGAGGCTGGATCACAACATGCGCTTTGATGTTGTCCACATGCTCCAGTCCACCCGGCACACCATGCGCCAGCGTCATCGAGCTTGAGCCCATGCAGATGTTCAGCATGCCAATCGGCGCGTCTTTGTAGTCAGGATGCGAGGTCATAAAGTTCACCGCCGCCATAACGTCCTGGTACTCTGCTTGACCATCGCAGGACAGCCCGTCGCTGGTCTTGTCGCTTTCACCACAGTTGCGCAGGTCATACGCGAGGGTCGTATAGCCCTCTTCTGCGAATTTCTGGATGTGCTTGAGGAACGGAATATCCTGAGGCCAGGCGCGCATACCGCGTGGCTTGCCGTCGTTGGTATAGCCTGCGCGGCTTGCGAACAGACCAAAGTGGCTTTGGATGATGACTTTGTCCTGACCAGGATTGATCAGCCAGCCCCGAATGGTCAGACCATCGGCGGTTTGGAATTCTACATCCTCATAGGCCAGCCCCCAATTTGCAGGGCTGTCAAACAAAGGGGCGCGGGTTGTTGTGGCCAGATTGGCAAACATTCTTGAAAACATCGTTCTATCCTTTTCGGGCGAGGTCATCTCTGATAACAGGGTGACAAAAACTGTATGAGTGTCAATATTGACAATCATCCCAAACTTGTCAACATGTAACGTATGAACGAGAGAGAAAAAAACATTCTAAGCGCTGCCGAACGTGTCTTCGTTCGGTTCGGTTACAAGCGCGCGAGCATGAGCGATGTGGCTGAAGAAGCAGGGATTTCTCGGCAAACGCTCTACAAAGCTTTCCGCAGCAAAGAGGATATTCTGAAGACGCACATTGTGGTCTATACGGACGTTGCACTTGCTGAGATCGAGAAGGGATTAAATAAAATCGAGGGTCTATCCGAGCGACTCAGATTCGTTCTGGACAAGATGGTGGTGGTGGGCTTCGACATGGTCCGGGCCACGCCGAACGCTCAAGACATCATCGATGGCGTTAATTCGGCCACCAAAGAAGAACTCGAGGTTACAGCGATCAGGTTTCAGGCTGTCATAAAGGACGTTCTGGACCCCTACGAGACCGCACTTAGGGACGCAGGAACAAACCCCGAAGACCTCGCCGAGTACATACAACGCTCAGCCCGCGCGGCAAAAGATTTTGCGAAAGACAAGCAACAGCTCATGCAGCATTTGAGAATGATCGTATTGCTTAGCGAGAGGGCTGCAGGCCTACGATGAGCAAGAATGAGCCTTTCCTAACGAATTGGTCTTGCTCTAAGCCCAAGAAATGGAAGACGCCTTAAACCAGGCGCTTGAAACACCGCATGTCCGCCACAGAAACAAAAAAGATAGCTACTTTAACAAAGTCCGCTTTGGGCCGAAAGTAACCTAGGCTGTTAGTTCAAACCGCGTGCGAATTGTAGAGCGCTCGAGGTAAATCGTGGGCCCATTGTTGGCGAGGTTTGAGGTAGCAACGACTGACCCAGCACTACGCAAAAGCAAAGCGCTGAAATGCATGCTAGTCTGGGTATGCTTGCTATCCAATGACCATGCCAAGAATTGTCATCCGTCCCTGTAAACCGTCTATTTTGCCTATTGAGGTTTGGGTTGGAAAACTCGGACTCAATCCAACCAATAGAAGCGGACGGGTGGTATAATAGCCGTGACTTGAACCTATTTGCCTCGGGCTTTCTCAATTGCGACAGGAACCGGTACGCGTATTGTGTATAGGCGGTGGAATTTTGTACATTCGAGATGGCACTTCAAACTCTGTGGCCCTTCAACTAAGGACATTTGTATGTCGATTGAAGATTGGACAGAAAGCTTTGTCGGGACGCGAAACTTGCCGCGCAATGTGCGTGACAAGCTTCTGCGTGAGGCACGTGTGGTCAAGTTTGCAAAGGGCACCGAGGTGTTCGGCCCGGAAAATATTCCGGACAGTCTCATGTTTCTATACTCGGGGTGCATTCGCGTCTCTCAATCCTCCGAGAGTGGCCGTGAGATCGTTCTTTATAGGGTCGAGGCTGGCGAAAGCTGCGTGTTGACGACAGCCTGCATGCTCTCGGAAGAGGCTTACAATGCTGAAGGCGTCGCTGAGACTGAGGTCGTTGCGATCACCTTACCAAAACCCTCGTTCGACAGGCTTGCGTCGGAAGAAGACAGCTTTCGCGCCTTTGTTTTTCAGGCCTATTCGAGACGCTTGATTGATTTACTGCGTGTTGTTGATGACGTGGCCTTTGGACGGATGGATGTGCGTCTTGCGCAAAGACTTCTGGATCTGGCAGACGAAGACCTACAGCTGAAAGTCACCCATCAGACCTTGGCCGGTGAATTGGGTACCGCGCGTGAGGTTGTTTCGCGGATCTTGAATGATTTCCAGAAACGAAACCTGATCGGGCAGACACGCGGTCAGATTTCCATTTTAAATATGAGTGAACTCAAACGCTTGGCAGAAAGCGTCTAGCTCGAAAACGCCAAGGTGACATTGTCACTGAAGCCTTAGGGCAATGCCGGTATTCAATCACTAAGCTGATTCACCGGAGTGACCACATGGAAACTGTACTTACCCACTTTGCTTCTTTTGGAGGCGAAATAGCCCTTGGGCTTGGTCAAAGAGTGCCGGTCCTAGTCTGCTTTGAGAGGTGTGCGGTATGAAACGGAGCGTCCTTTACAGCCTGATCGCTGTTGCCATTGTCGGAGCGGGTGTAGGTGGTTTCCTAGTTGCCCAGAGCATGCATGGCCACGGGACCGGAACCCATGTGCATGACGAAGTGAATATGCCGGGCCTGCGTGGTGAAAATGCTTCTGCCGAAGAAAGCGCCGAGCTGGCCACACTCTTCCGCAACTTCGAGACAATCACTCGCGAGGTCGAAAATCTGCCGAATGGTATCAGAACGGTCACCCGATCAAGCGATACAGCTGTCATGGATGCTCTCGTCAGTCACGCTGTTGGCATGATCGATCGCGTTCACGCAAAGGATGACCCAAAGATCATCATTCAAAGCCCCACGCTTGAAATGTTCTTCCTGCATGGGGACGAAATTTCGTCGACGGTCTCGGTGGAGGATGTCGGTTTGGTCGTAGTTCAAACCTCAGACAATCCGGATGTGGTCGAAGCCATGCAGCTGCACGCGGCCGAAGTCACAGCCATGGCTGACCGAGGTATGGCGGCTGTTCATCAGATGATGATGGAACAAGGCCGCGGACACTAGGCTCCGCGCGCGCAGTTAACCCCCAGTCTAGGACGAACGGTTTTGAATACCGAAATCCAATCTCGCCTGAAAGGAAATCCAGATGACATACAAGGTTGATATGACGATCATCCCCGAGGTCCAGGCCTTTTTCGATGAAACGACCAACACGATTAGTTACATTGTGAAGGACCCTACAAGCCCCTCTGCTGCCATCATCGATAGCGTGATGGACATCGATTACGCCGCGGGTCGTATCACTTTCGACCACGCCGACACGCTGATCCGGCAGATTGAAGCGCAAGGCCTCAAGCTGGAGTGGATCATCGAAACGCATGTACATGCGGACCACCTAAGCGCGGCGCCTTACATTCAGGAAAAGCTTGGCGGCAAGATCGGCGTAGGTGCGCAGATCACCGTTGTGCAAGAAACCTTTGGCAAGGTCTTCAACGAGGGGACCGAATTCCAGCGGGATGGCTCACAGTTTGATGCTTTGTTCGAAGACGGCGATACCTATCAAATCGGCAATATGCAGGCCGTCGCGATGTACACGCCTGGCCACACTCCGGCTTGTATGGTGCATGTGATGGGCAATGCGGCCTTTGTTGGTGACACGCTTTTCATGCCGGACGGCGGATCAGCACGGGCTGACTTCCCCGGCGGTGATGCGGGAACGCTCTATGATAGCATTCAGAAGGTGCTGTCGCTGCCCGACGAAATGCGGCTCTTCATGTGTCATGACTACGGTCCCAATGGGCGAGACATCGCGTGGGAAACAACCGTGGCAGAGGAAAAAGCACACAACATCCACGTCGGTGGCGGCAAAACCCGCGCGCAGTTTGTGCAGTTCCGCGAAGAGCGCGACGCGCAGCTGGCCATGCCCAAACTCATTGTGCCGTCGTTGCAGGTCAACATGCGCGCAGGTGAGGTGCCGACGGATTCCGACGGCAACCCGATGCTCAAAGTCCCAGTTAATAAGCTATAGGAGTAGACCCAAATGGAACTCACCCGACTGTCAGACCACTTTGCCACAACGGCACAGATTTCTGTGGATGATCTGGATGCGATAAAGGCGCAGGGCTTTAAGGCCATCATTTGTGCCCGCCCTGACGGTGAAGGCGAAGATCAGCCAGACTTTGCCGAAATTGCCGCTGCAGCCGATGAAATTGGCCTTACCGCGAGATACGTGCCTGTAGACCCCACCGGAGCCACTGAGGCTGACCATGCAGCTTTTGAAAAGGCAATGGAAGGATTGAGCGGGTCGGTGCTTGGCTATTGCCGCACTGGTAAACGTGCCGGAATGCTCTGGCAGGCCCTTCAGCCGGCAAATTAAAGCAAATGGATATCACGCGATACATGCCAGTCCTGTCCTGGGGGCGTCGCTACGGTCGTAAGGAACTGTCTGCAGATCTTATTGCAGCGGTCATTGTCACGATCATGCTGATACCCCAGTCGCTGGCCTATGCACTATTGGCAGGGCTTCCGCCAGAAGCAGGGCTTTATGCCTCCATCGCGCCGATAGTCCTTTATGCCCTGTTTGGCACCAGCAAAGCGCTGGCGGTTGGCCCTGTTGCCGTTGTCTCGCTGCTAACGGCATCCGCGGTGGGGCAGGTGGCCGAGCAGGGCACAGCAGGCTATGCCATTGCCGCACTGACTTTGGCCTTTCTGTCGGGTGGGTTCTTGCTGGTGATGGGTGTCCTTCGACTGGGATTTCTGGCGAACTTTCTGAGTCATCCCGTCATCGCTGGCTTCATCACAGCCTCGGGCATCCTAATTGCCACAAGTCAGTTCAAGCACATTCTGGGAGTTAGTGGCCACGGTGATACTCTGCCGGAAATGCTGCTGTCGCTCGCCACGCATTTGGGAGACATCAATTGGATCACATTGGGGCTCGGCGGGCTGTCGATCTCGTTTCTGTTTTGGGTGCGCAAGCATTTTAAACCCTTTCTGCTGAAGCTTGGCGCGCCTGAGAAGCTCGCCGATGTGCTGACAAAGGCCGGGCCCGTCTTTGCCGTCATCGCCACGACCGTGGCAGTCTGGGCCTTTGAGCTGCAGACCCAAGGCGTAAAGATCGTGGGCGAGGTTCCACAGAGCCTGCCGCCGCTGACCCTGCCTGGGTTCGCCCCGGAATTGTTGGGCGCGTTGCTTCTGCCAGCGATCCTGATCTCGGTCATCGGCTTCGTGGAATCTGTTTCTGTTGCTCAAACACTGGCAGCCAAGAAACGGCAGCGCATCGATCCGGACCAGGAATTGATCGGTCTTGGCGCTGCGAACATGGGGGCGGCCTTTACCGGTGGCTACCCTGTCACTGGCGGGTTTGCCCGGTCTGTTGTGAACTTTGACGCGGGTGCCGAGACACCAGCAGCAGGTATCTACACAGCCATTGGCCTTGCAATCGCCGCGCTGGCTCTAACACCGCTGGTCTATTACCTACCAAACGCGACGCTGGCAGCGACGATCATTGTTGCAGTTCTGAGCCTCGTTGACCTGTCGATCTTAAAGACGACCTGGTCCTATGCGCACGCGGATTTTTCGGCGGTCGCGGCGACTATTCTGTTAACCCTTGGGCTAGGGGTTGAGGTTGGGGTGGCCGCCGGAGTCATAATCTCTGTTCTGCTGCATCTTTACAAAACGTCACGCCCGCATGTGGCAGAGGTCGGCCGTGTCCCCGGTACCGAGCATTTCAGAAACGTTCTGCGCCATGATGTTCAGACGCATCCAAGTTTGTTGACGTTGCGCGTGGACGAAAGCCTGTACTTTGCTAATGCGCGTTTTCTGGAAGATCTTGTGCAGAACCGCGTATCTGAGAGGACAGACATCAAGCACGTTGTGCTTATGTTTTCTGCCGTAAATGAGGTGGACTATTCGGCGTTGGAAAGCCTCGAAGCGATAAACTTCAGACTAGGCGAGATTGGGGTCGGATTGCACTTCTCTGAAGTTAAAGGACCTGTGATGGACCGGTTGAAACGTGGTCACCTCCTTGAGCAGCTGAACGGGAAGGTGTTCCTGTCACAGAATGATGCGTTTCGGGAATTGACCCACGACTGATCTCGACCGGAGAATTGCGTTTGGATTCAATAATGAACCAAATACAAAACTCACCACCCTCTGTAGCCGCGTCAACTGGAGGTCGCCGAGAAACCGACGATCAGCTGTCTCAAACCAAATGCGCATCCGATGAAGATCGAGAGCAACGCGACCGGTGCGCTAAATGCGAGGGTCGAAAACGCAGAAATGCCTTGGCCGACACTGCAACCGACAGCCAGGATCGCGCCCGGGCCCATGATGCTGGCTCCCAGTATTTGACGCTTGAGTTCGCGAGGGTCTTCGCAAGCCTCCCAACGGAAATGGCCTTTGGAATAAGAGCCCATGGCTGCGCCAATGAGCACACCGAGTATGGAGCCCACGCTGAACGACAGTTCATTGCCCGAGGCCGTCATGAAGTAAAAGATCGTATCACCAATCGGCGCCGCAAATGTATGCGTCTCGACCGGTTCGACGGCAAATCCGTTTTCAGCAATCCATGTGGTGCCGATCCAACCGGATGCGACAGCAAGGCCGACCACCGATCCCCAGAATATGGATTTCGCGGGTAGAGACTCTTTAAAGAAAAAGAGTGTTCCGGCCAGAATAGCCAAGCCGATTGCCACGCCAGAATAGGCTGCTTTGATGCCAAAGATTTCAAGTAACTGCGAGAATCCCTGCGGGGAAGTCGCATCGGTCTCTACGGGAAAGAGCCAGACGCGCGTTGTTGCCAAAGGACCTGACATTACGAAATAGGCCGAAAGTCCCATAACCAGGATGATCACAAACGCCCGCAGATCACCGCCTCCTAAACGGGCGAGTGCGCCGTAACCGCAATTCCCGCTAAGAGCCATCCCGTACCCAAACATCAGCCCACCAACTATGGTGCCCAATGGGTTCCAAACGCGGTCGAGATAGGCCGCATCTGATGGTACAAAAAGCTGAAATCCAATGGCGACATGGGTGGAAACAACAGCGACGCCGATTGCAATTGCCCACATTCTCAAGCGCGCAGTGCTGTCGCCGTAAAGGAAGTCTTCAATCGCGCCAAGTGTGCAAAACCGCCCGATGCGCGCGGCCAGACCAAGGGCAATCCCGCCCAGCAGTCCTACCAATGCAGCAAAATTACCTTCGCCAAACCATTCAAGCATTTGGTTCCTCCCAAAACCAAACGCACCTACGCGCGCGATTACTCGCTACGACAAAACAGATCGTAGACGATCTCCATGATTTGCTTCGGCCGATCATCTGTCAAGCTGTAGTAGATGGTCTTGCCGTCCCGGCGTGGGGTTACAAAGCCTTCCAGGCGTAGTCGAGTCAGCTGTTGCGATACCGCTGATTGGCGAGAGGACAACAGCTCTTCGAGCTCTGTAACGGACTTTTCGCCGGTGACGAGGTGGCACAGGATCATCAGGCGACCTTCGTGGCCAAGGGCCTTAAGGAAGTTCGCTGCATTGACCGCATTTTCGGCCATGCGATCCATTTCACTCGCGCACATGTTCTTGTCAAACACGGGTAGGCGCGGTGTGCTCGTTTCGATTTGCTGTGTCATGTTTTGGTTCATAGGGTATTAACCAGCATTTTTGTAGGGTATTTCGGCTTTTTCGAGCATCATTCCCAGCAATCCCCAGAAAAAATCTTCTCCGGGATAGCCTTCGATCCGCGCGATTTCTTTGTCGTTGTCGATCAGGATAAACGTTGGCGTAAAGTGTACGCGGCGCTCAAACGAAACGCTCTCAGGCAAAGCGTGTATGTCAGCACGCTGAAGAGGGGCGGCGTGTCCTTCCGGTGTCTTCGGATAAATCTCAGAGATTTCCTTGTTCCAACGCTCACACCAATAGCACCCATCCTCTTCCGCCATCAGCAGATAAGGTTCGGCAAAAGCCGTTGTCGCCATCCAAAGGGCGGTGATTGATGCCAAGAACGTTTTCACAATGAAACTCTTGTTGACGCATTTATTAACTCAAACATAATATAATTTGTGAATATGACAAGGCGAGGAGGGGCGTTTCATGTTCGATGTCACGCTTTTTGGGGCATTGGTGGCAGGTTTGTTGTCATTTTTGTCACCCTGCATCCTGCCAATTGTTCCGTTTTACCTGAGTTACCTCGCTGGCGTGGGGATGAACCAAATCTCAGCGGATGCTGAAATTCCCAGATCTGTGCGGATTCGCGCGGTTCTGTCAGCGATTTGTTTTGCGCTGGGCGTGATCACGATTTTTGTGGCTCTGGGCGCAACTGCGACAGTTTTTGGTGAGTTGGTTCGGCAATATTTTGATGTTTTGCGTTGGGCTGCTGCTGCGATCATCCTTGCAATGGGGCTCCACTTCCTAGGGATATTCAAGATTGGCATTCTTTACCGTCAGTTTCGGGCAGATGTCGGAAGTACCAGCAATGTGGGATACCTCGGTGCCTATGTCATAGGGCTGGCTTTCGCATTTGGTTGGACGCCCTGTGTTGGTCCAGTTTTGGCAGCGATCTTGTTTACGGCTGCCGGTCAAGAAACAGCCTCGCATGGGGCCAGTTTGCTCTTTGCCTATGGGGTCGGGATGACAGCCCCATTCGTGCTTGCGGCTTTGTTTGTCGGGCCATTCATGCGGTGGATGTCAAAGTTCCGAAAACATCTTGGGACGGTCGAGAAGATCACCGGTGTTTTGCTGGTCGTGTTTGGTTTTTTGATTGCGACGAATTCGGTGAACGTCATTGCCGAATGGATGCTGAGACATATTCCGTGGTTCGCCACGATTGGATAATGGAGGACTTGCGATGAAACGTTTCCTGTTAGGTTTGGTGCTTGTGATCTGGGGTGGGGCACTTGTCGCCGCAGAGATTGGCGACGACGGTCTGCACAAAACGCCTTGGATGCGCGACACATTCAAAGATTTGCGTGAAGACCTGGAAGAAGCAAACGCCGAAGGCAAGCGGCTTATGGTCATGGTCGAACAGCGCGGCTGTATCTATTGCACCAAAATGCATGAAGAAGTGTTCCCTGTTCCCGCAATTCACGATTTTATCACCGAGAACTTCTTTGTCGTGCAGATCAATATGTTCGGAGATGTCGAAGTGACTGATTTCGACGGCACAACCCTCCCAGAAAAAGACATGGTCAAACGGTGGGGCGCATTGTTTACGCCCAGTATTTACTTTTTCCCAACCGAAGTGCCTCAGGATGCCGTTGCCACACAAGCGGCGGTCGCTCATATGCCCGGAGCTTTTGGCAGATGGACGACATTGAACATGCTAACCTGGGTCGTCGAAGAGGGGTATCTTGGCGACGAGCCCTTTCAAAAGTACCACGCCCGAAAGTTCGCGGAACAGAAGGGGTGAAATTCTGCAATCGCGAAATAAAATTTCAAAAAATTCTGCAACAGCGAACATATGAAAAAATTCATAAAAGCGAATTTGTTGTTGCATGAAATTGCAGGTGTACCGTAGTGTACTTCTAACCAAGGCACGGAATCGACCTAGGGAGGGGTTATGAACCAAGCGATTGGATATGGCGTTGGCCTGATAATGTGCGCGTCTGTTGCGATAGCGGCAGATGTCACCCCACAAAAAGTTGCCTTTTCTGATGGTGCGGTCTCGGATGCATTGACCGGTTCAGCAGGCGACGCGGTCAACGGCCGCAAGGTGTTCGCCAATAGAAAGCAAGGTAATTGCCTCGCCTGTCATATGAATGCCGACCTGGACGAACAAAGCTTCCACGGTGAGGTTGGGCCGCCTCTGGATGGCGTGGCTGATCGTTGGACCGCAGCAGAGCTGCGCGGGATCGTGAGCAACGCGAAAATGATGTTCGAAGATACCATCATGCCTGCGTTCTATATCGATGCCGGCTACACACGCCCGCTCGAGAAATTCGAGGGCAAAAGCATCCTGACAGCTCAGCAAGTTGAAGATGTCGTCGCGTATCTACTTACGCTGAAAGAAGAATGATTTCCTGAAATGGAGAGTAACATGAAACTAACACGGCGAGACCTCCTCGCGCTTGGAACTGGCAGCTTTGCAATGGCGAGCCTGTCCGCTCTGCCAGCTTTTGCAAGCTTGGCAGACGATGCAATCGCAGCATTGACGGGTGGCGCAGAACTGGGTGAGGGGGCTATTTCCCTGACCGCTCCGGAAATCGCGGAGAACGGCAACACTGTGCCAATCGGTGTCGATGCGCCGGGCGCTGTCGAGGTTACCTTGTATGCGGACGGCAACCCAACTCCGAACGTCGCAACGTTCAAGTTCGGACCGCTGAGTGCGTCGCGTAGCGCGTCCACGCGAATTCGTTTGGCGTCCACGCAAAATGTGATTGCTGTGGCAAAAATGGAAGATGGATCTTTCCAGATGGCGAAGGCCAACGTGAAGGTCACAATCGGCGGCTGCGGCGGCTAAAAGCGGTAAGGAGAATTATCATGGCATCTGGTGTAAAACCACGCGTCAAAGTACCAAAGACCGCAGCTGCGGGCGACACGATTACGATCAAAACCTTGATCAGCCACAAGATGGAAAGCGGCCAGCGTAAAGACGCAGACGGCAATACAATCCCACGTTCAATCATCAACCGCTTTGTCGCCGAATTTAATGGGCAAAGTGTGATTGATGTGGCGCTGGAGCCAGCAATCTCGACCAACCCTTATTTCCAGTTCGACGCAGTTGTGCCGGAAAGCGGTGAGTTCAAGTTCACGTGGTATGACGACGATGGATCTGTCTACGAAACAGCGAAAAAAATCAGCGTTTCGTAAGGGCTTAGATCTTCGACGAGGGAGGAATACAATGCAAGCTAGACTGTGGGTTACATCCGCCGCGATTGCGATCTTTGGGTCGGTGGCGTCCGCACAGGATGCCAGCAATTTGATGATTGATGGCGTACCAATGGTGACAGAGATCGCCGCGCCATCACACATGGAAAATGTCGACACCATCTATTCTGGCTGGCGCTTCCGGGCACCTGAGACACAGGCGCTAGAAATGGACGACTTTGACAATCCCGCTTTCGTCTTTGTGGAACAGGCAGAAGAAATCTGGGCAACAGAGGATGGATCTCAGGGGAAAGCCTGCGCGTCTTGTCACTCGATAGAGGACTTTGCCGGTTTGCGCGCAACGCTTCCGCGGGTCGAGGATGGCAAGCTAGTAACGCTCGAAGATCTCATCAACAAAAGCCGTGTTGAGCATATGGGCGCAGAGCCCTGGAAGTGGTCTAGCGGCAGCATGACAGCGATGACCGCGCTGATTGGCCTGCAATCGCGGGGTATGCCTATGAACGTCGCGATCGACGGAGACGCAGCGGCCCATTGGGAAGCCGGCAAAGAGCTGTATTACCAACGTGTTGGGCAGCTTGATATGGCTTGCTCTAACTGCCACGAAGACAATTACGGCGTGATGATCCGTGCGGACCACCTCAGCCAGGGTCAGATCAATGGCTTCCCGACCTATCGTTTGAAAAACGCAAAGCTGAACTCGATCCACGGTCGGTTCAAAGGGTGCATGAGCAATATTCGCGCGACGCCTTACGCCGAAGGTAGCGAAGAGTTCAAAGCGCTTGAGCTGTACATCGCATCTCGTGGGCAAGGCCTATCCGTCGAGACTCCTTCTGTACGTAACTAGTTCTGAAGGCCCCGGAGCGTGAGTTCTGGGGTTTTCATGCGTTTTACATATTAACGAATTCGAATATGAGAAAGAGAAGTCAATGATCTCACGTCGAGACTTTCTGCAAGTCAGCATGGCGGCCTCAGCGCTTCTTGGGGCGTCGGGGTTTGGAAACTGGGCACGACTGGCGGCCCAGCAAAAGCTCACGCAAGATCAACTGTTGAACTTTGACACCTATGGAAATGTGTCGCTGATCCATGTGACGGACATCCATGGGCAACTTAAACCGATCTATTTCCGCGAGCCGTCCATCAACATTGGTGTTGGTTCAAATAAGGGTGCAGTGCCGCATGTGACGGGGGCGGACTTTCGCAAGCTTTATGGCATCAATGACGGAAGCCCGAGCCACTATGCGCTAAGTTCCGGTGACTTTGCTGCTTTGGCAGAGGGGTACGGGCGCGTCGGCGGAATGGATCGTGTTGCGACAGTGATAAACGCAATTCGCGCGGATCGGCCGGATGCGATCCTGCTCGATGGCGGTGATACGTGGCACGGCTCCTATACGACCTATCACACTCAGGGTCAGGACATGGTCAACGTCATGAACGCGCTCAAACCAGATGCGATGACGTTCCACTGGGAATTCACCCTTGGCAGCGACCGGGTCAATGAGATTGTCGAAAGCCTTCCGTTTGCAGCGCTTGGCCAGAATATTTTTGATGCAGAATGGGACGAGCCGACTGAACTCTTCCCGCCTTACAAAATGTTTGAGCGTGGCGGCACAAAAATCGCCGTTATCGGGCAGGCTTTCCCATACATGCCGATCGCCAATCCGCGGTGGATGTTCCCCGAGTACTCATTTGGGATTCGAGATGAGAACATGGCGGCGATGGTGGAAGAAGTGCGTTCCATGGGCGCGGAATGTGTGGTCGTGCTAAGCCACAACGGCTTTGACGTTGATAAAAAAATGGCCAGCGTTGTGCCAGGGATTGATGTGATCCTGTCAGGTCACACGCATGATGCGCTGCCAGAACCGGTTTTGGTTGGTAAGACGATCATCGTACCTTCAGGGTCGAATGGTAAGTTCGTGAGCCGCGTTGATCTGGACATTCGCGATGGGCAGATGATGGGCTATCGCACGAAGCTCATCCCAATTTTCTCGGACGTTATTGCGCCAGATCCAGAAGTTTCCGCCCTGATTGACGCGCAGCGCGCGCCGTATGAGGCGGCGATGGGTGAAGTGATCGGCAAGACCGATAGCACACTCTACCGTCGCGGCAACTTCAATGGCACGTGGGACGATGTGATTTGCGATGCGCTGATCAGCGAACGCGATGCTGAGATTGCTCTGAGCCCGGGGGTGCGTTGGGGCCCAAGCCTCATCGCAGGTCAGGATATTACCCGCGAAGACATCTGGGGCGTGACCTCAATGACATATGGCGAAGCGTACCGCACTGAAATGAAAGGCGAATTCCTGAAGGTTGTACTCGAAGACGTCGCCGATAACATCTTTAACCCCGACCCATATTACCAGCAGGGTGGTGATATGGTGCGCACGGGTGGCCTCGGCTACCGCGTCGACGTGAGCAAGCCTCAAGGTGAGCGCATTTCTAACATGACGCTCTTGTCGACTGGCGAGCAGATTGACCCTTCAAAATCTTATGTCGTGGCCGGTTGGGCCAGCGTGAATGAAGGCACCGAAGGCCCTCAGATTTGGGATGTGGTTGAAAGCCACATTCGCAAGCTGGGTACGGTCACGGTGCAAGACAACAACAGCGTCGACGTTGTCGGCATTTAATCCTCGGAGACTTTGAGACGAATGAACAAGCTGTCAAAGCCATCCCGCCGAGCCTTCCTAAGGGGAAGCGCCGCTGCCGCAGCTGGCACCGTTGCTGGCGCTGCTGGGGCGCAGACGCCAGATCCTTTGATCACCGAATTGCAGGACTGGGCGTCGTACACCGGTGCGGGGGTTGATGAAACGCCCTATGGCATGCCGATCCAGTATGAATCCCATGTCGTGCGTCGCAATGTGGAATGGCTCACAGCCTCACCCATTTCCTCGATCAACTTCACGCCGATCCATGCTCTGGATGGAACGATTACACCACAAGGCTGTGCTTTTGAGCGTCATCACTCGGGCGCCATTGAGCTGCGTAAAGAAGACTATCGCCTGATGATCAATGGCTTGGTCGATCGCCCCTTGGTGTTCACCTACGAAGACATCGAGCGTTTCCCGCGTGAAAACCACGTATACTTCTGTGAATGCGCGGCCAACACAGGGATGGAATGGGCTGGAGCTCAGTTGAATGGTGCTCAGTTCACCCATGGTATGATCCACAATATGGAATATACCGGCGTGCCTTTGCGGACACTGCTCCAAGAGGCGGGTGCGGACATATCGTCTGATAAATGGGTCTATGTAGAAGGTGCGGATGCATCTTCCAATGGCCGTTCCATCCCAATGGAAAAGGCGCTTGATGACGTTCTCGTCGCGTTCAAGGCCAATGGCGAAGCGCTGCGGATGGAGCACGGTTATCCAGTGCGCCTTGTTGTGCCCGGCTGGGAAGGCAATATGTGGGTGAAATGGCTGCGTCGAATTGAGGTCGTTGATACCGCTGTCGAAAGCCGCGAAGAAACCTCCAAATACACGGACGTGTATGAGGACGGTACCGCCCGCAAATGGACCTGGGTCATGGATGCGAAATCTGTGATTACCTCTCCCAGCCCACAGATGCCTATCACACATGGCACAGGCCCGCTTGTGATTTCCGGTCTCGCTTGGTCAGGCCATGGCCAGATTACGCGCGTCGATGTTTCCAAAGATGGCGGGATTACCTGGGAAACCGCGCGTTTAGGCAAACAGGGCGACACCAAAGCGCTGACACGGTTCTATCTGGACACCGAATGGGATGGCGCGCCGATGCTCCTGCAATCCCGCGCGATGGATGAAACCGGCTATGTGCAACCCACGAAAGATCAACTGCGCGAGCAGCGCGGCGAAAACGCCGTTTATCACAACAACTGTATCCAGACTTGGTACGTCAACGTAGAAGGGGTGGCCGAGAATGTCGAAGTCTCTTAATCAGATTTATCTGCCGGCCTTTGGTGGGATCTCATTGGTCATCGCCGTGGCGTTGGTTATGTCAAACCGCGAATACGCTGACGACCGCATGTCGATGCTGGAGGGCAGAATTGCGCAGGTTGATGCGCATGCCGCAGAGTCCAAACAGCTTGCGTCTGCATTGGCCCTCGAACTCGAAGCCACCAAAGCCGAAGCGGCTACAGTGACCGCAACTCTGACCGCACTAGCGCCGGTTTCCGAGGGAACATTTGGCCTTGGACGCGCTGCGCTGGCTGAAGAAATTGCCGCATGGGACGTGGATGTCTTGCCAGACGGTCGCGGGCTCCCTGCTGGACAGGGTGACGTTTGGACCGGCGAGGAAGTTTTTGCCGAGCGTTGCGGGTCTTGCCATGGTGATTTCGCTGAGGGTGTAGACAATTGGCCGGTTCTGGCAGGGGGCTTTGACACGCTCGCCGACGAAGACCCAGTCAAAACTGTCGGTTCCTATTGGCCACATCTTTCGACTGCCTGGGACTATATCAACCGCTCTATGCCCTTTGGGGAAGCGGGCACGCTGACCGCCGATGAGACCTACGCGATTGTGGCTTACATCCTGTATTCGAACGACTTGGTGGATGACGACTTCGTTCTTTCCAACGAAAATTTCTCGGATTTCGACATGTACAACGCCAAGGGCTTTGTGATCGATGATCGGCCTGAGCTGGAATATGCGGAATGGCGCGCCGAGCCCTGTATGAGCAACTGTAAAGACGAAGTTGCCGTAACGATGCGCTCTGTTTTTCTGGTGGAAACGCCCCCAGAAGGGGGATCGAATTCTGTGATGAACCACAGTTCACTCGAGGGGATTCCGTCTTTCACGGCGAATGGTCCTTCGTTCATCCCAGCGTCTACTGCGAAGCCCGAAGCGCCTGCGGCTCAGGAGGCTGCGGCCGAGCCTGCAAAGGGCGCTGATGCCGGCGCGGAACTGATCGCGGCTGGTGAAAAAGTCTTCAAGAAGTGTAAGGCCTGCCACGAAGTCGGTGATGGTGCCAAGAACAAGTCCGGCCCTCAGTTGAACGGCCTGATTGGGCGCACGGTGGGTTCGGTTGACGGCTTTAGATATTCCAACGCTTTCAAAGCGTTGATGGAAGAAGGGCGCGTTTGGGATGAAGAGTCTCTCGCCGCGTTTCTAGCAAAGCCGAAGTCCTACATCAAAGGGACCAAAATGGCCTTCTCAGGCCTCAAGAAGAAAGGAGATCAGGAAGCGATTGTCGCGTACCTGAATAGCTTTCGCTAGTGGCGAAGGCGCCGCGCAAGCTGCGGCCCCTGAGACGGCCTTTACCGTTTCGAAAGAGATCCTGGCGATCGAAGGGGACCCTGAATATGGGGAGTATTTAGGGTCAGAATGCACAACCTGCCACCAGGCAAATGGCGGCAACGACGGCATACCTTCGATTATCGGGTGGGAAACTGAAGACTTTGTGATCGCAATGCACGCCTACAAGGAAAAGCACCGCGAAAACCCAGTCATGCAGATGATTACCGGCCGATTGGCCAATGACGAAATCGCAGCCTTGGCCGCGTATTTCAAAAGCCTCGGGAACTGAGGCGAAAATAAAAGGGAGGAGACCCCAATATGACTATGAACAGAAGGACTTTCCTAGGAACGACGGTGGCCGCTTCGGCAACGCTTGCGGCACCAATGGTTCTGGGTGCAGGTCATGGTAAGCCACGGGTTGTCGTCATCGGTGGTGGTGCCGGCGGTGCGACCGCTGCGCGTTACATTGCCAAGGACAGCAAAGGTGAAATCGACGTCACCTTGGTTGAACCAACCCGCAAATATTACACGTGCTTCTTCTCAAACCTCTATCTTGGTGGGTTTAAAGAGATGGACGATCTGGGCCACACCTATGGTGGGCTCGCAGCGAATGGCGTGAATGTTGTTCACGACTGGGCAATTGGCGTTGATCGTGACACCAAGACAGTGACTCTGGCTGGCGGCTCAACGTTGAAGTACGACAAGTTGATCCTGAGCCCCGGTATCGATTTCGTCGATATGTCGGTTCCTGGTTGGGACATCACCTCGCAAAACGCAATGCCGCATGCTTACAAAGCAGGGTCCCAGACTGAGCTTTTGAAAGCTCAACTGATGGCAATGCCACAAGGCGGCACCTTTGCAATGGTTGCGCCTCCAAACCCGTATCGTTGCCCTCCCGGGCCATACGAGCGGATTTCGATGGTTGCCCACTACCTTAAGAACAATAACCCTACGGCCAAGATCCTGATTGCCGATCCGAAGCCAAAGTTCTCTAAGATGGGACTGTTCCAAGAAGGTTGGTCAAACCACTATGATGGAATGATCGAATGGGTCGGCGAAGACTTCGGTGGCGGCAATGTTGCTGTTGATGCCGATGCGATGACTCTGTCCATCGACGGTGACGTCAACAAAGTGGACGTTTGTAACGTGATCCCTGCCATGAAAGCGGGCAAAATCGCGGATATCGCGGGCGTAACCGACGGCAACTGGGCTCCGGTCAACGCGGTAGACATGTCCACCAAAGCTGATCCTGACGTTTACGTCCTGGGCGATGCCTCTCAACAAGGCGATATGCCGAAGTCTGGCTTCTCTGCGAACTCTCAGGCGAAAGTCTGTGCAAACGCGGTACGCGGTGCGCTGACAGGGTCGAAAGTGTTCCCGGCCAAGTTCTCCAACACGTGCTGGTCGCTGATTGACACCAATGACGGTGTCAAAGTGGGCGCGACCTATGAAGCGACGGCTGAGAAGATCGCCAAGGTTGACGGGTTCATCTCTCAGACAGGTGAATCCGCGGATGTTCGTAAAGCGACTTACGAAGAATCCGAAGGCTGGTATTCCGGTATCACAGCCGACATGTTTGGCTAGAACTATAAAACCCGGGCCTGTTGTGGCCCGGGTTTTCCAAATTGTTGAGGTTCGCCATGCGCAACATTGTGCTGCCCCTGTTGTTGCTCGCCACGCCGGCAATTTCTGAGGCGCCTGTGCTCGTTCCGTACGACGGGAGTTTCGAAGACGCGACTTTTGCCGTTGAAAGCGCGATCGTGGATCGAGGGCTTGTGATTGATTACGTCAGTCACGTCGGAGACATGCTGAACCGAACCGGAGCAGATGTTGGGAGCGATGCCGCAATCTTTGACGCGGCCGACATCTTTCTTTTCTGTTCTGCTGTCCTGTCCCGAGAGGTGATGGAGGCAGATCCCAACAATATCCAATTCTGTCCATACGGAATTTTCGTCACCGAGAAAAACGGCGACGTCTCCATTGGACACCGGACCTATCCCGAGGGGCCTATGCAAAAAATCCAAGCGCTGCTGCAGGATATTGTGACAGAAGCGAGTGCGTTCTGATGGATTTTGAAGCCTTTTTCGAACAGCAACTGCAATCGCTAAAGAACGACGGCAACTATCGCGAGTTTGCAGAGTTAGAGCGCCACCGCGGCGCATTTCCAAATGCCACGTGTCACAATGGTCCGGGCGAGGTGACGATTTGGTGCTCAAACGACTATCTGGGAATGGGGCAGCATCCTGCGGTGCTTGCCGCGATGCATGACGCACTAGATCGAACCGGAGCCGGGGCAGGGGGCACCCGCAACATTTCGGGCACCACGCATGCGCATGTACTCTTGGAGAAAGAGCTCGCAGACCTGCATGG
Source organism: Cognatishimia coralii (assembly GCF_037478305.1). Classification (NCBI taxonomy): domain Bacteria; kingdom Pseudomonadati; phylum Pseudomonadota; class Alphaproteobacteria; order Rhodobacterales; family Paracoccaceae; genus Cognatishimia; species Cognatishimia coralii. Next base: position 183,694 of record NZ_JBBGAZ010000007.1, read on the forward strand.
CAAAGAGGCCGCTTTGCTGTTTACGTCGGGCTATGTTTCCAATTGGGCGGCTTTGGGAACTTTGGCCTCAAAGATACCAAACTGCGTTGTGCTATCGGACGCGCTAAACCATGCCTCAATGATCGAAGGCATCCGTCATTCGCGCGCCCAGAAAGTGATCTGGAAACACAATGATGTTGCCGACTTAGAGGCGAAGTTGCGGGCGCTCCCAAAAGAGCAACCAAAGCTCATCGCCTTTGAAAGCGTCTATTCCATGGATGGTGATATCGCGCCAATCAAGGAAATCTGTGATCTGGCGGATAAATATGGGGCGATGACATATCTGGATGAGGTTCATGCTGTCGGGCTCTATGGTCATCGGGGTGGTGGGATCGCAGAAGAGCGTGGTTTGATGGATCGGATCACAGTTATCGAGGGCACGTTGGGTAAGGCTTTTGGTGTCGTGGGGGGATATATTGCCGCTTCGTCTAAGCTCTGCGACTTTATTAGATCGTTTTCCAGCGGGTTCATTTTTACAACCGCCCTACCGCCCTCGGTTGCGGCAGGGGCGGCGGCCTCTGTCAAACACCTAAAGAACAGTCGCACAGAGCGAGAGACCCATCAGGCTCGCGTGGCCGAAGTGCGCGCGCGGCTGGATGCGATCGGACTGCCGCATATCGACAATCCAAGTCACATCATCCCCGTGGTTGTCGGTGATCCGGGAAAATGTAAGTTTATCTCGGACACGCTGCTTAAGAGGTACGGCATCTATATCCAGCCCATAAACTATCCGACCGTCCCAAAAGGCACTGAACGCCTTAGGATCACGCCATCCCCTGTTCACAGCATTGAGGATGTGGAAAGGCTGGTGTCCGCGCTTGAGGACCTCTGGACGCAATGTGAGCTCGCACGCGCGCCTATGGCAGCGCAATAGTGAAAGGGTTTCCGGATATTCCACCGATCTGGTGGGTCGCGAGTATTGCTCTCATTCATGCGTTTCGTTGGGTCGCACCTGGGCTGCACGCTGAGATCGCCATTTTGGAATTCCTTTCGCGTGTGATTTTTGCGGCAGCGCTCGCATTGATCATGTGGTCGGCCATTTTGTTTTGGCGAAAGAAAACACCAATCGAGCCGCATCACACGCCCAAGGCCCTTATTGTTGAAGGGCCATACAAGGTGTCTCGGAACCCAATCTATCTTGCGCTTGTGATGCTCACAGCGGCCTCTGCATTGGGCGCGGGCTCCGTATTTGGTCTATTCGTCACGCTTGCACTGTGGCGCGTGTTGGATGCACGTTTTGCCGCGATTGAAGAAGAGCTACTCAAGGAAACCTTTGGAGGCGAAGCCGAGGCCTATTTGGTGCAAACACGCAGGTGGATTTGAAGACCTTAGTTCGTAGCCGCCCAAGTGTCGCGTGCGGCGTCATAGGCATCCGCTGCGTCTTTTAGATCAACCAGGGGAAGGCCCTTTTCAATCCACCCTGTGCCGCGCTGATTGCCGAACATGCCTTCAGATACGTCCACGATGCCTGTGATGCCGTTACGCTCCAGCACCTCTGCGATATAGGATGAGCGTCCGCCCGTTGCGCAGATGAGTGCGATCTTTTCAGGGGCGTATTGAGCCAACAGCGTCTGGAGTTGCGTTGCGAAATCAGGGCGGTGCATTGAAATGGGCCACGCGCCCGCAGCCAGCCCGCTTTCTTTCCATTCCTGCTCCGAGCGAATGTCGATCAACACGATGTCTCCTGATGCTACGCTTTCCAAAGCTTGCTCGGCACTCATGATCGGAGCTTCGGCAAGCAACTGGCCAGCTTTCAGGATCACCACCAAAAGAACCGCGCTGAACCACATAAAGTGCATGTGCCTAAAGGAATAGCTTGGTTTCGCGACTGACTTGCTCACTCGAACTCCATCTGCTCATACACGCGACCGGCGTTTCTGGTCGCCAGTTCCTCGAACGTATCGAGGTGTCTATAGGGGCTCTGATCAACGTAGTAGGCTTCAGCGAGATCGCCACCATTGTCTAGGTGCTCACCAATTTTCTCGCGAAGATACACCAGGTAGTCACGCGTATAGCGACGGACCTGGTCCATATTCGTTGGCGTGCCATGTCCCGGTATCACATATGTAGCATTCAACGCTTCAAACCCGGTTTCCCAGGTTTCGATCCAGTCATAGACAATCGTGTCTTCAAAGATCGGAAGCATACGCTGGTGAAAGGCCATGTCACCGGCGATAACAAGGCTTTGTTCCGGCAACCAGACCTGAATATCCCCGGGGCCATGTGCTGGACCGAGATGAAGCACCTCTATCGTGTAAGACCCCATTTCAATTGAATACTTATCTTCAAAGGTAATGGTCGGGGCCGCGATGAACGTGCCTTCCGATTTGTCACGATTGTAGCGTTTCATATTCTCGAGAATGAACGGACCGCGCTCGGCAATTTCATGCGCTGCATCGACATGGGCGAGAATAGGGACGCCAAGCTCAGACCAATAGGAGTTGCCCAACATGGCATGCCCTTGGCCATTTTCATTGATCACCAATTTGACCGGCTGATCCGTGATTGCTTTGATCTCTTGATGCAGCGCTTGCGCCAACACATAGGCTGCGCCGCCGTTAACAACAATGACGCCGTCACCGGTGACAATGAAGCTTAGGTTGTTGTTATGCCCCGTGTTTTCATAAGTCGGTGGAGCTGTCGCACCGATTGCAGACCAAATATGAGGGATGACTTCGATGGGTTTGGAATAAAGCGCAGATGCAGGGTACTGATCCGAAATATCTTCGCTGGCCAGAAGTGGTGACGCGAAAAAAATGAAAGGAAGGACATAGCGCATCATCAGATCCCAATAAACCGATAACCATCGCGATACGGCTCGACTTTGCCCATGCCACCGTCGGGCAAATGGAACCCAATCAGCGTAAGGTCTTCTGAGGTCAGCCGATCAAAAAGCATCTGCCGCGTTTTGACGGCCAGCGCTGCGTCCTGATCTGATCCGCTTTCCCAGGAGGGACGTTGAAACGCGACATGATGGTTGCCGATTGCATCACCAACAACAAGCGCTGCGTTGGACCCGTTTCGAATTTCAAATCCCATATGCCCCGGAGTATGCCCGGGCGAGGAAACTGCGGCGATCCCCGGAAGAATCTCCGATCCGTCGTCAAATAGGACAACAGAATCTTCAATCGCCTCCATCCGTCGCTTAGCGCCAACCGCGAAAGCCGCGCGGGCCTCACCGATGGTTGAGACGGTCTCGGGATTCCACCAATAATCCCACTCTTGTCGACCCATCATGTAAGTTGCGTCGTAGAACAGTGGGTCATCGAACTCGTCAAGAAGCCCCCAAATGTGATCCGGGTGCGCATGCGTGAAAACCACATGGGTGATGTCTTCCGGAGCCAATCCAAGCGCATCCAGGCTGTCCACGATCGTGCCTGCGCTTGGCATGAAATCTGGCCCCGAACCCACGTCAAATAATACGGTGTTTTCTCCATCTCGATAAAGCGCCAGATTGCATTCGGGTGTCAGGCGGTCTTTCGAAACGCCAAACTCCGAAAGGACATCGTCCAACTGATCTTGCGGCATCGGTTCAAATATGAAGCTTCCAGGGAGTATCAGGCTTCCGTCGCTCACCGTAGTAAGAGATGCGCTTCCTAAAGCGATTTCTGATTTGGCAAATCGGGGTAATGCACAGGCGAAAGGAGCAGCTAGAGCGTGGTTTAGAACCCGTCTACGTGAGAAATTCATGGCAGACCTCATACGAATTATTAAATTCGAATATGATAATTTTGAGCCGCTGCGTCAAGGAAACAGCTTCGGGTTCGATCTAGAAAACATCCGGTTGAATCGGGTAGGGGCTGCGAAAGAAATATTGAGAGTCAGAAATAGCCTTCGTCTTGCCTCGTGGGCTTGTTACCAGTTGGCGGGATCTTAAATTTGGTTGGCTGACTGCGCTCGAATGAGGCTGGGGAAGTTCAACTTATCGATTTTGGTTCGAACAGAACTTCGCAATGATTTTCGGCAATCCGAGTTGCGGGAATGTTGCTTACTCGTGTTCGCGAAATCCCGCATGAAATTCCGCATGAACCACATTTTCGTGGGACGAGAAATTCCCCGTAAATTTCTGAAATAAATTAAAAAAAAATGAAGTGTGGCGATCCGTTTTGACGGACACCTCCTCCGCCACTTTCCCCTTCGCCATGCATCACAACATCAGCGCTTTTTCGACCAGTGCGCGTTTGTCCTGATATTGCGAAACATCCACACCGCGCTCTGCAAGGGCATCGCTCAGCTCTTGCTGGCTCAGGCTTTCAATGGCTTCAGTGGTCATTCTCATCAAGTTGATGCGGCGTTTCAGTGGGGGATTGGTTTCGCCAAAGATATGGCGATCCTCAAACGCGAATTCGTCGGCATATTTGGTCATAAAAAACGCAAGAAACGTGTTGATGCTTTGACGTACGCGCGGATCGTCCGTCATCAAATCCGCAGAATCCTCCAACGTCTGACGCATGAGCGTCACCCAGCGCTCGGCCCCTTTGTCGTTCATGAGGGCCATAGCGTTGTGTGTATGGTGAAAGCTCAGGCGATATTCGCCACCGTGATAGTAAGGGCCCCCCCCCATGACGTCGATCCACATAGATGCCTGAGTCACGATGTGGTGCTTCAGGCCTCCGACCCGTTCAAAAACGGAGACGAACCAGGGTTCATCTGCGAAGACACGCTCATAGAAACGGCTCACGATGCCAACAATCGGCTCCTGACCCAGAATGGAGTATAGCTGCCAGAAATGGATGGGCTTGGATGTGTCGCTCGGTGCTGTCAAGGACACGACTTCGGGCATGCGATGCGCTTCGGCAGGCAGCAGTTCTTTCTCGACGGCCGACTTGATATAGGCCTCTTGAATGCGCTCGGTCATATAGCCGTGACGTGTCGGGTATTTAGGAAGATCAATGCCTGTCATCGGACTTTTCCTTAGGGTGTTGTCTCTATCGCCGAAATGCTTTGCGGTATTTGGGGATGAAGTGCGCCTTACCTTTCATGTGTCTTGTGACCTAATTGCCTTTGGCGGCAAAGAGTCACCTTTTGCCGAGAAGTGGGGCGTGGCTCGGCAGACGGCATTACGATCCTCATTGTGTTTCCTGTGTCTGAAGCTTACTTAGAAATGCAAGATCAAAACGACAAGTACGATCATTGAGGATACTGTAATGGCACAGCTCGAACCCGACGAGAATTGCCTCGTCGAACCGCTGATTGAAGCAATCTCGGGCAAGTGGAAATTGCTCGTGATCTATTGGTTGGCGCAAGAAACGTCCCGATTTAACCAACTTCAGCGCAATCTTGGCAACATCACGCATCGCACGCTGACGCGACAGCTAAATGAGTTGCAAGAGGCCGGGATTGTCTCGCGCAAAGACTTCAAGACGATCCCGCCACATGTGGAGTATAGTTTGACACCGCTGGGTCAAAGCCTGATCCCGCTGCTACGGGCAATGCACGATTGGGCGGCGGCACATGCCGATAAACTCGTTGGCAAAAAGTAGAGAACCGCATCTCAATAGCACGCGACTGATCCGCGCTGGAAGGCTAGTGCATAGATCCAAAGGTGCGTTTTGCCGTGATCTCAAGTCTCTGAAGCGCGCGATCCTAGAGGATCGCCTTTGTGCTAAAGATGTCTTGCGTCGCAAGGTCCATATTCTTGATACCCTCCTTGCGCGATGATGCTGAGGCCGCGACTGTGCTGAAACGCCATATTCTGCGCGGTCTGGAACATACCCTGGCCGCCATGAGAGTTGAGGAGGCGTCATGAAGAACCCAAAGAACCTTTTCAAAGCGGGACTGAAGGCCGGGACGCATCAGTTTGGCATCTGGAACTCTATCGGCGAAAGCGGTGTCACAGAGATGCTGGGCAACGCGGGTTATGACTGGGTCATGATCGACTGCGAGCACAGCCCGATTGAGGCCACAGCCGCTCTGCCGGCCTTGCAAGCGCTCGCGGCCTATCCTCTGACCTCGGCAGCCGTGCGGGTTGCCGGCAATGACACCGTGCTCATCAAGCGCGTTCTCGATTTGGGCGCGCAGACCATCATGGTGCCCTATGTGGAAAGCCGCGCCGAGGCTCAGGCCGCCGTTGAT
>NZ_JBBGAZ010000008.1:0-147200 GCF_037478305.1 Cognatishimia coralii
TCTGAAACCGCGCCCGAAGCGCATCCGGCAATGGTGCTGGCATGATCCATCCTCCCAAACAAGAGGAATCACAAATCAAGCCTCAAGGGAATCCCAAATGATTCAATCTTTCGGTCGGACGCTTTAAGGACGAGCGGTACTGACTCGGTCGGTGTCTTTGCAACTTCGGTCGGCGGCAGCGGTGGTAGCGGCGGGTCATCTGGTGGGCTAGGCAGCGTCGGAGGTTCAGGGGGCGCCGCCGCAGGGGGCGGCACGGTCACCGTAAACAACGTTTCCTCGATCACCACAACCGGTGAGGCGGGGCGCGGCATCCTGGCACAGTCCTTCGGAGGCGCGGGATCAGGCGGGGGAATTGCTTTCGGCCTGCTGTTTTCACAAGGAGGCAACGCTGGCAATGCCGGAGACGGTGGCGATGTAAACGTCACAAACTCCGGAACTTTGACAACGCATGGGCGCGCCGCTTCGGGAATTCTCGCGCAATCACTCGGAGGCGGCGGCGGTGCTGGCGGATCTTCTGTATCAATCACGGCGCTGGGAGGAACCGGTAGCAACGGCGGTTCAGCCAACAATGTGCGGGTCACCAATACGCTTGGTGGGTCCATCACGACAAGCGGCGAAGGGGCTACGGGTATTCTTGGGCAATCCACGGGGGGTGCCGGCGGGGATGCCGGTGTCTCAGTTGGACTTGTTGCAATTGGTGGCAGCGGAGACGCGGGTGGCAACGGGAGCACTGTCGTTCTTAGAAACGACGGTAGCATTCTGACGAGAGGTAACAGCGCCAGTGGAATAAAAGCACAATCGATTGGCGGTGGCGGCGGCAATGGCGGCATTTCCGTGGGTCTTGTTAGTGTCGGTGGCTCGGGCAATGCGGCCGGGAACGGAGGATTTGCGGGTGTCTTCAACACAGGAAAGATTGAAACACGCGGCGCATCATCAGCCGCGATCGTCGCGCAGTCCATTGGTGGCGGCGGCGGTGACGGTGGAGTCGGTGTAGGAGTCGCAGTGGGTCCCGGCGCTGCGAGCGTGGCAATTGGTGGCTCAGGTGGAGCCGGAGGACACGGCGGAACTGTTCGAATTAACGAGGATATGGCCGCGAACAATTTGAACAGCGATCTTTTGACAAAAGGGCGTGCCTCGACAGGCGTTTTGGCGCAGTCCATTGGGGGCGGCGGTGGTAATGGCGGATTTGCAGGCAGCTTTAGCCTGGCCGTGACGGCCTCTGCAGCTGTCGCGGTTGGCGGATCCGGTGGTAGAGGGGGGCATGGCGGATCCGTTGATGCTCGAATGGGCGGCACGATTGTAACTGAGGGCGAGGACGCATCCGGCATTGTTGCGCAGTCCATTGGCGGTGGCGGTGGGAATGGATCCTTCGCTTTGGCCCTGGCCGGAGCCGGTCAGGCAAGCGCTTCCGTCGCGGTTGGTCAAGCCGGCGGGGCGGGCGGAAACGGTGGGACTGTGTCTGTCACCAATTGGGCCAATATCCAAACCAAAGAGAGTCGCTCATTGGGTATTCTGGCACAGTCCATCGGCGGTGGTGGCGGCAACGCCGGATACACGATTAGCGGCGCAGCCGCGCAGACCTTTGCTGGCAACGTCAACGTTGGTGCAAACGGTGGCGCAGCAGGGAGCGGTGGCTCGTTGACGGTCACGAACGAGGGGGCAATTACCACAAATGGCGAAAACTCCAAGGCTATTCTGGCACAATCCGTTGGCGGCGGCGGAGGAATAGGAGGCTTTGGGATCGGCGTCGCCTTGTCTCGGACTGCGGCCACGTCGGTCAACGTCGGCGGAAGCGGTGGCGCTGGAAAACATGGTGGCAACGTCACCGTCATCAACAAAGCGGCTCTCGTGACCACTAAAGACAGCTCATTTGGTATCGAAGCGCAATCTGTAGGCGGCGCAGGGGGCACCGCGGGCTTTGCCATCGGTGCCGGTGCGACATTGGACGGCGCTGGTGCACTTGCCGTGAATATCGGCGGTTTAGGTGGTGGCGGAGACCATGGCGGCGCTGTTGTCGTGGAAAACACCGGAAGTATATTTACAAGCGGAAACCGGTCCACGGCTCTGCTTGCCCAATCCATCGGCGGAGGGGGAGGCAATGGCGGTTTTGCGATCGGTCAGGCCTTGACCGTTACTGGCGCAGCCGGAGTTTCCACGTCCATTGGAGGCACCGGCGGTAGCGGAAGCAACGGTGGAGCGGTTACGGTCAAAAGTCACCATCTGGCTGCTCCTTCCGGAGCCGGGGCAACGATCCAAACATCGGGGACTGACGCGATTGGCATACACGCTCATTCGATCGGTGGCGGAGGTGGTATGGGCGGCTTCGCGATCGCGTCCTCTGTCGCACTTTCAATCGGAAGTCCCACAAATCGGTTTGCGGCAGCGGTCTCCGTCGGTGGAACAGGCGGCAACGGCGGTGCTGGCGGACAGGTCACCATCGATACTAAGGATCGCATTTTGACCACCGGCGACGGCGCGAATGGAATTCTGGCGCAATCCACTGGCGGCGGCGGCGGCTATGGCGGATTTGCAGTAAGTTTCGGCAGTGCCGGCAAAGCAATGAATTCTGCGTCTGCAACTGTTGCCATAGGTGGGACTGGTGGCACGGGTGCCACCGGGGGTGTTGTCACGATCACGACAGGTGGCGCGATGGAAACGCGGGGGAACTACGCTACTGCAGTCCAAGCCCAATCCGTCGGTGGGGGTGGAGGCATGGGCGGCTTTGGCGCTGGTGTTTCAACGGGTCTAGGTGCGAATTCTGCCCAGATCGCCGTGTCTATCGGCGGCACTGGTGGGGCTGGGAACCATGGCGGTGACGTCACCATCAATCAAAATGGGTCTATTCTGACGACCGGAGGGACATCGTGGGGGATTTTGGCGCAGTCCATCGGCGGTGGAGGCGGCAACGGAGCCCTTGCTCTGAGTGGCGCACTTGGTGGAATTAATGCCAAAAACGCGGCGACCACGATTGGTGGTTCAGGGGGATCGGGCTCAAACGGCGGCGTTGTCACCATCGCAAATACAGGGTCCATTCGGACCGAAGGCGAGAGTTCTTTTGCGATTTTCGCGCAGTCCATAGGTGGCGGTGGCGGCACCGGCGGATCTGCTGGGGCACTCGCCGGTGGTGCAACTGGTATAGGTGCAGGAAAGAACATCAATCTATCCACAACGGTTGGGGGCTCGGGCGGAAATGGATCCAACGGAGGAGTGGTAAACGTAACGAATGACGGGAACCTGACCACACTCAGCGAAGCGGCCATTGGCATCTATGCACAGTCCATCGGTGGAGGAGGAGGAGACGGGGGAAGTGCAATGACTGGCTTGCTTGGCTTGGTTGGCGGCCGCGAAGGTAAGACAATTAATGCGGGCGTTACGATTGGCGGCAGTGGCGGTTCGGGGCAAGTTGGTGGTGCTGTCAATGTCGTAAACCGAGCCACTATCAGAACCGCAGGCGCGGATGCTCAGGGTATCCGGGCAGTTTCCGTTGGCGGTGGAGGAGGAGCCGGCGCAAGAGCAGGTTCGCTTTCATTGATTCAAGGCAGACCTAAAGGTTGCCGCGTGAACCTAAACTTTGCGTGCAAAGCGCCTACCAACTTCAAAGACAGTAACATCAATCTTCAATTGCTCATTGGAGGTACAGGCGGATCTGGCAACCATGGCGGTGATGTGGACGTAAACAACGACGGAATGATTTTTACAACGGGTCCTGCAGCCCATGCGATCCAGGCGCAGTCGATTGGAGCAGGTGGAGGCTCGGCTGGCAGCGCAAAAGTCGGTATTCCTACTCGTTTGCCTACGGAGGCCGTGTTGCCAACGAACGCTATAATATCCTACACGTCCAAACAAGGCGAGCTTGCCAATCATGCAGTAAGTATCGGCGGGAAAGGCGGCGCAACAGGCAACGGTGGCACTGTCGCTGTAAACAACTCTGCAACACTTAGCGTTTCCGGGGACGATGGGATGGGTGTGCTGGCCCAATCCATCGGCGGCGGTGGCGGTGTTGGGGGCCTTGCTAATTCAGGGCGCACTGGAACCTTTTCAGTTGGTGGTGAAGGCGGCTCTGCCGGCAACGGCGGTGCAGTCACTGTAACCCTAGAAACCGGTTCGGTTATCTCCACAACGGGAAATGGCGGCCACGGAGCCTTCGCGCAATCTGTTGGTGGCGGTGGTGGCATCGGCGGAGGCGGCCAGGCCGGGCGCTTTATTGGCGGAGGTCACGATAGACCCAATCTGAATCCAAAAGTATTTGCGGTCAGTTATTTACAAGTTGCCATAGCAGGAAGTGGTGGGCCAAGCGGTGATGGAGGGGTTGTTGCTGTCAGCAATGATGGAAGCATTCAAACACTAGGAAACGATGCGACGGGCATCGTCGCGCAATCTGTTGGTGGCGGTGGTGGTTCTGCAGGCGGACGTGCCTCTGCGACATTCAGTTTCGGCGGCACCGGTGGCGCGCAGGGAAATGGCGGCAAGGTCACTGTGTCAAACACCGGTGCAATCGATGTGGCTGGAGAGCGTTCAAGCGGTATCGAAGCGCAAAGCATTGGCGGGGGTGGCGGTCGGGGCGGCCAAGCTGGGGCCACCGCTGTTTTGCCGTCTGAAACCCAGGCCATCGTGCTGCCTGGTCTGTTGTCCGTCGGCGGCACTGGAGGTGCTGGAGGCTCTGGTGGTGAAGTGGGTGTGACCAACTCGGGCGATATATTTGTCCGTGGAGCGCATAGCTACGGAATTATTGCGCAGTCGATCGGCGGCGGCGGTGGTATCGGAGGAAATACACTCAGCCTTTTGGCCGTGGGCGGCGGTGATGGCGTTTCCGGCGATGGTGGAAAAGTAAAAGTCACCCATCAAGCAGGGGCCAACATTACAACTTTCGCCGACAAAAGTCTTGGTATTCTGGCCCAATCGGTGGGAGGCGGTGGCGGAGCGACAGGCCTCGCAACCGGTGCTTTGTCTTTTGGTGGCAAGGCCACAACTTCGGGCAAGGGTGGCAAAGTCGACGTGGAAACACTGGGTGACATTTCCACGGCCGGTGCTGGCTCTCATGGCGTTTTGGCGCAATCACTGGGTGGCGGTGGCGGAACGAGCGGCGGAGCCGACGGGATAGTCGCGATATCAGGATCTGGTGCCACCGGATCGGACGGCCACGCTGTCGACGTCCTCAATCGCGGGAGTATCTCCACCTCTGGAAAAGCTGCGCATGGCATTATTGCCCAGTCCATCGGCGGAGGTGGTGGATTTGTCACTGCTACCGTGACCAGCGACAGCGTGTTCAATTTTTCTGGCACAGCGGGTGGCCAGGGCGACGGCGGGCGCGTGATTGTGAACAACTATGGCAGCGTGACAGCCAGCGGTAACAACAGCATTGGTATTCTGGCGCAAAGCGATGGCCAGACTCCAACGGGTGATGTCGACGTCTACAACTGGACAATGGGAACCAGTGTCATAGGCGGAAAAGGCGGGGCCGCGATCTCTATTTTGAATGGCCGGAACAACCAAGTCATTAACATGGCAAATGTATCCAATGCGGGTGGTGTCTCGGAACTCGCCATCTTAAGCGGAGATCAAAATGAGACTGTTCTGAACAATGGCGTTATAAGCGGAAACATCGACTTGGGCGCTGGCACCAACCAAATACGAAACAATGTGACGGGCACCTTGAACTCTGGGGCTGTATTGAACGCAGGCAACACGAATGCCTCTGTTCGCAACTTGGGAACTGTCAGCGTCGGCGGTAGCAACAATATCCTGACGACAGCACTAAATGGCAGTTATTCTCAGGATGGTAAGCTGCTCATCGAGTTGCGCCATATCCCGCATTCTACGCAACAAGCGGACACAGATGTATTGGACATCTCAGGACGCGCAGTGGTCGAAGGAGAGCTTCAAGTCTCTGTGTTGAACGCTCAACAGGCTGCGCCGGGCATCCATTCCGTTGCAGTTCTAGATGCTGCACAAGGTGTGACTCAGGGGTTTATGCCCACACTCAACGCACCTAACTCTGCAGTGGCAGCTTTCAGTCTGTCTCGCGGATCCAATACGATCAATCTTGACTATGAGATTAACTATGCACCAACCGGTTTAACCGGTGCAGCTCTTGCGTTTGGTCGCTATTTAAATCAGGCTCAGGCGAATGGGGGCGGCAGTGGTCTGGAGACGATCATCGCGACTTTGACCCAACCTGGATCAACAGTTCAGGTGTTGCAGGACAGCTATGCGTCCTTGGATCCTCAGCCAATATCAACAGGTATTTCCACGAGCACATTGACCGTTTCTGATTTCGCAAATTCACTGCGTAGCTGTGCCCAGAAAACAGGTCCCAATCGATTTATTGCTGAAGGCAATTGCAACTGGATGGCCCGCACTCAACGCGATTTTGATGTATCGCAGGACGGAACACGTGCGGCATCGCACACTCGCGTGTTGCAGACGACCTTTGGGGTGCAGCGCCGAGCAGATACAGGGGACTTCTGGGGCATTGGCGGCTCGATCGGCAGCGCGGGCGTGACGTCAGGTACCGCCTATCAAAGCTCGGGCGAAGTGTATCAGCTTGGCGCAGTCCTTAAGCGTCAGCAAGAAAACCGAGTGCTCAGCGGCAGCTTCATTCTTGGTGCTGCAGACTTTAATGCGCAGCGATCCGTGACAGTCGGTGGCGTGACATCGACAGCCTTCAGTCAGCAACCACTCCGTTTTGTATCAACGGCTCTTAAATACGCCCAAGTTTACGAGCGCGGAGCAAGCTTCTTTAAACCATTAGCCGAAGTATCTGTTACAGGGATGCAGCAGAAGGGGTTTTCGGAAACCGGCGCAGGTGCTGCCAACATGACGATCGACGGTCGCACAGACTGGCGAGCTGACCTGGAGCTGGGATTGGGCGCTGGGCGTGAATTCCAATTGCCGGGCGGTGAAACAGTGATCCGAATTCACGGTGAGTTGGGCCTTCAGCACCGCATCCTCGGCGAAGAAGCGACTCTCAGCGCCCGTTTTGCTGGCTCCCAAGCCGCAGGTGCCGGGCTACAAACGGGATCGGGAGAAGACAAAACCCTGGCCAAAGTCGCCATTGGTTTGGACCTCTTGGGGAGCGATGGCGGCGCGTTAAGGCTTGATGCAAGCTCGCGCTTGGGTGAACGTACGAGAGACGTCCGCGCAGGCCTAAAGTTTTCGCTGGATTTTTGAGTGGAGAATAAAATGATTCGAGTAGTGTTTGCCTTGTCGGCGATCTTTTCCTTTACCTTTGGAAACGGGCTTGCCGCCCAAGAGGAAAGTGCTTGGCGGACATTTTGCACCAGCGAAGCACGCAATGCGCCTGCAATTTGCATCATGGAGCAAACGATCACGCTGCAAGAGACGGGTCAACAGTTTGCGAGTATGAGAGTCGTTTCTGACGGCAAGCAACCCCCCAACCTTATCCTGAATCTTCCTCTTGGTGTTTCGATCCAACAGGGCGTTTTTCTGAAAATTGACGAACTGAGCGCACAGGACATCCCATTGACGACTTGTGAATCAGATGGGTGTTTTGCAAGTAAACCCCTGAGTGAAACTCTGGGTGCGTCGCTGCGCGCCGGGTCAGTGGCTGTCGCCAGCTTTCAAAACCTCGCAAATCAAGAAATTACCGTGGAGTTTTCTCTTGTCGGGTTCACTGCAGCACTTGAAAGGCTGCGGTAAGACGAGGGAGTTGTACAAGAATTCAATCTATGAGCCCGCTTTGACACGCTATTTTATTAGGGCTCAGCAACATCCTTGGGGGAGTTGCGGCGGTAGAGCCAAGTCTGACCTTTCAGATAGGCATAGCGGATCTGTGCTGACATCTGTCAGGTTCCTTTCGGTTTAAAAATGCGGGAAGTGATCTTTCGCAAGATCATGTCGAAGTCTGGCTCGCCGTACTCACCTTCGAGCGGGCCAGTTAAAGAGTAGCCACCGACGCAGTCGTCGTAGACCTCATCCACGAGGAAGAGGTGTTCTGGGATGTCGTCGAAAGCCCTGATGACTACATGGTCTCCAAGATGGAGGTCCATGTTAGGATCTCGCCAGCAAGAGGTCCGGGAGGACGAAGCCGAGTGCCAGAGACATCGGTACCGGGAGCGGTATTGGCTGCATCCACGCAGGCATCATCGCCAGCAGGACGATGCAGTAGGACAGACCGTTGGGGATGAGTGGCCTTACGTCCTATCCCCATCGTAGGAAAAGAAAAAGGGCCAGCCTCAAGCTGACCCCCAACACGCACCAAAGCGTGAAAGAGCTGAACATCTGAATATCTCCTCTAAGAGTTCTCTTTATTCAGATGCTTGGTTTTGCTCGGTTTTTCGGCCCATGGCCGCAATTTACTCAAACATGCAGACGCTGCACTGCGGTGCGCCAACCCAGAAATTAGCTTTAGTTGCTCGGCTTCGCTTATTAGAAAAACGACAGATATACCAACCTCTCAGCTTGTGATGCTCAAGAGGACAACAGCCTCCGTTTGTTGGACATCACCTCGCGGCGTTGGCGCTCAAGTCCTACTCTGAAAGACTTTTCTACGAAATCGATATGTTCCTTGGCTGCCCTTTTAGCGCGTGCAGGTTCACCTTCTATAACGGCGTTACCCAGTTCAAGGTGTTGGTCTAGTAGGATCCGCCCAGTGCCGTCTATCGTGCGCAGAAAATCGCGATTGTAGAAAACACTTTGTTGAGTCAGCTCAAAAATCGAAGCCATCATGTGAATGAGCGTCGCGTTTTGGCTGGCGTCGACGATCGCCGCGTGCAACGCGAAGTCTGCTTGACGAGAGGCCTCATTGTCTCCCGCCTCAAAAGCCGTGACCATTTTCTCTAGTATGTCCGTTATGCGCTCTTTGTCCGCACTGGTCGCGCGATCTGCCGCGAGGCGTGCAGCGAACCCCTCCTGTTCACGGCGATACTCCAGGTAGTCCATGAACGCAGGTTCATGTCGACCATACAGGGAAATCAAGGCCGGCAACATGGCTTGGCCCGTCAGGGCAGAGACGAAAGTACCCTCGCCATGGCGAGTTACAACAAGACCACGATCTTCAAGAATTTGCAGGGCTTCCCTGAGCTTTGGCCGAGACACTCCCAAAGCTTCAGAAAGCTCTCGTTCCGATGGCAATCGCTTGCCTTGTTTGAGAATTCCAGACGCTATCAGGTCTTCAACCTGCCTAACGACCGCGTCCGCCAATGATTCGTGACCGACCCGATCGAAAAGAGATTGGTTCGTGTTCTGTTGTTCCATCATCTCACCCATCTTGGTGGTAAAATTAAATAACCTCTACAATAGGTTTGGCAAGTAAATTTGGTGAGATGTTTGAAATTTCACTGGAGGCCAAGCGTTAAAAAGTCGAACTAAAACAATAATAAACGCAGAAATTTCTAGAAAAAACTTGCCTGAGTTATTTTCGATGAAAGGCAGCGTCAACTAGACCATTGGTAAATAAAGTTGTTGACCTATTCATCTGGTCAACTTTATTTACCAGTCAATCGAGCGGCGAGCGAGACGCTTTCGCCGGACGAGAAAAGCAATGGAGGAGTAACCATGAAAAATATCGTTGCCGCAGCAACGGCCAGCATCGCATTGATGGCTGGAACCGTGCAGTCTCAGGAAGTTCTCGAGATGACTTCCGCTTTTGGTCAAAACCTGCCGATCCTCGGAACAGCCGCCGTAGACTTCACGAAAAACATCAACTCTATCTCTAACGACGTTGAGTTCGAGCATTACGATCCCGGCAAGCTGGTTCCGACTCTCGAAGCACTCGACGCGGTATCAAACGGTTCTGTTGACGCCGCTTATGCAACGTCTGGCTATTGGCAAGGCAAAATCAATGCCGCTTCCTTGTTTGCGGCTGTGCCATTCGGCCCTGAAGCTGGCGAATTCCTCGGCTGGGTACTGTACGATGACGGTGCGAAGTACTGGCAGCAGATGTATGACGACAATGGCTACAACGTTGTAGCAATGCCTTGCGGAATCATCGCACCAGAAACCTCTGGTTGGTTCAAAAACGAGATTAACACTGTTGCGGACCTCGAAGGTCTGAACATGCGTTTCTTCGGCCTGGGCGCAAAAGCAATGCAGAAACTGGGCGTTTCCACGTCGCTGCTGGGTGCCTCCGACATTTTCCCTGCTCTAGAGCGCGGCGCGATCGACGCGACCGAATTCTCGATGCCTCGGATCGATGCTCGACTGGGTTTCCACAAAATCGCGAAGTACAACTACTTCCCAGGCTGGCACCAGCCGGCAACACTGTTTGAACTGTTGGTCAACCGCGATCGTTGGGATGAACTGGAAGAAACTGCACAGAACCAGATCCGCACCGCATGCTTGGCAACCATCACTATGACCTACGCCGAAGGTGAGGCGACCAACTACGCCGCAATGGTCGACAATGTGGAAAACAACGGTGTGACCATCAAGCGTTGGCCAGATGAAATTCTGAATGCCTTTGAGGGTGCATGGGACGAGGTCGTTGCTGAATTGGCTGCGGATGATCCTTTTTTCCAAGAAGTTTGGGCTGACCTGCAGGATTACCGCGCAGGCTATGAAACCTGGTCCGCAATCTATCTGCCCCGCAACTAAGCGAAGCAGTTAAGACGGCTGGCGGCGCACCTCCCTTGCCGCCAGCACCATTCAATGTCCAAACGGGGACGCAATCCATGTCTGCTGAAATCCCAAATGTTGACGAGGTGATGTCGATCGCCGATCCGGGCGAAAAGAACCGGGAAAACCACCTCTGGGGCGATCGACTTATGGTTGGCCTTTCCAACGTAGTCGCCTGGCTCTTTCCTCTCTTGATGGTTGGTATCGTAACCCAAGTGTTCATTCGTAAAGCCGGTTATAACCAGGCTTGGCTGGATGACGCGCAGTGGTGGATGTACGGCTTTGCGATGCTGTGCGGCTTTGGTTACGCCATCACGACCGAAAGCCACGTCCGCGTGGATATTTTGCATCAAAGCTATTCGCCTCGTAAAAAATCGAGAATTGAGGTCCTAGCACACGGTTGGTTGTTGTTGCCGTTTCTGGCCCTCATGACCGACATACTTCTGCACTATGCCTTCGCGTCGATAAAAGCTGGAGAAGGGTCCGACAGTCCGAACGGGCTGCATATGCTCTACCTGCTTAAGTCTTCGCTACCTATTCTGTTCATGGCGGCCATTGTGGCCTCTTGGTCAGCGATGGTGCGTCACCTGAAAGTTCTTCGAAGAGCAACCCTATTGGGAATGATTATTGGAGCTTTCCCATTTGTTTGGTTCGTAGTTCAACGCTTGGTTCACTATTCGCTTTGGTGGTTCTATCGCCTGACAAATTCAGAACTGAACCCGCGCCGCATTACGCGAGAACCTGTGTTTGACTACACGGTCATGATTGCACTCGCCTTGACGCTTCTTTTGCTGCTCGTCGCCTTCTTGCGCAGCCGCTCTGCTCAGAAGGACTGATACAATGCAAATCCTTTCTCTCATGGGTATGCTGATGGATCTGAACCAATGGTTGGTTCTGTCAATGTTCATTGTCTTCATCGTGATGCTATTCCGGGGCGTCCCTGTCGCATTTGCGCTTGTTGGCGTAGCCCTCATGTTCGCGGTCCTAGGAGAGTACCTCCTCGACCCTTTCCGCAAGTCAATCAATACGTATATCGAGTTTGATCGTACTGGCATCACCTATCAAAAAATGGGTGCAAATGCTGGCCGCTTCTTTGGTGGCATCATTAAAAACCCGGTTCTTGTTGCACTTCCTATGTTCATTTTTATGGGCTTGATGCTGGATCAGTCCGGTGTTGCCCAACGCATGATGAAGTCCATGCAGGTTCTGTTCGGTGCCCTCAAAGGTGGGTTGGCGCTGGCGGTCATGCTCATCGGTATTATCCTGGCTGCTTCAACTGGTGTCATCGGTGCCTCGGTGGTTCTGCTAGGTGTCATGGGATTGCCAGCAATGATGGGTCAGGACTATGCAAAACCGATTGCCACAGGAACGATTGCCGCGTCGGGAACACTTGGCATTCTGATCCCGCCATCCATCATGCTTGTTATTATGTCCGACCAACTGGCTATCTCTTTGGGTGACCTGTTTGTGGGCGCGCTTTTCCCAGGGCTGATCCTCGGCGGACTCTATGTTGTCTTTTTAATCGTCTACGGGCTGGTGGATCCCAAAGCGATGCCTCTTCCTGAAAATCGGGAGCCCGTGTCGATGAAAATCGTGATGGAAGTTGGTCTTTCAGTGGTGCCACCATTGCTTTTGATCCTGCTAGTTTTGGGTTCGATTTTCTTCGGTCTAGCCACTCCGACAGAGGCTTCTGGATTGGGCGCAGCTGGCGCGACCGTACTCGCTCTGATCTCTCGCAACTTGAACTTCAAGGTTTTCAAAGACGTAATGCGTCAGACTTTGAATACCTCTGGCTACATTGTGGGTATTTTTATCGCGGCAAACTTCTTTGCGTTCGTTTTGCGCCGGTTTGGTGGGGACGAAATCATCGAGAACCTGGTGCTTGGATCTTTCGAAAATCCCTACATGGTTGTGGGCTTTATCCTATTCATCATCTTCTTGCTTGGTTTCCTACTTGATTGGATCGAGATCACGCTGATCATCATGCCTTTGATGCTTCCCGTGATCCTGGATCTCAATCTTCCTGTCGAAAGCTACGGCGTTGTAGACAACCCATCGGTGGTTTGGTTCGCTATCTTAGTAGCGGTTACGTTGCAGACATCCTTCCTGACGCCGCCGGTTGGCTTCGCGCTTTTCTACCTGAAAGGTGTTTGTCCGCCCGAGGTCACGCTGGGCCACATCTACAAAGGTGTTATCCCCTTTGTACTTCTACAGCTTCTGGGTCTCGGCATTGTCTTCGTTTTCCCAGAACTCACCACCTGGCTTCCCGCGCTGGCATATGGGAACTAGGCGATGCGACTGAAGGACTGTCATAATTATTCGGACTTTCGCCGCCTTGCGCGGCGGAGGCTTCCAGGGCCGATCTTCAACTATATCGATGGCGGTGCTGACGATGAAGTGACAATGGCCAAGAACACAGCTGCATTCAATGCATGCGATCTTCTTCCATCAGTTCTCCGGGGCGTAGACGATGTCGACATGTCTGTCACTGTCATGGGGCAAAAGCTGGATATGCCGGTCTATTGTTCTCCGACAGCGCTACAGCGTTTGTTTCATCACAAAGGTGAGCGCGCTGTGGCGGCAGCGGCTGAAATGTACGGCACAATGTTCGGAGTGTCTTCTTTGGGTACAGTATCTCTTGAGGAACTGCGCCAGAACCACTCCAATCCACAGGTCTATCAATTCTATTTTCATAAAGACCGGGGCCTGAACACAGCCATGATGCAGCGCGCCAAACAAGCGGGTGTCGAAGTCATGATGTTGACAGTAGATAGTATTACAGGCGGCAATCGCGAACGCGACCTTCGCACCGGATTTTCGATCCCATTTCGCCTAACCCTTGGCGGCATGGTCCAATTCGGGCTCAAACCAATATGGGGCATCAACTATGTGACCCACGAAAAGTTCCGCCTGCCGCAACTCGACGAACATGTCGACATGGGCGGGGGCGCGCTTTCAATTGGACGCTACTTCACCGAGATGCTCGACCCGGCGATGAATTGGGACGATGTGGCCCAGATGGTGCGTGATTGGGACGGGCAATTTTGTCTAAAGGGCGTGATGTCTGTGGAGGACGCAAAGCGCGCTGTCGAGATTGGCTGTACCGGAATTATCTTGTCCAACCATGGTGGACGACAGCTCGACGGGTCTCGTACACCTTTCGATCAACTGGCCGAAATTGTGGATGCCGTGGGCGACAAACTTGATGTCATCATGGACAGCGGAGTACAGCGGGGAACGCATGTCTTAAAGGCCTTGTCGGTCGGCGCGAAAGCTGTGGGACTTGGACGCTACTATCTCTTCCCTCTCGCAGCAGCGGGACAGGCAGGCGTGGAGCGCGCACTCAGGCAGATGAAGGCCGAGATCGAACGCGATATGAAACTAATGGGCGCGCGCAGCATTGCTGACCTAAGTCGTGGTAACCTCAGGTTTGCTGAGCCAGAAAAAGCAAAGACTGCGTAGGAAGCTCCTCCATGACTGACACAGAACTTCTTTCCAGACTCAGAGCGGCGGTGGGCCGTAGAAACGTGCTTGTGGGCCAGCGCGCAACCGAGCGATTTCGTACAGGGTTTCGTTCCGGAGGAGGCGAAGCTCTTTGTGTCGTGTGCCCAGGCAGTTTGCTTGAACAATGGAAAGTGCTGGTCGCATGCGTAGAAGCGGACAAGATCGTCATTATGCAAGCCGCCAACACTGGCCTGACAGAGGGGTCGACCCCGTCAGGCTCCTATGACCGGGATGTTGTTCTGATTAACACGCGGCGGATGGATCGGATCGAGCTTTTAAACGAAGGCACTCAGGTCGTCAGCTTTCCCGGAGCGACACTATTTGCTTTGGAGAAACTTCTCGCACCGCTAGGGCGAGAGCCCCATTCGGTGATCGGGTCATCATGTATTGGAGCTTCTATTATTGGCGGGGTCTGCAACAACTCCGGTGGATCTTTGGTAGAGCGCGGGCCAGTATACACCGAGCTTTCACTCTATGCGCAAATCGATAAAGATGGGCGCTTGTCCTTGGTAAATCATCTGGATATCGACCTGGGTGACACTCCTGAGGAAATTCTGTCCAATCTCGACAACGGAAATTTCGACCACACACCTAGAACCAGCAACAAAAAAGCATCCGCCAGCGACTATGCGCAGATTGTCCGAGACGTAGAGGCAGATACGCCAGCGCGATATAATGCGGACAAAGCAAAGCTCTATGAGAGTGCGGGCTGCGCCGGAAAACTTGCTGTATTTGCGGTACGGCTTGACACGTTCGCCAAAAATGAAGCGGAACAGGTTTTTTATATCGGCACCAATTCAGCTGATGATCTTGGTTCGCTGCGCCGTCATATTTTAAGTGAGTTCAAAGACTTACCAGTAAGCGCTGAATACATGCAGCGCGAGGTGTTTGATATTACAACGCGTTACGGCAAAGATACCGTTTGGATGATTGATAAACTCGGAACTGACCGTTTGCCGTCATTCTTTGCACTAAAAGGCGCGGTAGATGCTCGGTTGAAAAATATCCCACTTTTAAAGAACTTCACCGATCGCTTTATGCAAGCGTTTGCCGCAATCGTACCGCGAGTCCTCCCAAAGCGAATGATAGAATTCCGGGACAAATTCGAACACCATCTGATCTTGAAAATGAAGTGCGGCGGAATCGAAGAAGCTCGCGCGTATCTTCCAAAATTTGTCGCAAGCAAAGACGCCGATTTCTTCGAATGCTCTCCGCGTGAAGGTAAAATTGCTGGCTTGCATCGTTTTGCCGCTGCGGGCGCCGCAGTACGATATATGGCGATCCACGGCTCCGAAGTTCAGGACATTATCGCCTTAGATGTTGCTCTGCGCAGGAACGATCGGGAGTGGTTGGAAGTGTTGCCACCAGAGATCGAAAACAAATTGGTCGCCAAGCTCTACTATGGTCACTTTATGTGCCACGTGATGCACCAGGACTATATAGTCAAAAAGGGTGAAGATCCGAAAGAAATAAAGGCTGCGATGCTAGCTATCTTTGACAGCCGCGGAGCGGAATATCCCGCTGAGCACAATGTGGGTCATTTGTACAAAGCCAAAGAAGACCTTGCTTCCCACTACAAATGCTGCGACCCAACAAATTCATTCAATCCAGGAATTGGCAAGATGCCAAAAGCCAAACACTATGCTCGTTAGAAACTGAATATCAGGGCACTGGCTATCGAAACTCTTTCCATCCCCGTCCGATAGCACCTTGGAAGCTAACGAAGATGGACGAGCACGACGAATATCCAACTAAGGTACACCCAAGCTATGTACTTACAGCTAGAGCTTTTCTTCCCTATCTGCATTGCTGGTTAATATTGTGAGCACTTCTTAGTGTTCTTGCACAGTGTACATACCCATTCAGCGGTCCCGTCCTTTGGGCGGCCTAGGCTTTCCAAGTCATGGTTTGAAACAATGGATTGGGTTCTGCAAAAAGGGCAGGTTCCGATTGCAAAATAGTCCGGCACATGTGTGACCTTGGGTGGTGCGGGATTGCAAACCAATCGTTCCTCCACGTGGCGCTTTAGCGGCAAGTTTATATCGACTGCCAATTTGTGGCAACTTGGGCCAAGCCACTGTCGATGGTGCGATAGATCGAAAGGCTCCGCCGCCTCCCATTGCTGGTACCTATTGGGAAGCTGCATCGAGCCCGCCAGCGAGGCCTCCTTTGGCAGAGCACGTGAGGCAGCTCATCCGCGTGGAGCCAGAGAGAGCACCCGCTGCACCCGTAGGATGGCTGGGATGTCGAGGTACCTCATGTCACCGGGCCCGAGAAATGCCCCCGAAAGTGCCCCAGTTTGCTAGGTGCTTGGGTAAAGCCGAAGAACGCTATCGAGAAGCAAGGTATCCTACCACCCCAGCCATCTTCCTTTCTTGAGTGTTTGCTAGGTGCGGTTAAGCCGTAGAGGCCCAGAATGCCCCCGGAAATGCCCCTGTTCGGGTGTGGCGGTTGTGCACTGTTGGACTAGGATGCAGACTACCCCACAGGGCCTCACAAGAAGTGATCCAAGCCTTCCGCTACGTACTCCCAATCATCGCGCTTATTGTCCCGCCGATCCCCCGCTTGAGGTCATGCAATCGAGTCCATCCCATTGGGTAGCCTCGTAGCCGTTAGAGCAACCTTCCAAACCCGAAGCCCTAACCGCCGAGTTGCGTTCAATCGTAGCTTCACCTTTGTTTGTTAACCATCAAAGGGGGCAGTTATGCCAACTCAGACGAATGAACCCGAGACCAACTCGGTACCACCGCCCAGTGTGACGTACCTCGGTGGCTCAGCCGGCTTTCGAAGCACGGTCGGCATGTATAAAATCGCCGAAAATGGGCTGATCTATGACGTGACATTGCTCTTTGCCGATGCGTCAGCAGGCGAAGGTGCTTTGATCGCAGGAGAGTCCTCCGTCGATCTTGATGTGAGTTCAGGCGATCACATCGGCTTCTTTATGTTGCCGGACTCCTTCACGTTGAATGAGGATCCCTCTGTCTTTTCGGCGGATCGCTACGAACTGCGCGATTGGGGCGGAAGTCTGGGCAACATCTATGAAGATACCGCCCTACGGCTTTATGCGATCGACGAGACAACCAATGAGGAGACCCTTGTCGAGGCGCGTTGGAACGATGCCACATGGCACATGCATCACAACATAGACGCCGGCATTGGCTTGAACTCTGATGGGGTCGATCACGTTCGCGGTCTGCGCGAGTATGACAACAGCATCACTATTGGTTTTTCCGACACATACGGCAACAGCGCGGGATCACATGAGAGCATTTTGCTGAATGTGAACCTCGGCGACAGCGGCGCCTATATCGAAGACGATGATATCGCGAGCGACGCCGACCAGACCGAACACAACTGGATTGCGCCAGTGGAAATTGCTGAAGACCTGCCGGAAGTTCCTTTGGCGGTCAGATCCGTGTCGCAACCCCCGGAATACAACGTCGAGTCTGATCTTGGTGGCACGCAGGAAACCGCGCCAGCAACCGTGACCTTTATGGGGGAAAGCGCTGGCTACAGAAACACCTTCGGCGTCTACAAGATCGATGACATCGGTATGATTTACGACGTCCAGATCGTCTTCGCGAATGCGTCGAATCAGGGCAGCGGAGGCAATCTGATTGCGGGCGAGTCCACGGTCGAAATCGATGCCGGTCCCGGCGATAATCTCGGGTTCTTTATTCTGTCAGATGGATGGGGTCAGAACTGGGACAAGTCCGTTTTTGACGCTGACAGCTACGTGTTCCGCGATTGGGGTGGAGGCGAAGGCAACGTCTATTGGAGCACAGGGCTCAGGCTCTTTGCGGTTGATGAGGACACCGGCCAGGAAACTCTTGTAAATGCGCGGTTCAATGCCGCCACCTGGCACATGCATCACAAGCCGGAAGACGGTATCGACATGAACGTGGACTACTTCGACCACCTGCGTGGCCAGCTCAAATATGATGGCAGCATCACCGTTGGTTTCGAAGACATTCGCGGAGGCGGGGATCGAGACTTCAATGACGTCATGTTCAACATCAATCTCGGTGACAGCGGTGCCACGATTGACGATGAAAACATCCTGTCAGGCGCAGATCAGCACGAGCATGGGTTTGTCACGGACGATGGCGAAGCGGCTCAGGCCAAAGTCACGTTCCTCAGCGAAACAGCCGATTATAAAAATACAATCGGCATGTACAAAATCGCAGAGGACGGCACGATCAGCGATGTCAGCCTACTGTTTGCCAATGCGTCGAAATATGACAGCGGTGGCGAGTTGATCTCAGGTGAATCCAGCGTCGACATCGACGTTGACCTGAATGACCAGCTCGGCTTTTTCATCTTGCCTGATGGCTATGCGCGCAACAGCGATAAGTCGCTGTTTGACGATGGCACTTTCGTTCTGCGCAACGCAGATGGCGAGATTGGCAACGTCCTGCGCGATCAAGACCTGTCTCTCTATCGCGTTGATGAGGAAAGCGGTGAAGAAGTCCTGCTTCGCGCCCGCTATGGCAACACTACGTTCCATATGTCTCATGATGACGAGCGTGGCATTTCAATGAATTCCGACGGGTTGGATCACAGCCTTGGTGAAATGCGGGATGGCAACAAGGTCATTCTTGGCTTTGAAGACATTCGCAACAACGGGGATTGGGATTTCGACGATGTAGTCATCCAGGTTGAACTCTCGTCGACCGGCGCGGTGGTGGCTGAGCAGAACCTCAAGTCTCCTGATGACACCACGCAAAGCGATGTCGGATGGATCTTCACCGAAAACGATGATGTCTTTGATAACCAGCCATGGCCGGGTGAAAATGATCGCATCTACAACGATGGCGACGCGCCCAATCTGGATGCTTTGTCAGGCGATGATTTGATCTATGGCGACGAAAGCGCCAATACGCTTTACGGCAATTCTGGTCACGATGTGCTCTTGGGGCATGGAGGAGACGACCAGATGCTGGGTGGCGGTGGCCGGGATCACCTCAACGGTGGTTTGGGCAACGACCAGATGTCGGGCGAAGCGGGTCGAGACCTGCTTTGGGGCCAGCATGGCGATGACACGCTGGACGGCGGTGCCGGAGCAGACAAGCTCTGGGGCGGTGCCGGTGCGGATGTGATCCAAGGCGGCAGCGGAGATGATCGCCTCTATGGCA
Organism: Cognatishimia coralii; assembly: GCF_037478305.1. Lineage (NCBI taxonomy): Bacteria > Pseudomonadati > Pseudomonadota > Alphaproteobacteria > Rhodobacterales > Paracoccaceae > Cognatishimia > Cognatishimia coralii. The sequence continues at coordinate 19,215 of NZ_JBBGAZ010000008.1, forward strand.
ATCTGGGCGAAGACGTTCTGCAAGGCGGCGGCGGTGAAGACTGGCTGTTTGGCGGAGAAGGATCGGACACGTTCGTCTTTGATTTCTCTGACATCGACGGCTCGGTCGATACAATCGGTGATCTGACCCTCGCGGGTGCTGAGCAAGACACGATCGATCTTCAGCTGCTGAACTTGCTGTCTGAGGGTGAGACCAAGGCCGACTGGATTACAGCAAATGCATCGCAAAACGAAGCGGATGTGGAACTGGATCTTGGTGGCGGCACACTGGTGTTGCAGAACGTGGGATCTTTGGAAACCGCAAGCTATCATCTGGAGCAGGTTTTGATCTGCTGAATGCAGGTTAAAACTCAAAAATCAAAAGGCACCCAAGAATTGGGTGCCTTTCTTTTTGCATGGTGTTTCGAGTGTTACTGGTTTGCGCTCCGCGCCAAAGGTTCTCTTAGACTTCCCGGAAAGCGCGGTAGAAATAGTCCATGAATGGTTTGGTCAAGTAGCTTAGAGGGGATCGCTCGGTAGTTTTGATAAAGGTCTCAACAGGCATGCCAGGCATGAGCTTTTGCGATCCCAGCTTGTCGATTTCCTGCGCGTGAGGTGTGATTTCGGCCTGATAGTAGGACAATCCGGTCGTCTCATCATAAAAGACATCTGGCGAAATCTTCGAGACATAGCCGAACAACTCGGGCGTAGTCCGGTGGTCGAAACTTACGAACCGAAGCGACGCGTTCTGGCCCAAGTACACATCATCGACATGCATAGTTTGGATACGCGATTTGACGACAAGCTGTTGGTCCTGAGGAACGATCTGCATCAGAGCCTGTGCGGGAGAAATAACTGCCTGTTCCGCGAAGACTTGGCTGCTGTGAACCACACCCTCTACAGGGCTTTTGATCTCAAGGCTTTCGAGTTTCTTTTTGGTCGAATGTTTGCGCGCGCGCAAATCAATCTCCATGAATTCGAGTTCTCTCAATGTGACGATGGCCTCCTCGCGTCGTTGCGTTGTCAGGCGCATCGCTTCAATTTCAAATGCAGAAATCTGACCGTTCAGCTGTGCTTTAGATGCGCTCAAACTGCCGATTTGTCCTTTTAGCTGAGCATATTCCTTCTTGAGCGACGACACACGCGACGATGCAATCAGGCCCTTGATTTTAAGTTCTTCCGCCGCGACCAGGTCATTGGATACCAATTGCAATTGCGCTTCGAGCGCTTCCAGCTGCGCGTTCAAACCCGAGATTTGCACATGGGCTTGATTGATCTGTTCGTCTAGCTGCCGAAGTTCCCCCCGATAGTTCTCCAGCCGGGTCTGAAACAGGATTTTTTCGCCTTGAACAAGCTGCTTGCTGAGCTTGGGCATCGGGTGCTGCAAATTTATTCTCAGCTCGGATTGACCATCCCGCTCGGCGGCCAAACGTGCCTTTCTGACCTCGATTTCAGCGAGTTGTGAGATGATCGATTCCAAGTCTGAAGCAATATAGGTTTCATCGAGCCGCACCAGAACGTCACCGGCTCGAACTGTGTCACCATTTCTCGCAAGGATTTGGCCAACAACTCCGCCAAACGCGTGTTGAACCACTTGCTGATTGTTTTCCAAGTGGATCGCACCACTCACGATAACAGCTCCGGAAATGCGCGTATTCACTGCCCAAGCTGTTGTTGTCCCAAGCAATATACCAATACTCAGAAAGCCAATGGCAATGGGTTTGCGCAGGCCCCAATCTTTGTTGTTCTCTGCCATGTGCTTATTCTCCTGCGACAATTTTTGTTGCTTTTTTCGTGTCGCCCATCAGCGACTTCAGCACACTGTCTCTTGGTCCTTCCAGACGGACGGAACCGTTTTCGATCATCACAAGCCGGTCACATTCCGCGATTGCCATAGGGCGATGTGTCATCAAAACGACGGAGCGCTGTGACGACTTAAAATCGCGGATGGCCTCGTTCAAAGCATGTGATCCCACCGCATCCAGTGCAGAATTGGGTTCGTCCAAAACCAACAATACGGGGTCAAGATAGAGTGCACGTGCCAAGGCAAGTCGCTGCCGCTCGCCCCCTGATAGCCTATGGCTGCAGTCTGATATTCTCGTATTGTAGCCCTCTGGCAGGCTAACGATTGTATCGTGGGCTTTTGCGGATTTTGCAGCCTTGATCACTTTCGTATCGTCCGGATCTGACTCCATGTGCGCAATGTTTTCAGCAATTGTGCCGTCAAAAAAGGTAATAGTTTGAGGTAAGTAGCCGACAAATTTACCTAAGTCGCCTTCCGGATATTGGCCCAACATCGCGCCGCCAAGACTGACACGCCCAAGTGTGGGAGGAGTTATTCCGACAATGACGCGCGCAAGCGAAGACTTGCCCGCGCCGCTTGGGCCGATGACACCGATTGCTTCTCCGGGGGCAACTTCCAAATTCAAGTTGGAGAGAACGGCTTCTTTGGTGTCAGGCGCAAAGAAACTGAGGTTAGACAACGTAAGCAACGCATCAGGCCTGGGCAGGGAAACCTTTCGGGCGGCGTGCGCGTCATCTTGCAGTGTTTGCCGAATAGCTTTCCAGCCACTGAAAGACTTTTGGATCAAAGGCCAATTGCCGATAACTTGCTCGATTGGTGCCAGCGCGCGGCCAAGAAGAATGGACCCGGCGATAATCGCTCCAGCTGTCATTTCACCTTCAAGTACCAACCAGGCTCCCAACGCCAGCATCGCGCTTTGAAGAAAAAGTCTGAGGGATTTGCTCGCGGATGCAAACGAGCCGCCCAGATCACTGGCTTTGACAGCCGCATCCAAAGAGCGATCGCGCACAGTTTTCCACCGTCCCACAAGGTTTGACGTCATCCCTTGTGCAAGGATGAAGTCCTGAGCACGCACATAGTCGCCATGCATTCGGCTGGCTTCGTGCGAGAAGCCGGATGACCGCAGTGTCATGCGTTTGGTTACAAGGTTGTTGAGCAAGGCAAGGCCAATCAAAGCCGCGGCTCCGGCAAACGCCAACCATCCAAGCCACGCGTGAAATACAAAAATTGCCGCGACAAACATAACTGTCCAGGGCACATCAAAGAGAGCTAAAAGGACCTGCGACCCAAAGAAACCTCGAATGGTTTCCACGTCTTGCAATTGAGATGCCCTGTCAGGTCGACCCGCTTGGGCCTCTGTGGGTGCCAGCTCAGACCGCAGGATTATATCGTCGCACCTGCTCTGAAAAATCGCGCCGCACCGCGCCAAAACCCGCGCACGCGACGCATCCAAAAGCGCCATAAAGAGGTAGAGGAGGCCAACCAGAACAAGCAGTGCGACAAGTGTCTCTTTGGACCGAGATGCCAGAACGCGATCATATACTTGGACCATGAACAAGGGTCCGGCCAACATCAGAATGTTGACGAAAGCGCCGAAAATCACGGTGACCGAAATCGAAGGAAGCAAAGTGCTGGTTGGAGTTTTTGCTGTCATGGCTTTAAAAATGGACATCTCAAGGGATCGTTTTCGAGACGACGCTAACAAAGTCGACTGAAGCCGATGATGCCTATTTCGAAGGTCGAGCTACCAAATTGGGGTAGGCCATTGGGACATTTGTATGTCTTTGCGTCACTTCACATTGAAAGGAAAGCAGACGCGCCTCAATGTAAAGAGGATCGGGGCAGCCTTCACCGTCTTCGATAATGTTGAGTATTTCAGAGCGCCTTTTTCAGGCGTTCCTTTCAAAGTCGTAGCGCGTCAAACGATCGATATGACCAACATACCCACACTCGTTGCAACTCCGACCAGCGGCACGACTTTCGGTACACTAAATCCGTAGTTCCGGGCCACTGGCTGCCTTTTGATCCGCAGCAAAGAGAGGTTCACCGCTATGAAGACGAACAAGACAATCTGCGAGGTACGTTCTGCCAATGCTGCGATTGGCAAAGCCTGACCCAGGAACAAAATAAGGAAAACCACACAAAACGTTGCGATACTCGGCGTTCTGGTTTTCGCAGAAACTCGAGCAAAAATTTCGGGAAGAAAGCTTCGATCAGCCAAGCCGTAAACTATGCGAGACGCCATGATAATTTGTATCAACACGCCGTTGACAGTCGCCACAACGGCAAGTGCACCAAATGCGATCTCGTACCGATCGTCGGAACTTTCGAAAACGAGCATCAAAGGGGCTGAAGACTCCGAAAGGCGAGAAATTGGAACGGCCATAAGCACCGTGACCATTGTGGCTAGGTAAAGACCGGTTGCGATTACAAGAGTTAACAAAATCGCTCGGGGCATCGTTTGCCTTGGCTCTTTAACCTCTTCAGCAACGTTTGCTATGTCTTCGAACCCGACAAAGGCGAAGAAGGCCAAAACAGAGGCCGATCCAATCCCAAGCCATGGTTCGATACTGGTGGGTGAAAATATCTCTCCAAACTCAACCCCCTGCTTGTCGGTAAGCAACATCCCCCAACCAATTACGAACACAAGACCAAGGATTTCGATGACGGTAATCACCGCAGCCGTCGTTACAGATTGCGAAATGCCCCAGAAAGCAATCAAGCCCATTGCGGCGACAATAAATGTAACCAACACAGACTGCGGAAGGGCGACGAACTGTCCAAGATAGGCGGCGGCGCCCAAAGAAACCGCCGCGGCTGAAACAATCCCCGATAGCGCAACGCTCAAGCCAACCCCTGTTGTCAACCAAGCACGGCTGAACCCAGCTTCGACATACGCCGCTTCCCCGCCACTTACGGGGTAACGAATGCACAACTCGGCATAGGAAAGCGCTGTGAACGCAACCACAATAGCAGCCACGATGAATGATATCGGTGCGTGAGCGCCAGCTTCGGCGGCTGTTGCCCCCGCAAGCACGTATATTCCCGCTCCGACGGTGACGCCAAGTCCATAGAGAGTCACTAGGGGGGTCGAGAGAACACGACGCAGGCGAGGTTGATCAGGAGCGTGCACGCAGAGTTCTCCCTAGATCAATGCGCCAGGTAGACAGGCTGACTGTCTTGCTCCAGCAGCGTTCTAGTGGTGCCGCCAAAAATCGCCTGTCTCATGCGCGAATGGCTATAAGCGCCTGCAACGACTAAGTCCGCACCCAAGTCTCGGGCCATATCCAGAATGCATGCGGAGATGTCTTTGCCGCCGCTTGGAATCTGCGCAACTTCAACATTGCAGGCGTGATGACTAAGCCAAGTAGACAAAGCAGCGCCCGGTTCAAACGGCTGGCCGTGACTTATGGGCAATGGATCGACACAGACGACAGTGACTTTTTTTGAATTTCGCAACAGGGGGAGTGCACTGTGAACTGCTCTAGCGGCGCAAAGACTATCGTTCCAAGCGACCAGAATGTGATCATAGCGCTCTGCAATCTGCGCATTCAAAAACAGCGCTACCGGAGACTCAAACAGCACCCCATGCGCCAAACTCTTGTACTGGTCGTTCTCGTTTCGGATGTTGGACGCGATGAATACATAGTCGGCAAACTTCGCCGATTGTGCCACGGCTTCCGAGATCTCTGCCTCGGCGCACACTATTGGCCGGACTTCGCCTTTGCACCCAGTGTCCACCAAGAGTGTTTGGGCGGCATGAGTGGCGCTGTCTAAAGAAGACTTTGTCGCAGCTATTTCTTTGGTCCAAATCTCCGCTTCGGTGGGGCCTCCAAACGGAAGGCCTCCATGGACATTGATCGGGAGTGTGGGGGAAATGGTTTGAACTAAGACAACCAAATACGCGTCGACGTCTCGGGCTTGCGTACAAAAACTCGAAATCTCGTCTACGGGTGTCTCAACGTTCGTTACAAGAATAATAGTTGCATTTTTCATGGAAACCCTCCTTGCATGATCCCCATTGAGAACAGATTTCCCAGATTGTTTTGTTGAGATAGATCAAGCTTTCAAAAAAGAGTTCAAAGCTGGACGGTAGCGTGAAGTTCAAGGGCGACTTCGAAGGCGACGCACCTACAATTGTATCGTTGTCCAGTACCTAAGCCTCGCTCGAGCGGCTTCCAAGCTTCATGGAAGACACTACGAGCCGTCGACAGGCCGCCCGTGTTTTGTTTTCAACGAACAGGGCGAAGTCTTCCCCGATCCTCTTTATAAAAATGCGCGCCCTAGACGAGGCGAGAGGACTCTTGGGGTGCCTTGGTTGGTATGAGAATTTGCAGCAATACCCAAATGTAACGGTTGGGTGCCGACAAACGCTTCCCCGCGCGCTCTTTCGACGTCGGGAAGAACTGGGTCGTTCAGCGATTAGGGGCAGATATCAAAGACGTGTCAGTTTACGAGCCTAAGTCTCGGCACGTGTACTTCTATTTCTTCTACCGGCATGAGGGTTTCAACCAACCTTGCGAACTTCGTTATGTGCTCAAGGTCGAGGGTGCTCCACATTTTTGGCTCACGGCAGATTGCTTCCACGGCCCCGACAACTCTGCCGTTCGCGTATAATGGAGCGCCAATATAGGCTTTTAGGCCCTCGGCCTTCATCATGGGGCATTGTGGCAAGCTATCGTCGACCGTCAGACCTTCAATGATGAGGGGTTCCTGGCGGCTTATGACGGTTGCGCAGCACGACGTAGAAAGAAATGGCGTTTCAAATTTTTCTGCCGTTGGTGACGCGTCTGTATCTACGATGTGAGAGACATATCCATCCTTCAGATCCGTTCTACTCACCGCCGCAAAATCGGCATTTAGGGTCGACCTGATCATTTTAAGAATAGAAACTTCGCCACTCATTTATTCGTTCCCTTATCGCTCGACACAATTGGGTTAGCTGAATTCAAAAAGCGCTCGAAAACACCTTGTACCTACTTGGCATTATATGTCTCATGAAGCAACGAGTTGGCCACGAAGCGCAAGCCTTTTTTAAAACCAACCTTGCCAGTATTCAATTCGCCGATCGTACATCGAGCTGGAGCGCCATGAACAAAGCAGCAAACCCAAACCACGTTGATGCTGAGGCGTGGGCGCTTTGCGACACAATGGTTCAGGGAACAAAGCAATCAGTTCTGGATGGCAATTACGACGGTTATTCCGAGTATTTTCACATCCCCTTTACGATGCAGACACAACTGGGCGATGTCGTCGTTGAAAGTGATGAACAACATCGGGAAGTTTTCGCACGTGTCATGTGGCAATACCGAAAGCAAAACGTGACTGACGCTCAGCGAAATCTACTGGCCGCGCATATCTTCAGAAACGAGGAAATAGTCTGCGTTCATGAATCGATGCTTTACTCAAATTCTAGACTTGTTCAGAGCTCGATTAAGGTTCTTTCTACACTTAGAAAATTTTGCGATCATTGGCTTATTGTTGATAGTCGCTACTCTGTCGGGGATTGTATCAACTTAAACCGCGCGCTCTATGGCCCTAGGTACAGTGAAGTCCAGTCCATTATGCAAGACTCCTGTAGTCTGGTGCAGATCAGATGACCTCACCGACAATGGGTGGATAGTTTGATCCGCAGATTTGGCGGTAATGTCCCATATCAGGATGCCATGGTCCTGGTAACGCTGCCAACTACGATGCTCTGGCAACTAAACTGGGACTGCCAGGTGGGGCCAATCGTAAGTGTTTAGAGTGCAGCGCTAAGACAGATCCTCAGCGATGCGAGATAACCGCGTGCTCAGCGGGAGAACGGCAGCCTGAACAGAATGGTAGATATCCGGCTTGCCTTCAAATTGATGACCTGTCGGCTGGTTGGTTTCGTCTAGTTCTGGGAACCAGCCACCGTTCTCAGGGTCGATCAGATGCGCCTTGGCGTGATCCCATAGCTTGCGATACCATGCGTCATCCTCGGTCGATGGGGCCAGTTTTTGGAAGCCCGCGAGCGTTCCGATTGCCTCGGTGACAGGCCACCAATATCGATCCGCACGTCGCCAAGAGCCGTCGAAATTCAACGTATAAACAAAGCCGCCCAGCTCGGCATGCCACGCGTCATTGAGCGCTTGGTCTAGCAAGCGGCGCGCTACTGCAACATGATCTCCGTCGGGACGGCCCAGCAGATCCCAATACTGCAGCATGAGGCGTGATAGCTCAAAACTGTGCCCCGGAGTGGTGCCGCCAGGCCGGAACATGGGGTTGCCGTCGTAGTCAGGGTCGACCTGCCATGTCTCTGTGTAGTGTTCAGGCAGTCGCCAGCCATGTTGCGGTGCGGTCTGATAGACGAAGAAATCCAGAATTCTGCCTGCGCGATCCAAGAAATCGCGCTCTCGGGTCGCTTCATAAGCGGTCAAAAGCGCCTCGACGGAATGCATGTTGGCGTTCATGCCACGGTAGGTCGACATCGGACTCCAGTCGCGGTTGAATTCATCCGCGAAGAGGCCGTGATCCTCTTCCCAATAGCGCTCCACCAAAACCTGCCAGACGTCGTCAAGCAGGCGATCAGCATCCGGATGGCCCGCAATCTTGGCGCTAGAGGCCGCAAGAAGCACGAATGCATGCCCATAGGCCAGCTTTCGGTCGTCACCGATGCCGTCTGACGTGATGCCCCAAAGATAGCCCCCATGGTCTGTGTCGCGATGATGGGTCCAAAGATAGGACATGCCGCGATCAATAACCTCGGCAGCCCCGCCTGCCCCAAGTGGACGCCCGAGCGCGTAAGAATGCACCATCCGGGTCGTCGTATGTAGCTCTTGCAGGTCTGAGGTAAGAGGGGTTCCGTCGTAATCCAGAACTGCAAATCGCCCGTCCGGCATGAGGCCCTTTTTAAAGAAAGCATATTGCTCAAGAGCTTGCGTCCGCAACCAGGATTGATGTTCCGGCTCAAACAGAAGGGTTGCGTTGCTTGGCATCTGGACGTGCTCCGTTGATGGCAGGGAAACTGGCCTAGATCATCGGGCACATGCGCGCCGCGACCAGCTCTGCTGACGTGATTTGCCTTGACTGTTAGCGCATGACAGTCGTGCGGTCTATCAAGAGTTTTCGGGAGGGGCAGGTGGGGGCTAAACCGTTTCGTGCTGACCGTTGTGTACCCTGATTGTAGACAGCCGCCGCCTAACGTGGTTCGTTGAGTCAGAGGCCAATGGAGGGCCAAGAGATGATCGAAGGCATTCACCACATCGCATTGATCGTTTCGGACTATGAACTGTCCAAAGCCTTCTATCTGAATGTCGTCGGATGTACCGTCGTCGATGAAAACTACCGCGCGGATCGCAATTCGTGGAAACTTGATCTTGCGCTGCCTGATGGGACACAGCTCGAGCTGTTCACCTTTCCCGAACGAGAGAACCGCCTTGCGGGTGTCGAACCGATAGGCTTAAGGCATCTGGCTTTCAAAGTAAGGGATGTCGCAAAAGAAAAAGCCCGTCTTGAAAGCATGGAGGTCGAGGTCGAAGAGATTCGCATCGATCCTTACACGGGCAAGGCTTTTACCTTCTTCAAAGATCCTGATGGCATCCCGCTCGAGCTCTATTCCATTGAATAGCCAATGAATCACGCCCCTAGGCAACGGTCTGCTTGACCACTTGGAACGTTCCATTTATGACGATCACTGGAACGTTCCAGTAAAAAGTTGTACCGCGTCAAATTTAGGGGGGATCGGCCGTGCAAAAGGTGAGAGCTGCTGTCTTGGGGGCCTCTGGCTGGATGGGCAAAGTCCATACGATGGCCTACCAGACTTTCCCACATTTTCTGGGGAGCGAAAATGGCACGGCCGAGGTCAAGATTCTGGTTGAAGCCAACCCCGATGCCGCTGCCGATCTAGCGCAGCGCGCTCCTGAAGCGCGGATCGTGCAGGACTGGAAAGAGGCCATTGCCGATCCCGAGATTGATCTGATCGATATCTGCCTTCCTGATAGCCTTCACTATGAGGTCGCAAAGGCTGCGCTTTTGGCCGGCAAGCATGTCTATTGCGAAAAGCCATTGGCGGATACGGCAGCCGAGGCGCGCGAGTTGGCCGATATCGCGAAGGAAAAGGGTGTGATCACCCGCGTGGGTCATGCCTTCCCGCGCAATCCTGTGCACGACCTTGCCAAAGAGATCATCGACGCGGGGGAGATCGGAGAGATCAAGTTGTTCAAAGCCTGCCAGCACATCGACATGTATGGCGACCCGCTGACACCCTATATGTGGCGCGCCAACGGAGAATTGGCGCCAACAGGGATCATCGGCGACACCGGAAGCCATGTCTTTAGCTTTATGGAGTTTCTGGTTGGCCCCGTCGCCAAACTGGTTGCCGACAACTTTATCGTGACGCCAAAGCGCCCTGTCGTGGATGGTCTCGCCTATGGGGAAACCGCTGAGCTTACGGGCGACGAGGACTGGGCCGATATCACCAATCCAGACGGTACGAACCTGATGGTGCAATTTGCCAATGGCGCGCGCGGTTTGGTGGATTTCAGTCGTGTCGCGACGGGGCGCAAATTCATGCAGACTTATGAGATCTATGGCACCAAAGGCAGCCTTGCCTACACCTACGACGAGGTGAACCGCCTACGGTTTTACTCCAACGATGATAAGATCGGGCGTCGCGGCTATCGCGAGATCGACGTTGGGCCGGAAAACGAAACCTTCCGTGCTTTCCTGCCGCTGCCAAATTTCGCGCTGGGCTATAACGAGAGCAAAATTATCGAAGCCGCCGAGGTTGTTAAGTCTATTGTCACCAACACTCCGGCCTGGCCGACCTTTGAAAACGGGCACCACATTTGCCAGATCGTGGATGCCTGTATGACCTCATCAGATACGCAAAGCTGGGTGGATATCGCATAGATGACACACCCTGTTCCACAGCATATTCTGGACGCGTTGACCGATGTCGAAATGCCAAAGCTTGGCGCGGAGCCGGCGTTTGAAAAGGTGATCAAACTAGGTGCTTTCGAGGTGCCGGTTCACACCACAGACAGCCTTGTGGTCGGCAGCGGGGCGGCAGGGTTGCGCGCGGCGGTCGAGCTTCGGCGTCGCGACATCGACGTGACGATCATCAGCCAAAGCGCCTGGGGCGGAACCTCTGCCTGTTCAGGGTCTGACAAACAGACGCTGCACACAGCGAACACCGCTGATCAGGGGGACAATTTCGTTGATATGGCCGAGTCCATCCGCGCCGGTGGGGCAATGGATGAAGACACGGCCTATATCGAGGCCGTTGGGTCTGGGCGCGCGATGGCGTCTTTGCAGTTTCTGGGTCTACCTCTGCCGCAGGATCAACTGGGCGGCACGTTGCGGTATCAGACGGACCATGATGAGGTCGGGCGGGCTACAAGCTGCGGCCCTCGAACGTCGCGGTTGATGGTGAAAGTGCTGGCGCAAGAGGCACTTAGGCTTGGCGTGCCGTTCTTTAACCAGACAACTGCGGTGAAAATTCTGACCTCAGAAGGCGGCGTCGTAGGCGTTCTGGCGATCCGTGCCAAAGACCGCAGTGAGAAAAATCCATACGGTCTTGTCTTGTTCCGCTGCGCGCGTTTGGTGCTGGCAGCGGGCGGTCCGGGTGAACTGTATCGCGACAGCGTGTTTCCCAACGGCTGTTACGGCTCTCTTGGACTGGCGTTGGAGGCCGGGCTGGAGCTGGTCAACCTGACCGAAAGCCAGTTTGGGATCGGCACCCGCCGCGAGGGATTTCCTTGGAACCTCTCGGGCACCTATGTGCAAGTCATTCCGCATTTCTATTCGGTGGATGATACCGGCACCGAGCATCATTTCCTTGCGGACTATTACCGTACTACGCAGGAAATGGCGTCCAACGTGTTCCGCAAGGGCTATCAGTGGCCGTTTCACGCAAGCCGGATGCTCGACTTTGGCTCAAGCCTCGTTGATCTGGCGATCTATCGCGAAGGTGAGAAGGGGCGCAAAGTCTATATGGACTTCAACCGCAACATTTTGCCTGTTCCAGGGGATCTGCCGTTTAGCCTTGATCGACTGGACTCCGATGTTGCGACATATCTCAGCAAGGCTGGCGCAGACCAGGACCTGCCGATTGACCGACTCAAGCATATGAACCCCTTAGCGATTGAACTTTATCGTCGCTACAAGGTCGACATCACGCAGGAACCGTTGGAATTCGCCGTAAACAACCAGCATATGAACGGCGGGATCGCGGTCGACATTTGGGGGCGCACCAACATCGGCGGAATCTATGCCATTGGCGAAGCAGCAGGCACCCATGGTGTGACTCGCCCCGGCGGATCTGCGCTGAACGCAGGCCAAGTTTTCGGGACGCGGGTTGCAGAGCAGATTGCGGCCTGCGGACAGCAAGCGCCACGCGATGAGATTGCAACGCTCGGGACGAAGGCCGTTGAAGACATTGTGCAGGTTCTGCGGGCTGAGGACGGCATGGCGGTGAAAGACATCCGCTCTGCGGTTCAAACGCGCATGAGCGAGGACGCAGGGATCCTATGTACGCAAGACCGCGTGGCAGCGGCATGTGGCGAAGCGGCAGACCTGAACGCCTCTATTCGCAGGCAGGGCATCACCCTGTCGCGCGACAGCGAGGCGGCGCGTGCGCTCCAGTGGCAACAAATGGCGGTGGCGTCTGAGGCGGTGCTGACGGCCTTGGATCACTACGTGTCAGGCGGCGGCGGCAGTCGCGGGGCGCGGGCGATTTGTGACCCAGAGGGCGGGGCTCTGCCGCAAGGCCCGGATGGTCCGTTGACAGAGTATCGGTTCAGACCCGAGCGCGACGCGGACAAGGGCTCGCAGATCCTTGTGCGCCTAAATGGGACTGAAATGACCTTGCGGACGCGCGAAAACCGCGCGCATGATCCATCAGACAAATCCTTTTTCGAACGGGACTGGCCTGCTTGGCTGACCTCTGAAATACACGACACAGGTAAGAGCGCCTGACATGCAGTTTTCCGCGAACAAACGCGTCCTCGCGATCGGCGAAGCGATGGTCGAACTGGCCCCCGTCGGGGACGGCCTCTACAAACGCGGCTTCGCGGGGGACACGTTCAACACCGCTTGGCATATGGCGCAAATCTTGGGGCAGGGCGCTTCTGTGGGCTATGTGACCACAGTGGGTCAGGATGCGGTGTCTGATGCCTTTTGCGCAGAGCTTGAGGCCGATGGGCTGAAAACCACGGGCATTGCACGAGACGCAGATCGGACGATGGGGCTCTACCTGATCGAATTGGACGGCGCAGAACGGAGTTTTCAGTATTGGCGCGCGCAATCTGCGGCGCGGATGTTGGCCGAGGATGTTGATGCGCTGACGCTTCAGATTGCAGATGCGGGTCTGATCCATTTGTCGGGAATTACGGTCGCGATCCTTGCACCGTCCGCGCGCGAAAACCTGCTGGTGGCCCTCAAAGCCGCGCGGGCAAATGGCGCCTTGGTGTCCTTTGACCCGAACGTGCGTCCAAAACTGTGGGACTCTCTGGATGAGGTGCGCGCCACTTTGCCGGGGTTCCTATCTGAGGCAGACATCGCCTTGCCGAGTTTTGATGATGAAACCCTCTGTTGGGGCGACGCGACCCCAACCAACACCCTTGCGCGATACGAAGGGCTGGGCGTTTCGGAGGTTATCGTTAAGAACGGCGAGGGCGATGTTCACGTTCTCAGTGCCAGAAAGCGGCTGACTTTCGACACAGGTCCTGTGACTGAGGTGAAAGACACCTCTGGCGCAGGGGATGCCTTCAACGCTGGATATCTGGCGGGTCGGATCAAAGGGCTCAGCGTCGAGGCCTCGGTGCGCAAAGGACAAGCCTTGGCCGGAGATGTCATCGGCCATTTCGGTGCGCGACTTCCGAAAGAGGCCGCAAAAGCCCACGCACATTATGCAGGCTAACTAGCGCGATCCGCCGCTGGATTGCCGCACAAACAATTCAACAGGTTTGCGCGTTTCGGCTTCGGGGACTTGCCCGCTTTCCAGCCAGCTCAGCACGGTTTCCGCCGTTTGCGCGCCAATCGAGGCGATGTCATAGCCGACGGATGACAGCGAAGGATACGTCTCTGCCGCGTCCTCGATGTTATCAAAGCCCACGATGATCACGTCCTTGCCCACGCATCGCCCGATCTCGTTGCAGCCGCTGGACAGGCCCAAGGCGACAAGATCGTTAAAACAGACCACGCCGTCCACATCAGGGTGATCCTGCGCCAACCTATGCGCCACATCACGGCCGAATTTCCGAGAGGACTCGCCGTTCAGGATAATTGGCTCTTTGCCCGAGGCATTCATGACGCTCAGATATCCGGACATGCGTTCTTCGGTCACGGAACGTCCCTCAAGCCCACCCACAAACGCGATGTTCTGAGCGCCTTGTGCAACCAAATGCTCTGTCGCCAGACGGCTGCCGGTCACATAATCCGGTGCGGTGAAGGGAAAGAGGTCGGTACGGCTGTCCACTCGACGCAGCATTTGCATCACAGGAATGCCCGCGCGGGCAATTGAGTCAAAAGTGTCCTGCGTGCTGCCATAGGCCGGGCAGATGATCAGGGCCGAGACCCCGTGTTCAATCATTGAACTGACGACCTGCGCCTGAAGCTCTGCGTCCTCATCTGTGTTCGCCAGTACCGTGGCATAGCTTTTCTCAGCCAGCGCCATCTGCAGAGAGGTGGCGAACTCGGTAAAGAACGGGTTGCGCAGATCGTTGATCACGAGGCCAATCAGCCCCGCGTTCGAGCTGCGCATATTTGCGGCCGAGCGGTTATAGACATATCCCAAATCCCGCATCGCAGAGCGCACGAGCTCGCGGGTTTCATCGCGAATGGTCGGGCTGTTGCGCAACACGAGGCTGACCGTGGACTTAGACACTCCGGCTTTCTTGGCGACATCTATGATTGTCGGCTTCCGGGTCATGGGTCTCTGCGGCCTCTCTTGCGTTAGGGCGTGGTTTGGGCGGTGTTACTCGGCTGCTTGGTCTATGGGAAGGTCAAATACCAATATTCCGTCGATCCCGCCGATGGCGTTGGCCACCAGCTTGCCGCCCAGAACCTTGTGATCCGGGTGATCCTGATAGGCCTGCAATGTGTCCCAATCGGTGAAATCTACAACGAAACCATGCATATAGCCGCGTTCGATCTGCTCGGGGCTTTCGCTGCGGCCTGCGGTGATCGACAGCACACCGGGCAGTTTGGCTTTGATGTCATGCAGTTCAGAAAAGATAGCGCTGATCTGCTCTTCTGTGACGTCCGGTTGGAATTTGACGAGAACAATATGGCGTATCATGCGGCCTCCATGCCGTGGTCGGCTTTGATCATATCGGAGGCTTTCTCGCCAATCATGATCGCAGCAGCGTTTGTGTTTGAGGAAATCACCGTCGGCATGATGGAATTGTCGACGATGCGCAGGCCGTCCAGGCCGTTGAATTTCAGGGATGGATCCACGACCGCCGCGTCATCAATGCCCATGCGGCAGGTGCCCGCGCAATGGTGCGAGGTCTTGGAGTGCTCGGAGATGAAGTTGAAATAGTCGTCGTCTGTTTTCACATCCGGCCCGGGCAGGCGTTCGGCCAGGATGTAGTCTTTGAGCGGCGACTGAGACAGGATCTCTTGGGTGAGTTTCAAACCCCGGATCGACATCTCGCGGTCCATGGGATCTTGCAGGTAGTTTGGGTCGATCAGGGGTGCCTTGGCGGGATCAGCGCTTTGCAGGCGCACCGTGCCACGAGACCGTGGACGCAGATAGCAGGAGTTCAGGGTCACGCCACCCTGCGGCATGGCCGCGACGCCGTGTTCGATGCCGGTGCCGAGCCCAAGGTGGAACTGGATGTCGGGGGAACGGGCGTCAGGATCTGCGTACCAGAACCCTCCGGTTTCAAAGAGAGATGACGCGACGGGACCCTTGCGTGCAATGATATACTGCAGGCCTGCCCATGCTGCCCAAAGCGGCTTGGCATAGCGGTCATAGCTGAAGGGACCTTTGAGCTCGCTGATGCAGTAAAGGTCGAGATGATCCTGAAGGTTCTCGCCAATCTGCGGCTTGTCATAGACCACGTCTATCCCAAGCGATTGCAAATAATCGGCCGGACCGATGCCAGAGAGCTGCAAGAGCCGAGGCGATCCGATAGCACCACCGGACATCAAGACTTCTGTGGTCGCGTGGATCTGTTCACCGTCGACCATCTCAACGCCGGTCACGCGGCCTTTTTCGACGATCAGGCGTTTGACTTGTGCCCCCAAACGCACGGTCAGGTTCTTACGATGGCGGTTTGGTGTCACATAGGCCATCGCCGCCGAAGACCGACGCGTGTTGCGCTGGGTCAGTTGATAATAGCAAACGCCATCCTGGGACTCTCCGTTGATGTCCATATTGCGCGGGATGCCGACTTCGGCCGCCGCGTCGAAATAAGCGTCACAGATCGGCAGCGGTGCCGACGGTTGGCTGACTCCCAAAGGACCGCCTTGGCCGTGATATTTGTTGTTATAGGTGTCGTTGTCCTCGGCCTTGCGGAAATAGGGCAGCACGTCTTCATAGCCCCACCCCTCGCAGCCCATTTGCCGCCAGTCGTCGTAGTCCTGCGCATTGCCTCGCGTGTAGATCTGCGCGTTGATCGCCGAACCTCCGCCGATCACTTTGGCCTGCGTATAGCGGAAGACTTTGTTTTGCATATGCTTTTGCGGCACCGTATCCCAGCCCCAAGACCCAATGCCTTTGGTCATTTTGGCGAAGCCTGCGGGCAGGTGGTACAAAGGATTGCGGTCGCTGCCGCCGGCCTCCAGCAACAACACCTGCGCATCGGGGTTTTCAGACAAGCGCCCGGCCAGAACAGAGCCCGCTGCTCCGCCTCCGATGATAATGAAATCATAGCCTTTGGTCATTTTTCGGGTCCTTCGGGCTTTGCTAGGCAGCAAAGCGGGTTTGTTTGATATGGTCGGCCGCGCGCAGGCTGAGGGCAGCAATAGTCAGCGCGGGGTTCACGGCGGCAGAGGTCGGCAAGACCGAAGCATCCGTGATGAAGAGGTTTTCGATGTCATGGCTTTGGCAGAACGTGTTGACGACGCTTTGGGCTGGATCATTGCCCATTCGAGCTGTGCCACATTGATGCGAGGGGGTGCGCCGATCAAAGGGCCGCGCAAGTACTATCGGATAGCCAGCCTTGCGCAGTTGCTGCTTGAGCTTTTCGACCAAGGCTTCATGCGCCTCCCAGTTCGAGCGTTTCCAATCCAGCTTGATCTGCCCCTCCGTCAGCGTCACGCGGCTGTCGGGGTTCGGCAGGTCCTCGGACATGGCGTAAAGATCGACCGACCTGTCCGCAATCCAGCGCGCCAGCGGTGCGGGCAGTGGGGAGTTGGCCCGCAGGATCTCGCCTGAAATTTTACCCAACAGTTGGATATTGCCCAAAGGTTCTCCGTTGGGGCCGCCTGTCAGGTAATAGTCATTCAGCATCAGGGTCTTTTGATAGATGGCCTCGTTGCGCCGAAACGGATGCAGCGCCAGAACGGCTGAACAATTGTGGTTCATAAAATTCCGCCCGACCTGATCAGACGTGTTCGCGAGCCCAAGCGGGGCGTTGTCGTTGGCCGACCGCAATAAGAGCGCGGCGGATTGCACGGCTCCGGCTGCGAGAACGATCAAGGGCGCGCTCAACGTTTCCCCAGTGGCCAGAGTGACGGATGAAATGCGTGTGCCGTCATAGTCCAAACGCGCGACGTCTGCGTTGGTTTGCAGCCGCACGTTCTCATGTTCCAGCGCTTGCGACAGGGCTGCGCGTTCGGCGTCCATTTTGCCGCCGGTTGTATCAGGGTAGGCATCCCAAGGCGTTTTGCCGCGCGCGAGCCAGGTCTCGATATCCACCCCCAAGGGCAATGACGAGGGCGACATGCCAATAGCGCTCGTGCGTCTGCGGAACTCTGCAATACCCGGTTCATCGGCCACAGGAGGATGGGGGTAGGGGGTTGCGTGATCGGGCTCTGTCGGGTCTTCGCCGATCTGGCCGCAGACCTGATAGAGCGTCTCGGCGCGACCATAGAATGGTTCCAATGTGTCATAAGAAAAAGGCCAGCCGGGCGTGGTTCCACCCATATGCGCAATCGGAGAAAAATCCTCGCGGCGATAGCGCAGGAACACTGCGCCAAAGAACTTAGAGTTCCCGCCGACGTAGTAGTAATTGCCCGGATTGAACGCGTTCCCCTTGCCGTCCAGCCACGTCTCATCGGGTCGATAATGCCCTTTGGCAAAGATCGACTGCGCATCCCGGTCGTGCATAGAAGGGCGCAGGTGATCGCCTTTCTCGAGCACAAGAATGCGCTTGCCGGTCTCGGCCAAAGCCGCCGCCATCGTGGCGCCGCCAATGCCCGAGCCGATGATTATGACGTCAGCGTCGCTCACCCTTCGATGCGCTTCTCGGTGGCGGGATCAAAGGCGACGGCCTTCTCCATGTTGACCGCAAAGCCGAACATCTCACCTGCCGACACAGGCACATCCGCGCGCAGACGCGAGATCACGTCTTTGCCGCCCAGATTGGTGGTGACAAAGGTGTCAGAGCCCGCGGGTTCCGTCACGATTATGCGGTTTTCCAAGGCCACCACATTGCTGGATTTACGATCCGCCCCATCAGGATCTGTGATCGCTTCGGGGCGGATCCCCAGGAGGATCTCTTTGCCATCCCATTCAGACATATTGTCCTGAGAGAACGGCAGAAGCGCTTCGCCCCCTTCAGACGTCACAAGCGACGCATGGGGGCGGCCGTCCTTCATGACGACCTTGGCGTTCATAATGTTCATCGCAGGCGAGCCCATGAAGGTCGCCACGAACAAGTTCGCGGGCGTGTCATAGATCTCTTTCGGGGTGCCAAGCTGCTGCACATAGCCTTCGTACATGACGGCGATACGGGTCGAGAGCGTCATCGCCTCGATCTGGTCGTGGGTCACGTAAACGATTGTGGTCTTTAGCTTTTCATGCAGCTTTTTGATCTCGGTCCGCATGTCGACGCGCAGTTTGGCGTCGAGGTTAGAGAGCGGCTCGTCAAAAAGGAACACATCCGGATCGCGCACAAGCGCCCGGCCCATCGCCACACGTTGACGTTGGCCGCCAGACAGTTGGCCCGGTTTGCGATCCAAGAGCTGTTCGATCTGCAAGAGCTTTGCCACGTCATTCATGGCTTTGTCGCGCTCCGGCTTTGGCACCCCGTGCATTTCCAGACCAAAGGTGATGTTTTGCCCGACGGTCATATTCGGGTAGAGCGCATAGCTTTGAAACACCATCGCGATATTACGGTTTGACGGGTGGACGCCGTTCACAACACGTCCGTTGATCCCGATCTCGCCCGAGGTGATGTCCTCAAGCCCTGCGATCATGTTCAACAGTGTGGATTTGCCACAGCCCGAGGGGCCGACGAGCACAAGGAACTCGCCCTCTTCGACGGCGATGTCGACCTTATGCAGGACTTCGACCGCGCCATAGGATTTGGTTACGTTGTTGATGTCGAGAAAGCCCATAGTCTTATCCTTTTACAGAGCCAGCCATCAGGCCGCGGACAAAGAAGCGTCCGGCCACGATGTAGACAAGAAGTGTCGGCAAGGCGGCGAGGATCGCGCCTGCGAAGTGAACGTTGTATTCTTTGACGCCCGTTGAGGACTGCACGAGGTTGTTCAAAGCGACCGTCATCGGTGCCCCGGACCCCGAGGCGAAGGACGCGCCAAAGAGGAAGTCGTTCCAGATGTTGGTGAACTGCCAGATCACACAGACCACGATGATTGGGCCAGATGACGGCAGCATGATGCGGCGGAAGATCTGAAAGAACCCGGCACCGTCGATTTGCGCTGCGCGGACCAGCTCGGTCGGGAAGGCTGCGTAGTAGTTGCGGAAGTAAAGCGTCGAGAAGCCGATGCCGTAAACTACGTGCACAAGGATCAGACCATAGGTCGAGCCGGACAGCCCAAGAATACCCAGGATCCGCGCCATTGGGATCAGAACGATCTGAAACGGGATGAAGCAGGAAAACAGCATCAGACCGAAAAGGATCGTATCCCCGCGGAACCGCCATTTGGTCAGGATATAGCCGTTCAGCGCCCCCAACACGGTCGAGATAAACACCGCCGGAACCACCATCTTAATCGAGTTCCAGAAGTAGGGACGCAGACCTGTTGGCTCGACACCCACCTGTGCCGAAGACCAGGCTGCGGCCCAGGGCTCCAGCGTAAAGACCTGGGGCAGCGCCATCATATTGCCGCCTGTGATCTCGCTCAGCGGTTTCACCGAGTTCACCAGCATGATGAAGAACGGCAAGAGGTAGAACAGCGAGGCCACCAGCAGGAAGACATAGATGAACGTCCGTGTAATACGCCCGGTGCGCACGGATTGAGATTGTGCAGCCGACATCACTTGTCCTCCTTCAGTTCAGCGTAGAGGTAAGGGATCATGATCGCCGCAATGGTCATCAGCATGATCACCGCCGAGGATGCCCCGATGCCCATTTGGTTGCGGGTAAACGTGTAGGAATACATGAAGGTCGCGGGCAATTCCGTCGCGCGGCCCGGGCCGCCTCCGGTCAGGGCGATTACAAGGTCATAGCTCTTGATCGCGAGGTGCGAGAGGATCACGAAGGCCGACAGAAACGCAGGTCGCAGCAGAGGGATCACGATCCGGCGATAGAGGTTCCAGTTGCTCGCGCCATCGATTTGCGCAGCTTTCATGATCTCGCTGTCGATGCCGCGCAGCCCTGCGAGGAACATCGCCATGACAAATCCGCTGGACTGCCAAACCGCTGCAATAACAACGGTATAGATCGCGAAGTCCCGGTCTTTGATCCAGTTGAACTCAAAGCTCTCCCAGCCCCAGAGGTGCATGGTGTGCTCAAGGCCGATACCGGGATCCAGAAACCACTTCCACGCGGTGCCGGTTACGATGAAACTTAGCGCCATTGGGTAGAGGTAGATCGGACGCAGGATGCCTTCGCCGCGGATCTTTTGGTCAAGGAAGATGGCCAGTGTCAGGCCCACAACCGTCGAAATCGAAATATAAAGCACCGCGTAGACGCCAAGGTTCTTCAGCGACGTCTCCCAGTGGCTCAGCCGCCAGAGTTTGGAATAGTTTTCCAAGCCAACCCACCCATAGCTCGGCAGAATGCGGCTGTCGGTGAAGGACAGGTAAACCGTGAACAGGATGAACCCGTAAACAAAGAGGAGCACGAGTGCCAAGGACGGGCTGAGCACGACCTTCGGAATCCAATGCTGGAGCTTGGTTTTGAAATCGACATCGCCAGCGCGGGCCATCGTTTCCTCCCAAATTTTCAGAGATTGAAGTAGTGGCTCTGGGGCGAGGCGTGCCGCCCCAGAGTGGTCTTTCAAACGTGGCTTATTGCGCCAGCTCGACCGCAGTCACCATTTCTTCGGCTGCGGTTTGTGCGTCATACTCACCGTTGAAGTGCGCGGTGATCACGTCGTACATCGCGTTCTTCACAGCTGCGCGGTTTGCGTGACCGTGCGCCATAGAGCCGACCAGAGTGTCAGACGCGGCTGCGGCTGCCAGTTCTGCCATGCCTTGCTTGCCGCAAGCGTCGAAGTCTGCGTCAGGCACGTCGGTCCGTGCTGGGACAGAGCCTTTGACCACGTTGAACGCGGACTGGAACACTGGGGACATGATGGATGCCGCCATCGCGCCTTGGGACGCTTGAGCATCGTCGCTGGCCACAGCAA
Organism: Cognatishimia coralii; assembly: GCF_037478305.1. Classification (NCBI taxonomy): domain Bacteria; kingdom Pseudomonadati; phylum Pseudomonadota; class Alphaproteobacteria; order Rhodobacterales; family Paracoccaceae; genus Cognatishimia; species Cognatishimia coralii. The sequence continues at coordinate 40,674 of NZ_JBBGAZ010000008.1, forward strand.
ACATAGCGAATTGGTCAGAGTTAAAGCTTACCGCACCTGCAGAACCAGGGACGCGGAAGCAGAGGAAGTCCTCACCAGGGGTTTTGCCTGCGTTCAGGAATTCACCCTTCGCCCAGTCACCCATGATCTGGAAGGCGGCGTCGCCGTTGATGACCATCGCGGATGCGAGGTTCCAGTCGCGACCAGAGAAGTTGTCGTCCACATTCGCGCGCAGGGTCGCCATGCGGTTGAAGGTCTCAACCATCATGTCAGAGCCAAGTGCTTCTGGATCCAGATCGATGAAGGCTTTCTTGTAGAACTCGACACCGCCAACAGACAGTGCAACACCATCAAACATGGTGGCTTCCTGCCAAGCCTGACCGCCGTGCGCCAGTGGGGTTTTGCCCGCGGCTTTCACAGTTGCCATCGCCGCCTCGAATTCAGCCCAAGTGGTTGGCTGCGCAATGCCCAGCTCGTCCAGAACGGCTTTGTTCGCCCAGACCCAGTTGGTGGAGTGCACGTTCACAGGTGCAGAGATCCACTTGCCGTCATGCTTTGCGAAAGCTTGCAGAGCCGCAGGTACAACCGCGTCCCAGCCTTCAGCTGCAGCGACGTCGTTCAGATCCGCGAGCGCGCCTTCTTCGGCCCAGTCGAGGATGTCAAAGCCCAGCATCTGAACCGCGGTTGGTGGGTCACCCGCGGTGACGCGTGCCCGTAGAACAGTCATGGCGCTTTCGCCACCACCACCAGCAACTGGCATGTCGTTCCAGCCGATGGATTGACCGGCGAGGTCTTCTTTCAGAACGTTCAGCGCTGCCGCTTCACCGCCCGAAGTCCACCAGTGCAGAACTTCCACGTCCGATGCGGACGCCATGGAAGTCGACGCAAGCAGAGCCGCCGCCATCATAGATTTCTTTCCAAAATAACGCATTATATCCTCCCTAGATTATTGCGTTTTCTCTTCATGATCCCTGTTCCTATCAGGGCATTTTCACCCAAGGCGCTCTGGTATCGCCAACGCGCATCACCAAAGATTTCACCTCGAGGAATTCGTCATAGCCGTACTGGCCAATTTCTCTCCCTTGTCCCGATTGCTTTACTCCACCAAAAGCTAGCTCGGGAAATCCATCCATCCATGTGTTTGTCCAAATCGTGCCCGCTTGCGCGCGGCGAGAGAACTCAAGACATGTATGAACGTTTTCGCTCCAGACCCCTGCAGATAGACCGTAGTCAGAGTCGTTTGTTAGCGCAATCACTTCGTCCATCGTTTTGAACGTTTGCACCACCAAGACCGGTCCAAAGACCTCTTCGCGAACGATCGCCATGTCCGGCGTGACGCCGCGCACGACTGTTGGTTGGTAAAACTGTGACCCAATTTCAGCGACTTGCAGCGATCCGCCGCCGATGCAGATTTCGGCACCGGCCTCTTTGGCATCGGAGACATAGGCGTCGATCTTGGCTTGATGCTCGGCGGTGACAATCGCGCCAACTTGTGTATCCGGGTTTAAAGGGTTGCCAAACGCCACGTGACGAGACATCTCGACCACGCGGTTGACGAAAGCGTCGGCGATGTCTTCGTGCACGATGATGCGGCTTGACGAATTGCAGCACTGGCCCACGTTGAAATATACGCCAAAGGTGACAGCATCCGCAGCACTTTCGAGGTTGGCGTCTGGGAAAATTACCTGTGGGTTCTTTCCACCAAGTTCCAGCGCGACTTTCTTCAGAGTGTCGCTTGCGGCCTTGCTAATGCGTTTGCCAACGGCGGTGGATCCAGTGAACGACACCATATCGACATCCGCATGTGTACTCATCAGGCTGCCGACCGGATCTCCATAGCCCAGCACGATGTTGCAGACGCCTTCGGGCAGACCTGCCTCGGTCAAAAACTCACCCAGCATGGCCGTGGTGGATGGTGTCATCTCGGACGGTTTCACAACACAGGTACAGCCCGCAGCCAAGGCAAAGGGTAGCTTTTGGCTGAGAATCCAGAATGGGAAATTCCAAGGCGTGATGATCGACACCACACCGATGGGCTCTTTGATGACCACACCCAGCATATCGTCACCAAGCGCGTTGTGGCTCTCGCCGTGGCTTGTGCGCGCGAGCGAGGCAGCATAGCGCCAAAGATCGGCAGCACCACCGCATTCGCCGCGCGCTTGGGAGATCGGTTTGCCGCTTTCCAGTGTCTCGATCAGGGCGAGGCGTTCTTCGTGCGCTTCGATTAGATCGGCGACTTTGTTAAGCACTGCGGCGCGGTCTTTGCCCGATAGGCGGCTCCACCGGCCATCATCAAAAGCCGCGCGCGCTGCACCGATTGCAGCTTCGGTTTCAATCACAGACCCCAAAGCCGCTTGGCTGACCAAAACGCCATGGGACGGGGACATCCGGTCTGAAACCTGACCGTCCGCGCTGTCCAGATAGGCCCCATTTATATAGTGGCGCGCCTGATAGGGCGTCTCTGGTAGAGCGATGGTTTGCTCGGTTATGATATTGAGATCTTTCATTCTTTACTTTCCAGAGAAGTCAGGCTTGCGTTTTTTTTGAAAGGCGGTGACGCCTTCTTGACGGTCTTCCGATGCGGCGATAGCGGCGCTGCCAAGCGCCTCGACCATGGCGCCGCGATCTTCGCCTTGCGCGGCGTGGATCATGGATTTTGAGATCTCGACCGCGCGCGGCGAGAGCGTCAGAGCGCGCTCTACGAGCGCTTCGGCCGCGGCGCGGGGATCTTCATCGACCGCCACAACAAAACCGACGGAAAGCGCGCGATCTGCTTTGATCCGGTGCCCAAAGAGTGCCATTTCCTTGACCATCGGTTCTGGCAGAAGGCGCATCAGACGCTGGGTGCCAGACCAACCCGGTACGATGCCAACACCGGCTTCGGGGAGGGCTAGAGAGGCTTTGGGGGCCATAACGCGGATGTCGCATGCCGCAGCCAACTCGAGGCCGCCGCCAAAAGCGTGGCCGTTCAGAACCGTGATTGTGGGTTTAGACAGACGTGCCAGACGATCAAAAATCCGATGCCCATCGCGCACCCAAAACCGCGCGAATTCTGTCGGGTTGAGGTCTCCCCAAGCGTTGATGTCTGCGCCGGTGCAAAAGGCCTTGTCGCCCTCGGCTGTCAGCATCACTGCACCAATCTCGGTGTCATGTTCGATGATGTCCAAATGCGCGGCCAGATCATCCAGCATCTGCACCGTAAAGGCATTCATCTTGGATGGGTTATCCAACCGAAGCTCGGCCACACGGCCCGATTTTATGAGGTGAACGCGGCTCATACGCCCCATCCCATCGGAGCCTCTGCCAAAAGCGACAGCGGCATGGGGGTCGCGTCCTCTGCGATGGACACACGGCCTCCTGAGGCGTCGACAATGTCCTTCTGCGGATCGATCCCGGGCATGATTTCGGTTGCCACCAGCCCGTTGTCTCCCAACCGCATGACGCAGCGCTCGGTGACATAAAGCACCTCTTGTCCCAGCTCGCGAGAGCGCTGGCCCGAGAAGGTCACATGTTCGACCTCTTCGACCATTTTCGAGAACTTGCCCGGCGCTGCGATCGAGATGCCGTCGTCGGTCAGTTCCACCTGCGCGCCTGCCTCAAACCAGCCAGAGAAGACGATCTTCTTGGCCCCGGACACAATGTCCACAAAACCACCGCAACCCGCTGTCAAATATGGCTTTTTGCCAAGTTTCGAGACGTTGACGTTGCCTTCGACGTCGACCTCAAGGAACGAGAGGAACGACACGTCAAACCCGCCACCCTGGAAATAGATGAACTGCTGCGGAGAGGGCACAAAAGCATCCGCATTGGACGCGCAGCCAAAGGCAAACCCGGTCAGAGGCATGCCGCCAACTGCACCCTGTTCGATGGCCCATGTCACCGCCTCTGGGTGACCCTCTTCGAGCAAGATCCGAGGCACCATTGCGCTGATCCCAAAGCCAAGGTTCGCGGTCATGCCAGGCTCAAGCTCCATCGCCGCGCGGCGGGCGATGACTTTCTCAACGCTGTGCTCCGCGAGGGAAAAACTGTCCCAAGGCCGCATGATCTGGCCGGAAATTGCGGGGTCGTATTGGGTTTCGCAGGTCTGTTTCTGGTTCGCATCAATTACGATGCAATCCACCAGATGACCCGGCACACGCACGTCATGCGGCCTGAGCGACCCGCGTTTGGTCACGCGGCTGACCTGCGCGATCACAAGGCCTCCGTGGTTTTTCACGCAGATGGCTTGCTCCAAAGCGCCCAGATAAGCGCCTTCGTTTTCATAGGTGAGGTTGCCGAATTCATCGGCCGTGGTGGCGCGGATGATGGCCACATTTGGCACGACGTTTGGGAAGTGCAGCCAGGTGTCGCCGCCAAACTCCACTCGCGAAACGATCGGCGTTTCCGCGGCCTTGTCGTTCATCGCACAGCCCTGGCGTTTGGGGTCGACGAAGGTCTCCATCCCGACCTTGGTCAAAACGCCGGGGCGATTGGCCGCTGCCTCGCGTGTCATGTCAAACAAGACGCCAGAGGGCACGTTGTAGGCGGCCACGCGGTTCTCGACGATCATTTTCCAGATCTCGGGCATGGGCTTGAACGAGGGGCCCGACGGATAAGAGCCGCCCAAAATACGCGACAGAAGCCCGTCTTTGGCGATGTAGTCAACGCCCAGAACACCATACATATCACCTGCGGCAATCGGGTGGATGGTCGTCAGATTGCGCGGATGGCTTTCGGCGTCAAAACGCGCACCGATGGCCTTAAGCACGAAATCAGGGCAGCCCAGTGCCGAAGAGGAAGACACTGTGACGACCGCATCATCGGCAATCCGCGCAACCGCGTCAGAGGCGCTGACGACTTTTTTCATTGGGGCTCTCCGTAGTTCAAATGTTGGCGCTGGCCCGTGGCTGCCGCCTCGCGGACTGCCAAGGCAACGGCCAGAGATTTGTAGCCATCTTCACCGGTTGCGCCCTGATGGGGCTGGCCATTCACGGCCGCGGCGAATTCTGCGAGGACCTGTTCGTATAGGTCGTGGCGCGGGAAAGAGATGTCCTCGTCGCCATCGGCCGTCACAAGCGTCACTTCGCCAGCAGGCGTTTGGGCGATGACGCCTTTGCCATAGATCGCGCCTTTGCTGCCGTGAATTTCGACGCCAGTTTTGCCGAATGGGTGGCCAAAGCTCACGTGGCTTAGGACTTGAATGCCCGAGGCCATGGTCATGATCGCCATGGCAGAATCCTCAACTCCCTGTCCCATGCCCGCGGATGCAGCTTCCGCGATCACCGAAACCGGGTCTTCTCCAAGGTGATAGCGGATAGTGTCTGTGTCATGCACGGTCATGTCGAGGACCACACCGCCGCCCGCGCCAGGATTGTCCAGACGCCAACCGCGCAGATGTTCAGGTAGGCTGACCGCGTGAGAAACCTTTACGGACAGAACCTCTCCGATCCTGCCGTCGGCGATCAGCTGGCGGATCGCGCGATGGCTGCCTGCGCAGCGCAGGTGGTGATTGGTCGCAAAGTGGACGCCTGCTGCCTTGGCCGCGTCGATCATCTCGCGGGCCTCGCCCAGCGACATGGCCAGTGGCTTTTCGCAGAGTACATGTTTACCCGCAGCAATGGCCGCAAGCGCCTGTGCGTGGTGTTTTTCATTTGTCGAAGAGATGTAGACCGCATCAACCGAAGGGTCGGCGAGGGCCTGTGCCAAGTCTGTGGTGGTATTCGCGATGTTTTCGTCGGCAGCGAATTGCTTTGCATGTCCGGCAGAACCACTGACAACCCAAGTCGCCTCTGAGCCCTCAAAAGAGCGGATCGCTGGTATGAGATATTGCCGCGCAATAGTGCTTGCGCCGATCAACGCCCAGTTCATAGCTCCCCCCTTCGAAACTCAGATGCACACAACGTTGGAACGTTCCAAAAGAAGTTTTAGTGGAACGTTCCATAAAACGTCAACCATTTCTTTATTTGTAAAGCGGAAATGTATTTAAGATTCTGATAAATAACATGAATTTTAGTGATTAAGTGCGAGGGCATCAAACGAGCTCGTCTCAACCTTCGAACATATGATTCTAGGTCCCACGCAATGGGGGGCACTAGACCTTACGGCCGTACAGAGACTCGTCTGTGATTTTCACTCAGGCATTTATGTGACTGCAAAACGAGGTTTCGCAGTCCTACCCGTCCAAAAGCACTCGCGCGGCTTCGCCTTCGGGGTCGTCATATTGATTTGACTTCAATGTCCACACAAAAGCGACCAAGCCAGCGCCGCCTAGAAGAAGAGAAACGGGAATTAAGATCGCAAGGACATTCATTTTTGCACTCCTACGCGGGCGGCGTTGAAAATCACGGTGATGGACGAAAAAGACATCGCAAGCGCGGCCATCAGAGGGGTCGCATACCCAGCGACTGCGATGGGGATTGCAATGGCGTTATAGAGCGCCGCGATTGCAAAGTTTTGTTTGGACAAGCGTACGGCCATGCGGGCAGTTCTAAAGAGTTGCGGTAGTTTTTCTAAACTGCCCCTCAACAGCACCACATCAGATGCAGAGCGCGCGGCATCAAGTGCAGTTCCCGGCGCAACAGACGCATGAGCACTGGCCAACGCTACCGTGTCGTTCAAACCATCACCCACCATGCAGGACAAATGCCCCTGGCCGGAGCTTTCAGAGATCAACATGCTCTTCTCTTCTGGCGAAACTTGCGCGTGCCAGTCCTCGATGCCCAAACGATCTGCAACGGAGCGTGTTTTCAAAGGGGTATCGCCAGACAAAACGACTGACGGCAAACCCAGTGCGTGCGTGCCATCAACAGCTTCAATGGCTCCCTCTGTCAGGCTTTCGCTGTAGGGAAGGGATCTGCTGGCTTCTCCAATTTTCAAAATCAGCCCACTACCTGACTGCGACAGCCAAGAGGCGCGGCCAAGGGCAACGGGGCGCCCGCGGAATTTGGCTCGCACGCCCGCACCTTTGATCTCTTCGAGGTCTGTCAATTCGGCTGGGGTGATGTCCCCAAGGAAATTGCTGAGAGCCTTGGACAAAGGATGCGACGACGCCTGAGACAGGGCTTTCGTGACGCTGAGTTCTTCGCGAGTGAAACGCGTCAGATCCAGATCAAACCCCGGTTTGGTCAGCGTGCCGGTTTTGTCAAAAACGATGCTGTCGACCTCTGCGAGCCGCTCAAGCGCTGTGCCGGATTTCACCAGGAAACCCAGCCGATACAAGCGGCTGATGGCCGCCGTAGAGACCGCAGGCACGGCCAGTCCCAGAGCACAGGGGCAGGTGATAATCAGAACCGCTATCGAGACATTCAACGCGTGGCGAATGTCACCTGACGCGATGACCCAGCCTGCAAATGTGAGCGCGGCCAAAAGGTGCACCCCCGGCGCATAGATGCGCGCGGCGCGGTCGGCCAAAGACGTATAGCGATTGCGCGCGTTTTCTGCGGTTTCGATCAGCTGGGTGATCTGGTGCAGACGTGTGTTTGTGCCCGACGCATCAACGCAGAGCTCAAATGGCGCGCCGAGGTTAATCTCGCCCGCGTTCAGAGTGGCTCCGACATCATGCGCGATCGGATCACTCTCGCCCGTCAAAAAGGATCGGTCCGTATGCGCTGTGGCCGTCAACAGCCGCCCGTCTGCGGGAACACGCGCGCCTGTTGTGACCAAGATTGTGTCGCCCTCGCGCAGATCGGCGATGGGTACGACCTCGGATATGCCATTCTTCATGCGCTGTGCGGTGTGTTCTTCGAGCGCCGAGAGTTCCTTGGCGGCAGAATGCGCAGCAGACCGCGTACGCTGTTCGAGATACCGTCCAATCAGAAGGAAGAAGGTCAGCGAAAGTGCTGCGTCAAAATAGGCGTGATGGCCGCCGTGCAGGCTCTCGTACAAGGACATTCCGCTCGCAAGCAGGATCGCGAGAGATATCGGGACGTCCATGTTCAGGCGACCGACCTTCAGTGCGCGCCAAGCGTTCTGAAAGAAGGGTTGTGCCGAAAAAAGAACCGCGGGCAAGGCAATCCCTGCAGAGATAAGGTGGAACAGATCCCGCGTTGCGCCACTCGCGCCGGACCAAACGGCGACGGAAAGCAGCATGACGTTCATCATGGCAAAGCCTGCAACGCCCATGCGCATCAACAGGTCTTGGCCACTTGAGTCGCCTCGGCTCCCAAGGGCGGCTGCGTTTAGGGGAAAGGCCTCATAGCCGATCTGCTCGAGTGATTTTGCAATTTCCGCAGGCGGGAGGTCCGTGTCGACGGCAACCCGCTTTTGCGACAGGTTCACCCGCGCGGACTGAATACCCGGAACTTGCGCGAGATGAGATTCAATGGCCCCGATGCAAGCGGCGCAGCGCACAGAGGGCACCGAAAGCTGAACCGCGGCTTTTGGTAAAGCGACCTCAATGGCCGCAGGCGCTGCAACGCAAGCAGGGCAGGCGGCTGTCATGACTTCGCCTCGTCTGGAGCATCGACAATGATCCGTTGTTGGAACTTGGTTCCATCCATGGACCGAGCCGTAATCCGCAAGTTCCAATTGCCAGAGCCCGCTTCGATCGGTGCGATAAAGACCTCGCCGTCAAAGTTGAAAACGGGGGTTTGGTCCATCGCAACCGATGTCGCCCGCCCAAAGGTTGCTGTTTCAATGATCGGCGAGACGGCCACGCCGTTTTCTTGAAAGGACAGCTTCAATTGCCCCTCGGCGATCCATGCCGAAACATCCCAGCCCAGCGCCTCTTGTGCACTTCTGTTCGCGTCAAAGCTTTGGCTTGCGACGTAAGAATTTTTCACCTCTAGCCCCGGAAACGTGCGCACGGCACTGACGGCCAATGCTGCGTTTACAGCGATGATTGTGCCAAAGCCCAACCCAAAGAATGTCGCGACATGCCAGCCTTTTAGTTCCTTCATGATCCGCTCCCATTGAAAATCGTGTTCTTATATGCGCGCTCGCCATTGGCCAGATCATCGACCCAGAACCGCAACGGCGTTTCGGCCGCCTGCGCGGAGACGCTGCCCACTGGTGCGGTGACATAAACGCGGAGTTTAAGCGTCTCGTTTGCTGCCACGGGGACGGCGCTATATGGGCTCCCCTCAAGCCCCAAGACCCACATAGCGTCGCCATTCACATGAATACCAAACATGCGTTCGGCCCCATGTTTATTGCGCAAGCGCAATTCGTATGCGTTTCGGATAGACCCATCAGACAGGGTCACAAATGTCGGGTTGCGCACGGGGGCAACCGTCATTTCGATCTCGGGCCGCATAAAGAGGGCATAGACCATGGCAAAGCCGACCAAAGACCAGATTGCCGTGTAAAGCACCGTGCGACGGCGCAAGACATGGTGCCAAAGGGGCCTTGGCTTCTCGCCCGCCTCTTCGCGCGGTGCGTCAGACAGCGCGAGATAGTCGATCAAGCCACGATCGCGCCCGAGTTTGTCCATCACGTCGTCGCAGGCATCGATGCAAAGCGCGCAGGTGATGCACTCCATTTGCTGCCCGTCGCGGATGTCGATGCCCATAGGGCACACGTTCACGCAGGCCATGCAATCCACACAGTCGCCTGCGTTCGCATCGCGCGCTTTGCCGCGTGGTTCTCCGCGCCAGTCGCGATAGCCAACTGTCAGCGTGTCGTTGTCCATCATCGCACCCTGAATGCGCGGCCAGGGACACATGTAGATACAGACCTGCTCGCGCATGAAACCACCGAACACGAAGGTCGTCGCAGTCAAAATTGCGATGGTGGCATAGGCAACGGGCGCGGCCTCTAGATTAATCAAATCCCTAAAGAGCGTCGGCGCATCGGCAAAGTAAAACACCCAAGCACCACCGGTGCCCAAGCCGATCAGGGCCCAAACGGTCCATTTCGTCAGGCGCAAACGCGTTTTGCGGACAGACCAACCCGCGTGGTGCAGTTTGACGCGCGCATTGCGGTCGCCCTCGATCCAGCGTTCCACAAGAATGAAAAGATCGGTCCAGACGGTCTGAGGGCAGGTATAGCCGCACCAAACCCGTCCCAATGCCGATGTAAATAGAAACAGGCCGAGGCCTGCCATGATCAAAAGACCCGCGACAAAGTAAAACTCATGCGGCCAGATCTCGATCCAGAAGAAATAGAAACGACGCCCTGCGAGGTCCACGAGCACTGCCTGATCTGGCAGGTTTGGACCACGGTCCCAGCGGATCCAGGGCGTCAGGTAATAAATGCCCAGAGTGACCACCATGATCACCCATTTGAGGTTCCGGAACCGACCCGACACCCGTCTGGGGAAAATCGGCTCGCGTGCGGCGTAAAGAGAGGTACTCGACTCAGGCATTTTTTTGACCAGTTGTGACAACTATGGCCTTCATGATGCATGTGCCTCAGCGCAACCTTGATCCAGATCAAGAAGCGCTGAGGCGATGGTTTTTAAAGCGTTTATTCGCCGCCACCCAAGGCATGCACATAGGTTGCCACGGCGCGGACGTCTTCCTCGCTCAGGCGCTGGCCCCAAGCGGGCATGACACCAAAGCGGGAATAGGTGATTGTTTCAACCAAGGTCTCTTGGTCGCCACCATAGAGCCAGAGAGCATCTGCGAGGTTGGGCGCCCCCAGCTCGCGATCACCTGTGCCCAGATCGCCGTGGCATGAGGCGCAGTTGTCTGTAAACAGGACGCCTGCCTCGCTTTCCCAATCCGCTTGGGGCAGGGTGGGAATAAAGGCCGCAATCGCCGCGATCTGCTCTGCTTCGAGGATGTCTTTAAAGGCTGGCATTTCCGAATAGCGCGCGTCGTCGTCGGTCTGGTTCCGAATACCGTGGCGGATCGAGTAGGCGACGTCCTCTAGGGAACCGCCCCAAAGCCAGTCGTTGTCCAGCAGGTTCGGATAGCCTTCGCCACCCGCAGCACCGGCCCCGTGGCACTGGCTGCATTGCGCCCGAAAGACCGCGCCACCCCGCGCCGCCGCATAGCGGTGCAGATCCGACTGTGGATCGAAATCATCCATGTCTTGAGCGAGCAAGGCCGTGACCAGTTCTGCGTTGGCGGCCGCGTGTGCTGTGATATCGGCGGCGACTTCTCCGCGTGTTGAATATCCGAGCAAGCCTTTGGTGGCGCCGGAAATCATCGGCCAGGCAGGATAGGCGATTGTATAGCCAATGCCCCAGATGATCAGCAGATAGAAGCTGATCAGCCACCAGCGTGGCATCGGGTTATTCAGCTCTTCGATGCCGTCAAAGTCATGGCCCATGGTCTCGCGACCGGTCAGTTCATCAATACGTGGTTCAACCATTGTGCGGACCCTCTAAGAAATCTGTTTTACAGGCACAGGCAGCGCAGTTTTTGGCGCAGCCCGGGGCGTCGTCGCGCAACGGAATTCCAGCGGCGTCTTCGCGTGCCCCGCGCAGCGTCGGCCAAAATGCGAAAGCGCAGGCCCCCAGAAAGAACGTGAACATTGCGATCAGGAACCAACTGTCTGCGAAGGCTCTGAGGAAGCTGTAAGTTTCCATCGTTTTCCTCCTACCGGCTCGCGTCTGGAACAAAGGTCGAGAAGTCGACCAACGTGCCAAGCATCTGCATGTAAGCGATCAGAGCATCCATTTCGGTTAGCTCTGGTTGCCCGTCAAAATTGCCGATGGCGGCGCCGGGATAGCGCTCGGCCATATCGTCCCAATCGCTGTCAGGATCGGCCTGCACGCGGAAATCAGCATAGGCGTTGGCGATCTGTTCGTCGGTGTAAGGCACGCCCACGAAACGGTGGGTCTCCATCAATTCGCCGATGTGATCGCCGTCCAGACGGGCCTCCATCAGGAAGCCATAGCTGGGCATGACGCTTTCGGGTACCACCGATTGCGGGTCGATCAGGTGGTCCAGATGCCATTCATCAGAATAGCGTCCACCCACCCGCGCCAGATCAGGCCCCGTGCGTTTAGACCCCCATTGATGCGGGTGGTCATACATGCTCTCAGCCGCCAAAGAATAGTGACCATAGCGCTCAACCTCATCCCGCATTGGGCGGATCATCTGGCTGTGGCAGGTGTAGCACCCTTCGCGGATATAGATATCCCGCCCCGCCAGCTCGAGAGGAGAGTAGGGGCGGACGCCCTCTACCTCTTCGATGGTGTTTTCCAGCCAGAACAGCGGCGCGATTTCCACGATCCCGCCGATCGTCACAACCGACAGCGAGAAGGCCAGCAGAAGTGTCGGGCTGCGTTCAAGGATGACGTGTTTGTCGATCAAAGCCATCTTTGGATCTCCTTATTCAGCGGGGGGTGCAGCCGGCGCCGCAGTGGCGCCCGCCGGAGGTGTCATGGTTGCGACTTTCTGGGTGACCGGCTCATAGCCACGGATGGTCATCCACATGTTCCAGCACATGAGCGCAGCACCACCGAGGTAGAGAACCCCGCCCAACCCGCGCACCACATACATTGGGAACTTGGCGCTGACGGTGTCGGCAAAGCTGTTCACGAGGAAGCCCTGGTCATCAACTTCGCGCCACATCAGGCCTTCCATGATGCCCGAGACCCACATGGAGGCCGCGTAGAGCACGATCCCGATCATCGCGAGCCAGAAGTGCCAGTTCATCGCTGCGTTGGAATACATGGATCCGCGGTTCCAAAGGCGAGGTGTCAGGAAGTAGACCATGGCAAAGATGATCATGCCGTTCCAACCCAGCGCACCGGAATGCACGTGACCTACGGTCCAGTCGGTGTAGTGGCTAAGGCTGTTGACCGCGCGGATCGACATCATTGGGCCTTCGAAGGTCGCCATGCCGTAAAACGCGAGGCTGGCCACAAGGAAGCGAATGATCGGATCGGTGCGGATCTTGTCCCATGCGCCATTCAGCGTCATCAGACCGTTCATCATACCGGCCCAGGACGGCATCCAAAGCACGACCGAGAACACCATACCAAGAGTCGAGGCCCAGTCGGGCAGCGCCGTATAGTGCAAGTGGTGCGGACCCGCCCAGATATAGAGGAAGATCAGCGCCCAGAAGTGCACGATAGACAGTTTGTAGGAATAAACCGGACGGTTCGCCTGTTTTGGCACGAAGTAGTACATCATCCCGAGGAAACCCGCAGTCAGGAAGAAACCCACCGCGTTGTGGCCATACCACCATTGGGTCATCGCATCCTGCACACCCGAGAAAAGCTGCACAGATTTGCTGCCCCAGATGCTGACAGGCACGGCCAGATTGTTGACCACATGCAGCATGGCAATGGTGATGATGAAGGCCAGGAAGAACCAGTTGGCGACGTAGATATGACGCTCTTTGCGGCGCAGGATCGTGCCAAGGAACACGATCAGATAGCAAACCCAAACGATAGTCAGCCAGATATCAACATACCATTCAGGCTCGGCATATTCTTTGGACTGGGTTGCACCCAGAAGGTATCCTGTCGCGGCCAGCACAATGAACAGCTGGTATCCCCAGAATACAAACCACACCAGATTGCCACCAAACAGGCGCACCCGAGAGGTTCGCTGCACGATGTAGAAACTCGCGGCCAGCAAGGCGTTGCCACCAAAGGCAAAAATCACCGCACTTGTGTGCAGCGGGCGCAGGCGACCAAAGTTTGTAAACGGTGCGCCCCAGTCGAAATTCAGCGCAGGAAACGCGAGTTGAAAGGCGATCAAGACCCCAACGGCAAGACCTGCCATGCCCCAAAAGGCCGTCGCGATCACGCCGGCGCGGACGACATCGTCTTTATAGTCGCCCTGTGCGTGGACAGGTGCAGGCGCATCCGAGCGGCGCAATTCCCAAAGGAACAACACTCCCGCCACCAGCAGAATTATCAAACCATGGATTCGAAACGCGAGGTCGCGTCCCTGATCCGCCGCATAAGCCGCAACCAGCACCACGAGTGCCAACGCGACAAGCCTAAAAACCATCATGCAAAGACCCCTTCTTGCAAATGTGCACGAAGAGAACCGGTCAAACCGGTCCCTTTATTGGGGTCCTACTCTGGGCTGAGGGGAGGGAACTTTGATCTGGATCAAGTCGGCTCGATTAAACGATGACGCCGCCGTCGGCATCGTCTCCGCTGGCTAAGTGCAGCGCATTCAGATCTTTGATCCGAAAATGGCGGCGATCGATGAACTCAACAACTCCGTCTTTCTTAAGCGACGTCAGCTGGCGGCTGATCGTTTCCAGCGTAAGGCCAAGAAAGTTCGCGATTTCTTCACGTGTCAAAGGCAGTTGGTATTCCTGAATAGACTGGGTTGGCACGGTTTCGCGCCGCACGATCATCTCCAGGAACGTGGCGATCTTTTCACGTGCGGTTTTACGCCCCAAAAGAACCATCCACTCGCGCGCCGCCGTGAGTTCGTCCAGCGCCATTTCCATCATGCGCTGCGAGATATGCGGGACCCGTTCGACGAGGTCTTCAAACGGGCGGCGCTGAAACCGGCACAGCGTAACCTCTGTGACAGCCGTGACATCGAAATCCACGGTTTCTCGACCCGGGCGCCCGATAAAGTCTGACGGCAAAAGAAGGCCAACCATTTGCGTGCGACCGTCTTCCAGCGTTCTAGATAGGGACGCGATCCCAGACACAAGTGAGGCAAAATGGGTTAAATCGTCCCCACGCCAGATGATCGGCTGACCGGCCTCAAAAGTCTGATAGGATTTCATACCCTCAAGCAAGGTCAGTTCATCCTCGTCACAACGCGCACAGATGGCTCGGTGACGGATTGGGCAGCTGCCGCATTTTTCGCGTTCGTTGAAAACAAAAGTCATGTTGATTGATCTGGATCAAAGTAGCTGTCGGACGTCCACCCTATCAGCAACCCATGGACAAGATAAGTACCCTTCGACGCTATGGCCTCTTTGACGCCAAAGTGCCGCGCTATACCAGCTATCCGCCTGCAAATCGCTTTGAGCAGGACGTGGGTGCTCGCCATCAGCGCAACTGGCTTGAACAGCTGCCAGCGCATGATCCCGTTTCGGTATATATTCATATTCCATTTTGTCGTCGCCTCTGTTGGTTCTGTGCCTGTCGTACACAAGGCACCAAGACGCTGTCGCCGGTTGAAGGCTATATCGAAGATCTCATAACCGAGATCAAAGTCGCGTCGGAGCTCCCGCGCGAAAGGTTGAAAATGGCGCGGCTTCACTTGGGCGGCGGTACACCGACGCTCTTAAGCCCTGCGCTCATGGATCGTCTGCTTGATGCGGTTTTCGATGCATTTGATCTGGCCGAAGGGTTCGAGTTCTCGGTGGAAATCGATCCGACCGAAGCAGCACCTGATTTGTTGGAGCTTTTGGCAAAGCGGGGCATGCGGCGCGCCAGCATTGGGGTTCAGGACATTAACCTCAAGGTGCAAAAGGCCATTGGCCGCCTTCAAAGCTTTGAGCAAACGCAAGAGGTCTGTGATATCCTGAGAGGGCATGGGGTCCATAGCTTGAATGTGGACTTCCTCTATGGTCTGCCTCACCAAACCGTGCAGAGTCTGAGCGAAACATTGGATCAGGTTGTTCTCCTGAAACCCAACCGATTGGCCCTTTATGGCTACGCGCATGTACCGCATGTTTCAAAGCGTCAATCTATGATCCCCTCGGAGCACCTGCCAGGCCCCGAAACCCGGTTTGACATGTCGGAACTCGCACGGGAGCGCCTCTGTGCGATTGGGTTTGAGCCTTTGGGCATCGATCACTTTGCGCTCCCTGATGACAGCCTCGCATGCGCGGCTCGAGAAGGGCGGATGCGGCGCAATTTTCAGGGCTATACCGACGATCCTTGCGAATCTCTGATCGGATTTGGAGCGTCCGCCATTTCGCGATTCCGTCGGGGGTATTGCCAGAATGCCGTGTCGACCTCTGCCTACAGACAAAGGGTGCAAACCTACGGGCTGGCAGGGCACAAGGGGTATTACATGCGCGAAGAGGACCGGCTTCTGGCCGGGCTCGTCGAGCAGATTATGTGTACGCACGGGATTGACGTCAGTCGACTGGTCGAAAGCACTGAACAGTCAGAGATTTATTTTGCGTCCTTGATTGATGAGCTTTGTCGGCAATTTGCTGACATCGTGGATCCGCATCCTCTGGGCCTGTTCATTCGCCCGGGCTACGAAGCCGCGGCCCGTTTGATCTGCGCCCATTTGGATGCGGCACTGTCGGTACAGCACACGCATAGCCTCGCGATTTAGTTTCGGGCCGGTAACTGTGCACGAGCGCTAAAGAACCGCCACGCATCTTCGACGATCGTTTCAAGATCACTGCGCTCGGCCTGCCAGTTCAACACACCCTGGGCACGACGCGCATCTGCGACCAGTTTTGCCGGATCGCCTGCACGACGTGGGCATTCTTCGACCAGAAAGTCACGACCTGAAACGCGTTTCACGGTGTCGACCACGTCGCGAACGCTGTGGCCTTTGCCGGTTCCCAGATTGATCCCGTCAAATGACCCATCCGTTTGACCAAGCACATGTTCAACGGCCGCTACATGGCCGCTCGCAAGGTCACTGACGTGGATATAGTCTCGAATACAGGTACCATCGGGCGTGTCATAATCCGTGCCAAAGATCATGAACTTGTCGCGTTGTCCCAGGGCCGCCTGGATCAACAGCGGAATGAGGTGCGTTTCCGGATCATGCCTCTCGCCAGTGCGCCCTTCTGGGTCGGCCCCGGCCGCGTTGAAGTATCGAAGTGCAATCGATGTCAGGCCATAAGCGTTGGCGGCGGTTTTCAACATGGTCTCGACCATCAGTTTGCTGTCGCCGTAGGGGTTCACAGGCAGCTTTGGCAGGTCTTCGGACAAGAGATCACGGTCCTGATTGCCATAGACAGCCGCAGTTGAAGAAAACACGAGTTTAGAGACGTCTGCGGCGCGCATTGCTTTCAACAGACTTAGGGTCGCCGCGACGTTGTTTTGGAAGAACGCGTAGGGATCAATGACCGACTGCCCTGCTTCGATAAGGGCTGCGAAATGCACGACACAATCGATATCTTGGTCACGCAAAACCTGAGTGAGCAGTGCTTGATCTGACAGCTCTCCACGAATAGTGGACGCGCCAAAACATGCGTCCTCATGTCCGGTGGAAAAATTGTCGTAGATGGTGACGTTGTATCCTGCGTCCCGCAGTGCCAGCGTCGTGTGCGATCCTATGAAACCAGCGCCCCCGACGACCAGAATGTTTTTATTGTCCTGCATGCCGCGCGTCCCTCAAATAGTACTGCCAAAAGGTGGGCTGAAAGGTTTAGGTCTTTTGTTCTGATCAATCTCTAGCTTAGATTTGCGCATAAGACAGCTAGGAATTGTTGCCGATAATACAGAACATGGCATTGATCTTTGAGCTCTGCATCTATGCAGGCAGCAGGCGCTTTTCACGAATGTGCGGTTTCGGACCAGATGCCTACATGACTATCAGAACATGAGCCACGTTCTGAAGGTAAGCGGGCAGGCGCTAAACAAAGGTTATAAATATCACATTTGCTGTTTTCAGTTTGTACGACTTACATCTAGAAAACGCTCATCCCAAAAACCATGGGTCAAAACCTGTCAATCTTCGAACGAAATGCTACGTTGAGTTCGGCGTGTTGCAACGTAAAGATGAATTTTGTACCTGTCCCGCAATGCCATTCCCGAAAATTCTGGTGAGAAAATAAATGCCAAACTCTAAACGATTGATCTATGCGATCGGCTCTGCCTTCGCCTTTGGGATGATGATGCTCGTCGAAGAAGCATTGGGCCTTTTGGGCATGGAGGATGCAGACGATACGCTGCTGTTTGAATTGGTCGAATTTGTGATCCTGCTGGCGCTTATCGTCTCTACAATCATCGTTGCCATCGACACCTATCGCATGCGCAAATACCAGCAAACGCTGGAGTATAAGATCTCGCATGCTTCAAGCGCATTTCGCGACATGTTGGATGCGCATTTTGAAGACTGGCAGTTTTCAGAGGCCGAGCGTGAAGTGACGCGCCTGATCCTTAAGGGATGCAGCATCGCTGAAATCGCCGAGATCCGAGACTCAAAGCAGGGCACCATCAAGGCTCAGACCAACTCGATCTACAAGAAATCCGGCTATGCGGGCAAAGCTCAACTGCTAAGCGCCTTTCTTGAAGAGCTCAGCTAAGGGGCGTCGGTGGCTTAAACGCTCTCCTCGGGTGCGGTCTCGGCGGCTTTGCTGTCCGCCGAGGGCCGTCGAAAGAGCCAATAGCCACTGCCGACCAAAACACCAGCCGCCGCGATAAAGCCCAAAGCGTTGCCAAGTGCTGAAGAAATCTGGCTGATATTGCCTGCAAAGACATAGCCCAAATAACTGTAGGCACCAGACCAAAGGGCGGCACCTACCATGGCTGCGCTTGTGAACTTGACCCAGCCCAGGCCAATTGCGCCACTGATATAGGTGACATAGGGGCCAAGCGGGCTGAGCACTGTGCGCGACAGCAAAACGGCGGCAATGCCGTTTCGGGTTAAAAAGCCTTCGGCGCGGTCAATCAGTTTCGCTCGGCTGCTGCTGGATTTAAGCTTGCCCATGATCCACGGCCCTTTGGACCTCGCTAGAAAAAACGCGCATTGATCGCCGATGCTAAAGCCGATGAAGGCCCCCAGTCCGACCTGCCAAAGCGCTAGATCTCCGGCGGCGGCAAAGCCCCCGGCGGTGGCAACCAGAACCGACGCGGGTAAGGTGATCGCCATGGCGCTCAGACCCACGATCAGCGCGATGATATAGGCCCCATACAGCGGCAGAAGCCCGATCAGCGTGTCACTCATCTCCGCGCGCCTTCCGCTCGGCCTTTTCAATCGCGGCTTGTGCACGCAGCTCCTCGGTCAGCGCATCATAGCTTTGGCCCGTCGTGGCAACGATATCAGACATGCGCATTCGAGAGGGGAAGGGGTGATCGATCCCAAGAATCTCTGCGACGGTTTTTGGCCTCAGCGCGTAGGAGTGCTGGACGTAGCGCGGCGTCATCCATGGCTCGAGCGCCTGGTTTTTATGGCGTGGGTCATTCCAGTAAATCACCTCGGCCACGAAATTCGCGGCAAACCACAAGGCCACTGCAAGAGAGCCGAAAAACACAAGGAACGGCACGCGCCGCGTAGACCAAAGATGTTTTAACCGCGCGACCATGGCTCCTCCTTGGGCGACACCCATTGGGCCAATTTATAGAGAGGCTTGGCGCATGGCGAAAGGCTGTCGTCAGCCTTACCGCGCAAGGCGGGCGATCAGGCGCTCTTGCTGTTTCGGGCGCAGAGCAGGCCTTGCATGGGGCCATTCGAAATCCGGATCGGTGATCTCGGGGAAAAGGCCAAGCAGTTCAATGCGTTGAAGCTGGGACAATGCCGCAAGGCCGAAGGTGCCAAGATAAAGCGACTCCGTCGGCGCGTCATTGGCATAAATGACCTCATGCGCCTCAAGCAGGATGTGGAAATAGGTCACCGCGCGCACCCCTTCGTCCACAAAGACACCGGGCAGAGACGTCAGTTTCTTGGCAGGCAGCAGGGCCTCAGTGGCCCCGGAAAGCAGCTGGCGCTTGCCCGATGACACCAGCACGCGATGCTGAGGTGACAAAAGCAGATCCGTGCTTGGCAACCCCATGCCCAAACACCCCGCAACCAGACGAATGGGGCGCATGTTCGGAGTTTTACGCAGATCCCGACGTGAGAGCCGCCGACTTAGTATTTTGCGAATGGGTTTGGGGCCGTTCTCGGTTTCAATAATGTCTCCGTCACGCAGATCTTGAACGGGAATATCCCCGTCCACGCCCCGAATAAGCGTACCTTGGGCAAAGCAGGCGAAGTCGGCGTAGTCCCGCTCGCCGCGCCCGATGTTGTACTCGGAAGTGAATGTGTAAAGCTCACCAGGTTCCATCGGTTCAGTTGAAACAAACGCGGTGGTGACGTTTTTGCCGCTGTTGTTGTCACCAATTGTGATCGAAAAGCCGGAAAACCCGTCGTCGGTGATGATTTCATAGTTCACCACGACTTTTGACCCCGCCGGATAGGTCACCCCGTCCAAAGTAATGTCTGACTGTAAGGTTTGGCCGGCGCTGTTGATTTCGTCAAAACCGCTGTCATCCGTGTCAGAGATTGTCAGTTGTTGAGGTCCAGCATTGGCATCCAATTGAAGGTTAAATGGCGGCGTGCCAGCAGCCTTTGCGCCAGACTCATTCGGTGGAGCCTGATTGCTGCCGGACTGGTCAAAATCCGACACTTGATAAACGTATTGCAGCGTGAAGTTCGCCAAAGGAGGGACCCAAACTCGTTAACACCTCAAATCTACGATAAGCGAATTAAGTCTGCGTTTACATTGGCGAATAGGCGACTTTAACGCGGTTTGTTCGTCGCAACTGATGTCCTGCTGTTTTAAATGGCAGGCTCGATTGGCTGATAAAGGCCGGGTACGAGGTCTTCAGCGATTTGTTGCAACACATGCGGTGCCGTCCCCGGTTCGACGGCTGGGCCGTAGTGAAGGTCATAGCTTCCGCCGAGTTTCGACAAGAGTTCGGATGAATAGCGCAGGGACGCAAATTCGCGGCCGATATAGGCATTGTTAAAGCTCAGGATGCGCGCGATTTTTCGGGTACGGTAATAGTGGATCGAATTGCGCATATCTGGCGAGGCCGGAATAATCGGCACGTCGCATTCCTTCGACATACGTGTGATGCCGGGACGCCAAGGAGGTTCTTTGAGAAGCCCATCCTTCATATCTGGCACTTTTCCCGATCCAAAGATCAGCATCGCCCCACCATCGCGCAAATGAGACACCATGCCATCGCGGGTTTGACGTGCTGTCAGCACTTTGTCGCTGCGGTCAAAGTCGACTGGAATGATGCCATCCTTACCCAGAAAACGTTCGGCTTCTCTATTGGCGACGACCTTCAAGTCGGGCCTATGATCTTTTAAGGCGCCAGCATGCGCGAGGAAGTCAAAGGTGCCGATGGGATGGGTTGACCCAATGATCACAGGGCCTTCGCTGGGAACATTTTCTAGACCATGCGCGGTCAGAGTGGTGCCGCCATTTCTCGCAATCATCGCATCTATCAGCGCAGGCCCAGTCTTGCCCTTGAGGTCATGTAGCACCTCTTCTGCTTCTCGTAGCGCGAAGAACGGCTGCCCCGTGGTCGTCCTCAGGATCGCATCGACCGAATACAAAAAACCTCGCAAGATCGCCAAAGGCAGATCCGCACCTTCAGGAATTCGAAGGCGTGCGCGCAACAACTCGTCCATCGGATGTTCGGTGTTTTGCGTGGTCAAATGGGGCTCCGTGATTGTCTGACAATTAACGTATCACGAAACTTGCATTTGAGAATAGCTGGATTTCCCGACCTGATGGTCAGGGTTCACGAAATTTGACAGATCGTTGGCAACAGGCCAGCTTGGTCGGGCCTGCAAAGACAGGTTGCGACAGGGAGGTGAGGGGTTTCATGTCGATTTTAATGGTGGCGGGTGTAGACGACGTTGTCTTGAATTTTTCGCCAACAGGGTTGCAGATCCTGAATGGGATCTTGGCGATTGTCATGTTTTCGATCGCGATTGATCTGAAGGTCGCCGATTTCAAACGTCTGTTCACAGCGCCAAAACCTTTGATCACAGGTATCATCTCGCAGTTTCTTTTGCTGCCTGCATTGACCTTTTGCATGATTTTGGTTGTTGCGCCTCAGCCGTCTATTGCACTGGGATTGATGCTGGTTGCGGCCTGTCCGGGCGGGAATGTCAGCAACTTCATGACCCATCGCGCCAAAGGCAACGTCGCTTTGTCCGTGTCGATGACGGCCTTTGCCACCGTGGGCGCGATCCTTCTGACGCCGTTCAATATCGCCTTTTGGGGCAGCCTCTATGAGCCGACCCGCGAAATCCTGCGAGCGACATCAATTGATCCGGTGTCTGTTGCCATCACAGTCGGATTGATGTTGGTGCTTCCGCTCTGTTTAGGCGTCGCGCTGAATGCGCGTAGGCCTGATATCACCGCTCGTATTCGCGTGCCGATGCAATATCTGTCGATGGGTATTTTCGTGGCCTTTATTGTGATTGCATTGGGGGCAAACTGGAGTCTGTTCCTGCAATATGCCGGTGTCGTGGCAGGACTGGTTTTGGTGCACAACGCTTTGGCCCTGATCGGAGGGTATAGCATTGCGACGATTGCGGGGCTCTCTGCCTTTGACCGCCGTGCCGTGACAATCGAGACAGGTATTCAGAATTCTGGCCTCGGGCTGATCCTGATCTTTGGGTTCTTTAGCGGGCTCGGAGGTATGGCCGTCGTCGCGGCCTTTTGGGGCATCTGGCATTTGCTGTCGGGGATCACAGTGGCCATGTTGTTCGCGCGCCGCGACCTAGTTCCCGCATAGAAAAACGCGCGGCAGGAGACTGCCGCGCGCTTGGATGTTTAGAGCCTGAACCTAGGCGGCAGCCCGTTTCCGGTCGCGCCCAAAGAAGGTCCAGTAGAACACTGGGGCCGCGATCAGCGTGAGGATCGAGGCAAAGGCCAGACCGCCCATGATGGTCACTGCCATCGACTGGAAGAACGCATCCCAGATCAGTGGGGTCATCCCCAGGATCGTCGTCGCAGCAGCCAGGATCACCGGACGCAGACGCGAGGTCGAGGCCGAGACAATCGAGTCCATCAGCGGTTGGTTGGGCATCGCGCGTCGTGTGATGTCGATCTCTTCAACCAGAACAATGCCGTTCTTGATCAGCATGCCCGAGAGCGACAGAAGGCCCAGCAGAGCCGTAAAGGTAAACGGCAAACCGCTTCCCAGAAGGGCGAGGCTCACACCATTCACTGACATCGGCACCAAGAGCCAGATGATCAGTGGCTGACGCAGCGCGTTGAACAACAGAACCGAGATCAGAACCATGATGATCAGGCTCAGCGGCAGTTGCCCCGCAAGGCTTGCTTGCGCATCGCGAGAGCTTTCGTATTCGCCACCCCATTCCATTTTGTAGCCGGCAGGCAGAGGCATCGTGTCGATGGTCTCTTGCACTTCGGTTTGGACCTGCGCGGCTGTCAGGCCTTTGACGACGTCGGCACCAACAGTGATTGTCAGCACGCGGTCGCGGCGCATCAGAAGCGTGTTTTGGCTTTCAAAGATCAGACCATCTGTAACTTGCTCAAACGGCACATTGGCGTTCGCGCTCTGCGAATAGACCACGTGGTCGGTCAACGAAAGACCCGCGGCTGGATCCGCGCGCAGCACGATTGGGATCTGACGTTCCCCTTCGCGGTAGACGCCGGAGTTCGTGCCAACCGTCGCATATTGCAGAACGCCGGTTATGTCGTCACGCGTGATGCCAGCTTCTTGTGCGCGTTCGGTTGCATAGACCGGACGCAAGACCTGCTCCATTTCGCGCCAGTCGATGCGAGGTGCAACGATGTTTGTCGAAGCCTCTTGCAGACGCGCCATGGCCTGGTCCGCCAGATCTCGCAAGACAACGGGGTCAGAACCAGAGAACCGCACCTGAATAGGATCGCCGCCACCCGGACCAAAGGCCAGACGTTTTGCGCGCAGCTCGCCTTGGGGAAGGTTTGCTGCAGCAAATTCCTCAAGATCCGCGATCAGTGGCGCAATTTCTTCGAGGCTCTCTGTGCGTACGATGATGTGACCATAGCTCGGGTTTGGATCCTCGGCCTGATAGGTCAGCATAAAGCGCGCAGCGCCTTGGCCGACATAGGCCGTGGACGACACCACGTCTTCTTGCGTCGCAAGCCACTCTTCCATCACCTGAATGTCGCGTGAGGTCTCGTGGATCGAAGCGCCTTGCGCGAGCTTATAGTGTACAAAGAACAGCGGCGTATTGCTGTCCGGGAAGAACTGCTGCTTGATCTGCCCAAAGAGCGCAAAGCACACGACGGTCACGGCCAAAAGCCCAGGGATCACCAGCCACCACAGACGCAGCGACAGGCGCAGAACGCTTGCATAGGCGCGGAACATCAGCCCGTCATAGGCGTCCGCGTCTCCGCCGCCACCACGTTTAAAGAAGTAGTGACCCAGAAGCGGTGTGACGGTCAGCGCCAGCAGCCACGACAGCATCAGCGAGATCGCGATCACGGCAAAGAGCGAGAACAGGAATTCGCCCGTCGCGTCAGGGCTAAGACCAATGCCCGCAAAGGCCATAATCCCGATCACCGTCGCACCAAGCAGTGGGATCTGCGTCTTATTCGCCGCGTCGTCCGCGGCATCACGCGAGGAAAGCCCGCGCCGCATAGATATCTGCATCCCTTCGGCGACAACGATGGCGTTATCCACCAGCATCCCCATAGCGATGATCAAGGCGCCCAGCGAAATCCGCTCCATCTCAATCGATAAGAACGCCATGAACATGAGCGTGCCCACAACCGTCAGCAGGAGCGTCGAGCCAACGACAATCGCCGCACGTGGCCCCATAAAGAGCGCCAGAACGATGACCACGATGCCGACGGACATGGCGAGGTTTACGAGGAAGTCGTAAGAGGCCTCTTCGACCACGATGTGCTGTTGATAGATGGGCTGCAGCTCGACCCCCAATGGGATCTGGGGCGCGAGTTCCGTGAGCTTCGCGTCTACTCGGTGACCCACATCGACGATGTTCTCGCTGGCCTGACCAGCCACACCAATGGTGAAAGCATCCGCTTGGTCGTGGCGGATGATTAGGCTCGGATTTTCATCCCGCTTGCGCTCAACAGAGGCGAAGTCAAAGAGATTCAGAACCTCACCGCCAATGCCGACCGTAAGGCCTGCGATTTCCTGAACGGTGTCATTGCCTTCTGGGCCTTGGATCAGGGTCCGACCGTCGACGCTTTGCAGAGAGCCGCCGTCTTGGACAGAGTTGGCACTCGACAACGCACCTTGGATCGCCGCAGGAGGGATGTTCTGGTTTGCGGTCAGAACCGGATCCGGATGCACATAGATCACCTCATCGGGCACACCCGACAGGTTCACGTCGGCTACCCCGTCTACGGTCAGCAACTCACGACGCAGGAAGGTCGAGAGTTCATAGATCTCGGCATCCGTATAGCCCGGAGCCGTTACCGCGTAGTAGATCCCAAACACATCGCCAAAGCCGTCATTCACAAAGGGACGCATTGCTCCATCCGGCAAAGGTGCCGCGTTCACGCGGTTTCTGAGCTTGGTCCAGATTTCCGGCAAGGCCTCACCGTCAAACGTGTCTTTCATGTCCACGGTGATCCAGCTGAGACCGGGTTGGTTCATAGAGCGAACCTGATTGACCTCGCTCATTTTCTGGATCTCGGATTCAATCGGTTCCGAGACCTCTTTGGCGACCTGCATCGCATCGGCACCGGGGTATTGGGTGACGACCACAGCAGTTTTAATTGTGAAGGCCGGATCTTCGAGGCGGCCAAGGGTTGAAAACCCCCAGAGCCCGCCAAGGAAACAGCCCAAAATGATGATCCACGTCAGGATCGGGCGATCAATGGAAATGCGCGCGATATTCATGGGTCAGCTCAATTCGAAAAACCGGTGAAACGTTTGACGCGGTCGCCGTCAGATAGAAGGTTGACGCCGCTCGCCACGATTTCTTGGTCCGCGTTCAGGCCTTCGGTGACCATAAACAAGCCATTAGAGGTCGGCGCGATTGAGACCGGCACTGTCGTGACGGTGCCTTCATCTGCGGAGTTTGGATTAAACAACATCACTTGCGTTGCGCCATCGTTGGCCGCTTTGACCGAGGATTGTGGGATCAGGATTGTTGCGGATTGACCTTTGAGGGTCGCGAAGACGGTCACAGAAGAGCCCGGCAGAACCACGAGGCCCGCAGGTGGGGCCATGCCAAGTGTGATGCGGAAGGTTTGCCCGACTTGGGACGTCTCGGCGTTGAATTCGCGTACCTCTAGCGGGAACATTTCGTCGCTGGCCGGGAATTTGGCGAACAGCTCAACGTCAGGGTTCTCTCCTGCTTGCTGGAACAGAACCTCTGGCACGTTGATCTCTACGCGCAGCTCAGACAGATCGTGCAGACGCGCAACCGGTGTGCCTGCGCCGATGGTTGAGAAGTTGGCAACAAAGCGCGAGGCAACGATTGCATCAAAGGGTGACGAAAGTTGCGCGTCCCGCAAGGACCGTTCCGCGTTGCGCACTGCGATTTCAGCAAGCTTCGCTTGGGTTTCAGCGTCATCCACAGAAACCCGGCTGACCGCGCCACCTTGTAATTGCTTCAAACGTTCCAGCGTGCGATCTGCTTGGTCTTTTTGCACGCGGGCTTGATCCAGAGCCAGCTGAAACGGCTCCACGTCCAGCGTTGCAATCGGCGCGCCCTGTGCAACAGGCTGACCTTCGACAATAGGGATATCGACCACTTGACCGCCAACTTGGAAGGCGAGGTCTACGGTTTCCTTCGCCGCAACATGGCCAAAGAACTGACGCTGGACGCTGGATTGATTTTCGACGACCTCGAACAGTTTTACCAGCTTAGGCGCATCCTGGGCCTGTGCAGTTGTAGAGATCAAAAGGGAAAGGAGTGCCAAAATTCGAAACATAGGGAGCTCATTTTGCAGGTGCTACGAGATGCGGTGAAATGGGGCGATTCCGCGCCTCAGACATAGTGCTTTGTGGCCAAAAGTCAGAGGCAAGTCCATCCTATCGTATAGGCGCGTTTTGCGCGTTGCCTAGGTTTTCTGGCTATTGGTGGGGGTGAAATATACAAAATTCAAAAAATGTCCAGTTTGTTTGGAGGTCTTTTTTGTGTTTTGCGACGGAACCTCTGAGTTGCTGCGTTTAACTGTCAACACAGCAAGGGAGTCGTTCATGAGAATATTTGTTTTAAGCACCGCAATCATTGTTGGCTTGTTGGTCGCTGACATCGGTGACGCCAGCCCATCTATAGTTTGCCAGGGCGCCGGCTTCTGGACTCATCAATGAACTGAATCTGGTGGGGTTCATTTACTTGGTTTCCTGTCTAGCTGCGCCTTCCTGAGAGGGCTTGCTCTGTGTCGATTTGCAAGGCAAGACTTTGTCCTGAAACACTGCTCACTTTAGATCGTCGGAGACCACAGTATGTCGGATTTGCAGCTAAAAGACCCAAGTTTGTTGGTAGAGGCCGCCTATGTCGCAGGCGCTTGGGTCGAGGCGACGGATGAGAATGCCATCAACGTGACGAACCCGGCAACGGGTGCTGTGATTGGACGTGTTCCGAACTTGGGCGCCGCGGAAACCGATGCCGCGATCGAGGCCGCGGCAGAAGCCATGAAAGCATGGGCGCAACGCACCGCCAAAGACCGGGCGCAGGTTCTGCGACGGTGGCACGATCTGATGATGGAGCATCAGGATGATCTGGGCACTATTCTCACGGCTGAGCAGGGCAAGCCATTGGCCGAAGCGAAAGGCGAGATTGCGTATTCTGCGTCCTTCCTTGAGTGGTTCTCGGAAGAAGCGCGCCGCGCTTATGGCGATATCACGCCGGGCCACGCGCCCGACAAACGCCTTTTGACGTTGAAGCAACCCATCGGCGTCGTGGCCGCGATCACGCCATGGAATTTCCCAAGCGCCATGATCACCCGCAAAGCGGGCCCTGCTTTTGCCGCCGGATGCGCGATGGTGCTGAAACCAGCCATCCAGACCCCATTATCCGCAACGGCTTTGGCCTTGCTGGGCGAGCGCGCGGGACTGCCCAAGGGGCTGTTTTCGGTCGTGACCGGCAGCGCTGGTGCGATTGGCGGCGCGCTGACCAGTTCTAAGACAGTGCGCAAGCTGACCTTCACAGGCTCGACCGAAATCGGCGCTTTGCTTTACGAGCAATGCGCGCCGACGATCAAGAAACTGGGTCTTGAACTGGGTGGCAACGCGCCGTTTATCGTCTTTGATGACGCGGATGTGGATGCCGCCGTTGAGGGCGCTGTGATCGCGAAATTCCGCAACAACGGGCAGACCTGCGTCTGTGCCAACCGGATTTACGTGCAGGCTGGCGTCTATGATGAATTCGCAGAGAAACTGGCGGCCAAAGTTGCGACCTTGGCCACAGGTAACGGCTTTGACGAGGGCATCACCTTTGGGCCTCTGATCGATGATGCGGCTGTGGCGAAGGTTAAGGAACATGTCGAGGACGCGACCTCTAAAGGGGCAAGCGTCGCGCTGGGTGGTGAGGCACATGACTTGGGCGGTCTGTTCTATCAACCGACAATCCTGACGGATGTGACAAGCGATATGCTGGTGACCATCGAGGAAACCTTCGGTCCTGTTGCGCCTCTGTTTAAGTTTGACAAGGAAAGCGAAGCGGTTGAGGCGGCGAATGACACGGACTTTGGGCTCGCGTCCTATTTCTATTCGCGCGATCTTGCACGGGTTTGGCGCGTGTCCGAAGCGCTCGATTTTGGCATGGTTGGCGTGAATACGGGGCTGATCTCGACCGCAGAGGCGCCCTTTGGTGGGGTCAAGATGTCGGGGCTGGGTCGCGAAGGCTCTCGTTACGGTCTGGAGGACTTCATGGAGACGAAATACGTCTGCATGGGCGGGATCGACGAGGCCTAGATCAGATGGATTGGGACGAGTTCGCTGTTTGGGGCGAGAAGATTTCGCAATGGGCAGCGGACTACCATAAAACGCTTCGGGATCGTCCGGTGCGCGCGCAAACCGCATTGGGCGACATTGCCGCGCAATTGCCTGACAGCCCGCCCGAGGCAGGCGAGGCAATGGACGCCATCATCGGAGACTTCGAACGCATCGTCATGCCCGGCATGACTCATTGGCAGCACCCGCGTTTTTTTGCCTATTTCCCAGCCAATGCGGCCCCGCCGTCCATGTTGGCCGAGATGCTGGTGACGACGATTGCAGCGCAATGTATGCTGTGGCAGACGTCTCCGGCGGCGACCGAGATGGAAGGTATCATGGTCGACTGGCTGCGTCAGGCGATGGGGCTGCCAGAGCAGATGACCGGGGTTATTCAGGACAGCGCGTCCTCGGCGACTTTGTCGGCAATCCTGACCATGCGGGAACGTGCGACGGGTTATTCCGGAAACCGCGAGGGGCTGGCGGGCAAAGGCAATCTTAGGATCTATTGTTCCGATCAGGTGCATTCTTCGATTGATCGCGCCTGTTGGGTCGCGGGGATCGGACAGGACAATCTGGTGAAACTGCCGACCTCTGGTCCGCGCCATTCGATTGATGCGGATGCGCTGCGCGCTGCTATTCAAGCGGATCGCGCGGCGGGGCATAGTCCCGCGGGGATCATCGCGATCACCGGCGGAACAGGGATCGGGGCCTGTGACGTGCTGGGGCCTGTTTTAAAGGTCGCTGAAGATGAGGATCTTTATACCCATCTGGATGCGGCATGGGCTGGCGCCGCCATGATCTGCCCGGTATTTCGGGCTGACTTTTGGGCGGATGTCGAAGGCTTCGACAGTATCGTCTTTAACCCCCACAAATGGCTTGGTGCGCAGTTTGACTGTTCCGTGCAGTTTCTAAAGGACGCGACGCCTCAGTTGAATACGCTCAAGATCGAACCGGAATATCTTAAAACCACCGGGGCCGAGGTTACGAATTATTCCGAATGGACGATCCCTCTGGGCCGGCGGTTCCGCGCACTGAAACTGTGGTTCCTTATCCGCGCCTACGGCCTAGAAGGCCTGCGGATGCGTCTGCGCAACCATGTGACCTGGGCAAGTGAGGTCTGTGAAGCGATCCGGTCGATGGATGGGTTTGACATTGTTACAGAGCCGATCTTCAGCCTGTTTTCCTTCAGATGCCCCGGAGATGACGCCATGCAGCAAGCGCTCGTGGATGCTCTGAATGATGACGGGCGGATCTATGTGACGCAGGGATCGTTTGGGGGGCAGAAGATCATCCGCTTTCAGGTGGGGCAGTTTGAGACCACGCGCGAGGATGTGATGATGGCGGTTGATGTCATTGCCGATGTCTACCGTCGGATCAGCTAAAATTTCCAGCTTGACGCGCGGGTCGATTTATTTATTTTTGCAAATAAAATAAATTGGGAGGATCGCGATGTATCTGGGATTGGATCTCGGCACATCTGGCTTGCGCGCGCTTTTGACGGACCCGGTGGGGCGGGTGATCGATAGTGCTGAGGCAGGCTATGACAACCCGCATCCGCATGCGGGTTGGTCTGAACAAGACCCTACAGATTGGATCGCGGCCTGTGAAAGCGCAATTGGGGCGCTGAAATCGCGTAATGCCGCCGCCGTGGCGGATATCAAAGGCATTGGCCTCAGTGGGCAGATGCATGGTGCGACCTTGCTGGATCGTGCTGGTCAAGTTCTGCGACCATGTATCTTATGGAATGACACGCGGTCCTCGGCCGAGGCCGCCGCGCTCGACGCCACACCAAAGATGCGTGACATCACGGGCAATATCGTCTTCCCGGGGTTCACAGCGCCGAAGCTTTTGTGGGTCGCGAAACACGAACCCGAGGTCTTTGCCAAAACTGTTAAGGTATTGTTGCCTAAGGATTACTTGCGTTTTTGGCTGACAGGGGAGTTTGTGGCCGATCAATCCGATGCCGCCGGAACAAGCTGGCTGGACACAGGCGCGCGCGCTTGGTCAGGTGACGCACTCAAGGCAGGCGGGTTGACGGAAGATCATATGCCGTCGTTGGTCGAAGGCTCTGAGGTCTCTGGCATGCTGCGCAGTTCTCTGAAAGAGGCTTGGGGCATCAGAGCGCCTGTGGTGGTGGCCGGAGGAGCCGCCGACAATGCGGCGGCGGCCTGCGGGGCAGGGTGTTTTGCGGAAGGGCAGGGTTTTGTGTCGCTGGGGACGTCCGGCGTCTTGCTGGCCGCGAAGGACAGCTATGCACCAGCGCCCGAGACCGCGGTTCACACGTTCTGTCACGCGGTGCCCGCGCGGTGGTATCAGATGGGCGTTATCCTCGCGGCGACCGATAGCCTGAACTGGCTTGCGCGCAATTTGGGGCAAACACCCGGAGATCTCGCGCGTGCTTTGCCCGATCAGATCACAGGCCCAAACCGGGCGATGTTCCTGCCGTATCTGTCCGGCGAGCGTACCCCGCACAACAATGCAGCCCTGCGCGGGTCTTTTGTGGGGCTGGATATCGCCAGCGATTCAAAGGCCCTGACCGCTGCGGTTTTGGAAGGCGTGGCCTACGCGCTGCGTGACAATCTCGAAGCGTTGAAAGCCACGGGCACCGAGCTATCCTCTGTCTTGGCCCTTGGGGGCGGCGCACGGTCGCGCTTTTGGCTGGAAACCATCGCGACGCTCTTTGATATGCCGCTGCGGCTGCCGGCTGATGGTGAATTCGGAGCCGCGATGGGCGCTGTGCGCCTCGCTATGGCTGCCGCAGAGGAGGCATCTTTGGAAGAGATCATGACCCAGCCAGACATCGCGGAAACCATTGATCCGCGCGCAGAGCTTTCGGAGGCTTATGAGGCTGGATACCAACGCTATGCGGCCCTTGCTCCGGCTTTGATTGCAGATGCAGAGCGTGTCGGGCTATGAGGGCGGCTTGGGTCGGCATAGTCCTCGCGTCTGGCGCAGCGGCGCAGGATCTTGGACCTCTGCCAGAGTTCGCTCCGGTGGATCCGCTGCGGGCTAAATTGGGGCAGTTGCTGTTTTATGATCCCATTCTGTCGGGCAACAAGAATATCAGCTGCGGGACCTGCCATCACCCTGACCTCGGCACCGGAGACGGGGTTTCCTTGTCAATCGGAGAGGGCGGTATAGGCCTTGGCCCTAAGCGGATCATCGATGCGACCAACGTGCCAGAGCAACGCATTCCCCGCAACGCGCCCGCCATGTGGAACCTTGGTGCGCTTGAGTTTCAGGTCATGTTCCACGACGGCCGCCTGGAGGCCGATCCAAACGAACCAGATGGCATACGAACGCCGTTGGGGGCTGAAATGACCAGCGGTTTTGATTCCGTGCTCTCCGCGCAGGCGATGTTTCCTGTCCTGTCTCCGGATGAGATGGCGGGGCATTATTCCGAAAACGAAATCAGCCAGGCGGTGCGCCTTGGCTTTCTGTCCTCAGAAGGTGGCGCCTGGGATCTGATTGCCGCGCGGGTGGCCGAAATCTCGACCTATCAGGAAGAGTTCACCAAAGTCGTGCCGGGCGAAGAGATTACATTCCCTTTGATCGCCAATCTGGTCGCCGACTTCATCCGTTTTGAATGGCGCGCGGACAATAGCCTCTTTGATCAGGCCATGCGCGGCGAGGCTGAAATGCCGATTGATGCGGCGCGCGGCATGGCACTGTTTTACGGGGAGGCTGGCTGCGCGTCCTGTCATTCAGGCTGGTTCCAAACCGACCATGATTTTCACGCCATTGGTCTGCCCCAGATCGGCCCCGGCAAGGCTGCGCGGTTTGAAAGCCATGCGCAGGACACGGGCCGTATGCGCGTGACCGGAGACCCTGCCGACGCCTACGCCTTTCGCACGCCGAGCCTGAGAAACGTTACGATTACAGCGCCTTACGGGCACAATGGGGCCTATGCGGACTTGGGTGACATGATCCGTCACCACATCAATGTCGAAGAGGCCTACGCGAGCTATGATTTGGCGAAAGCCCATTTGCCAGCGTTTCCCGGCGCGATTGATCTGCGGGCCATGTCGGCCGATGAGACCTCTGCGATCCTTGCCGCAAATGTCCTTGCACCAAGCGCGCTGTCCGAAGCGGACATCAGCGATCTGATCAGCTTTCTGGAAACACTTGAGGATCCCGCCAAACGTTTTGGCGTGCCAGAGGCCGTTCCCAGTGGGTTGCCGCTAGACTAGCGCGTCATCTCGGTGCGGGTGTTGGCAGATAGTGTTTGCCACGGGCCTTCAGCGCCGTCTGGCCAAATCACGCGCACCTCGGCTTTGTCCGACTTGCCAAGTCCGAAATGCTCCGCGTCGAGCGCGCCACTGGCGTGACCGCCTCCGATTGTGATCTCTCGGGTCTGAAGGCCCATGTCTGAACGCAGTTCGATAAAGGCTCCGATTGCATTGCGGTTCACACCATCTTGCGTGAGCGAGATCTCTAGCCAGTTTCCACCCGTACCTTCATTGCGATAGACCTCAAGGTCGGCACGGCGATTGACCACGACCAGATCCAGATTGCCGTCCAGATCCAGATCAACAAGCGCGCCGCCACGGCTACGGTCATAGGTGGCGATGCCGGCGGCCTCGCCCATTTCGACGAAATCACCGTCTGAGGTTTGCAGCAGCAAGTTGTTGGGGTCTTTCATCGCAGCCACGGGCATTTGTTCCACATTGCCTTTGGCCACGAAAATATCGTCGAGCCCGTCGTTGTTGAAATCGCCGAACCCCGCGTGCCAGCCGGTCGAAGGCCGCCCGTCGCCGCCCGTGTAGGGGCGATGCGCCGTGGTGCCGCGTTCAAAGGTTGCGTCTTTATAGGCTGGGGAGGACCCTGTCTCGAAGAACTGCAGTTTCTGATCGCCCATCGAGGTCAGATAAACATCGGCAAACCCATCGCCCGTAATATCGCGCGAGGCGATGCCCATGCCCCAGAGCTGATAGGGCCGCCAGCCGTCCTCCTCGGCATAAAGCCTCGGGGTTTCTTCCATCGCCCAAAGCTGTTCCTGGCCGCCCTTCACGTAGTAATGGCGGTCGTTGCTCACGCGTAAATCCGCACGGCCGGTGCGGGCCCAGTCGGTGAACAGCATCGAAAGCGTGCAGAACCCAGGTTCTAGCTGGATCGGATCGTCATAGCGGTCCCCCTGGGGCCGATAAAGCAGACTTGCGTCGCATGTCTCAAACGGTCCTTTGGGATCCGCGCGGTCGACATAGGTGCCAAAGACCAGCGTTGGCAGGGTATTGTTGCCCTCCCAAGTCGCCGAGAATGCGGTTGTCCAGTGATCGGACGAAGAGAAGCCGATGTCCTCAAAAGGCGCAAAGCGGCAATCGCCTTGGCCTCTGAGGATCATATCCTCTCCGACACGCAGGATCGCGAGGTCGGTGATGCCGTCGGAGTCTATATCTATCGGGTATGCGCCGGTGAGACCGGTGATCGAGAGCTCTTCTGGTGTCCGCGCGGTGAACCCTAAACCGCCGTCATTGATCATCAGTTGAGCTGGATTTTCTCCACCAGCGACATAGAGATCTGGGAAACTGTCTGAATTGCAATCGAACGTCGCAACGCCTCCGCCAACGAAATGCTCCCATCCGCCTGCATAGACATGAGATGGTACGTCGATACGCGTCATTTTAGGTGCCGCGGGCTCGGCCCAAGCCAGGCTGCCAAGACAGCAAAGGCCGCTCGCCAGATACTTAGTCAGCATTGCGCGAAAGTTCCCGAACTTTGAGGGCCGAGACCTGATCGATGGCGTAGGCAGCAGCGCCTTTGGCCCACATCAAGTCGCCCCAGGCGTGCACGCGAATGGGCGGCATCTCGGCGTCGATCTGAACGACCTGCTGTTTGGCAGCATCAATGATCTTGTCTTCATAAAGGTGGCGATAGGACATCTGCGCCCCTGCCAGAATGATCAACTCGGGATCAAAGATATTCACGACATTCGCCAAACCCAGCGCCAGCATCCGCGCGGCACGGTCCAGCACCGAGACCGCCAGTTGGTCGCCATTATTTGCTGCGTCATAAAGAGAACCAACGTCCTCGTGGATCTCTTCGCCCAGAACGCTATGTGCCTCGCGCAGGATCGCATAGTCGCCGACATAGGCCTCGAGGCAGCCGCGTTGGCCACACTGACACAGCGCGCCTTCGAGCTGGACTTTGGTGTGGCCAAGTTCCGCGCCGCAACCGCGAATGCCACGATAGATCTTGCCGTCAATTATGATCCCCATCCCGACGCCATGCTCGATGGTGATCACGATGAAATTCTCAAGATTGCGCGCAACGCCAAAGAGGTGTTCGGCCTTGGCAACCAAATTCGCGTCGTTGTCGATGAAAACGGGGCAGGGCGAGGCCTTTTCCATCAGTGCGCCCATATCAACATTGCGCTCGGTGAGCGAGCTTGACCAATGCACAAAACCGTCGGTGGCGTGGATCAGACCCGCCATGCTGAGACCGATGCCCGAGAGGTCATTGATCGTGAAACCACCGCTCTCGCAGGTCTTGGAGACAGCTTCGAGCATCACTTCCACGAACTCGGCCGGATCCATGCGCGGGTTTGCGATCGGAAACTCTTGGCTGACCACATCCTGACCTTCGAAATCTAGCACAAGCACCGAGATCACTTTGTGGCCCAGCTTCACGCCCGCAATAAGATGAGACCGTCCCGCCAGTTTAATCGCAACGCGCGGACGACCGCGTCGGCTTTGGGATTGTTTGTTCTCGGGAATGATCTCTTCGATCAAACCGGCATTCAAAAGTTCTGACGTAATTGCGGTGACGGTGGCCGGGCTAAAGCCTGTGGCATCCGCGATATCGATTCGAGCAATTTCTCCTGCCGACCGGATCGAATCCAAAACAGACAGTCGCCCATGATCGCGTTGATCGCCGTTGGTGGTCGCGCGTTCGATGTTGTCCTCCCATCCCGCAAAATAACGGTTTTTTTGTTAACCTTTTGCGAGTTTCACTGGCCTATCATAAATATTTTGACAAGTAAAATAAATTGAACTACCAACTGTGTTAGCGCCGAAACACGAGGTTTGTGTTCGGCCTTAATGGGAGGAAAGTTATGAAAGTACTTGGTACTGTTTCTGTCGCAGCGATGCTGATGAGCACTGCGGCTTTTGCGGATGTTACTGTTGGCGTGAGCTGGTCCAACTTCCAGGAGGAACGTTGGAAAACAGATGAGGCGGCCATCGTTGGCGCACTCGACGCGGCAGGTGCATCTTATGTTTCTGCAGACGCGCAGTCGTCTTCTTCTAAGCAGTTGTCTGACATCGAAAGCCTGATCGCTCAGGGTGTTGATGCTCTGATCATTCTGGCACAAGACGCGCAAGCGATTGGCCCAGCGGTACAAGCAGCAGCGGATGAAGGCATCCCTGTGATTGCCTATGACCGTCTGATCGAAGACAGCCGCGCATACTACCTGACATTTGATAACGTCGAAGTTGGTCGCATGCAGGCACGTGCCGTTTTCGCAGCACAGCCATCCGGCAACTACGTCATGATCAAAGGTTCTC
The DNA here is from genome assembly GCF_037478305.1 of Cognatishimia coralii. Classification (NCBI taxonomy): domain Bacteria; kingdom Pseudomonadati; phylum Pseudomonadota; class Alphaproteobacteria; order Rhodobacterales; family Paracoccaceae; genus Cognatishimia; species Cognatishimia coralii. The sequence goes on from NZ_JBBGAZ010000008.1 coordinate 76,527, forward strand.
CGACTGACCCGAACGCAGACTTCCTGCGCGGCGGCCAGCAAGAGATCATCCAAGCGGCAATCGACAGCGGCGCAATCACCATCGTGGGCGAAGCCTACACCGACGGCTGGCTGCCAGCGAACGCTCAGCGCAACATGGAACAGATCCTGACTGCAAACGACAACAACGTTGATGCAGTCGTTGCGTCCAACGACGGTACCGCAGGTGGTGTTGTTGCAGCTCTGACTGCGCAAGGCATGGAAGGTATTCCTGTGTCTGGTCAGGACGGCGACCACGCAGCTCTGAACCGCGTTGCAAAAGGCACTCAGACCGTGTCCGTCTGGAAAGACGCACGTGACCTGGGTCGCGCAGCGGGTGAAATCGCTGTGGCGCTTGCGGGCGGCGGCATGATGAAAGACGTAGAGGGCGCGCAGTCCTGGACGTCCCCATCAGGAACCACCATGACCGCAACCTTCTTGGCCCCAGTTCCAATCACCGCGGACAACCTGTCCCTGGTCGTTGACGCTGGCTGGATCACTCAAGAAGCGCTATGCCAAGGCGTTTCCGGTGGCCCTGCTCCTTGTAACTAAGGCCATTTTGTAAATCGGGGCGCCGCTGCTACGGTGGCGGTGCCCTAAGTTAAAGACTGCTGATCCCTGGAGTTCGGATATGACCGACACCACGTCTCAGCCAATCCCCAAGAAAGAAGCCAAGGGCCTGTTCCAACAGTTGGAACTGGACGCCCGGCTTTTGGGTATGATTGGCGCGTTTGTAATTCTGTGTATTGGATTCAACATCTTCACCGATGGACGTTTCCTGACACCCCGCAACATATTTAACCTGTCGATCCAGACAGTGTCGGTGGCCATCATGGCCTCGGGCATGGTCTTTGTGATCGTCAATCGCCACATTGACCTCTCGGTCGGTGCTCTGCTGGCGACGTGTTCCGCCGTTATGGCGATGATCCAGACCGAATGGCTGCCGGGCACGCTTGGCTTTGGGCTGGACCACCCGATGACATGGGCGATCACCATCGTCGCAGGTCTCGCCGTGGGCACCTTGATCGGAGCCTTCCAGGGTTGGATGGTTGGCTATCTCGCGATCCCGGCCTTTATCGTGACGCTCGGAGGATTCCTCGTGTGGCGTAACGTGGCCTGGTATCTGACCAGTGGTCAGACCAAAGGCCCGCTGGACAGCACCTTCTTGATTTTCGGTGGTACCAACGGAACGCTCGGCACCACGTGGAGCTGGATCATCGGTCTGATCGCCGCCGCTGCGGCCGTCTGGACCCTCTGGAGCAGCCGTCGTGCGAAAGCCGCACATGGGTTTGGTGTGAAGCCGGTCTGGGCGGAGGCTACGATCTCTGGGATCATCACGGCCGCGATCCTGGGCTTTGTCTGGATCCTGAACAGCTACAACATCCCAACCCGCCGTTTGGAACGTATGTTTGAAGCACGCGGAGAGGTGATGCCCGAGGGCCTGACCGTCGGATACGGCTTGCCGATCTCGGTTCTGATCCTCATCGCTGTGGCGATTGTCATGACCATGGTGGCGAAACGCACGCGTCTGGGCCGCTATATTTATGCGACCGGCGGCAACCCGGATGCGGCAGAGCTGTCGGGCATCAACACCCGCTTCTTAACGGTGAAGATCTTTGCGCTGATGGGTTTCCTCTGTGCCTTGTCCGCAGTCGTGGCCTCGGCCCGTCTGGCGAACCACTCAAATGACATCGGGACACTCGACGAGCTGCGCGTCATCGCGGCGGCGGTCATCGGGGGCACGGCGCTGGCTGGTGGGGCAGGGACGATCTATGGCGCGATCCTTGGCGCGCTGATAATGCAGGCGCTGCAGTCCGGCATGGCGATGGTTGGCGTGGATGCGCCGTTCCAGAACATCGTCGTAGGCACGGTCCTCGTCTTGGCTGTCTTTATCGACATCGTCTATCGTAAACGTGTGGGAGCGAAATAATGGCGACTGCAAAAGAACTCCGCGCCCAGGGCGCAACCCCGCTGGTCGAGATGAAAGACATCTCGATTGCCTTCGGCGGCATCAAGGCGGTCGACCACGTAAGCGTCGATCTGCATCCGGGCGAAGTTGTGGGCCTTCTGGGCCACAACGGGGCCGGGAAATCCACGCTGATCAAAGTGCTTTCGGGCGCCTATCAGATGGACAGCGGCGAAATCCGCATCAATGGCGACAAGGTGGAAATCACCAACCCGCGGGATGCGCGCGACCATAATATCGAGACGATCTATCAGACCCTGGCGCTGGCAGATAACCTTGATGCGGCCTCAAACCTCTTCTTGGGGCGCGAGTTGGTCACGCCGCTGGGCTTGGTCGATGATCAGGCGATGGAAGCGGAATGTCGCAAAATCATGGGGCGGCTCAATCCGAACTTCCAGAAGTTCAGCGACCCGGTCTCGGCTTTGTCGGGCGGTCAACGTCAGTCCGTTGCGATTGCGCGGGCGGTCTATTTCAACGCTAAGATCCTGATCATGGACGAGCCGACCGCTGCGCTGGGTCCGCATGAAACGCAAATGGTTGCGGATCTGATCAAGCAACTCAAAGCCCAAGGCATCGGGATCTTTTTGATCGACCACGATGTCCATGCGGTGATGGAACTTTGTGACCGGGCTTCGGTCATGAAAAACGGTCAATTGGTAGGAACTGTCGACGTCGAAGACGTCACGGACGACGATCTGTTGGGTATGATTATTCTCGGCAAACAGCCGGGCGAAAAATAATCTAACGCACTAAAAAGGAATAAGAAAATGAGCACCGGGTTCTTTGACGGTATCGAAAAGCTCGCCTATGAGGGCGTTGATAGCACCAGCGATCTGGCCTTTCGGCACTATAACCCCGACGAGATCGTCATGGGCAAACGGATGGAAGAGCACCTGCGCTTTGCCATCGCCTATTGGCACAGCTTCGCGTGGGAAGGGGGCGACCCTTTCGGTGGTCAGACGCTTGTTCGGCCTTGGCATCCTCAGGACGATATGGGCCGCGCCAAGATGAAAGCAGATGTGGCATTCGAGATGTTTGACATCCTGAATGCGCCCTACTTCTGCTGGCATGACGCGGACATTCGTCCCGAGCAGGGCAACTTTGCCGACAACCTGTCGACCTTGAATGAAATCACCGACTACATCGGTGAAAAGATGCAAGCGACGGGCATGAAACTCCTCTGGGGCACCGCCAATATGTTCTCGCATATGCGCTGGATGGGCGGTGCCTCAACAAACCCGGATCCTGATGTCTTTGCCTTTGCAGCGGCGACGGTGAAAGGCTGTATGGACGCAACCCATAAGCTGGGTGGCGAGAACTACGTGCTTTGGGGTGGTCGTGAGGGCTATGAGACGCTGCTGAATACCGACATGGGACAAGAGCTCGACCACATGGGCCGCTTCCTGTCGATGGTTGTCGACTACAAACATAAGATCGGCTTCAAAGGACAGATCCTGGTCGAACCAAAGCCGCAAGAGCCATCCAAGCATCAGTATGACTATGATGCGGCGACCTGTATTGGCTTCCTGCGCAAATATGGCTTGGAAAATGAGGTGAAACTGAACCTTGAACAGGGTCACGCGATCCTTGCCGGTCACAGCTTTGAGCATGAGATCGCGGTCGCAGCCTCGGAGGGCATGCTGGGGTCGATTGATATGAACCGCAATGATTATCAGTCTGGCTGGGACACGGATCAATTCCCGAACAATGTGCCCGAAGTCGCGCTGACCTATTACCACATCATCCAAGCCGGTGGTCTGGGCGCAGGCGGAACGAATTTTGACGCCAAAATTCGTCGGCAGTCCATTGACCCGATTGACCTGATTGCGAGCCACGCGGGTGGCATGGATGTCTGCGCACGCGGCTTTAAAGCTGCGGCGGCGATGGTGGAAGATGGTGGTCTGCAGAAGGCGCTGGATGACCGTTACGCCGGTTGGAAAACGCCAGAGGCCGAAGCGATGCTGAACAGCGATCTCGCTTCGATTTCAGAGCGCGTTTTGTCTGACGGCATCAACCCCGCCCCACGCTCCGGCCGTCAGGAAATTCTGGAAAACTACGTCAATCGCTTCGTCTAGAGCTAGGGATAAACGGAGTACAAACCCCTTCGCGGCCCTGCGCGGAGGGGTTTTTTTACGTAATGACATCAGGTGCCGCGCGACCTGTGTGTGCTTTGATTTCGGCCAAAGTCTCAGCCGCAGCAATCACATTGGTTAAAGCCTTTTGCGGGTCCGCTTTGAACTTGTTCTTCGCGGTCTCCAGTTTTTCCAGATAGACGCGCAAAGTCGCGCCTTCGGTGCCCGTGCCAGACAATCTAAAGACCGCGCGCGCGTCGCCTTCAAACAGAATGCGCAGACCTTGACCTTCGGATCGGGATCCATCCACGGGGTCGACATAGGCAAATTCGTCTGCGGCTTTGATCGTCATACCGTTGACCACTTGTCCAGCAAGGTCCGGAAGTTTGGTTCTCAACGCGGACATCAGCGCATTGGCTTTATCGCTTTCAACGGCCTCATAGTCATGGCGGCTATAGTAGGTACGACCATAGGCGGCATAGTGATCGGCAAGGATCTGATCCATGGACTTGCCGGTGACTGCAAAAATATTCAGCCACAAGAGCACTGCCCAAAGCCCGTCTTTTTCGCGCACATGGTCTGATCCGGTGCCCGCGCTTTCTTCTCCGCACAGTGTTGCGCGACCCGCGTCCAAAAGGTTGCCGAAGAATTTCCAGCCCGTTGGGGTTTCAAAACCCTCAATACCCTTCGCGGCGGCAACGCGATCCACCGCACAGGACGTGGGCATAGACCGCGCAACCCCTGCAAGCCCATCTTTATAGGCAGGTGCCAGATGCGCCAGATCCGCCAAAATCGCCAAGCTGTCCGATGGGGAGACATAACGCCGAGGCCCGGTGATCATATTGCGGTCGCCATCCCCATCCGAGGCCGCTCCGAAATCGGGAGGCGTGTCAGAATGCATGATCGCCATCAGTTCCCGCGCCCAGATCGGGTTGGGGTCGGGGTGGCCTCCGCCAAAGTCATGGCTGGGCTCGCCGTTTATCACCGTGCCATGTTTTGCACCCAGGCGGTTCTCAAAAATCTCTTTTGCATATGGCCCTGTCACTGCCAGCATGGCATCGAAAGACATGCGGAAACCGTTTTGAAACAACGTGCGAATGGCATCGAAATCAAACAGGCTTTCCATCAAGGCTGCATAGTCAGAAACGGGGTCGATGACCTTGACTGTCATGTCTCCGAGCTTTGTTTTTCCTTCAAGCCTCAAATCTACGGGGGCGGCGTCAAGAATTTGATATTCTTGTATGTTTTGAGATGCGCCAAAGATCTTTGCGGTCACTGCTTCGGAAGCTGGTCCGCCATTTGCTCCGTTGAATTTCAAACCGAAATCCGCATTCGGGCCGCCGGGGTTGTGACTTGCAGAAAGGATCAGACCTCCATCGGTTTTATTAAGTCTGATCAGATGGGACGCCGCGGGCGTCGACAGTAAACCATCGCGCCCCACAATACATTCAGCGACGCCGTTGGCCGCGGCCATACGCAGGATCACATCGATGGCCTGACGATTGAAAAACCGCCCATCGCCGCCGATCACAAAACGTTTGCCCTCTACGCCGCCAATGCCGTCGAAGATGGATTGTACGTAGTTCTCCAGAAAGTTAGGGCTTTGAAAAACAGCGGTCTTTTTGCGCAGTCCGCTTGTGCCGGGGTTCTGGCCAGCTATCGGAGTCGTCGCGATGGTTTTGATCGTCATATGAAGTCTTGAGCGTTTTGAAATAAACAGGGCCTTTGCCGCATCTAGGTTAAGCATAATCTAGGGTCATAGGACAGTTGAATAAACATTTTGTATCGTGACAAGAATTTTAGGATATCCGCCTGTCCGCATTTGTTGGCATTGTAGTGGCCTGCGCCTATAAGGCGCTGAGCTTGCTGAAACCACAGGTAGTTTTATGGCCAACCCTCTTTATGACGCCCTGTTTGGCTGTCACGCAGAAAACTCTGACACCTTTCTTATTCTGCCTGACGGTCAAGAGATCTCTTATAGGGCGTTTGTTGCCCAAGCCGCCGGCTTTGCGCAGGCGATTACGGATCTTGGGGTGGCTGCCGGGGATCGTTTGGCTATTCAGGTTGAGAAATCTCCGCAGGCACTGGCCTTGATTGCGGGCTGTATTCAGGCGGGCGTCGTGTTTTTGCCGCTGAACACAGGCTATACAGTCGATGAGCTGCGTTATTTCATAGAAAACAGCGGCGCCAAACTGGTGGTCTGTGACGCTGCCAAATCCGATGCGATTTCCACCATCGGAGTTCCGGTTGAGACTTTGAACGCGGATGGCTCCGGCAGTCTTGCGCAGAAATCGGATGGCATCACGCAGTTTAAGACCGTTGCGCGCGACGGGAGCGATCTTGCGGCGTTTCTCTATACCTCGGGGACGACGGGTCGGTCTAAGGGGGCCATGTTGTCTCAGGACAATCTGTTGTCCAATGCTCAGACGCTCGTAAAGGAGTGGCGGTTTGATGAATCCGACGTGCTCTTGCACGCTTTGCCGATTTTTCACACCCATGGTTTGTTCGTGGCCACCAATGTGATGCTTTTGGTGGGCGGCAAGATGATCTTTATGCCAAAGTTCGATCTGGATCAGATGATCGAGCTGATGCCGCGTGCCACAAGCCTGATGGGGGTTCCGACCTTTTACACACGCCTGCTGAACGATGCGCGGTTTACCTCAGAGCTGACCTCTCATATGCGGCTTTTCGTGTCAGGCTCGGCACCTCTCTTGGCAGAAACCCATGTGCAATTCGAAGAGCGCACAGGCCACCGTATTCTGGAACGCTACGGGATGACGGAAACCAATATGAACACGTCAAACCCTTATGATGGCGACCGGCGCGCAGGCACCGTCGGCTTTCCTCTGTCAGACGTTGAGCTCAAGATCACGGACCCCGAAACCGGGGAAACCTTGCCCACCGGAGAGATCGGTGTCCTCGAAGTGCGAGGCCCCAATGTGTTTCAGGGCTATTGGCAGATGCCCGAGAAAACGGCGGCGGAATTGCGGGACGATGGGTTCTTTATCACGGGCGATCTGGGGAAAGTGGACGGCGATGGCTATGTCCATATTCTGGGGCGCAACAAAGATCTGATCATCTCTGGCGGGTTCAATATCTATCCCAAGGAAATCGAACAGATTTTGGATGACCAGCCGGGCGTTCTGGAAAGCGCGGTGATCGCGGTGCCTCATCCTGATTTTGGCGAGAGCCCCGTTGGTGTGCTTGTGCCATTGCCTGGGCAAGCCCCTGATCTAGAGGCAATTGCTGCGGCGGTTTCGCAGTCCTTGGCGAAGTTCAAGCATCCGAAGAAATTAGTGATCCTCGAGGCACTGCCGCGAAACACCATGGGTAAAGTGCAAAAGAACGTTCTGCGCGAAGACTTCAAAGACCTTTTTGCCTAGCAGCCTTGCGCGCAGCGCGGCGGATTTTGCGATCTGTCCACCAGGCAGGCAAGGTAGACAGCCACCACGTGCGCAAGGAAAAGCCTGAGGGAAACGACAGGCGCGCGTGGTTTTTCGCAAGAGCTTTGACGATCTTTTGCGCGGCTTTGTCGGCGGGCATCATAGAGGCACCAAACTGGGCGCGGGTGCGGTCGTCCACCATGGGCGTATCCACGAACCCCGGGCAGATCACGGTGACGCCGACACCCTTGCGCGCCAGCCGCCCGCGCATGGCTTCCCCGAAAAGGCGCACCCAGGCTTTGCTGGCCGCATAGGCCGCAGGGCCTCCGAGTGTGCGAAAGGCAGCCAGAGAGCTGATCAAGCCGATCTGTCCCTTGCCGCGTGCCACCATGCCGGGCTCGACGGCTTGGATGGTGCTGAGCACGCCTAGGACATTTGTCGCGGTTGTGCTGCGGGCAAGTTCTGGCGTTTCGCGGCCATAGGCGACGCCTGCGTTGGCGATGGCTAGGTCGAACTTGTGGGTTTGATCTGCCTTGGTCAGTTGGATTAGCGCGGCATCCTGATCCGTCAAATCCAGTTGCAAGGGTAGGGCGGTGGCGCCTTGAGCCGCGCAAGCCTCGGCGACGGCCGTCAAGCGTTCCAGATTGCGGCCGACCAGAACGAGGGTCACATCCGGCCCCGCCAATTCCTTGGATAATGCCGCGCCCAGACCGCTGCTGGCGCCGGTGATCAGGATCGATGCAAAGCTCATGTCAGCCTCTTATAGCGGAAGGCCGCCGTAAGGCCCATGCCGCCGCCGATGCCCATCATGGCGAGGCCCAGATCTGACTTTGCATTGGCCTCGGGCAGAGCACGGAATTGGTGGAACAGGCGTGTCACGAGCACGGCACCAGAGGCTCCAAAGGGGTGGCCTAATGCCAGAGCTCCGCCGTTTAGATTGACCCGCGTTTCGTCGATCTTCAGCGCGTCCAGCGACGCGAGCACCTGCGCTGCAAAGGCTTCGTTGAACTCAATGAACTGCGCGTTGTCTGGGGTAAGCTCCGGGTGTTTCCTGAGCAATTTCTGGGTTGAGGCCACCGGACCTATGCCGAGGATGTTTGGGTCCACGCCAGCAGAGGCACCACCTGCATATGTCAACGCTGCAGAGACATTCAGTGCACGGGCTTTGGCCAAGCTTGTGACAAGCACAACAGAAGCGCCATCATTCAACGGGCAGGCATTGCCCGCCGTAACGATGCCGTCGTCTTTGAACACAGGCCTCAGCTGTGTGAGTTTCTCAAGAGAGGTGTCTTGGCGCGGGCCGTCATCTTTGGACAGGTGCTGGGCGGTCTCGGTTTCAATCGGCACGATCTCGGTGTCAAAAGAACCTTTATCCTGGGCGAGACAGGCGCGCCGATGGCTTTGCAGGGCAAATCCATCGGCGCGCGCCCGCGCGATGCCAAAGCGCTGCGCGACGTTTTCAGCGGCGATGCCCATGTCAGGGTCGCCAATCTCGTCAGTGGAAAACCGTGCGCGCGCGTATGGTTCTGGTGGCTCACCGTCCTGCGTTGAACGCCGCATACGGATGGGCGCTCGGCTGGTGCTTTCAACGCCACCCGCCAAAATGACATCAACTGCGCCTGCAGCGATCAGGTTGCAAGCCATCATAATCGCCTCAAGACCAGAGCCGCATTGCCTGTCAACAGTAACGCCCGCCAAATCGACTCCAAGCCCAGCGCGAAGCGCCGATAGCCGTGCGATGTTGCCGCCGCCCCCCGTCGCATTGCCCAGGATGACGTCATCGACCTCGGACGCAGAGATGCCGCTGTCTGCCAAAACCGCTTGCAGAACTGGGGCCGCCAGATCCTCAAGCTCAACCGCGCGCAATGCACCGCCCGCGCGCGCAATCGGCGTGCGACGTGCGGCGATGATTACCGGCTGATGGGTTTCTGGCGGCTCAAAGCGGTGCAAGCCGGTCGTCCTTTTCTTCAATCCAAGTCTCTAGCTGACCAGTCGCGATCTTGCCGCTGGAGGTCAAGGGCCAGTCTGAAACACGATACATCTCGCGTGGGATTTTGTATTTTTGCAGGCCTGTTTGGCAATGCTCTAGTAGATCAGCATGTTCCAAGCAGGAAACGACAGAAACAATGGCCACCAACCTGGTGCCCAAGTAGCTGTCTGCAATGCCCAAGACCACGGCGTCCTGAATGGCTGGGTGACGTCGCAGATGCGCCGCGACTTCTTCCAGATAGATATTGTTGCCACCCGACGTCACCATCCCGCCCGCGCGGCTAGTCAGATGCAACGCGCCATCGATCAAGCGCCCGATATCGCCGACGGTGCTCCAGGCCCCTTCGCGCCGGAACCCGCGATCATCGTCGCGCCAGAGATAGTCTTCGATGACCAGATCGCTTTTCACCCAGACTTCTCCATTGCCAGCTTCATCCGGAGACCGAATGTCGATTTCAACCTCTGGAAAACATAGTCCCACGCTTTGTGCATCGCCGTTGTCCGAGCAATGCGTGATTGTGGTTACAAAGCCCAGTTCCGATGCGCCGTAATATTCGGTTATCTCGGCAGAAGGAGCAATCTCGCGCGTTTTAGCCAAGAGATCCGGGTTCAGTTTCGCGCCCGCTGTGGTGATCCGTGACAGTTGCGGCAATGGCGCGCCGTGCACGCTCAGCGCTTCGAGCATCGTTGGGACGCAGACCAAGCGTTTGACGTCCTCGCTTGCCACAATCGACGCAACGCCTTTGGCCGAAAATTTCCCCATGGCTTGAAAACTCGCACCCGCGTGAAGGGTTTCGGCCAAAGCATAGAGCGACAAGCCATGGACCAAGGGTCCCGGGGCCAAGGTGCTGAGGCCCGCATGAATAGCAAAATGCGTCTGTCCTCGCGCCAAAGACCTCTGCCAACTGGCGCGGTCTCGGGCGAAGGCCTTTGGGGTCGACGTCGTGCCTGAGGTGAAGGCAACCATGAAGGGGTCTGTGGGGCTTGGGGGCTCGCTTGGAATGGTTCCAGCTGTGATCAACGGGTCGAGGCTATCATGTGAGGTTACCGAGAAGACGGGCGCTTTGATGTTAAATGTAGCGTCGCCAGAAGCGGTGAACAAAGCATCCGGTGGCAAACGATCAAGTGTCGCTTGCACTATGGCCTCAGGCAGCAAAGGATCCAGCAACATGACACAGCAAGACCCCGCCAGAGCGGCTGCCAAGAGTTCCGGCAGGGCCGCGTGGTTGCCCAGGTGGATCGCGATCAGCGGCACGTCTTGGACTGCCGCATGGGATCTGTCCTGTCGCTCCAGTGCCGTCAGAAATCCGTCAAGCCTTTGGCTGCGCTCAAACAAATCGCGAAACGAAACACCGCGGCCATCCATTGACACGGCCAGCTTCTCCGGCTGCGTTTGTGCAAAATGAGCCAAGGCCGCGCGCAGGGGCATGAAGGGTCCTTTCCTGATCGTTGGGCCTCTTTATCCTGCTTTGGGGTGAGAGGAAATCTGATGTTGAGCGCCGTGGCCTTTCTTGATGCAAAGGGCGCAGCCGCATAAAGAGAGACGACGCGGCAGGTAGAGGACGAAGATGGACAGCAGCTATCGGATCAGGCTTCCGTTTCGGGACATCGACATGCATGGGCATATGCATAATGCGGCCTATGTCAGCCATTTCGAGGCCGCCTTAAGTCATGCGCTAAGGCAGGCGGGGCTTGACGCGGGCTTTGCGCCAAATGGGCAGTATGTCTTTTTGGTCCGCAAGATCGAGGTGACCTATGAAGCGCCGTGCTATTATGACGAAGAGATAGAGATCGCGACAAAGCTCGCGCGTCTTGGGCGATCTAGCTTGAGTTTTCAGTTGATGATGGTCGTTGGTGAACGGAACTGCGCCTCGGCTGACATCGTCTGGATTTGCGTCGACAAGGCTTCGGGTGCGTCACTGGAGATACCGGAAGCTTTGCGCACGGCCGTAGCGACCCACCTTCCATAAAGAAAGCGCGGCACCAATGATGCCGCGCTTTCTTTGTCAATTTATCTGGGCAGTTCAGAGGCCCGGATAAGCCCTGCGTACGCCGCGCGCGATCAGCGCAGCCAGCACGACTTTGATCGAGTCACCTGGTAGGAAGACCGTGCATTTCCCAGCAACGATAGCGATGCTCTGCTCGGCAGTATAGGCCCACCACGGAATACCAAAGAGGTAGACCACGCCGATGCCACCAATGGCGATGTAGATGATCGAGGTCACCAGAGGCACTTCGCCAGAGTGACGCGCAAAGAGCCAGCCGATCACAAAGGCTGCGGCGGCAAAACCGATGATAAAGCCGCCCGATGGGGTCAGGAACAGGCCGAACCCGCCGCGGCCGCCCGCCATCAAGGGCAGACCGATTGCGACCAGCAGAGCAAAGAGCGCCAGCGCCAGGCCGCCGCGTTTTGCCCCCGCCAGAGCGCCTGCGAGCATGCAGCCCATGGATTGCGCTGTGATCGGTACGCCGCCTGCGATGGGCAGGGTGATGGGCGGAAACAGACCGAGCGCGGCGGTTAGGGCCGCAAAAAGTGCGATCATCACGATGTCGCGGGTGGTAAGGGTCATAACTGTGTCCTTCGTTTTCTCAATCGTTAAGGTCGGTAGCCGCGCGCCTCGATGGCGTCGGCAATATCGTCAGACATGCGCAAGGTGCGCACGAAAAGGGGGATCGCGAGGGCGATCACGCTGTTTTCCAGCCCGCGCACGCGCTGGGCTTCGCGCACGTCTTTGGTGATTTGGGCAAGTACAGGGATAAACCGCAGGGCCAGTGACAGGGCGAGGCTGACTTTGGCCGGGTTCACGCCGAGCAGACGCAGGAAGGGCAGGCCGCGTTCAATCCCATCGATCATGTCAGAGGCGCGGGTCGTCAGGGTCAGTAGGCCCGCGAGCAAAAGCAACAGGCCAAAGCGGGCAACCACAAAGACGCCCAATTGCCATGTATTGAAGATCACTTGCGCGATGAAGATGGCGATCAGGATCCAAAGCGTGGGTCGGATCTGCGCCCATGCGTTTTTCAGTGTCAGCCCGCAGGTGGGATAGAGCAGCAGGGCAACCGCTAGGCCTGCGGCAATGATGCGGATATCATCGGTCAGGAAAGTCAGTGTGCCCAGCACCGCCAGCGCCAACACCTTTCCACCAGCAGGCGCGCGGTGCAAAAAGGACGTGCCGGGACGATAAAGATCAAACATCGCCCATCGCCTCGCGGTATTTCCCGATCGCCACCTCTGGCACGTCATCGGCCATCACGCGGTTGTTGGCGAAAACGATGACGCGATCGAAATCGGCTATCAGATCGAGGTCATGGGTCACGACGATGGCTGTCTGCTCCAATTCACGAATGGCGCGTGTCACGGTGAGCTTGTTGCGCAGATCCAAAAGCGTGGTTGGCTCGTCAAATACGATATAGCTCGGTTCCATCACCAGAACGCCCGAGATCGCCAGAAGCTGTTTCTGACCGCCACTCAGGAATTGCGCCGCATGGCTGCGATGATCCCAGAGGTCATAGCGTTTCAGCGCCTCTTCGGTTTTGGCCGCGATGGTCGCCTTGTCAAAGCCAAGGTTCTTCATGCCAAAGGCGATGTCTTCTTCGACCAAAGGAAAGACGATCTGATTGTCGGGGTTCTGAAACACAAAGCCGACCTTTTGACGGACGTCCTTGGCTTGGGACTTGGTGTCCAGCCCATCCACGGTGACCGTGCCGTGATCCGGCAGCAGCAACCCGTTTAAAAGTCGTGCAAAGGTGCTTTTGCCGCTGCCATTGCTGCCAATCACGCCAATGCGGCGTTCCGTGAGGCGCAAAGAGACCTCAGAGAGCACAACCTTGTCGTTGTAGGAGACAGAGACGTCAGTTAATTCGATCAAAACGCGACTTACACAGACTGGCGGGGATCCCGCGGGTTAGGCAGGGCGGATAAAGAGTGCGGGCCGGTGAGTCAATGCTTGAGAGGCGTTGGTTTCCACGCAGTCTTGCAACGTTTTCACTAACAGGTCGCTATCCAGGTGTTTTAATTTAATTATTTTATTTCAGATATTTAAATTGCATTTGCAACGTTGTGTTTTCAACGATCGTTTTCGCGACGTCGGCGCTCGCGACGTGGCGTAGATTGCCCTGCGAGCCCGACTTTTGACTTGTGCGCTTAGTCCACATAAGGCTTAACAACGCGCAGTTTTTGGATTGAGACGGGCTTATGGACACCTCAAAGCAAACCCACCTCGCTTTGCGCTACACCGAGTTTGGGCGTCCTCAGGATGTTCTGTCCCTTGAGCGCGTTGCGACGGAAGGTCGGGATCCGAACAAGCTGCGCGTAAAGATGCTGGCCGCGCCGATAAACCCGTCGGACCTGATCCCGATCACGGGGGCATATAAGCATCTGATCACGCCGCCAATGACAGCGGGCTATGAAGGTGTCGGCGAGGTGGTAGAGGCACCCGAAGCCTATCAGCACTTACTCGGTCGCTTGGCGCTCCCTCTGCGTGGGGATGGGACGTGGCAGGAAATTGTGGATTGTGATCCAAGCATTGCGGTGCCGGTGCCTGAGGACGTGCCTCTGGACGTGGCCGCCCGGGGGTACATTAATCCTCTGACGGCGCAGTATCTTTTGCGGGAATGGCCCGTGCGGGGCAAGCGTGTCATCCTAACGGGCGCGGGGTCTTTTATCGCCTCACTTCTTGCGCAATGGGCGCGAGAGGATGGGGCGAGTGAGGTGATTGGGATCTATCGCTCGCCCGAGCGGCGCGCGGCGCTTGAGGCGATGGGCGTCGTGCCGGTGCACGAAAGCGATACGCAGCTGATCCAATCCATCGCGGCCTCAACGCGGCTGGTGTTTGATGCGGTCGGCGGTGCGCTGGGCATAGCGATCCTAAACGCTATGCCAGACGGAGAGTTCGTGGGCTATGGCCTCTTGTCTGGCCAAAGCGTCTTTCCAAATGCGCAAACGCGCGCGCATTTGCGGCGCTTTCACCTGCGGGATCGGTTGAAAGATCTATCGCCTCAGGCGTGGCAAGCGGGGTTTCAGACTCTATGGCCGCGATTGAGAGATACGGATCTACCGGGTGTCGAAGGGTTTGCGGCCGTGCACTGGCAGGCGGCCCTTCAGGCCTTTGAGCGGCCCGGGCGTCTCTACAAACCACTCTTGCGTTTCGTTGAACCTTAATCCTGCGGCGGGATTAGAACGAAGTTTCCGAGGTGTTTCTTTTCAAGGAATTCGGCCTGCGCCTGAGCGATGTCTTTGAGGGGGAAGGTCTTGGCCAGCAAGGGCCGGATTTCGCCACGTTCGATATAGCCAACTAGGTTTGGAAATACAGGTTCGTCCCAGGCGGTGCTGCCAATCAGGGTGATATCTTTCAGATACATATCGCGCATATCGAGCGCCACAATGGGGCCGGCGATAGCGCCGCTCGATACCAGTCGCCCGCCGCGTTTGAGCACCTTTAGCATCTGTGGGAATTGATCACCCGCCACGTTGTCCACCACCACATCGACGCTTTCATCGCCCAGCACTTCGACCAAATCGACACCACGAGACACCACCTGATCAGCGCCAAGCGCTTTAAGGTCGTCGACTTTCGAAGGGCTGGTGATTGCGATCACCGTCGCGCCGCGTCTCTTAGCCAGTTGAACTGTCGCAGAACCTACGCCGCCCGAGGCACCGGCCACAAGAACGGTTTCACCAGATGACACCCGCGCGCGGTGCAGCATGTTTTCCGACGTGCCATAGGCGCAGGGGATGGTGGCGAGCTCGGCGTCGCTCCAGGTGCAGTCGACGGCGAAAACCTCAGAGGCGGGGACTTTGACATATTGGGCGAAGGCTCCGTCGAAATCCGAGGCCATCCATATATTGTCCATCGTATCATAGCCATTAGGCCGCATGCAGGCGCGCACGATGACGCGCTGGCCAAAGAGCGAAGAGGGCGTGCCTTCGCCCGAGGCCACCACCTCGCCGCAGCAATCCGTGCCTTGGATGAAGGGAAAGGGCGTGGCTTTGTTCCAGCCGCCATCGGCCTTTTGCTCGCCCTTTTCTGCCTGCACCTCAGCGGTTGATTCCGTGTCTCCTGTGACTGTCGAAGAATACCACCCGAGCCGCGTGTTGATCTCGGTGTTGTTCACACCTGCTGCCAGTACGCGTAGCAAGACCTCGCCAGCATTGGGCTTTGGCGTGGGTTCTTCGCGATAGACCAGCTTGTCGTAGCCACCATTCCCTGTGGTCACGACCGCCATCATTGTCGGTGGAATAGATGCCTGTGTCATGCGCTGCCCCTGATTTGCCGCTTAATCAGCACTCTAAGGGGAAATGAGTTCGCGACAAGCGCCTGTTACGCTGTCAAAGGGCTACGCGTCAGTTCCTGCGCGATATCGCCGTCCAAAGGGGTATCAAAACTGTTCAGGATGAAGCCAAGCGTCGAATAAAACCCGACGGTTGCCATGAGGTCGAAAACGCCTTTTTTACCAATCATTCCAGTGAGTTGTTCTTGTGCTTCTGCGCTGAGCCCATGCTTGTCAAACAACATATCCACGGTTTGGGCCAACACTCTGTCCTCAACGTGTTCGATCTTGTCGATCGCGCCATTTAACTGCGAGATCCGGGTGTCAGACAGACCAGCCTTGCGAGCTCTGATGATATGTTGTTGCCATTCATAGTTGGACCCTAACCGCGCGCCACTGCGCAGGATCACAACTTCGCTGCGCAAGGGGCCAAGGGTCGTTTGGTTGACCACATGTTCGCGCAGCGTGGCCCAAGCTTTCAGCAAAGCTGGGTGGTGGGCCATGGTGCGATAAACGTTCAGACTGCCAGCAAAACCTGGCAGCATATTGGCGATTTCCTCGGGCCAGTCGGCGTCGGAAATCGGCGCGAAATTATGGGTCATTTAACGGGTCTATCAGCGAACAACATGAACGGAACAGGTCGAGTGCCGCACAACGCGCGCGGCATTGGGACCAAGCAGATAGTCGGCAAAATCTGGTTTATGCGCGCCAATCACGATCAGCCCGCAGCCGGTTTCCTTCGCAACGCGCAGGATTTCCTCATAGGCGGTGCCTGTTGCCACAACATGGCGCACAGCCGCGTCTGCGTCCGCCCCAAGGCTCGCGGTGATCTGTTCTTTCAGCGCGGCCTTGGCCGAGGCCACCGCATCGTCATGGTGGCTTTGATCAAAGAACCCCGCCACAAGACTTTTGCCGAAATCAGGGATCACGGTGACCACATCCAGCTGCGCGCCATCCAGATCCGCGAGCCGTTTGGCCTCTTTCAGGACCGCATCGTCTTTGCCAGTGTTAGAGATATCGACGGCACATAGGACTGGGCGGCTCATGCTGGAACTCCTTCTTTGGAAGCGCGGGCGCGTTGCAGGAAGTAGATGAAGGCCAAGAGGATCAGACCCGGGATGAACAGAAGCTCTTTGGGCATTTGATCGGCTGGGGCTTTGATTTCCTTTACGGTCACCAGATCATCGGCATAGAAGTCATAGCCTTGCAACGTGGTTGCGAAAGGCGTGCCAAAGAGCGGCTCTTCCATGATCAGCTTGCCCTCTTCTTCAAAAGTAAGAAGGCCAAAGGCGTCCATGCGGCCCGCAGAGGGGGTGTCGTCAATCGCCAGCACGAGGGTCGTGTCTTTGATCTCTCCGGTGTCAAAGTCAGGGCCGTTGACGACAATCCTAAGCTCGGTGCCGGGGGCTGCGTTCTCGACAGTCTGTGCAAGCGCGGTCGGGGCGACATCCGTGAAGGGCGGTTGGATCCGATCGAGGAAGAAGTCCGGGCGGAACAACGAGAAGGCGATGAGGATCAGCGCGACGCTCTCATAGATCCGGCTTTTGGTGACGAAGTAGCCCATGGTGCCCGCGGTGAAGACAAGGATTGCGATACTGGCGGTCACAAAGACGAGTATCCCCTGCGCAAGCGTTACATCGATCAACAGAAGGTCGGTGTTGAAGATGAACACAAACGGCAGGGCTACGGTGCGCAGGCTGTAGAAGAAGGCCACGAAGCCGGTCTTGATCGCATCACCGCCCGACACAGCGGCCGCAGCGAAACTTGCTAGACCCACCGGTGGCGTCACATCCGCCATAATGCCGAAGTAGAACACAAAGAGGTGCACCGCGATCAGCGGAACGATCAGCCCCGACTGCGCGCCTAATTCGACGACAACCCCAGCCATCAATGATGACACGACAATATAGTTGGCCGTCGTGGGGAGTCCCATACCGAGGACGAGGGACAATAGACCAACCATGACAAGCATGAGGATGAGGTTGCCGCCGGAGAGGAACTCGACAAGATCAGCCATGACCTGACCTACCCCTGTCAGGGTCACGGTGCCAACGATAACACCTGCGGTCGCAGTAGCGAGACCGATACCGATCATATTGCGAGCTCCGTCGACCAAGCCTTGAAGCAGGTCAACAATTCCGTCTTTGAACCGCTCTACGGTTTCACTTTCGCCGCGGAAAATGGCTTTCAGCGGGCGTTGTGTGAGCAAGATCACGAACAGCAGAGCGGTCGCCCAGAAGGCCGAGAGGCCCGGGGATTTCTGTTCGATCATCAGGAAGTAGACCAGCACTACGATAGGCAGCAGGAAATAGAGACCCGACTTATAGATCTCGCCCACCACTGGCAGTTCGACTTCCTTAGCATGGGGGTCGTCTGGCTCTAGATCCGGGACCCCAGCCGCGAAGTACAGCAGGGCGACATAGGTGAGGAAAACCAATGCCGAGAGGATCAGGCCAGACGCAGGGAGGATCGATGTTATCGCTTTGACGGGGTATTGGACGCCATAGCAGAGCAGGGCGAAGCCAACGAAAAACGCCGCCATGCCGCCGATGGTTTTGCCCATGGATACCACTCGGTTGCCAAGGACTGGCATGTTGCGTTTCACCGCTTCGAGGTGAACGATATAGACCAGCGCGATGTAGGAAATGGTCGCGGGCAGGAAGGCGTGGGTGATGACTTCGACATAAGAAATGCCGACGTATTCCACCATTAGGAAGGCCGCCGCGCCCATAACGGGGGGCATGATTTGACCGTTGACGGACGAGGCCACTTCAACCGCGCCACCTTGTTCCGAGCTAAAGCCCACGCGTTTCATCAGTGGGATCGTGAATGTGCCGGTGGTCACAACGTTTGCGATAGAAGACCCAGAGATAAGGCCGGTGGCTGCAGAGCCGACAACGGCAGCTTTCGCAGGGCCACCTTTGAGGTGGCCAAGGGCTCCGAAGGCCATTTTGATGAAGTAGTTTCCGGCCCCGGCCTTATCCAAAAGCGCGCCGAACAGAACGAAGAGGAAAACGAATTTCGTCGAAACACCAAGCGCGATGCCAAAGACACCTTCGGACGTAATCCACATATGGCTCATCGCCTTTTTCAGCGACGCGCCACCCCAGCGGATGACGTCTGGCACCACAGTGGAAGAGCCAAAGAACACATACATCAAAAAGATCGTCGCAATGATCGCCATTGCTGGGCCAAGCGCACGACGGGCGGCCTCAAACAGCAGGATCAGGCCCGCAAGCGCGAACCATTTGTCGGTGTTGTCTGCAAGGCCACCAGAATTCACGATCTTGTCGTAAAAGAAATAGCCATAGAGCGCGATGAAGGCGCCAGCGATGGCCATGACCCAGTCTTGGATCGGGATATAATCTCGCGGGCTGGATTTCAGCGCAGGATAGGCCATGAAGGCCAGGAAAATCGCAAAGGCCAGGTGGATCTGGCGGGAATTGTTAATGATCGAGCCGGGCAAAATATAGTTTGCCAGAGGCGAGGCCAAAACGACCTGAAACACAGACCAGACGATCGCGACGATCGCCAAGAATGTGCCAACATGACCAACCGGATTACGGGCACCTGCGTCAGATGACGACACAAGCTCTTGTAGTTCTTCCTCGCTCAGCGCACGGCCTTCGGTCTTTTGATCGGTCATAATCGTCCCCCCAGACGGCCCCAATTATGTTGGGGTTGTTATGGTGGAGAGGCGCCAGGGACGCCCCTCCGAGGTAGAGAGGCGCAGGGTCGCCTCTCTGCAAGCAAGCAGTGCTTGGTTTAGTTGATCCAACCTTGCTCACGGTAGTACTTCGCAGCACCAGCGTGCAGAGGAGCGGACAGACCGGCGGTCGCCATTTCCTCTGGTTTCAGGTTGGCAAAAGCTGGGTGCAGCTTTTTGAAATCGTCGAAGTTTTCAAAGACTGCGGAAACAACGGTGTAAACCGCGTCTTCAGATACATCAGACGAAGTCACGAAGGTTGCGCCAACACCGAAGGTCGAGGTGTCTGCGTCATTGCCGCGATACATGCCACCCGGGATGGTTGCGGAGCGGTAGAAAGAGTTGTCAGCAATCAGGCCATCAACCGCGTCGCCACCTACGTTCACGAGAACAGAGTCACAAGCGGTAGTTGCTTCTTGGATAGAGCCAGATGGGTGACCAACAGTGTAAACCATCGCGTCGATCTGGTTGTCGCACAGCGCTGCGGATTGTTCCGCCGCTTTCAACTCGGTTGCGAGAGCGAAGTCGCCTGTTGTCCAGCCCATTGCTTCCAGCAGAACTTCCATGGTGCCGCGCTGACCGGAACCTGGGTTGCCGATGTTAACGCGCTTGCCCTTCAGGTCTTCGAAAGAAGAGATGCCTGCGTCGGCACGTGCCACAACTGTGAATGGCTCTGGGTGTACAGAGAACACTGCGCGCAGGCCTTCGAATGCGCCCGCGTCAGAGAATTTGGATGTGCCGTTGTAGGCGTGGTACTGCCAGTCAGACTGCGCAACGCCGAATTCCAGCTCGCCTTCGCGGATGGTGTTGATGTTGTAGACAGAGCCACCGGTGGATTCCACAGAGCAGCGTACGCCGTGCTCTTTGCGGCCTTTGTTCACCAGACGGCAGATCGCGCCGCCAGTTGGATAGTAAACACCGGTCACACCGCCGGTGCCGATGGTGACGAAGTCTTCTGCGAAGGCAGCTGGTGCGGACAGTGTCAGCGCGACAGCGGTCGCGGCAGCAGCTGTAAATTTTGAATATGACATAGAGTCTCTCCCAAAGTTTTATGTGCTGCGAAACCCCCATCGGCCCAACGGCCCACACACCATTCCACGGCGTTTGAGGGTCAAAAGCCGAGGTCCCAGAACAGCACTCGTTAAGAGGTTCTTAAAAGGCACGCTTTCTGTCTATGCGCGTCACTACCTATAGAAATCACCTATCCAATTTGACAGCATCCGTTCGACACGACCATGGAATCGATCAGATGAGTCACGTATTTCCAAGAAATTCCAATAAGTTACCTCCGGTTGGGAAAGTCGGCGCCGGGGTTCACCTGTTTGACGCGGACGGCAAGGCCTATTTTGACGGATCGGGCGGAGCGGCGGTCTCTTGTCTGGGGCATGGCGATCAGGATGTGATTGACGCGATCAAATCTCAGCTTGATTCTATGGCTTTCGCGCATACCGGTTTTCTAAGTTCAGACCCTGCAGAGGCCCTAGCTGATCTGCTGGTGTTGCATGCACCAGAAGGGCTGGAGCACGTCTATTTCGTGTCCGGCGGATCCGAAGCAGTAGAAGCGGCTTTGAAGCTAGCGCGACAATACTTCGTTGAGATTGGCCAGCCACAACGCTCAAAGATCATCGCGCGCCGCCAGAGTTACCACGGCAATACGCTCGGCGCATTGGCTGTAGGTGGCAACGAATGGCGCCGCGCGCAATTTGCGCCTTTGCTGATCGACGTGAGCCATATCAGCCCGTGCTATGAATATCGCGAGAAACACGATGGCGAGACAACGTTTGACTTTGGTCAGCGCATGGCCAATGAGCTTGAGGACGAAATCCTGCGGTTGGGCGCTGATCAGGTCATGGCCTTCATCGCAGAGCCTGTCGTCGGCGCGACCATGGGGGCGGTGCCGTCGGTTGAGGGCTATTTCAAGCGCATCCGCGAGATCTGTGACAAATACGGCGTGCTCTTGATCCTTGATGAGGTCATGTGCGGCATGGGCCGGACAGGGACGCTTTTTGCTGCCGATCAGGAAGACATCAGTCCCGACATCTGCACCATCGCCAAGGGGCTTGGCGCGGGCTATCAGCCGATTGGTGCAATGCTCTGTTCGGGCAAGATCTATCACGCGATCAAAGACGGCAGCGGATTTTTCCAGCACGGGCATACCTATGTCGGCCACCCAACGGCCTGCGCGGCGGGCTTGGCCGTGGTGCAAAAGCTGACGGGGGGGCTCGTGGATCAGGTGGCCAGCAAAGGTCAGCAATTGACGGATATGCTGAACGATGCGTTCGGTCAGAACCCTCTGGTAGGGGACATCCGTGGACGCGGCCTTTTCATTGGCATGGAATTCGTCGCAGACCGCGATACCAAAGCAGTCCTTGATCCCAGCCACAAGTTCAACGCGCGCCTGAAAGCGGCCGCATTTGACGCCGGTTTGATTTGCTATCCGATGGGCGGTACGATTGACGGCAAGCACGGAGACCACGTCCTGCTGGCACCACCCTTTATTTCGGAACCCCATCACTTCGAAGAAGTCGTGGACAAGCTTGGGGCAGCGGTGGCCAAGGTCTCTGCGGATTTAGGACTGTGATCGGTACTCTTGGTAAGTAAGCTGCGCAAAGAAGGGGTGAGGTTTTCGCTGGGCTTCGTCCTGGCCATCAGCTTGGCCGGCTTGCAGTTTATTGCGATCCTCTTTGTGGTTACGACCTCCTATGTGTCCTCAGAACGCGCCATCCTTGAACATGCGCGTGGCTTGATGGAGCGGGCAGGGGCCAATGCGATCGAGCACACGAAACGCTTTCTGGAACCTGCGGGTGAAACCACCGAACAGGCGCGGCGCGTCCTGAATAGCGGCCTTGTTGGCGTCAAAGACCGCGAGACCATGGAGCGCTATTTCTTTCAACTGCTCCAGACCGAGCCTCAGATCGCGGGCATCAACTACGGCGATGAAGAAGGTAACTTTGTCTACGTGATGAAGAGCAAAGGGCCCGGGCCATTTCGGACCAAATTCATCACGATCAAAAACGGCATCCGAGAGGTCGACTATATCTGGCGCACCGCAAACTACGAGGTTGTGGCGCGGGATAAGGATCCGCTGGACAAATACGACGCGCGCACGCGGCCTTGGTACATAGAGGCGACGGCGCTGGATGCGCGGATCTGGACGGACCCCTATATTTTCTTCTCCTCACGCCAGCCTGGAATCACCGTCGCCGCGCCGGTGGTTTTGCCGGGCAAAGGTCTGCAGGGTGTGGTGGGCGTGGATGTCGAGATTTCCGATATCTCGCGGTTCCTCTCGGATCTGCGGGTCAGCGAAAGCGGCTCTGCTATGATCCTAAGCGAGACAGGAAGCCTGCTTGCCCATTCCGACCCAAGTCAAATTCAGGTTGAAAACGCGGATGGATCCCTGAGTTTCACCAATATCAACGAAGTGACGGACCCGATTTCACGCGCTGCGTTTTTGAATATCGAGGGCGCTGGATCCGAGGATTTTGGCACGCAGTCCAACTTTGAATATGAAGGGCAAGAATACCTTGGGCTATTCGCGCCTCTTGCCGGCATCGATCTGCCTTGGACCGTTGCTGTGATTGCGCCTGAAGACGATTTTATCGGCGGAATCAAAGAGAACAGGTCTCGAAACACGTCAATCGCAGCGATTATTTCCATTTTCACTGCGCTTGCCGGTCTTGCCTTGGCAGAGCTGATCCTGCGCCCCGTGCGCGCGTTCGCTGTGCGGACTGCTCTGGTGTCTCAGGGCGAGGTCTCAGCAAAAGCGCCTCTGCCGCGCACCTATCGCGAGTTGAGTAAAGCCAACAAAACCCTGATTGACGAAATCGCGCAACGTCGTGAATCCGAGGCCAAAGTCCAAGAACTCAGCCGAGACCTGGCGCATTTCTCGCGGGTGAATGTGATGGGGCAAATGGCCAGCGGATTGGCGCATGAGCTGAGCCAGCCTCTGACGGCGATTTCTCAGAACGTGGATGCAGCGCTTTCCACCGCGAAACAGGATACGCCCATCAATGAGGATCTGATCGCCATTCTGAGCGAGCTGGATGAACAGGCCCACCAAGGCGGCGATGTCGTGCGCGCGCTGCGGGGGTTTGTGCGCAAAGACGAAGGCGAGACTGCGGAATTCGATTTCAACGAGCTTCTGGAACAGGCCAAGCGTTTGATGCGCCATGAGGCCGAAGATCATCAGGTGAAACTGGTCTATGAGAAGGCCGTTGACCCGATTGTGGTTGGCAACCGAGTACAAATCGCGCAGGTGCTCATCAACCTGATCCGCAACGCGCTGGAAGCGATCTCGGCGGCGAAGGCAGCTGATCGCGAGGTGACGGTCCAGACGATGTCCAAAGACGGCAAGCTTGAAGTCAGGGTCACCGACACAGGGCCGGGCGTGTCCGAGGATGTAAAGCTGTTCAAGCAGTTTCAGACGAGCAAAGAGGATGGCATGGGGCTTGGGTTGTCCATCAGCCGGAAAATCGTGGAAACAAACGGCGGGCGACTTTGGCACGACAAAACCCGCACGCCGGGCGCGACCTTCTGCTTTACGATCCCGCGCCAGATTGACTAGGAAGACGCGATGACGCTTTGGCTGGATGGTTCCTATGGATAGCCCAACAGTATTTCTGGTTGATGACGAAGAAGACGTGCGCAGCACTTTATCCCGCGCGCTGAAAAAACGCGGCTTTTCAGTCGTTTCTTTCGACTCGGCGCGCGCCTTCCTAGATCAGTACCAAAACGAACATGGCTGCCTCGTGTTGGATTACGGCATGCCCGAGATCAATGGGCTGGAGCTTCAGTCTCTGATGAACGACACCAATCTGACCCTGCCGATCATCTTTATTTCCGGGCACGGAGGTATTCCTGAATCGGTTCAGGCGATGAAAGCAGGGGCTGTTGATTTCCTGGAAAAACCGTTCCGCCAAGGAGACCTGGTCGCCTGTATCCAAACCGCCTTTGAACGTGACTTGGACATGCGCGCGGCTTTGTCAGCCCAAAATGACGCTAAAGCCCGTTTTGACCGCCTCACGTCGCGCGAACGCGAAATCGCGGTGTTTATGATGGAGAACCCGTCAAACACCGCCAGCAAGGAAATCGGTCGCGCTCTGGATATCTCACCGCGAACAGTCGACCATCACCGCGCACGTATTCTGGAAAAGCTAGAGCTTGGCTCTGTCATTGAACTCGTAGAATTCTCTAAACAATTCACGGCCTAAGCGTGCGCCTTTGAAACGCTAAATCGCTAATTTTGTGGGGTGTCCCAAGCGGGTTTAGTGGAGGCGAGTACCGGAATCGAACCGGTGTACACGGATTTGCAATCCGCTGCGTCACCACTCCGCCAACTCGCCATCCGTGGTGTGTCGTGGGCAATAACTGAACTCTGAGGCGCCCGCAAGAGCGAAGACGCGCCTTTTGTTGCGCTAGTCGTTGCGACCTCAGTTTTAATGTGGCAAGAGGGGATAACGGAAATGAACCGATGAGTTTAGAATGTCAGACTACGCCACGCGTCGCACTGCAATGGTCGATACCCAGATCCGGCCTTCCGATGTCACCAAATTCCCGATTATCGAAGCAATGTTGACCGTTCCGCGCGAGGCATTTGTGCCGATGGACATGCGCGAGGCGGCCTATATGGGCAAGAACCTCGATATGCGGGATGGACGGGTTCTGCTGGAACCACGCACTTTGGCTAAGATGCTGGATGCGTTGGATATTCAGAAGAACGAGCTGGTCTTGGATGTGGCAGCAGGCCTGGGGTACTCCTCGGCCGTTATTGCGCGTATGGCAGAGGCTGTGATCTCGGTTGAGGATTCTGAGGCGCGTGTGGACGAAGCCCAGACGATTTTGTCCGAACACAATGTGGACAATGTGGTGATGCAAGCGGGCCCTCTGGGCGAAGGCGCTGCGGAACATGGGCCATATGACGTGATTTTGGTACAGGGCGGTGTCGAAGAATTGCCGAATTCTTTACTCGACCAGTTGAAAGATGGCGGACGCATCGCATGTGTAAGGATGACCGGCGCTTTGGGCGACGTTCAGATCGGATACAAGCTGGATGGTGAGATCACCTGGCGCTCGATCTTTAACGCGGGCGCGCCGGTACTAAGCGATTTTGCGCGCGCAAAGGCGTTTGCACTTTAACATAGCGATTGGCCTTTGGCGGGTGGTCGCAATTGACACGAGCAGAAGGAACGCGCTCATGCGTGTAAAAGGTATTTTTGGTAAAGCGGCGACAGGCATTCTGGTTGCAAGCATGGCGTTTTCCATGGCCAAGGCGGATACGCTGGCCGATGCTATGGCCGGGGCCTACAGCCACTCGGGTCTGCTGGATCAAAACCGCGCTTTGCTGCGGGCCGCTGACGAAGGTGTGGCGCAGGCCAATGCGGCTCTGCGGCCGATCCTGAACTATGCGGCGACCGCGGCGCATAGCTATAACTCTACGACAAATGTGACGTCGAATACGGCGACAATCACGCTTAGCCTTTCTCAGCTTCTGCATGACTGGGGCGCGTCTCAGGCGGGCATCGAGGCGCAAAAGCAGACCGTTCTGGCGACGCGTCAGCAGTTGATTTCAATCGAGCAAAACGTGCTCTTGGCGGCGGTTGATGCCTATATGAACCTGCGTCGTGATACGGAAATCGTGGCGCTGCGTGAAAACAACCTGCGTGTCATCACGCGCGAACTGCGCGCGGCCAATGACCGTTTCGAGGTGGGCGAGATCACCCGTACCGATGTCGCAACTGCCGAAGCGCGTCTGGCTGGCGCGCGGGCTGAGCTGGCCGCAGCGCGTGGCACGCTGATGATGTCTCAAGAGATTTACACCGCCGTTGTGGGCAAACGTCCAGGCACCCTTTCTGCGCCGGGCGCTTTCCCTGCAACCGCAGCATCTGCATCGGCAGCAAGCTCGTTGGCTGTCCGCAGTCACCCGGACATGTTGGCCGCGCAATATCAGGTTGCCGCCGCAGAGGCGGGGATTGCCCAAGCGCGGGCTGCGATGCGTCCGTCGACCTCGCTGAGTGCGAACCTTGGTTTCACCGATGACTTGCGTGGCACGACCACGACGAACACGCGGTCTCTGTCCGTGACGGCCTCGGGTCCCATCTATCAAGGTGGCCTCATCAGCTCTCGTCTGCGTCAGGCGATGGCGCAACGGGATGCCGCACGCGGTGGGCTGCATGCCACCCGTCACAACATCCGTCAGGGTGTCGGCATTGCCTGGGCTCAGGTTCTGTCCGCACGCGCTCAGACCGCGGCAAGCCAGGAACAAATCAAAGCCGCCGAAGTGGCCTTTGAGGGCGTGCGCGAAGAGGCGTCCTTGGGATCTCGGACCACACTGGATGTGCTGAATGCCGAGCAAGAGTTGCTGAATGCGAAGGCAAATGCAGTTTCCGCACAAAGTGCTGAATATACAGCGACTTACAGTCTTTTGGCGTCTATGGGTCTTTTGACCGTGGATCACCTGAACCTGCGTGTGCAGCGTTATGATCCAGAGGCCTACTATAACCTTGTGAAATCCGCGCCTGTGTCGCGCAGCAAGCAGGGCGCACAGCTGGATAAGGTGCTCAAGGCGCTCGGCAAGGAATAATCGGACAGGCTCTTGTTGTTTCACAGGGCGTCTGGCGCTACACTGGCCGCTAAGGCAAGAGTGGTACAATAATGTCAGACCCTTTGAAAAAAGACGAAATAGAGGACGTTCTGTCCTCGATTCGCAGGCTTGTGTCCGAAGATGTGCGCACGATGGCGGAACCCGAAGCGGTTGCTCCGGCTGAAAAGCCTGTGCAAGAGGCGGTGGACAAGCTGGTTTTGACGCCGTCTTTGAGGGTCGAGGAAGAAGCCAAAACGCCTGAGGCGTCTGGCCTCTCGATGGAAGAACTTGTCGCGCAGGAAATGGCGAAAACCACCTCTGAGCCAGAACAAGGGCCACGTGTTCTGACGCTTTCCAAAACCGGAGCAGACACCGCTGCGCCAACGCAGGGTGCGACGATCTCGGCGGAAGCGCTGCGGGGCAGTGCCCCTGAGGTTGAAGAGGCCGTTGAGGACGCGCCAGAGGCCGCGACCGAAGAAGCACCAGAGCCTGAGGCAACTGCTGAAACTGTCGAAGACGCGCAAGTCATGCCTGCTGTGGAATGGCAATCTGTCCGCAGCTATTCCGAGATGGAGTTTGATCCCGAAGCCGCCGGCGATGGGGATTACGCTGGCACCGAAGTTGAGGCGCTTGAGTGGGGGCAGAACGCTGACACCGCACGCCCCGCAGCCGAGGCTGAAGTGCAGCCAGAAGAGCCGGCCTCGGAGGCTGTGATCGACGCAGAGGTCGTGTCAGCGCCAAAACAGGACGATGCGCCCTACGAGGCCGTTCTGGACGAAGAGATGCTGCGGGATCTGGTCGGCGAAATCGTGCGTCAGGAACTGCAGGGCCCGCTGGGAGAACGCATCACGCGCAATGTGCGCAAACTGGTGCGCCGCGAGATCAATCGCGCGCTTGCATCGCGTCAGATGGACTGATCCCATGGCAGCCGTATTGAGGGATGGCTGCCGATGAATACACCCGCTCATATCCTGATAGGCTGGGCCGCCTTTGCCCGCAAGGGCGATGCACGCGTGGTGGCCGCTGCCATTCTTGGAGGTCTGGCGCCGGATCTCTCGTTGTATCTGATGGCAGGAACGTCTTTGTTCCTGTTGAACATCCCGCCAAGTGTTGTCTTCGGAGAGCTTTACTTTAGCTCGACTTGGCAGACGATCTTTTCCATCGACAACTCCTTCATTGTTTGGGGGATTTTGCTGGGCATTGCCGCCTATCGACAAAGCGCGGCAGGGATTGTGCTATGTGCTGCTGCGATCCTGCATCTTGTTCTAGATTTGCCGCTACATCACGACGATGGCCGCGCGCATTTCTGGCCGCTGAGCAATTGGATCTACGAAAGCCCCATCAGCTATTGGGACCGCGCCCATCACGCGGGCTATGTGGCGCCCGTGGCGGCGACACTTGCGACGGTGAGCGGGTTTGCGATTGTCAAAGATGATTGGAGGCGCTGGCGGACAGTCTTCGTGGTGGCTCTGGTTGGGCTGGAGCTTTTTGGGGCCGTCGTGCTTTTCGGATAGGCCAAGAAAAAAGCGCCCCCCGAAGGAGGCGCTGACACTGAGTTCTTTTTAAGGGTACTTATGCCGCTTCGGCCTCGAGCGCCGCATTGCGACGTTCGCTTTCCTCGCGGGACAGAGCAACAGAGGTGCGCACACCTTTGCCGACGAAATCCATCAGGCCAGAGACCACACGTTCGTTCGGGTCAATACCTGCGCAAGACAGCACTTCGCGTCCGTCGCGAGAGCGCGCCCAGCGGGCGATTTGGTCGGGCCCATTCCCGTATTTCTTGTCATCCGCAATTGCGTCATCCAGGGCAGCAAGTACGACAGCGGCAAACAGCTTGCGAGAGCGGTTGCCCTGTTCGTTATTAAAAGCAGTGCCATCAACGAAATCGATCATCTCGTCGTCCTTTGTTTTATTGGTCTTGTGTTTTTGGCGTGAGGTGCCTTATGGCGTATCGAACTCGATTCGGGTACCCCAAAGTTGCATAGCTTCTATGCGTTGGGCGCATGGCTCAGAACGATATACGCGTGCTTGTCACGTCTTTCAGGGCGAGATATAGGTGCTGCGAACTACCGATCAACCCTTTCGTCATGGTTTTGTCACATGCCTAAAATCAACGGAAATGAAATCCGTCCAGGGAACGTCCTGGAACATAACGATGGCCTTTGGGCTGCTGTTAAAGTCGACCACGTCAAGCCCGGTAAAGGCGGCGCATTTGCGCAGGTGGAACTGAAAAATCTGCGGAATGGATCCAAGCTGAACGAACGCTTCCGTTCTGCCGACAAAGTCGAACGCGTGCGTCTGGAGCAGAAGGACCAGCAGTTCCTGTATGAAGACGACGGTATGTTGATCTTTATGGACACTGAGACATACGAACAGATCCAGCTACCAGCCGATCTTCTGGGCGACCGCCGCCCGTTTTTGCAGGACGGAATGACGATTGTCGTCGAGTTCTATGAGTCAGAAGCGTTGAACGCCACTGTGCCACAGAAAGTGACCTGCAAGATTGTCGAGACCGAGCCGGTTGTCAAAGGCCAGACCGCAGCAAACTCTTTCAAACCTGCGATCTTAGACAATGGCGTCAAAGTCATGGTGCCACCGTTTGTGGGGCAGGACGAGATGATCGTGGTCGATACGATCGCTATGGAATACTCCGAACGCGCATAATTCGCGGCTTGGGTGAACAAAAAAGCCTCCGGCGCGTGCGTCGGAGGTTTTTCATGAGTATTTTTGGCAAGATGAAACTAAGGGCGCGTTAGTTTCGCGGCCCCTGCCTGCATCTCTCCGGTAGCGCGGTCAAAGCGCAGATAGGCCAGTGCCTGGTTCCCTGCGCGGCTGTGTAGCGTGCCGACGGGTTTGCCATTGGCTGTGATCTCATCGCCGGGATCCGCTGGGCCTGAAACCGTTACTTTGGCCAGACCTTTCCGCAGCTCGGTTTTGTGTTTCATCCGCGCGGTGACTTCTTGCCCGACATAGCAGCCTTTGCGGAAATCGACGCCGCCCAAGCGCTCAAAGCCCATTTCCAGGATGTAACTGTCTGAGTGCAGCTCAACGCCTGTCTGGGGGACCTCGGCGGCCACGTAGAGCTTGGTCCAGTCTGTTGTGTCATCCGTTTGCACTACATCGCGGTAGGCGCGCCAGCCGAGGGTAGGGTCTCGTGGGTCCAGATGCCCATCCTCAGGCGCATCAGAAAGGCCGCGATGCACATAGAGGTCCGCATCGGTGATCTCAACATCCGCGCGCAGTTTATACATCGACAGGCGCATTTTCAGCGGCGCGGCGAGGCTCTCGTCTACGTCGATGAGGATGTCCTCACCGTCAGCAAGCATAAAGAAATCAGCCAGATACTTGCCCTGAGGTGTCAGCAAAGCCGCATAGACGAGCCCGTCGCTTGTCTTGTCGACATCATTGGTCACAAGGCCCTGCAGGAAGGATTTTGCATCGCCTCCCGAGATGCGAAGGATATGTCGCGCGTCTGCCATGTCTTGATCCTGTTCTTTTTCGTAAAGTTAATATAGAGAGTGCCTGCCCGTGCAAAAGAGGGAAACGTGCGCGCTCCGTTATCAATCATCATTCCGACGCTGAATGCCGAGGCAGGACTGGCCGCAACGCTTGAGGCGTTGATGGAAGGGCTGTCGGCTGGGCTGATCCGTGAGGTGATTGTCAGCGACGGTGGCTCTGGCGACAGGACGCAGGATATTGCCGATGAGGCGGGCTGTGTGATCGTCTCTGGCAAAGCCTCGCGGGGCGGGCAATTGGCGCGTGGGGCAGAGGCCGCTCGGGGTGAGTGGCTGTTGTTTTTGCACGCAGATACGCTGCTTGAGGCAGGGTGGTCCGCCAAGGTTTCGGCGCATTTGAAAACCGGGCGGGTCGGGTATTTTCGATTGCGGTTTGATGCCACCGGGTTTGGCCCGAGATGGGTCGCTGGTTGGGCGAACCTGCGCTCACAGGTCTTTGGGTTGCCTTATGGGGATCAGGGCCTTGTGGTGCCGCTGAGTGCTTACCGAGCGGCTGGGGGGTACCCAGAGATCCCTTTGATGGAAGATGTTGCGCTTGCGCGTGCTTTGCGTGGACGCTTGCAGGGGCTGCCCTGCGAGGCTGTAACCAGTTGGGAGCGGTATGAGCGTGCTGGGTGGCTCAAACGAGGCGGACGCAATCTGATGACGCTTCTGCGATACTTCCTAGGGGCTTCGCCGGACCGTTTGGCGGAAAGCTACCGCAAATAACCTAAAGCTTTGGCAGGCGCGACAAGAGACGCGCGATAAAGCCCTGTTTCACCTCGGGGTTTGCGATCTCGCCGCGACTTGTACCTTGGCGGGCGCGTTCTTCGGCGGTTGGGCCGTCTGAGGCAAATTGCAAAGCATGAAGTTCCGCATAGACACCGTTTTGGGCTAGCAGGTCTTCGTGTGTGCCTTCTTCGACGACGCGGCCTTTGTCCATGACCACGATTTTGTCGGCTTCGCGCACAGTGGAGAGGCGGTGGGCAATGACCAGAGTTGTGCGCCCTTTGGACAGTTTATCAAGCGCTTCTTGCACCAGAACCTCGGATTGCGCGTCGAGCGCAGAGGTGGCCTCGTCGAGCAATAGGATGGGCGTATTGCGCAAAAGCGCGCGGGCGATGACGACGCGTTGGCGTTGACCTCCAGAGAGGCCTGAGCCTCGGGGACCCACGCGGGTTTCCAGCCCATCGGGCAGTTTCTTGACGAAGTCGCTGACATGGGCGGCATCCAGCACCTGCGCCAATTGGCGTTCTGTAACGTTGCTGCGTCCGAGCAGGATATTTTCGCGCAGGGTTTCGTCAAACAGCATGGCGTCTTGGCTGACAACAGAAAACAGGTCGCGCAGGCCGGATAGGCTCATGGTCGCGGTGGCAACGCCGCCGATTTGGGCAGTGCCTTTGGTTGGGTCCACAAGGCGGGTCAGCACGTTAAAGAGCGTGGATTTGCCCGCGCCGGATGCGCCCACGATGGCGGTGGTTTTGCCGGCTTCGGCGGTGAAGCTTGTGCCGTTCAAAACCTTGGCGTCGCCATAGGAGAGGTAAACATCGTCAAACTGAATGGCGAGGTCTTTGGTTGGGGTTTTCACGGGTTTGGGCGGTGATTTCAAGGTCGGCTCGGCCTCGAGCAACTCGCGCAAACGTTCAATTGATGCAGCGGCCACCTGCCATTGCCCGCTGATCGCGCCAAGACGGCGCAAAGGTTCGAAGGCGAAGCCAAGCGCCGTGAAGAACGTCATGAACTCGCCAATGGTCTTTTCACCGGCGATGATTTCAGAGCCGCCATAAAACAAGACGCCAAGGAAACCCAGGCCTGCCATGATGTCGATCAGGCCTGGAATGGTCGCGGCGCCCGTGGCGGAGCGCACTTCGGTGGTGACCAAAGACCCGGTGAGCTCTCGGAATTGGCGGGACTGGTAATCTTCGAGGCGGTTCAGTTTGACCGGAATGATGCCATGAAAGATCTCGTCCAGACGCGTGGCGAGGCGTGCACCAAGATCGCGTGCCTCGCGGGCGCGGCGGCGCACGAACCTCTGCACCAGAGCGGAGGGAAGAACCAAAACCGGCGTACCGATGCAAGCGACGAGCGTCCAACGCCAGTCCACACTGACGGCAACGCCCAAGAGGACCAAAAGACCAATGAAATCACGTCCAGCACCGGTTAGAACTGTATTCCAGACAGTATTGATCTGCATGACGTCTGTCTGCAGTCTCTGGATCAGATAGCCAGGTGGATGCTGTTGGTGAAAAGACATGTCCTGACGCATGAGCTTGTCTAGAAGTCGGGTGCGTAGATCTGCGGCTGTCCGTTGCGATATCAGGGTAAGCAGGACTTTCTGACCAATAGATGAGAGCGCGCGGGCGACAAAAACGCCCATAATAACAAGTCCGACCCAACTGAGAGCCTCGGTGTCGCCCGCAACAAAGACGTTATCAAACATTGGCTGCATCATGCGGGCCAATGCCCCTAACATAGAACCTTCGATGATCATGAAGACCAGCGCCAAAAGCAGAAAAACAAAGTGTTTGCGGAGGAAATTGCGCCAAAGCCAGCCCAAAAGGACGCGGCTGCTCTCGCCTTCTTCGGGCGCAGATCCTGCGGTCTTTTCGGTCTTGTCAGTCACGCGGTGAACGAGGCCCCGTTTTTGAACGCTGTCTGGAGCGCCCGATGATCGTATGCGCTTGCGATCCATTCTTCAAATGCGATTTCGGATTGCCAAATTCAGGTGGCGTCAGTGACATGGGTTCTCTTTCAGGGACGGCCCACGTAAGGCCTGACTGCGCTGTGATGTAGAGAGTCTTGCCCCCGCTGGCAAGAGATTGACCTTTCAGAGCAAGGGCGTAGTGTCGCCTCATAAGAGTAAGAGGTCCCTTCATGAGTCTGTCTAACGGCCGGTCGTATTTGGCCATTCCCGGCCCTTCGGTGATGCCGGATCGCGTGTTGCGCGCTATGCATCGCGCTGCTCCCAATATTTATGCGGGTGAGTTGGTCGCGATCACTGAGACCATCGTACGTGACTTGAAAGTTGTCGCCGGGACCCAGCACAATGCCGCGATTTATATCGCTAATGGTCATGGTGTCTGGGAAGCGGCTCTGCGTAACCTTCTGGGCGCTGGAGACAAGGTGCTTGTGCCCTCTGTGGGCCGTTTTGGCGAAGGCTGGGCAGAGATGGCAAAGAGTATCGGGGCCGAGGTTGAGCTGATGCCCTTTCCGCATCTTGAACCCATGGACATGGCGCAGATCAAGACGCGGCTCGAGGCGGATAAAGACCACCAGATCAAAGCGGTGCTGATCACGCATGTGGATACCTCAAGCTCGATCAAGACAAACCCGCGCGCCTTGCGCGACGTCTTGGATACCTGCGATCATCCTGCGCTTTTGGGGGTGGATTGCATCGCCTCTTTGGGGTGTGACCGCTTTGAGATGGACGCCATGGGGGTGGATCTGATGATCGCCGCCAGCCAGAAAGGTATGATGGTGCCACCGGGTGTGGGCTTTGTGTTTTTTAACGACCGTGCGGCGGCGGTGCGCGATCGCCTAACTTATGTCAGTGGCTATTGGGACTGGAAACCACGGGCATATCCAGAGGCGTTTTATCAATATTTCGGCGGCACGGCCCCGACCCATCATCTTTATGGGCTACGGGAAGCGCTGGATATGTTGCTGGAAGAAGGCATGGAGGCGGTTTGGCATCGCCATGAAGTTCTCGCGCGCGCGATTTGGGCGGCTGTGGATGCGTGGGCCGAAGCAGGACCAATGGCTTTGAATATCAAAGATCCTGCCCATCGGTCCTGCGCTGTGACAGCGGCGCATGTTGGCGCGCCTGCCGGGGCTGAGCTGCGGGCGTGGCTTGAAGAAAAAGCCGGCGTGACGCTTGGCATTGGCTTGGGCATGTCTACCGAGGAGGACCCCAAAGGCGAAGGGTTCTTCCGCTTTGGTCATATGGGGCATCTCAATGCGCATATGGTACTGGGCATGTTGGGCACGGTTGAGGCCGGCATGATTGCCCTGGGCATCCCGCATGGTGCGGGCGGGCTTTCGGCGGCGGCGCGGGTCGTGGCTGAGGGCGCTTAGCGTTTCACATAGACCGCGTCTCGCTGGGCTTTGCGCCAGGCGAGGCGGGTGATGCACAGGTTTATCGCATAGGCGAGCATGCCAACCGCGACCAGACCCCAGACCGCCCAGATGGTCACAAAGACCATGAGCAAATTCACGAAACCCATCCACAGGCAGGCGACGCGATAATCCGGAGCTGATGTCATCGGGCCCTTCATGGGGCAATCCTTGGCTTGTCCTCTTAAGATAAAGTGTAGCTCAGTTTTGCCTTAATGCGAGACCACCTTTTCGTGAGCCCTACGAGAGTGACTTAATCGCCTCGGGCAGGGCTTTGGCGACATGTTCTAAATCCTCGGGACGTCCACAGCTAAGGCGGATGCACCGGTCCTGAGGGGAGACAAACGGCATCCGCACAAAAATACCGCGCGCCACGAGCGCCGCGAGAAGGGCCTTGGCGTAGTCTCCGTCGCGATGGCAGTCGATGGCAACGAAATTTGTGGCCGAGGGCAGGGCGGTCAGTCCGTTTGCACGCGCGATCTCTGCGATTGTGGCACGCGCTTCGGTCACCTTTTGGCGGGTTTGAGACAGCCAGCCTTGATCCTCCAAAGCTGCCAGTGCGGCGGCCTGACTGGCGCGGTTCATGCCGAAATGATTGCGGATCTTGTCAAAGCTCTTGATCAAGTCCTTCGCGCCCATGGCATAGCCAACGCGGGCGCCTGCCATCCCATAACCCTTTGAAAAGGTGCGCATGCGGATGACTTTTGGGTGCTCCACATCATAGACGGCTTCGGTGCCTTCGGGGGCAAGTTCGACATAGGCTTCGTCCAAAACCAAAAGGCAGCCGTCGGGGATCTGGTCAAGCTGGGCTGCAATGTCTTCGCCCTTCTGCCATGTGCCCATCGGGTTGTCGGGATTGGCGAAATAGATCAGTTTGGCCTGCGTTTCTTGCGCTTTGGCGATCAGGGCGGGCAGGTCTTCGTGGTCGTTCAGGTAGGGCACGGTATGTAGCGTGCCGCCAAATCCTGCGACGTGATAATTGAAGGTCGGATAGGCACCGAGCGAGGTTACCACGGCATCGCCTTGACCAATCAACAGGCGCACAAGATATCCGAGCAGCCCGTCGATGCCTTCTCCGACCACTATGTTGTCGGGCGAGACCGTGTGAAAAGCTGCCAAAGCATGGCGCAGATCATGGTTCTCGGGATCGCCATACATCCAGATCTCTTCCGCGGCGTTCGCCATGGCCGCGATGGCCTTGGGACTGGGCCCGAAAATATTTTCGTTTGCGCCAAGACGCGCAGCAAAAGGTCGGCCCATGGCGCGTTCCTGGGTTTCGGGGCCAACAAAGGGCACAGTCGCGGGAAGGCTTGCGACGAGATCGGTATAGCGTGGTCTACTCATGCTGCGAGAAAAGCGGATTGCGGGGCAATCGACAAGGGCTTGCCGCGACGTTTGCCTAGTCTTGCGGAAAAAATCCTCAGATAGTTGGTAGAGTTTTAGGAGGTTCCCATGTCCCGCGTTTCTGTCGAAGTTTCTGATCATATCGCTCATGTCACCCTGACCCGCGGCGACAAGATGAACGCGCTGGATCAGGCGATGCTGGAGGCGATTGTTGAGGCCGGTGAAGGGCTGATCGGTAATCGCGACGTTCGAGCTGTGGTGGTGTCAGGCGAGGGCGATGCCTTTTGCGCGGGGCTCGACGTCATGAGTTTTGCTGGCTTTGCGGGCAAAGACCCCGAGGCGCTTTTGGTGCCGCGAGAGTTTGGGCAGTCCAACCTGTTTCAAAGGGTCTGCACCGTCTGGCGCGACATTGAGGTGCCGGTGATTGCGGCGGTTCACGGGGTCTGTTTCGGGGGCGGCATGCAGATTGCTCTGGGTGCGGATATGCGCATTGCGACACCGGCAACGAAACTTGCGGTGATGGAGATGAAATGGGGCTTGGTGCCCGACATGGGCGGCATGGCGCTTTTGCCCACGCTGATGCGCTCTGATGAGATGCGGAAACTGATTTATACGGCAGCCCCTATCGAGGTCGAAGACGCACAACGCATGGGGCTGGTGACAGAGGTCACCACCGATCCCCTGGCGCGGGCAATGGAATTGGCTCGCGAGATCGCAGGGAAAAGCCCAACAGCGATCCGCACTGCGAAGGCTTTGGTGGCATTCGCAGAGAGTGGGGCCTCTGAGGGTGAGGTTTTGCTGGAAGAAAGCCGCGCTCAGGCCAGCTTGATTGGCAAGCCTGAGCAGATGGAAGTCGTCATGGCCAATATGCAGAAACGCGCGCCGAAGTTCTGAGGGACGGGGCTTTGCCGCCTTGGCCTGTCGGCCAATTCCCCCAAAGTATTTTGGGCAAGATGAATTAGCTCTTTGCAGGCTTCGCAGGCAGTAGGCTTGTGGCGACCGCAAGAGCTCCGAAGGTGGCCATGAGGATCGGGATCGTGTGGTGGCTTCCGGTGAAGATAATGGCGGCAATGGCAGATCCGACGGCGCCAAGAGACACCTGAATGGATCCGATCAGCGAGGCTGCAAAGCCTGGCATGTCTCCGGCCGGATCCATTGCCATCGTGTTTGACGTGGGAAGGATCATACCAAAGGCAAAGACATAGAGGCAGATCACAGCCCAGAACACCGAAAGAGTGGGCGTGACAAAGACGAGCGCAAAGCAAGCCAAAGCCGCGATCCCAGTCATGGCGATGGCAAGGCGGTTCACGCGGGCCAAGTCATGACTGCCAAGCAAGCGTCGCGTAAGCAGGGCTCCCGCAGTATTGGCGAGGGCCGCAAAGGCGAAAAGCGCTCCGAAGGCTTCGGGGTCCACGCCATAGGCTGCCTCGGTGAGGATCGCGCCCATAGAAAGCATGCCGGCATAGCCCGCGAATACAAAGCCGCCCTGGATCATCGGGACTGAAAAGGCGCGCATACCAAAGAGACGGCGGGCGTTGGGAATGATGAATGAGAGGCTCAGGCGTTCTGGGCGACGTTCGGCATCCGTGTCGGGGATGTAGCGCGCGGTATAGAGGATGTAGCCCAGCGAAAACAGCGCGAGCGCATAGAAGATCGCGGGCCAGGCAAAAAGGATCAAAAGACCCGATCCGATGATTGGGGCGATCATGGTCGAGACCGTGAGGACGGCGCCCAAGACCGCGAGGATGCGTCCGGCACGGTTGCCGGTTGCCGCGTCGCGCACCATGGCGCGGCAGATGACGGGGGCTCCTGCAGAGAGGCCTTGCAGCGTGCGCAGGACTACGAGCCAGGTAAAGCTTGGCGCAAGCGCACAGGCGAAGCTGGTGATGGCAAAGGCAACCAAAGACAGTTGCAGTGCGAATTTGCGGCCATAGGCGTCCGAGAAAAGACCCCAGAAGAGTTGGCCGACGCCATAGGCCAGCAGGTAAGCCCCGATCAGCAAGGCGCCTTGGGAGTCGGCCACCTGATAGTCGCGGGCGATGACGCCTGTGGCGGGCAAGAAGATATCTGTCGCAATTGCAGAGATCGCGGTGACGCCACCCAGATAGATCGTCGCGCGGGTGCTGAGGAAGGGGGATTTTGCCATAAAGAACGCCTTTCGTCTTGGCGAAGGTCTATCGGCTAGCGTCAGCAATGCAAATGGCGCTCACGCAGGGCGATCTGTGCAGAAATGTAAAAAACGCCCGCGGTGAGGCGGGCGTTTCTGAGTTAGTCGAGTTCGGCGAGGCGGCTGAGAGCGTCCTTGAGTTTGCTCTCTTCTTCTTCGCGGGCCTGTAGGTTGGCTTTGGCCTCGGTGACAACCTCTTCGGGGGCGGAAGCCACGAATTTGGGGTTGTTCAGGCGGCCTCTGAGGCCTCCGAGTTCTTTGGCCAGTTTGCCGAGCGACTTTTCAAGGCGTGCCTTTTCGGCGGCGACATCGATGACGCCTTCGAGCGGCAGGCCGAAGGTCGCGCCGTCCACGGCGATGGTGGCTGTGCCTTTGGGGAAGGCGTCGACTTTCGTCAGGCTTTCCACGCGGGCTAGTTTGAAGATAAGCGCTTCATTGGCGGTGAAGGCCGCGTCGTTTGTTTCGGTGATCTCGGTGACGACCATGGGGATTTTCGCGCCTGCAGGCACGTTCATTTGCGCGCGGGTGGAGCGGGTGGCCTCGATGGTTTGGATCACCCAGTTCATCTCGCGGTCGGCATCCGCATTCACGAGGTCCGTGCCATAGGTCGGCCAGTCTTCGTGGACGAGCATGCCGTCGCGGGTCGCGGTCTGGCCCCAGAGCTCTTCGGTGATGAAGGGCATGATGGGGTGAAGCAGGATCATACATTGATCCAGCACCCAGCCCATGGTGGCACGGGTTTCGGCTTTGATGGCGTCGTCGTCGCTGTTCAAGAGCGGCTTGGCAAATTCCACATACCAGTCACAGACCTTGCCCCAGGTGAAGGCATAGAGCGCGTTGGCAGCGTCATTGAAGCGGAAGCCTTCGAGAGCCGCGTCCACGGTCTCGCGGGTCTTGGCAACTTCGCCGATGATCCATTGGTTGACAGTGGCGCTGGCGTTCGGGATCTCGCGGGATGGCGCGCCGTTTGCGTAGACTTCGTTCATCTCGGCAAAACGGACGGCGTTCCAGAGCTTGGTACCGAAGTTCCGGTAGCCCTCGATGCGTTTCATGTCGAGTTTCAGAACGCCACCCAGCGCGGCCATGGCGGCAGAGCTGAAGCGCAGGGCGTCGGCGCCGTATTCGTCGATGATATCGAGCGGATCCATGACGTTGCCGGTGGATTTGGACATCTTCTTGCCCTTGGCATCGCGCACCAGGCCGTGGAGGTAGACGGTGTCAAAGGGGATATCGTCGACTACGGCGAGCTGCATCATCATCATGCGGGCGACCCAGAAGAAGAGGATGTCTTGTCCGGTGACCAGCGTGGAGGTCGGGAAGTATTTTGAGGTGTCCTCAGACCAATTCGGCCAGCCGAGCGTGCCGATGGGCCAGAGGCCGGAGGAGAACCAGGTGTCTAGGACGTCGGGGTCGCGGGTCAGAACGACACCTTCGCCGGCTTGCGCCTGCGCCTCAGCCTCTGTCGCTGCGCAATATTGGTTGCCTTCGGCGTCAAACCAAACCGGAATCTGATGACCCCACCAAAGCTGGCGTGAAATACACCAAGGCTCGATGTTCTCCAGCCAGTGATAATAGGTTTTCTCGCCGCTTTCCGGCAGGATTTTAACCTTGCCGCCCTTCACAGCCTCCAGCGCCGGGCCGACGACCTTTTCAGCGTCCACGAACCATTGGTCGGTCAGCATAGGCTCGATGACGACTTTGGAGCGGTCGCCAAAGGGCTGCATGATCGGTTTGTTTTCGACCATGGGCACGGTTTCAGTTTCTTTGGTTCCATCGTCCCACTCGACGCCGGTTTCACGAGTGGTCATAACCGCGAGGCCTTCGTCGGTGATTTGCTGCACCACCAGTTTGCGGGCCTCAAAGCGGTCAAGGCCACGGATATCGTCCGGCACCAGGTTGATCGCGTCGACTTCGTTTTCGGTAAACTCGGCACCTTTCGCGTGGGCTTGCGCTTTGCCAGCCTCTTCCGAGTAAGGCGCACCATCTGCCCGCATTGCGCCTTTGGTGTCCATCAGGCGATACATCGGGATGCCGCCGCGTTTGGCGACTTGGTAGTCGTTGAAATCATGCGCGCCGGTGATTTTCACCGCGCCCGAGCCGAAGTCGGGATCCGGGTATTCATCGGTGATGATCGGGATCAAGCGTCGGTGCTCTTTGGGGCCGACTGGGATCTCGCAGAGCTGGCCCACAATAGGCGCATAACGTTCGTCGCTTGGGTGCACCGCGACGGCACCATCACCCAGCATGGTTTCAGGGCGCGTGGTGGCGATGGAGATATAGTCGCGTTCTTCTTCGAGCGTGACATTCCCGTCTTCGTCTTTCTCGACGTAAGTGTAGGTCGCGCCACCCGCGAGCGGGTATTTGAAGTGCCACATATGGCCCGGGGTCTCGATGTTCTCGACTTCGAGATCGGAAATCGCGGTTTCAAAATGCGGGTCCCAGTTTACGAGGCGTTTGCCGCGATAGATCAGGCCCTTGTTGTACATCTCGACAAAGACCTTGATGACCGCGTCATGGAAATTGCCGTCGGCCTCGTCCGCTGGCGCTCCGGGGGCGCCAGACATGGTGAAGGCGGTGCGGTCGAAATCACAGCTCGCGCCGAGGCGTTTGAGTTGGTTGATGATGGTGCCGCCGGATTGGGCTTTCCACTCCCAAACCTTGTCGAGGAACTTTTCGCGGCCGAGTTCACGGCGGCCCGCGTTGCCTGTTTCGGCAAGTTGGCGTTCCACGACCATCTGTGTGGCGATGCCTGCGTGGTCGGTGCCGGGCTGCCAGAGCGTGTCAAAGCCCTGCATACGTTTCCAGCGGATCAGGATGTCTTGCAGCGTGTTGTTGAACGCGTGCCCCATGTGCAGAACGCCGGTGACATTGGGCGGCGGGATCATGATGCAATAGGTGGACGCTTCGGGCTTTGCGTTCGCGCCGGCTTTGAAGCATCCTGCCTCTTCCCAAGCGGTGAACAGGCGGCTTTCGGCCTCGGCTGCGTTAAAGGTTTTTTCCATCGCCATGATGATGATCCTGCATACGGTCGTGTCGTGTATCGACGCGTGTTTAGCGGATGCTTTGGGTGAGGGAAAGCAGCGAGTGTGTCCTGTGGGGCGGAACGTGGGATTTGAGTATTTTTAAAGCGTTTCGAGATTAACTAGAGATTCTGGTTGATTTCGAAACACCCACTACATTTTTGGGTTCCGAGCGTTTTGCGCCAAACTCTTAGTCAAGTTTCGCGCAAAACGCTTTAGCAAGATGAAATGTGCGGGCTAGCGCGTTGGGATCACCCAGTCGCGACCACGGTCTGTAGTGACATATTCGGGCCATTTGAAGTTGATGGGCGGCGCGTAATCGGCAAGTGGTGCGATCCAGTCGGTGCCGCCAATGCCTCCGCCAGTGCGCTGGTTGAATTCCTCGGTGGCTTTGGAGAGTAGGTTTGGGTCGGTGAGGCAGTCCAGCGCGGTCATGGCCAGCGTTTGGGCTGCGCATTCGATCATGGGGTCGATGCAGGCGGGGTCTCCGCCCATAGCGTTCAT
Organism: Cognatishimia coralii; assembly: GCF_037478305.1. Taxonomy (NCBI): domain Bacteria; kingdom Pseudomonadati; phylum Pseudomonadota; class Alphaproteobacteria; order Rhodobacterales; family Paracoccaceae; genus Cognatishimia; species Cognatishimia coralii. Next base: position 118,148 of record NZ_JBBGAZ010000008.1, read on the forward strand.
GGCCCAGGCGGGATAGGCTGTGCCTTTGGGAGCCGCAAGGGCAGGGCGACCGATATAGAGGCGCACCGTTGGGGCGTGCCAGCAGTATTCGGTGTAGTCGTCTGAGGTGAAGTTTTTCTGGCTGGGCGGTAGGATTTCGCGGAGTTTGGCCTCGGCTTCTTGAGGGGGCGTGAGAGTAGAGATCATCGGCGAGAAGGGCTCGGCCATGGGCTCCATGCCAAGGTTTGACTGGATCTGGCGGGCAAAGGCTTTGGCGTTCTCTCCCCATTGCGGCGCGCCGACTTTTTCAAGATTGGCGTAGGTGGCTTGGGCGAGCGCGTGGTTTGCGAGACCGGGGCGTGATTTGGCGACCCAGTGTTTGCGCCATGTGCAGTGGCAGAGCTTGGCGGCCTGTTCGGCGATATGGTCGAGGCCCGCGACAATGTGATCCGCGTCGCTGATTTCTGAGATGCGGATGAAATATTGGATCTGCGCGATTTGGGCGGGGATATTATCCGCCGTCGCCTGGCCGTGGGAGAGGATGGTTTCATTCATCGACCAGCTTTGACCCGCGGCCATGATGTGTTCGCGCAGGGCTTTGGCGTTGGAGTACATCTGCACCATCGCATCTGTCGCGCCGGGGGCACGAGCTGAGGCGTGGCTGGCGGGAATGGGCGAGCCGTCGTCACTGGTCATCCAAGTTTCCGGTTCCTCGCAGGTGAATTCATAGATCACCCCATAGGCCGCGCCGCAATGGGTGTCCCAGCGCACGGTGTTGCAGAGTGGGGCCATATAGAAGGGGTGGAACGACAGCGCTGCGTCGAGATCGTCGTAATAACCCGCTGCGGCATGCAGTGGTTTGGAGCCGCGCAGTTTCTCAGCGGGCTCGCCGAAGAACTTGAGCCGGCCCGGGATGTTGTGTCTCTCCATCGTGGCTTTGGTGGCGAGAAACCCTGCGAGGGACGAGATGCCGAGGGCAGAGTGTGGATCTGTGTGGCCTCCGGCATGTTCAGACAGGCCTGCGCGCGGGGCCTTCCGCGGCTCTGCCGCTTGGCAGTTGCCGGGGATGCCGTCGTATTCGGCGTAGCCCCCGATTGTGGGGCCGTCGCCGTTGGACCATGTGGCGCAAAAGGCTGTTGGCATGCCCGCGCTGGCCTCTTCGACGTCAAAGCCTTCGCGCCGCAGGAGGTCTACATAGAAGGCCGCAGATTGATATTCGCGCCAGGCGGTCTCACCATAATCCCAGATTTGGCGGCACCATTTTGAGTATTCCGGCATCCGCGCGAGGACGTCCGCTCGGGCAAAATCTTTGATGTCGGTCATGGGCTGCCTCCTGAACTTGCGGCGAGCTTAGGAGGAGGGGGCTTTGTTGTGCAAGCTTAGATGCCGGGCACCAAGGGGACGCCGCAGCCTACTAGAAAAAGGAGGGAACTTGCGATTGTAAGTTTGATAAATGTGGTCATATCTGCGCCTGCTGTTTTCGCGCAGATGACCATGCCAGCATGTCCAAAGCAAGAGTGGCGGGCCCGCAATCGCAGCCGTGGGGTTATCTCATTCCCGAGGACCTGTATATACAGGTGGGCGCCAGGTAAGTGGACCAGGATCCAAACAGAGCCAGCTCCCTCGGAATTGCTTAAGGCCACCGGAATGCAACCGTATCACGAGAAGGGCAGAACCCGCCAAGCGTCTACCTAGGGCTTTGCACCGTGCTGCGCAAGGTGGGTTGATTTTTGTTCACGAATTGTTCACATTCGCGGAATGGGTATTCTGACCGACACAGATCTGCAACCAGGGCAGCTTTTGGCACGTGGTGTGTCGCGGCATCTGCGGGCGCTGGGCTTTGTGGGGCTTGAGGAGTTTGTGCCAGAGCGGGGCAAACGCGTGGATGTCATGGCGCTGGGCCCGAAAGGCGAGCTTTGGGTAATCGAATGTAAATCCAGCCGCGCGGATTTTCAGAGTGACAGCAAATGGGAAGGTTATCTGGAGTGGTGTGACCGCTATTTCTGGGCGGTGGATACTGAGTTTCCTACCGACTTACTGCCTGCGGAAACTGGTTTGATTATTGCGGATGCCTATGACGCGGAAATCGTTCGCATGGCGCCCGAAGACAAACTGGCCCCTGCACGCCGCAAGAAAGTCATCCAGAAATTCGCGATGGATTCCGCGCGTAGATTGCAACGCTATCGCGATCCGCGCTTGGCGCCTTTGCCGGACGACAGCTGATTATTTGGAAAGTTTGCGCGCTGTCTCGGCGGCTGCCCGGATCTCTTCTGCGATTTCTTCCGCTTCTTCAGGGTCAAAATCCATCGGGATCTCAACACCGCCTGCCTCAATGAAGATCCGCACGAAACCCTGATCGGTTGGGCCGATTTGGAGGTTTGCTTCCATGTCGCGTTCTGTGTTGATGCCCATCGGGTGCAAAGTCCTTTTCGATCGTCGCTGCGCGCCGCACTATCGTGCATTCACACCGTCGCTTCAATAGCGCTACGCCGAGTTTCTGGGGTCGCGAGGCAGCGATATTCGCCTTTTTGAGGGAGTGGAAGCTGACGCGCGGGTCATCTGCGAACGATTCGTGCTTGTGGATAACTCTCGAGATTTCGCGATTGCAGCGTAATTTTCTTCCGAAATACCGCAAAATATGCCGTAAAAATTTCAAAATGCACAAAATATAGGCAAATACCCCAATATTTTGTTGACCCAGCGGAAATCCGCCTACGACAATTTGACGCGGTCACACGGAACCTCCGCTGCAATGCGTGACCAAACTTGCTGCCGCGGAAAACAAAAGAGGGACTAACAATGTTAGATAATGCGAAGAAGGCCATTGGCGCCTTAACAGAGATCGGCATCGCGCTTTTGGCGCTGGCGATCGTGGCGTCGCTTTTGGTTGGCCCATCCAACATGGCATTCCTGGGGGATGTCGTTGGCAATATCACCGCACTGGTCTCACAGCTAGGTAGTGCTGGTCTGGCGGGTCTGATCTCGCTGGGTGTTGTGCTCTGGCTGTTTAGAGGCTGACCTCTCGCTCTCCCAATAGCACCCACCAAAAAGGGCCAATGCCATGACCAGATTTTCCGACTTTCTAACCTCTGTGCAACGCGTCTTTCGACAGGTCACCGAGACGGGATTCGTTTTTCTTGGCTTTGTGGTTTTGGTCTATCTGCTGTTGGGAGAGCAATCCGGCGATTTCGTGATCTCTGTCATCGCCAATATCTCGGTTCTGGTGAACGTCATCACCCCGCAGGTCCTTGCGGCTGTGGGATTGGGGCTGGCACTGATCGCCGTGGTAAAAAACCGCAGAGAATGATCTAAATGCGGCTTGACGCTCTTAAGCGAACAGCCTAAGTCAGCCGTCACCAACGTGCCGCCTTAGCTCAGTAGGTTAGAGCGCTTGATTGTGGATCAAGAGGTCCCCCGTTCGAGCCGGGGAGGCGGTACCATTTCTCTCAAAATTGAACATTGCGCCTGTCGAAAGGTGAAATGCCTCCGGCGGGGATATTTCTGGCAAGAGAAAAACCGCATTCATCTTGCGAAAAATACTCTGGGGTGAAGGCTGCTAGGCCGAGGGGCAAAGCCCCTACTTGATTTCGATCGTTTGCTTGAGCTGCCCTGTCATGGCGTCAAAGATCAGGATCTCATTGTCTGATGTCACAACCGCGTACCATGTGTCACCACGCGTAAAGGCCGTTGCCTCTGAGCCGTCGGGCAGCTCGATGCTTTTTGGCATCTCAGGACCTGAACTATAGAAACGGGTGACAAGCAGGCCGACCACGACTACAAGCCCGCCAATCATCACCACTGTCAGCACTGTGATCAGCTGGCGCAGAAACCGCAGGTTGGCCGGTTCGACCGGTTCAGGAGTGTCATCCATGTCGTCTGCTCGCGTTACATTTCAGATCGCGGAAAATCCGCCTGCGCGTCTTGATAAGGCCTTGGCGCGCGATGTGCCAGCAGAAGCTGCGCTGAGCCGGACGCGGTTGGCGCGGCTGATGGAGCAGGGGGCTGTTCTGGTAAATGGCGCGGTGGCGACGGATCCCAAGGGCAAGATCGCCGAGGGTGCCGAGGTGGAAATCACGGTGCCGGTGGCGGACGAGAGCCATATTGGCCCAGAAGACATCCCGCTTGAGGTCATCTTTGAAGATGACGATCTGATCGTGATTAACAAACCCGCCGGCATGGTGGTGCATCCCGCGCCGGGCACGCCCAGTGGCACCTTGGTGAATGCACTCTTGCATCATTGCGGGGATACATTGTCAGGCGTCGGTGGCGAAAAGCGTCCGGGCATCGTGCACCGGATCGACAAAGAGACCTCGGGGCTTTTGGTGGTCGCGAAATCGGATCGCGCGCATCATGGGCTCGCCAAGCAATTTGAGAAGCACACCGTTGAGCGGTATTATCGCGCGGTCGTTTATGGTGTGCCTGACGCCAATGATCCGCGCCTGCGCGGCGTGCGCGGTGTGAATTTTGAGTCTGGCAATATCATGAAAATCACCACCCAACTGGCGCGCCACAAAACTGATCGCCAGAAACAAGCGGTGTTGTTTGAGGGCGGGCGTCACGCGGTGACTCGGTCTCGGATCGTCGAGACCTATGGCACGCCCGAAGTTGCCTCGATGGTGGAATGCTGGCTGGAAACCGGTCGCACGCATCAGATCCGTGTTCATCTGACCCACGCAGGTCATTCTCTGATCGGAGACCCGACCTATGGTGGCAAGCGCAAGCTCTCGGAAAAGGCGCTTAGCCAACAGGGCATCCAGGCGGCGCGCAACTTTGACCGTCAGGCCTTGCATGCGGCCGTTTTGGGTTTTGAGCATCCGGTCACGGGCGATGCGATGCGCTTTGAAGCGCCCATTCCGGGCGATATGACAGCCCTTATTAAGGCATTGTCACAACCAAAAGATTGAAACATTCCGCCTGTATGGCGGCTTACAAAACCCACTGATGTGTAAAATGCGCACAAGCGATATGCGTTAATGCATGGAAGTTTCGCTTTCCTTATGCGCCCCCAAATGACACATATTGCACGTCTGTGTGAGCACACACGCCCGTGACTTCCAAGTTAACCAGCCGTGCGTTCATACTCTCTAAAGAATTTCACTCTAACCCGCTTGAAACGCGTGACAGCCGTACCTATCTGGATGTTAAGCGTTTAAACATTGAAGGGGACAGGACATGAGCAACTACGCAAACTTGCCAGCGCCGACGCCGGAAGGCGGTCTCAACCGGTATATGCAGGAAATCCGCAAATTCCCGCTCTTGGAACCGGAAGAAGAGTATATGCTGGCCAAAGCCTGGGTCGAAAAAGAAGACACGGCTGCAGCGCATAAAATGGTCACAAGCCACCTGCGTCTCGCGGCGAAAATCGCCATGGGCTATCGCGGCTATGGGTTGCCACAGGCCGAAGTGATCTCTGAGGCCAATGTGGGCCTTATGCAGGCTGTTAAGCGGTTTGACCCTGAAAAGGGCTTCCGTTTGGCGACCTATGCGATGTGGTGGATCCGCGCGAGCATTCAGGAATATATCCTGCGTTCGTGGTCCTTGGTGAAGCTGGGCACAACCAGCGCGCAGAAAAAGCTGTTTTTCAACCTGCGTAAGGCGAAAGCCCGTATTGGCGCCTTGGAAGAGGGCGATATGCGTCCCGAGAACGTCGCGCAGATCGCTCATGATCTTGGCGTGACAGAAGATGAGGTCATTTCCATGAACCGACGCCTCTCTGGCGGTGATGCGTCTTTGAACGCGACCGTCGGCTCTGAGGGCGAAGGCACCATGCAGTGGCAGGATTGGCTTGAGGACGAAGATGCGGATCAGGCGGCAGACTATGAGGCGCGAGACGAGCTTGAAGCCCGTCGCGAACTCTTGGCCGAGGCGATGGATGTGCTGAACGACCGTGAAAAGGACATTCTGATCCAGCGCCGTCTGCAAGATCAGGCTGTGACGCTCGAAGACCTGTCCGGTCAGTACGACGTCAGCCGTGAGCGGATCCGTCAAATTGAGGTCCGCGCCTTTGAAAAGCTGCAGCTGCGCATGCGCGAACTGGCGCAAAACAAGGGCATGCTGGTCTCTGCCTAAGAGACTGCATTTCTTACATTTGATAAAATTGACGAGCCGGAAACCCTCCGGCTCGCCAGAAGCCTTGTTTCTTTGACATCGGAGGATGCCATGACGGACACACACCAGCACAGCTATTCTGAGACTGAAAAACCCAAAGGTGGTGCGTGGAAACGCGGCCTGCATATGCTGGTCTTTTTGATCCTTTTCGGCGTTGCGGAATCGCTTTTGGCCCTGGGTGCGATCCTACAGTTCTTCTGGTATCTCTTTGCTGGTCGCCGCAACGAATTGATTGCCGACATCGGCCGAGACCTCAGCGTCTGGATGAAGGATGTAGTCGATTTCCAAACCGGCAACACCGAGGTGCGTCCTTTCCCATGGGATAAATCCATACAATAAGACAAAGCCTTTACCTCAGCCCCGTCCCGTGTAGTGTGATTGCGCTAACAGATCTTGGGAGGGGCTGAGATGACACCAGTCAAATGGGGCGTATTGGGTGCGTCCAAATTCGCGTTGAACTATATGGCGCCCGCCATTCACGCGGCAGAGGGAGCAGAATTTGCCGCGCTGGCGACTTCCTCAGCGGACAAAGCCGCGCCATTTCAGGCCTTTTGCTCAAACCTGCGCGTGCATCTGTCCTATGACGATCTGCTGGCTGATCCCGAGATCGACGCGATCTATATTCCTCTGCCCAATCACATGCATGTGGACTGGACGATCAAAGCGCTTGAGGCGGGCAAGCATGTGCTTTGTGAAAAGCCGATTGCCATGCAGGAGGCAGAGTTCGATCAGCTGATCGCCGCTCGCGATAAATCGGGTTTGCTGGCGGCAGAGGCCTATATGATCCTGCATCATCCGCAGTGGCATCTGACGCGTGATCTGGTCCAGCAGGGCATGATTGGCAAGCTCACGCATGTCAGCGGCAAGTTCTCTTTCGACAATCGCAAAGACACTGGAAACATCCGCAATCGGCCCGAAACTGGCGGCGGGGGGCTGCGGGATATCGGGGTCTATGTCTTCGGATCGGCGCGGTTTGTGACGGGGCTAGAGGCCAACGATATCTCGGCACGGGTGCGGTACGAGAACAGGGTTGATGTGGTGGCTGACGTGCAGGGACGCTTTGGCGATGCGCTGTATACGGCTTATGTCAGCACGCGCATGCATCCCTATCAAGAGATGGTGTTTCATGGCGAGAAGGGCGTGATCCGACTGACCGCACCCTTCAATGCGAGGGTTTTTGGCGAAGCACGGGTTGAGTTGCACACGGTGGGCCATACCGGTGGAGGTACAGTGTCTACGCAGCGGTTCCCTGCAGATGATCACTACAAGCTGCAAGTCGAGGCCTTTGGTCGGGCGGTGCGTGAGGGTGGCGACTACCCCGTGCCACTAGAGTTCTCACGCGGGACGCAGGCGATGATTGACAAAGTCTTTGAGGTCGCAAGCGAAGTCTAAGCGACCTTGCCTGGTCAAGCCTCTCCGCGCTAGGGTCATAATCCTGAATAGGAGGCAACTATGGCCGGTGGCTGGGCCCGCGATGGGGCGGTAAGCGAACAGATCGAAGCGTCTATTTCAGACGAACTCGCGCGCATGAAAGCACGGCAGGATCCTGTCGGCGAAAGCCTTACCCATTGCGCGGAATGTGAAGAAGAAATCCCCGAAAAGCGCCGCGAGGCTTTGCCGGGGGTGAAGCTCTGTATCGACTGCCAACAGGAACGCGATCAAGCGTTTCAGGCACGGGGTGGTATCAACCGGCGTGGCTCGAAAGACAGTCAGTTGAAGTAGGGGTCTTGCCCCTCGACCTGCGGTCTTCACCCCAGGATATTTGGGCAAGAGAAAAGCTGTTTCATCTTGCCCAAAATACTCTCGCCGAAGGCATCACGCGATTGTGTGATCAGCCTTCCATCGCTTCAAGCTCGTCGATCATGTCAGAGATCATCGACAGGCCCTTGTCCCAGAATTTTGGATCAGACGCGTCCAACCCAAAGGGGGCGAGTAGCTCTTTGTGGTGCTTGGAGCCGCCAGCTTTGAGCATGTCGAAATATTTCTCTTCAAAGCCCGCGTCGCCCTCGGCATAGACTGCGTAGAGCGCGTTCACGAGGCCGTCGCCGAAGGCATAGGCATAGACGTAGAAAGGCGAGTGGACGAAGTGGGGGATATAGGCCCAGAAGGTCTCATAGCCGTCCATGAACTCAAACGCCGGGCCGAGGCTTTCGGCTTGGACGGACATCCAGAGGGCGTTGATATCCTCGGGTGTCAGCTCGCTTTCGCGGCGGGCGGCGTGGAGTTTGCATTCGAAATCGTAGAAGGCGATCTGGCGCACGACCGTGTTGATCATATCTTCGACTTTGCCTGCCAAGAGCACTTTGCGTTGTTCCTGGGTTTCGGCGGCGTCGAGCATTTTGCGGAAGGTGAGCATTTCGCCAAAGACAGAGGCAGTTTCGGCAAGGGTCAGTGGCGTTGATGATAACATCTCGCCTTGCTCTGCTGCGAGGACTTGGTGGACGCCGTGGCCCAGTTCATGCGCCAAGGTCATCACATCGCGCGGTTTGCCGAGGTAGTTCAGCATCACATAGGGGTGGACGTTGGTGACCGTCGGATGCGCGAAGGCGCCGGGAGCTTTGCCGGGTTTTACGCCCGCATCAATCCAGCCATCGGTAAAGAAGGGTTCTGCGATTTCGGCCATGCGCGGATCAAAGGCGGCATAGGCGTCAGAGACTGTTTTGCGTGCCTCGTCCCAATCCACAATGCGCGGATCATCCATCGGCAGGGGCGCGTTGCGGTCCCAGACCTGCATTGTATCCAAGCCGAGCCATTTGCGTTTCAGCTCGTAGTAGCGGTGGCTGAGTTTTGGATAGGCCGCGACGACGGCGTTGCGGAGCGCTTCGACCACCTCGGGTTCTACGTGGTTTGACAGGTGACGTCCAGTTTGCGCCGTTGGCATATTGCGCCAGCGATCCATGACCTCTTTTTCCTTGGCTTGCGTGTTGTGAACGCGGGCAAAGGTTTTGATGTTGCCGCCAAGCACTCGGGCGACTTCGCGGGCGGCTGCTTCTCGCTTGCTGCGGTCCGGGTCGGTCAGGAAGTTCAGCGTGGCCTCGATATTGAGGGTCTCGCCCTCCATGTCGAACTCGAGCCCCGCGATGGTTTCGTCAAACAGCCGCTCCCAGGCATCGCCGACGACACCGAGGTCATGCAGGAATTTCTCCATCTCGTCAGAGAGTTGGTGCGGTTTCATCGCGCGGATGCGGTCAAGGACGGGTTTATAGCGCGCAAGGCCTTCGTTTGCGGCCATGAGGCCTGCGAGGTGGTCGTCCTCAAGGCGGTTCAGTTCCAGCGTAAAGAACACCAAAGGCGTGGAGAAATCGGTCAGCTGTTCCTGACAATTCGCCATGAATTGCGCGCGCTCGGCGTCCACGGTCATCTGGTAGTACCGCAGCCCCGCATAGGACATGATGCGGCCCGAGACCTGGCTGATCTTTTCGTTGCGCTCAATGCAGGTGAGCATGTCATCTGCGCTCAGATCAGCCAGTTTGCCTTCGTAATCTGCGGCAAAGGCGGAACATTCTTTCTCGAGGAACGCCAGATCCGCTTCCAGTTCCGGCGCGTCAGGAGAGGTGTAGAGGTCGCTCAGATCCCATTCCGGCAGATCGCCGAGGTTCTCGCTGCCAGAGCTGGCATTTGCGTCACGCACTGCGGTGGGCAGCGGGAAGGGCAGGGTGAACATCGGTGGGCCTCATCTGTGAATTGCTCTTGGATCACAGATAGGCAGAGGGGGGGCGAAGGTGCAAGACCTGCCGCTTAGCAATGTTGTGAAAACAGATCCGCCATGGCTTTGATGGCTGGGCCGCGCATGGCTTTGCTATCCATCAGGACTTCGTGTTTGCCGCGCGGGATCAACATGAGCTCGCCTTTGGGCCAACGCGCCATGCGGTTTTCAATCCCCGCAGGGTTTACGATGTCTTCGTTCGAGCCGACGATGGTCAGGCAAGGCAGGCTGGGGGATGGGATTTTTTCCAAGGCTTCGGTTTCTTTGAAGGCCTCATAAACCCATTGGTAGGAAAACCCTGCGACCACCAGTTCGGGATTGGCGCGGGCCTGATCCTGCATCCGGACATACATGGCGCTGTCGGTTGTCAGGCCGTTGTCTGGGAATGTGTCAGCCAGAACATAAATCTCTTTGCTGCCGCCCGGCGCGAAATGTTCGCCAAAGCCGGTCTTGGTTGCCGCACCGCCAAGCATTTTTCCGAAAGTGCGCACCAACGCCGTAGACCCCAAGCCCCACATGGGGCCGGAAAACGCGGCAGCCTTCACGTCCAGACCACGATAGAGTGCGCGCAACCCGATACAGCCGCCCATAGAGTGCCCAAGCAGATACCAAGGTTTTGGCAGCTCCAGAGCCTCGGCAGCGGCAAGCGCCGCGTCCATGTCGATTTGGTAGTCAGCGAAGTCATCTACGTGGCCGACGCGATGATCCTCCGCCACACGATCGGCAAGGCCCTGGCCACGCCAGTCGATGGCATAGACGCCATAGCCGTGCTCTGCGAAATCCGCGGCTGTTACCGCGTATTTCTCGATATATTCCGTGCGCCCCGGAAACAGCAGAACGGTTCCCTTTGCTTTGGGAACCGCCCAATGCGCGACGCGCAGTCGGATGTCATCCGCAGTTTTGACCCAATAGGCCTCGGCAAGAGGCTCATCAGGAATTGTTGCGTGGTAAGGTGCGGATGACAGTTTCATTAGCCGAGAACGCTGCCCAGTTTCATCGCCATGCCCATGTCGCCGTCCACAGACAGGCGGCCGCCCATGAAGGCCGCGGTTGGGTTCAGCTCGCCTTCGAGGATTTCCTGGAAGGTGTCGGCATCTGCCGTCAGGGTCACGTCGGTGTCATCGTCGCTTGCGCGCACGCCGTCGCTGTCGATGACAATCGCGCCTTCGCCTTCGATTTCAAATTTCGCAGAGCCGTCGAACTCGTCGCCGCCCAGTTTTTCAGTCAGAGCCTCTACGGCCTTGGTCACGATATCGCTCATGGTCCAACCTTTCTTAGATGTGATCCACAGAAGGCTGGTAAATCCCTCCGTTCAGGTTACATTTATGACTGATATGCTTCGCTTACCACATATTCTTAAACTTGCCGTCGCGGCAGTTATGTTTGCCATACTTGGCGGCGTTGCGGTGGCGCAAGACCGTTTAGACGGCTTGATGCAAGAGTTGCGTGAGGCGGATGCGACGGCGGCGCAGCGGATCTCTGGGGAAATCGAGCTTTTGTGGCGGAAATCCGGGTCTGCGTCTGCGGATTTTCTGCTCAAGCGCGGCCTGGATGCTTTGGAGCGCGGCGAGGTTGAGGCTGCGGTTGATCACCTATCGGCCCTGACCGATCATGCGCCGGAATTCGCCGAGGGCTGGGTCAGTCGCGCGGGGGCGTTTGTGCGCATGGGCTATTACGGCATGGCGCTGTCAGATCTTGAACATGCTTTGGCGCTCAATCCGCAGCATTATGAGGCGATCTATGGGCTAGGCGTGATCCTTGAAACCATTGGCCGTCCTGCGGATGCCTTTGAGGCGATGGAGCTTTTGCGGACTATACATCCCCATTATCCCGACCTATCTGAGACCATGGCGCGGCTTGAGCCGCTGGCAAAGGGTCAGACCCTCTAATTCAAAGGCAATACAATGGCGCAGCAGGGGCGGGTGACCGCGGTCTTGGGACCGACCAATACGGGTAAAACCCATTTGGCGATAGAACGTATGCTGGGCCATCGCACCGGTGTGATTGGCCTGCCTTTGCGCCTTTTGGCGCGCGAGGTTTATGACAAGATCGTCGCTGCGCGCGGGCCATCGGTGGTGGCCTTGGTGACGGGCGAGGAACGTATTCTACCGCCGCGCGCGCAATATTGGGTCTGTACGGTTGAGGCGATGCCCGAGGGCATGGGCTGTGATTTTCTCGCTGTGGACGAAATCCAGCTTTGCGCGGATCCTGAGCGGGGGCACGTGTTTACGGACCGACTGCTGCGGGCGCGGGGGCTGCACGAGACGATGTTTCTGGGCTCGGATTCCATGCGCGGGGTCATTGCCGATCTGATTCCGGAGGCTCAGTTTATCCGCCGCGAGCGCATGTCGACGCTCAGCTATTCCGGCAGCCGCAAGATTTCGCGGATGCAGCCGCGCTCGGCGATTGTGAGTTTTTCGGTCGATAACCTCTATGCGATTGCCGAGCTGATGAAGCGGCAAAAGGGCGGGGCGGCAGTGGTCATGGGCGCGCTCAGCCCTCGCACACGCAACGCGCAGGTGGCGCTCTATCAGAATGGCGATGTGGAATTTCTGGTGGCCACGGATGCGATTGGCATGGGGCTCAATCTGGACATCGACCACGTGGCTTTTGCTGGTACCAACAAGTTCGATGGCAGACGGATGCGCGATTTGATGCCAAACGAGCTGGCCCAAATCGCGGGGCGTGCAGGGCGGGGCATGAGTCACGGAACCTTCGGCGTCACGGGCGAAGCGCGTCCCCTAGATGAGCCGGTCGCCGAAGCCATCATGGAGCATCGCTTTGCGCCGGTGCGCAAGCTGGTTTGGCGGAATGCGGACCTGCGGTTTGGCCATATCGATGCCTTGATCAATAGCTTAGAGGAGCCCACCAGCGACGAGCGACTGGTCAAGGCGCGCGAAGCGGATGACCTTATGGCGTTGAAAACTCTGGCCCGCGAGGCCGAGATCCGCGCTCGCGCCAGTGACGCAAAATCGGTGCGTCTGTTGTGGGATGTCTGCCGTGTGCCGGACTTCCGCGGTATCAGCCACAATGAACACGCAAGCCTCCTCGAGGGCATCTACACCCACCTGCATGAACGCGGCTCGATCCCCAACGACTGGTTCTTACGTCAGGTCAAACGAATCGACCGCGTGGACGGGAACATCGATACCCTGTCCAAAAGAGTTGCATTTATACGTACATGGACCTACGTCGCGCAGCGAAATGGTTGGATTGACGACGAAAATTATTGGCGGGACGAGACTCGCGCTGTAGAAGATCGTCTGTCAGATGCACTACACGCAAGATTGACCGAAAAATTTGTGGACCGCCGAACCTCAGTTCTGCTCCGGCGGCTCAAACAGAAGGAGGCCCTTTTGGCCGAAGTAAATGAAAATGGAGATGTGACCGTCGAGGGGGAATTCGTCGGTCGTCTCGAAGGATTTAGATTTCAAGCTGACAAGTCTGCGCAAGGAGCCGAAGCCAAAACGCTTCGTCAGGCCAGTCTTGCGGCGCTTGCCCCGCAATTTCATCTGCGGGCAGATCGCTTTTATAACGCGCCTGATACGGAAATTGATTTCACCGAACAGGGCGGCCTCATGTGGGGCGAATATGCGGTCGGGAAACTGGCCGCAGGGGCAGAGCCTCTGAAGCCGATGGTTGAGGTTTTTGTCGATGACGAAGCCGGGCCGGATGTCGCGCAAAAAGTGCAACGCCGCCTGCAGCATTTTATCGACCGCAAGATCGCGGCTCTGTTTGAGCCTCTGTTGAACCTGTCGCGCGACGAAGAGCTTTCGGGCCTTGCGCGCGGTTTCGCATTCCAGATGGTCGAAGCGCTGGGCGTTCTACCGCGCGGAGATGTGGCCGACGACGTCAAGGCATTGGATCAGGACGCCCGCGGCGCATTGCGCAAACATGGCATCCGTTTTGGTCAGTTCACGATCTTTATGCCGCTGATGCTGAAACCCGCACCAACGCGTCTGCGTCTGGTGCTGTGGTCTTTGTCTAAGGGTCTGGGCGAGTTCCCAGAAGCACCGCCTCCCGGTCTGGTGACTGTGCCGGCCGGTGAGGGCGCGCCACAGGGCTATCACGCTATGGCGGGGTATCGTGCTGCAGGCGAGCGGGCGATCCGCATCGACATGCTGGAACGTCTGGCCGACATGCTGCGCACCGAGGACAGTCGTGGCGGCTTTGAGGCCAATCCGGATATGCTCTCGATCACCGGCATGACGCTGGATCAATTCGCGGATCTGATGAAGGGGCTGGGCTATAACGCCGAACGCGGTGAACGTCCGAAAGTGAAGCCTGAGGCGAGTGCTGAGGCCGTGACCGAAGACGCCCCAGCGCCAGCGGCGGATGAGGCACCGGCGGAGGCTGCGGCGCCAGCCGAGGCAGAAACGCCTGCAGAGCCAGAGATCGACGTGTTTTATACGTTCACCTGGGGTGGAAATCGCGGAGCGCGTCAGCAAAACCGTGGCGGCCAGGGCCAAAAGCCACGTCGCGACGGCGGAGCCCCCAAAGGGCGTCGTCAAGGCAAGCCCGGTGGCAAACAGGGCGGCAAGCCGCGTCAGGACAAAGCCAAAAGCTTCCAAGCGCGTCCGCCTAAAAAAGAAAAAGCCATCGATCCCGACAATCCTTTCGCAGCCCTCATGGCGCTTAAGGAAAAAAGCTAATCTGACCGGCGCGCTTTCGGGCGCGCCATTTTCAGGACAGCAGGATGACCGACGCCCCCGCCAAACTTCGAATAGATAAATGGCTCTGGCACGCGCGGTTCTTTAAAACTCGCACTTTGGCGGCCAAAGTCGTGTCTGGTGGTCACGTTCGCGTCAACGGACAGAAAATCAGCAAGCCGAGCCACGCTGTAACCATTGGCGATGTCTTGACCTTTCCACAGGCCAAGCGTATCCGCGTGGCGCGTATTGAAGCTTTGGGGACGCGTCGTGGACCTGCTTCTGAGGCTCAGGCGCTCTATTTTGATATGACCGAACCCGAGAAGAAAACTCCGGCAGGGGTGAGTTTTGAGGGAAAAGGTCGCCCGACCAAACGCGATCGACGCAATCTCGATCTTATGAAATCCCGGCCGCTTGAAGAATAGGCCGCTTTGAATTAGCTAGAGCGCGAAAGCTCAGGAATTACGCCCATGACCTATGTCGTCACCGAAAACTGCATCGCCTGTAAATACACCGACTGTGTCGAAGTCTGTCCTGTGGATTGCTTCTACGAGGGTGAGAACACGCTGGTGATCCATCCGGATGAATGCATCGACTGTGGCGTCTGCGAACCTGAGTGCCCGGCAGAAGCGATTTCGCCAGATACTGAGCCAGACATGGAAAAATGGGTCGAGTTCAACCGCAAATACGCGGAAATCTGGCCGGTCATCATCTCTAAGAAAGACCCGATGCCGGGCTATGAAGAGCGTGATGGCGAAGAGGGCAAGATGGAGAAATACTTCTCTGAGGCGCCCGGTGAAGGCGGCTAAGAATCGATTCTTGGCCTCGATTCGCTGCGCAGCGGCATGATTCTGGCAAAAATCACCTGGCTAACCCCCTGATTGTATTCCGATAAACCGGCAATCATGCTGCGGGTGCTTTGAAATGGTCAGTTTTTATGCTATGTTTTTGTGACATATGAATAGGACCACCTGATACCATCCCTTAGGCTCTGAGCCATCGGATGGTTTTTTGCGCCAAAATGAAGCCCTGGGCGGAATGCCGATTTCCGCACATGTGTTTTTTTCGCTGCGTGGTTTTGGCTCTTGTAGGATGAAGTACTGAATGAGCAAGAAAAAGAACGAATTCCGCCCGAACGACTTTGTCGTTTATCCTGCGCATGGCGTGGGTCAGATCGTCTCCATCGAGGAGCAAGAGATCGCGGGCATCGACCTGGAACTCTTTGTGATTTCCTTTGAAAAAGACAAGATGACCCTGCGGGTGCCGACACATAAGGCGACCGCGATTGGTATGCGTGGCCTAAGCTCTCCTGACGTGATCAGCCAGGCGATGAAGACGCTGAAGGGCAAAGCCAAGGTCAAACGCGCGATGTGGTCGCGTCGGGCTCAGGAATATGAGCAAAAGATCAACTCTGGCGATCTGATCGCGATTGCCGAGGTTGTGCGCGATTTGCACCGCACCGACGATCAGCGCGAGCAGAGCTATTCTGAGCGTCAGCTTTACGAAGCCGCTCTAGAGCGTTTGACCCGCGAAGTTGCGGCTGTGTCTGGCGGCGACGAAGTGCTGGCGGCCAAGCAGGTCGACGAGGTTCTGACCGCGCGCGCTGCGTAAGTCTTTCCTGTATCAGATTTGAAGAACCGCGTCCTTTCGGGCGCGGTTTTTCGTTGCGCGGCTGCGCTTTGAGTATTTTTTGGCAAGATGAAAGCCTAGGCGAGCACCATCAACAAAACGATTGCCGTGATCTGTTGCGTCGCGCCGAGGACGTCTCCGGTCTGACCGCCGATTTTGGTTTTGGCGAGGACAGCCATGCCGGTTGCGGCGAGGGCTCCGAAGATCAGAAGTGGGATCGTTGTGAGGCCGATCAGCAATAGCGAAAGGACAGAGGCACCTGCGATGGCGAGGGCTGCGGTTGCCATATCTGGCCGACCTTGGGATTGGCTGAGGCCGGTGTCGCGCGCGTTTGGCAGAGCGTGCATCAGAGCGGGCATTGCGCTGCGGGATAGGGTTTCGATGGCGATCAGGGGAAAGAACCACCAACCGCCGTCGATCAACAGCCAGACTGCGGCCCAGCGGGTGATCAGGCTGAGGATCAGAGCGATGACCCCGTAAGCGCCTATGGCGCTGTCTTTCATGATCTCAAGGCGGCGCGCAGGATCCCAGCCGCCCCAGAAACCATCAGCCGTATCGGCGAGACCGTCTTCGTGCATGGCACCGGACATGAATGCCGTCGCGGCGAGATATATCCCCGCCGCCAGCATCGGATCGACGCCCAGCCACATCGCGATGGCCGTCATAAGCGCCGCGCATGTGCCCAAAACGGTGCCCGCGAAGGGATAGGCCCAGCTTGCCTGCGCAGTACGGTCGAATTCTGCTTTCACCGGAAACCGCGTCAGCAACGCCAGTGCCGTTGCGACATCTTTGAATTGCGGGGCTGACATGTCGTGACTTTCCACCTGAATGTCCCTTATGGACTTGTGATCACCTGACACTGCGCTAAAGAACTTGTCAACTTACGGGGGATAGAGGGACGACCATGACTCAGGCTTTTTCAACACTCGCTGAATTCCGCAGCCTTCTGGCGAGTGCGCCAGCGTCTGACGGCGCGGCCTATGGCGCAGCTGAGGAGCGCAATGGCCAGTTGACGAAGCCTCCGGGATCTTTGGGGCGTCTTGAGGAACTGGCCGTTTGGTATGCGGGCTGGCGCGGGGATGCTAAGCCTTCGATTGACGCGCCTCAGGTGATTGTATTTGCCGGAAATCACGGTGTGACGGCGCAGGGCGTGTCTGCTTTCCCGGCGGAAGTGACCGTTCAGATGGTCATGAATTTTCAGCACGGCGGGGCGGCGATCAATCAGCTGTCCAAAGCGGCGGGCGCGACGTTGGACGTGCACGCCTTGGATTTGGACAACCCGACGGCGGATTTCACCCAAGGCCCTGCGATGAGCGAGGCTGAGGTTGTTGAGGCCCTTTTGACCGGATGGAATGCGGTGGCCGAGGGCACCGATCTTTTGGTCGTTGGCGAAATGGGGATTGGCAATACGACGTCAGCAGCGGCGATTGCCCATGCGCTTTATGGCGGTGAGGCCGAGGATTGGGTTGGTCGTGGCACTGGCGTCGACGATGCAGGGCTCGCGATCAAAGCGCGGGTTGTGCGCGAAGGCGTTGCGGTGAACGCGGATCGCAGCGGTCTGGAAGTGTTGCGCTGTCTGGGTGGGCGCGAGCTGGCTGCGATGGCGGGTGCGATTGCCAAGGCGCGGGTTGCGCGTATTCCAGTGGTTCTCGATGGGTTCATCTGTTCTGCGGCAGCGGCGACTTTGGCGGCCGAAGAAGGCAGTGCGCTCGATCACTGTGTGGCCGGTCACGTCAGTGCCGAGGCGGCGCATTTCAACGTACTGAAGAACCTCGGCAAAGAGCCGCTTTTGGCGATGAACATGCGTCTTGGCGAGGCCTCTGGCGGCGCGCTGGCGATCAATATCGTGAAATCCGCGGTTGCCTGTCACTCGGGTATGGCGACCTTTGCCGAAGCGGGCGTGTCTGCAGGCTAAGGGTCTTTGCCGATCTGAGCTGTGAGGACGGTCTGAAGCTCGGCCTCAAGCTCCATCGCTTTGTCGATATAGGGTTTGTTCTGCGAGCCCGGGATGTCCTCGCGCCACAGAAGCGCGAGCTCTCGGACGGCGTCACGGTCGTGGTGGTAGAAGGCTTCTTCGGCCATGGCTGCCTCATACTCCGTGAGGCCCATGTTCTCGAGCACATAGCGACCGGCGCGCAAGCTGCTGTCAAACATCTCGCGGACAATGTCATTTGCACCGGCCTGGAACAGTTTAAACACGGTCGGGCGATCCGTCGCGCGGGCGATAATATGCAGGTCGGGCCGTTCTTTCCGGGCGTGTTTCACAAGGCGCAGCGCCGAGGCCGGGTCGTCGAGCGCAATCACCAAAACTTTTGCATCCTTCAGACCCGCCGCGCGCAGAAGGTCAGGGCGGGTCGGGTCTCCGACATAGGCGCGGACGCCGAAACGGCGCATGGTTTCAATGGTCTCGAGGTTGCGGTCAAGGACCACTGTCTTGAAGCCCGAGGCGCGCACAAGGCGGTTCACGATCTGGCCGAACCGACCGATCCCCGCGATGATCACCGGGCCGAGCTCGTCGATTTCATCAGGCTCGTGGTCTTCGTCTGCGTCCTGCATGCGCGCTGAGAGCAGCTCATAGAGGATGAACAGGAGCGGCGTGATTAGCATCGAGAGCGCGACGACCAGCAAAAGTGTCTCTGACAGGTCTGTTGGCAGAACATTGGTTTGCAGGGCAAAGGAAATCAGCACGAAGCCAAATTCTCCGGCCTGCGCGAGCGCCAAGGCAAAGAGCCATTGATCGCGGCCCCTCAGGCCAAAGGCGCGGCCCAGGATAAACAGGATCACCATTTTGATTGCGATGACCGAGAGCGTCAGTCCGAGGATATTCAGAGGATCCTGAAACAATGTCGGGAAATCGATCTGCGCGCCGACAGTGATGAAAAAGATCC
Organism: Cognatishimia coralii; assembly: GCF_037478305.1. NCBI lineage: Bacteria > Pseudomonadati > Pseudomonadota > Alphaproteobacteria > Rhodobacterales > Paracoccaceae > Cognatishimia > Cognatishimia coralii. Next base: position 137,107 of record NZ_JBBGAZ010000008.1, read on the forward strand.
CCAAGAGCAGGCCCTTAAAGGGCTCAAGGTCGCTTTCCAGTTCGTGGCGGAATTCCGAATTCGCGAGGACCACACCTGCAAGGAAGGTTCCGAGCGCCGCCGAGAGCCCTACAAGCATCATCAAGAATCCAATGCCGACCACGATCAAGAGGGCCAGCGCCGTATACATCTCGCGCAGGCCTGCCTTGTCGATGAAGCGGAACATGGGACGCACGAGATAGATGCCTGCAAGGATTACGCCGCCCACCACTCCGATAGTGACAAGCGTGACGCCCCAGCTCGGCAGGCCTTCGACGATGGACAGGGTCGCATGGTGATCGTCGTGATGGCCACCCAGCGAAATAGAACCATCGGCGGCAATCTCTGGCACAATGGGCAGCGCCAGCAGCGGCAAAAGCGCCAGCATCGGGATCACGGCGATGTCCTGCATCAAGAGGACTGAAAAGGTCGAGCGGCCTCCGGGCGTTTGCATCAGCCCTTTTTCGTCGAGTGTTTGAAGGACAATTGCTGTGGACGACAGGGCAAAGATCAAGCCAACGGCCAGCGCGATTGACCAAGCATAGCCCCATTGGCTGAACAAGACCCAAACCGCAGCCGTTGTGAGGGTGATCTGCAGCCCCCCAAGGCCAAGCAGTTTGTGGCGCATGTCCCAAAGCGCGCGAGGATCCAGTTCAAGCCCGATGATGAACAGCATCATCACAACGCCAAATTCGGCAACATGCTGCAGGCTTTGGGTTTCGTCGCTGCCCATCAAACCCAGCACGGGGCCGATCATCACCCCCGCCATCAAATATCCCAGAACCGACCCCAGCCCCATGCGTGAGGCCAGCGGCACAGCGATCACCATCGCAACAAGGAAGATCGTGGCTTGGTAGAGAAATACGTCCATGATGGGCTTTCTTTAAGTAGGCAGGGGCGCGTCGCGTTTGAGTTGGTCCATGACGATCTGGCTTTGCACGCGGCTGACAGCCTCATGCGGTAAGAGCACCTCGTGGATCAGACGGTTCAGCGCCGAGAGATCTTCGCAATAGACACGCAGCAGGTAATCTGCGTCCCCTGTCAGGGTCCAGACGCTGGTGATTTCAGGCCGAAGCGAAAACAGGCGGTTGATTGAGGTGCTTTGGTTCGGGCCGTGGGTGGACAATTGCACCTGCACAAAAGCTTGAACCGTCAGTCCGACACGGATCGGGTCGATCTTGGCGGCATAGTTTTGAATGTAGCCCTCTGCCTCAAGCCGTTGCCTACGACGCCCTGCCTGGCTGGTCGAGAGATTGAGCTGCTCGCCCAACTGCTGCGCCGTCAAATGGGCGTCATTTTGCAGGGCAGACAGTAGGTTTTTGTCGGTTTGATCAAGCATGATGCGAGTTTTGCGCGTAATTTTGCAGATTTATTTAAATCATACGCGGATAATATAATTATTGCACGCAATTTTGCGGATTTTGCGCTCTGACGTGCGCGTAGATTGGATGAAACACCCGTAACACGTAATATATGGAGCTGCCCCATGGGTCCTTTCCCACATGACGCCCCCCGCGCCGAGATTTCTGATTTTAACCCGGCTGGCACCGATGGCTTCGAGTTCGTCGAATTTGCGCACCCAGAGCCGCAGGAACTGCGCGAGCTGTTTGCACGCATGGGCTATGCGCATGTGGCCAACCACAAGACCAAAGCCATCGAACTTTGGCAGCAGGGCGACATCACCTATGTGCTGAACAACGAACCCAACAGCTTTGCTGCGCGTTTCGCAGAAGAGCACGGGCCTTGCGCCTCGGCGATGGCATGGCGCGTTGTGGATGCACAGAAAGCCTATGAGCATGCTGTGTCCAAAGGCGCCAAGCCATATGACGCAGTTGACAAAACCGTTGATTGGCCTGCAATCGAAGGCATCGGTGGGTCTCTGATCTATTTCACCGATCAGTATTTCGACACATCGCCCTATAACGAAGAGTTCGACTGGACCACGCAATCCAAGCCTGAGGGCGACGGGTTCTTCTATCTCGATCACCTGACCCACAATGTGTTCAAAGGGAATATGGACGTTTGGTTCAAATTCTACGGCGATCTTTTCAACTTCCGTGAGATCCGTTTCTTTGACATCGAAGGCAAATTCACCGGCCTGTTTTCCCGCGCGCTGACCAGCCCTTGCGGCAAGATCCGTATCCCGATCAACGAAGATCGCGGCGAGACCGGTCAGATTGTCAGCTATCTGAAGAAATACAAAGGTGAAGGCATTCAGCATATCGCAGTTGGCTCAAACGACATCTATAGCTCGACAGATAAGATCGCGGACAAAGGTCTTAAGTTCATGCCGGGCCCGAATGAGGCCTACTACGATCTGTCCTATGAGCGCGTGAAGGATCACACCGAACCCAAAGACCGCATGATGAAGCACGGCATTCTGATTGACGGCGAAGGCGTTCTAAACGGTGGAGAAACCAAGATCCTGCTGCAGATTTTCTCCAAAACTGTGATCGGCCCGATCTTCTTTGAATTCATTCAGCGCAAAGGCGACGATGGATTTGGCGAAGGCAACTTCAAAGCTCTGTTTGAAAGCATCGAACAAGAGCAGATCGACACTGGCGAGTTGGTGGCCGAGTAAGCCCGATCTCGCTTAGCATGCAGAAACGGCCCGCGTCTGACTAGGACGCGGGCCGTATCGTTATTTGCCTAGAGCGTTGCGGATTGCGCTCACCACGGCCAGTACCACGCCACCGCCAACGCCGCCGCTGACCAGCTGTCCGATGATCGACATAAGGTCCATGCCACCACCTCCAGCAAGGGCGCCAGCGCCTACCATTGACAGAGTAGAGCCGCCAAGTCCGCCGCCGAGGATCCCGGCAATCGAGTTGATGACAGTTCCTTGGTTGATGTTCTTGATGGCTCCGCCCGCGACATTGCCGCCGATAGCGCCTGCGATCAGGCTGATGATGAGTTCCATGGTATTCCCTCCATTGGGCAGGCCATAGGGCGCTGCGTTTCCCTGGGAATCTTAGACTCATGACTATTAGCAAGAACGGGAAAAGATGCGCTAGATTTCCCCCCGAAACAGGCGGCGGCGATTTCAGCCTTTTGGCAGCGCCAATACGATGCTTCGGCTACCTTTCACGTACCGCAGCTCGCTTTCGCCGATGGCTGACACACGTCCCCCATCCAGCCGATCTCCGACTTTGACTTTACGATAGCGGCCAGTCGAAAGACGTACCAAGGCACGGCGGTCGCTGGACGTGCCATAGACGCCGATCAGATTGATCTTGCGCAGGTTGATCGCATTGGTCTGTGTAGCAGACCGCGCGACAGAGGCCGAGCTTGGGATCGACGCGGTTGTGACCTGAGCCGGTGGCACCGCGACAGCGGCGAGTTGTTCCTGAACCTTCGCGGCTTTGGCTTCAAACCCATTCGGACGCAAAGCGGGGCGCAGGCTGGAAAGGACGGCCTGGTTGGTTGCGCCTTCAAGATCGGTTGGATCGATAGAGGCGACCACAGCGGCAGCGGCTTCTAACGCGGGATCGTCGGGCCGCAAGCGCGGCCGCAAGCCCGCAAGCTCGGAAAGGGTGCTGCCGCCCAAGGTCGCGCGTTCGTTTTGCTCAACCAGATCGCCGGGGCGCGCTTGTGGGCGCAGGCTTGCAAGTTGCTCAAGTGCGGGATCGTCTGTGCGTTCCGGCGTGACAATAACGACAGCATCACGGCTCGGGAAAGACGCGGGCACGACCGCTGGCTTGCCTGCGAAAACGGTAATCCATTCCGGCGTCAAAGCGCCTTCGCGCGTGGCGACAACTAGCCCGCGTTCATCGAATTCGATCTGGGTACCTGCTGGCAGCGGATCATATTGCACCGGCAAGCTCAGATCGCTTTCAAAGCTTTCGATCTGCGGCAACGCAATGGCATCGTGGGTTTGTTGGGAGACCTCGAAAGAGCCAACGTAAATTCCCTCTGTCCCTTCCGTCACTGGCAGGCTTGGTTGACGGGGTGCGAAATCCCAGATGCCTGTGGCGGCGTAGCGCGCTTCGGCCTCAAGCGAGGGTTCAATCGCCGCTTCAACGGGATCATAGATGCCATCGTCTTCGAGCGCTTCGATCTCAGCGCTGTCGGTGATTGTTTCGGGCGAAACCGGCGCGAGAGGTTGTGTCTCGACCTCCGGATCGGGCAGGGCTGCGACCTGGGTTGTTTCCTGGCTTTGCCAGAGCGTTGCGACTCCGTCCTCTGTGAACAGGGCAGCCCATGTGACGGCTGCTGCCAAAATCACGACGAAAAAAGCGATCAGATAAAGAGAGATCACCTTGTGCCGCGGCAGGTCTGACATCGGATGGGATGTTACGCCCACAAACGACTCTTGCCGTACCTGAGGTGCGGGATTTGCGACCTCAAGGGCCGGAACCATGGCGCCTTTTGGATGCGCTTTCAGCCCGGCGGCCAAAGTGGCCGGATCAAAGCGCGGGGTTTTGTCAGACAGGTTTGGTGTCGCGGCAGGCGTGGTCGGAGGGGCGACAATCGTGTCTTGCGTGACCAATGGGTCCGCCTCTGTGGGCGCGACTGGGTCTGCGATGGGCGTTAGCGGTGCGAGGGGTTCTTCCTGGCTGGGACGTCTGCGCGACGCAAATGACGGAGCTTCCTCAAAAGTCGCGGGTTTGCTGTAGAGCGGTTTGAAATCAAAAGGAGCGCCTGCACCAGAAATTTCAACGGCGAGGATATCGGGTTCTGGATATTCATCAGCCTCAAGGAATTGTCCTGCGACACCTGTTGCACCAAAAAACGGCTCTCCGTCAAATTCGTCACCGGCGGGAATGGCGACAAAGCTGACCGGCGCAAACCCGTGTTCTACGGCAAAGGCTTCGGCTTCGCGCAGCGTGTCGATGGCGACAGCGGCGACCTGAAAGACGTCATCAACCTCGGTGAAATCATACGAAAGTTCGCTGACCGCATAGGGCGTGGCTCCGTCCAGTGCGGCCGCGACTTGTGCTTCAGCGTCGTCTTCGGTGGCCGCGACATTCAGGTATTTGATCTGATCATTTGGCAGGATCAGTTTGCAGGCCGCCGGGCCGTCAACCAATGCTTCACCTTCAGCGCGCAGTTCAGCCAGCGCCGCACCAAGATCGCGGTGATCCAGAGGCACGTCGCCCAGCAAATGCCACCCCGTTTCTGCGCGACACAGCAACGTGATGCCTTCCATAGAAAGGGATAAGGCAAAATCGGGCTTCATAACTAAGTTCTGGACCTAAACTTACGAGGGTATGGGGTCTAACGCGCAAACTTTACAGCAGGAAGCCGCCGAGGCAAAGCAAAAGCGGTTGATCTGCGGCGCAATGCGCGTTGCAATGCCGATCGGGGATGCTTCGGTTACTTGGAGGCAATCATATGTTGAAAATTCACTCTTGGGCTCTCGCTTTAGCACTTGCCGTGCCGTCGTTTGGTTTGGCGGGCGAGATCGTTGTGCAAGGGCAGGGCTCGGTCGAGCAAGCGCCGGATATGGCAACGATCACACTTGGCTCGCAGTTCGCGGCGAAACAGGCGGATGATGCGCTGGATCAGGTGAGCGAGGCGACAGCTACGGTTTTGGCAACGCTGACCGAGTTGGGTGTAGAGGCGAAGGACGTGCAGACCAGCGGACTCTACCTGAACCCAGTGTGGGACGACAGTTATAACCGCCACGGCGGGCGCAACATTCGCGGCTATTCTGCGGGCAATACGGTCCATATTCGCGTACGCGATTTAGAAAAGCTGGGCGGGTTGCTGGATCAGGTCGTCGAGGATGGGGCCAATACGTTCAACGGCTTGAGTTTTGGACTGCAGGATTCCACCGACGCCAAAAACGAGGCGCGTCGCCGTGCAGTTGCTGATGCGCGCGCGAAGGCTGAGCTTTATGCGGAAGCAGCGGGCGTTTCGCTGGGCAAGATTATTGAGTTGACGGATAGGGTGACCTCCTCGCCGCAGCCGATGTTTATGGAGCGCTCGGCGATGGTCATGTCAGATGCCGTTCCGATTGCCGAGGGAGAGGTCTCGACCTCGGCGCGGGTCACGATCACATTTGAGATTGCAGAGTAAGGACTGGTGCTCGGAACAAGGGCCAAAGGCCCGCCGAGCACAGCGCCGGACCGGTCCCGAAGGGCCGGCGCTTTGGCGTGTGTTTTGCGTTTAAGAAAAGTCGGACGGATTTTGCCACTATAAAATGGCTATAACTGACGTCACAGCGCCGACCCACCGGACCGGCGCTGTGCTCGGCTTACTTACCCGCGGCGTTCAGCGCGCGATCCAGATCACCTTTGAGGTCTTGAATATCCTCAATACCAATAGACAGACGCACAATGCTCGGGCCTGCACCGGCTGCGGTCTGTTGCTCAACCGTCAACTGGCGGTGCGTGGTCGACGCCGGGTGAATGATCAACGAGCGCGCGTCGCCAAGGTTGGCCACATGGCTAAAGATCTCGAGGCTATCGACCAGTTTGACACAGGCGTCATAGCCGCCTTTCAGCGAGATCGTGAACAAGGCGGACGCGCCTTTCGGGCAGATCTTGGCCATACGAGCATAGTAGGGCGACGATTTCAAACCTGCATAGGTCACATAGTCCACCGCGTCATGACCCTCGAGCCATTCCGCAAGATCGGTTGCGTTCTCCACATGGCGCTGCATCCGCAGAGACAGGGTTTCGATCCCCATCAATGTATAATGCGCTGCCTGTGGGTTCATCGTCATGCCCAGGTCGCGCAAACCAATGGCGATGGAGTGGAAGGTGAAGGCCAGAGGACCAAAGGTCTCGTGGAACTTCAGGCCGTGATAGGCGGGCTCTGGAGCGGACATGGACGGGAATTTGTCATTGGCAGACCAGTCAAATTTCCCGCTGTCCACCACGCAGCCGCCGGTGACGGTACCGTTGCCGGTCAGATATTTGGTGGTGGAATGCACAACCAAGGTCGCGCCAAGGCTGATTGGGTTACACAGGTACGGCGTCGCGGTGGTGTTATCGACGATAAGAGGGATGCCTGCGTCGTCTGCCACCGCTGCGATGGCCGGAAGGTCTGCGATATGGCCGCCGGGGTTGGCGATGGATTCACAGAACACCGCACGAGTGTTTTCGTCGATGGCCTCAGCCAATGCCTCGGTGTCGTCGATGTCGACGAATTTCGCGCTCCAGCCAAAGCGTTTGATGGTCTGGCTGAACTGAGTGATCGTGCCGCCATACAGACGGTTGGAGGCCACAACATTGCAGCCCGGCTGCATCAGAGGAAACAGCGCCATGATCTGTGCCGCATGACCCGAAGAACAGCAAACCGCGCCGACGCCATTTTCCAGCGTCGCAATGCGTTCTTGCAAGACTGCAATCGTCGGGTTGGTCAGGCGGGAATAGATGAACCCCACTTCTTGTAGGTTAAACAGTGCAGCCGCGTGGTCAGAGTCGCGGAACACAAAGGCCGTGGACTGGTGGATCGGCGTTTGTCGAGCCCCTGTCGCAGGGTCTGGCCGCGCGCCTGCGTGAATTTGCAAAGTATCAAAACCGTAGGTAGGTCCGTCGGTCATCGTCATCCTCCAAAACTGTTGGTAAATGTGTAGGCGGCAGGGCGCGGGCTTTCAATGGCTTGTTTGCGAGGGCGCGGCGCGTCGCCTTAGTCCAAAGGGCGGGTGCGGGTCTTGAGGCGCTCTTTCATCATCGCATCGCCCGCTTCGGTACCGTCGTGAAACGTACCAAAGAGCTTGTCCATCGGGATCTCAAGCGTGCCGTAGTTCACTTCAAAGAACCGGTGGTGCATCTGGTGATGGAAGTTCCCCAGATGCAGCCGCTTTTTGCCGTTGCGCCAAAGGCCTTCGAATCCCGAATGGGTCACGATGGCGTAAAGCCCAAAGAACATAAGGTGACAGATCACATGCACTGGATGCGTCGGCACGACGAAATGGATCAACGCCGTGCCGAAATAGAGCAGGTGTTCGACGGGGTGCATCGACAGCCCAGACCACGGCCCCACATCCGTATTGCGATGATGCAGAGCATGAAAGCGATAGAGCAGGCGGCTGTGTAGCAGGCGATGGACGCCATAGAAATAGAGGCTCTCCCACGGCGGGATCAGCAGAAAGATCGCGATGAACCAAATCGGCCCATCCGACCAAGACCACATTGGCGCCAGTCCGTTTGCCATGGCCCAAAGGATCAGCGCTTCAAACATCGTCCAAATCGTGACGCCAGAGGCCAGCGCCCAAAACACATTGTCGAGATATTGATCGCCAAAGGTGAACATCCGCCCTTTACGGGGATAGGGGCGCGGGTCGTATTTCTTGGCGCTGCCCTGCCATTTCCAACGATAGAGCACCAGATGCAGGCCCTGTGCCAATAGTGTGACAATCACGAGATTGCGCAGCCAGATGCCCAGGATCCAAAGGCCGGGTGTGGCTGCTGTGTTAAGGCTCGGGCTCGCAAAAAACCACAGAGCAATGGATAGCCCCACGATCATCAAGCTGACCGTCATGGGGAACCATCCACGCCACCACCAGTCAAAGGCCGCGCGCAGGTTCAGCGGCCACTGCCACAAAGGGTTCACCTTTAGGGGCAGGGCGTCAGGGACATGGTTCCATTTGCTGCGGGACATGAGGCGGGCTCCGGTCTGGATTGATACAGACTAGGGGGCGCTCTGAGTTGCGTCAAATCCGCGGCCTATCGCATCCAAAACCCAGCTTTGCGGATCTTATTGCGGATGGCCTTTTCCTTGCGCGGTAGGTTCTCGCGATCAAACATGGCGCGCACCTTGTGACCGCGCCCGTGATAGACCATGAATTTGATCGGATCATATTGCTTCAGGATCGGTTTAAGCGCCTTGTCCTTTGCAACGGATTCTAGAACTTCAACCACGCGGTCGCCTTCCTTGGCATAGAGCAGCGGGAACATGCGGTAGTGGCAGGTGATATCTCCATCCATCAACCCCTTGGGCAAGGCGTCGCGTTTGCCGCCGAAGGAATGAATAACAAGGGGTAGGGCGACTTGATCGAGCCAGGGATCCAGCGACTGGCAGATAAGTTCCCTGGGTGGGTTGTCGCGGATCTCGATTGCATAGTCTAAGAACCGCGCGCCAAATTCATGCGGGCAACGGTAATAGAAGAATCCCGCATTGAAATAGAGATAGCGCCGCCAGTATTCGTCGGGCTGGCTCAGATCGAGAGAGCTTTCAAAGTCGAGGCCAAAGCGATCGTAAAGCGACTGCCAGATCTCAGTATAACCCGGTCCGTAGAGTTCGGGTGTTGGCCAGGTTCCTTCGACTCTTTGGGACGCGCTGGGTACATCAAAGTCGAAAGGCACCTTGGTCAGATCACCTAGGATCAAGGTGTCCGTGTCTAGGAACAGAAAGGGTTCGCCTTTGGGTAGGGCCTTGAGCGCTTCGATTTTGTTGCCATAGGGGTAGTCCGCACCAAACTGCGTGCTGTCAAATTGGACTAGCTCTGCGCCCAGCTCGTTGAGGATCTCTCGATGCTTGGCGTTTGTGATCCCGCGCGCTCGAGGCCAAAGCGGGCCAGGTGCGGGTTCGGCCACATAGATCTTTCCTTCGAAACTGGGTGCGTTCATCCGCAGGGACGCGATCAACAATATCGCCTCGAACGTCAGGCGACCGGATTGACCTATAATAAGGATATTGAAGCCTGCCGCTGCCATGGTCTGTTACTCGTGCCGGTATATTTCGGGCAGGGTACGGCTTTTGCAACGCTTTGGGGAGGGTGGAATTTGTCGTTCTTTTTCCACATCGCTTATGGCGAGTCTGTGGATAACGCTGCAACGCGGCATCATTTTGCGATTCACAAAGGGAAAGAGACGATATCAGCATGTGTTGTCGAAGTGTGGCTGCGCCTAAGGTTATGATTTTTATTGGTTTTCGTAAAAAATTCAAAAAAGAGTCAAAAAGGTGAAAAAACCGCTTGCGGGTTCTCGGCACTAAGCATAGAACGCCCCTCACCGGAGCGGCGGCGACGCGGTTCTGGACAAATTCTTGAGGTTAGTGAGGCGGGGCGCGCCGGAAGTTAGGGCGCATCTGGTCTTGTTTGTCTCTTCGGTTGGTTTTTTAGCTGGCCACGTTTTTTGACATTGTGATGATATCGAAGAGATATGCGGGCGGTTTGGTTTGTA
>NZ_JBBGAZ010000009.1:0-116168 GCF_037478305.1 Cognatishimia coralii
CAGCTAAAAAACCAACCGAAGAGACAAACAAGACCAGATGCGCCCTAACTTCCGGCGCGCCCCGCCTCACTAACCTCAAGAATTTGTCCAGAACCGCGTCGCCGCCGCTCCGGTGAGGGGCGTTCTACGTATAAGGCGCAGAGGGCGCAAGAGGTTTTTTTAGAAATCTGACAAATTTCTGGCTTATCGCCGATGTTTGCCAGTTTTGAGGGCGCCGATAGGTCAGCCGGGCTGCCAATGTTTAGGAAATCTTCAATATCCGGAGCAATTCTTGCCAAAAAATCGCGCGCCGCGTGGAATCAATGCGCGCGGCGCGCCTATTCGGTGCACTTTACGCGCGATTCTCAAGAATCGAGCAGAAGTTCGCGACGCCCGATCCGCCCATATTGAACACCATGCCCAGATTAGCCTTCGACAATTGCATGTCACCCGCCGCGCCGGAAAGCTGTTGTGCGGCCAGGACATGCATCGACACTCCGGTTGCGCCCACAGGATGCCCTTTTGCTTTCAGGCCACCAGAGACGTTCACTGGAAGTTTCCCGTCGGGCAGAACCATGCCCTCGTTAATGGCACGCGCGCCCTGCCCTTTCGGAGCCAGGCCCATTGCTTCATAGATCAGCAACTCGGCGATCGTGAAGCAATCATGGACTTCGGCAAAACTAATATCATCCAGCGTGACACCCGCCGCGCCTAGAGACGTATGGATCGCTTTGGACGGACCTTCAAAGGCCAGAACATCACGCCGTGACATGGGCAGATAGTCATTGATATGAGTCGCAGCGCGGAACCCAATGTTATGGGCCATGTCTTCGGCCACATCATCAGCCGCGAGGATGATCGCAGCTGCACCATCGGAAATCAGGGAACAATCCGTCATGCGCAAAGGAGATGCGATGATTGGGTTGCGATCGGACACAGTATTGCAGGCTTCAAAACCCACATCTTTGCGCAGATGCGCCAGAGGATTGTTCAGAGCATTCGCATGGTTTTTCGCAGCGATACGCGCAAGCGTCGCGGATTGGTCACCATATTCTTGGAAATAGGCCTGAGCAAAACGGGCAAAGATCTGAGGGAAAGACGTCCCCGCCTCTTCTTTTTGATAGGAGGCACTGCCCAGAGCTTCGGTAACACCCTCGGTCGTCTGCGAGGTCATTTTCTCGGCCCCGATCACAAGTGCGACTTTGGCTTGACCCGCCTGGATGGCCGCGCGCGCAGAATAGAGCGCCGCCGCACCCGACGCACAGGCATTCTCAACCCGCGTGGCCGGTGTAAAGCGCAACGCTTCATCCGCATGTAGCGCCAGTGAGGACGCAAACCCATCAGGAACCAGACCGGCGTTGAAATTACCCAACCAAATGCCGTCAATGTCTGCATAGTCGACACCCGCATGGGTCACCGCCTCTTTGGTGACGTCGACGATCATGTCTTCCAAGGTCGACTCGTCGAGACGACCGAATTTAGTGTGACCCCAGCCTACAATGCGCGCATCCATGTAATTTCCTCCATTTTGCAGCCGCAGCGTAACCGCAACAGCGCAATTCTCAACCGTATCGACGTGGCGTCTTAAGGTTCGCTACGTTACGTTCCAAATCGGACGAGTGGGGAAAACCGCCACAAATTCTCCACGACTTCATACTAGTTTTGGCCCAATCCTTGATATACCCCGAAAACAACAGGCAAAGCTTTTCGTAAGAGTGAACAGTAGGATGCAGAATAAAGTCACCAAAGCCATTTTTCCCGTGGCAGGTTTGGGCACTCGGTTTTTGCCTGCAACCAAGTCCGTTCCAAAGGAAATCATGACCCTCGTGGATCGCCCATTGGTGCAGTACGCGATTGATGAGGCCCGGGCGGCTGGGATCGAGGATTTCATCTTTGTCACCTCGCGCGGCAAGGACGCGCTTGAGGATTATTTTGACCGCGCCCCAAATCTTGAAGCCGAACTTGTGGCCAAAGGCAAAACGGAACTCTTGGATATTCTTGAAAAGACAAACATGGGCTCCGGCCAGATCGCATATCTGCGCCAACACAAGGCGCTTGGCCTTGGTCACGCGGTCTGGTGCGCGCGCCGCCTGATCGGAAACGAGCCGGTCGCCGTTATGCTTCCCGACGATGTCATCGCCGCGGAAAAGCCATGTCTTCAGCAAATGGTTGAGGCCTATGCCGATATTGGTGGCAATATGGTGGCCGCGATGGAAGTTCCGGACGAGCAGACCTCATCTTTCGGTATTCTGGATGTGGCGAAAGACGCCAAGGGGCCAGTTCTGCCAGTGAAATCCATGGTCGAAAAACCTGCCAAAGGCACGGAACCGTCAAACCTTGCCGTGATCGGTCGCTATATCCTTGCGCCGGAAATCATGGGCCAATTGGACAATGTGGGTAAAGGCGCCGGCGGAGAGATTCAGCTCACCGACGCAATTGCTGCAGAGATCGCCAGCCCGCGCCCAGTGACCGGCTTTTGCTTTGAAGGCACGCGGTTTGATTGTGGCTCTAAGGCAGGGTTTTTGCAGGCGACCGTGGCGTTTGCTTTGGATCGGCCAGAGTTGCGCGATGATCTGGCGGGCTATCTGAAACAGATCGCGCCGACTCTGTGATCGCGGCGGCGGGGTAATCGGTGTGGCGGGCTGAAGCCCGCCCTACTGCAGATCGCGTAGAACGCTTTCGATGCGAGGGACGTCTTCGGGGTTATTCAATTCCCAGAACACACGCCCTTTGCCTTCGACTTCGACGCAGCGCACTGTGGTGTCATTATAAAGAAACCGCAACTGCTCGAGTCCTTCTAGGGTTTCCAACTGGCTGACAGGCCATGAAGAATAGGCCGCCAAGGCTTCGGGGCGATAGGCGTAGACGCCAACGTGGTGATAGACCGGAATGTCGGTGTCGGGCACCTTGTCCGGATCGATAAAGGGCAAGACCTCTTTGGAGAAATAGATCGCGTGGCCTTTGGCGTTGAACACCGCCGTCGTGCCTCCGACGCGGCCAGCTTTGCGATCTTCGACAAAGTGACCGTAGGTCAGAGCATCGCATTGCAAAACAGGCGTCGCGACCTGAGCCTCTGGGTCAGATTTCATTGCCGCGATGAGATCCTCGACAAACCAAGCGGGTGTCAAAGGCGCATCGCCCTGCAAGTTCACGATCAAATCCGCATCCAGTCCCGCTTTAGCCAAAGCATCTGCGCAGCGCGCCGTGCCATTCTCACAGGACTCTGAGGTCATAATAACTTCTGCCCCAAAGGCCTCGGCGGCGTCTTTAATGCGATCGTCATCAGTTGCCACATAGACGGCATCGACCCCTGCCACACCAATCGCGGCTTCCCAACTCATTTGGATCAGAGACTTCTTGGTGCCGTCCTTCTGGGTCAGCTCCGCCAAGGGCTTGCCGGGATAGCGAGAGGACGCATAGCGCGCCGGGATCAGGATAACTGTCTTCATGCTCAAATCCTCTAGGCCACGCCAGCGCGCAGCAAATCATGGACATGCAATATTCCCACAGGCGCGCCCGAGACATCGACCACAGGCAAAGCCGTAATCTTACGTTCGTTTACAATCGCAAGCGCTTTGGCTGCCAGCATGTCAGGCTCTATTTTGGTCGGATCCGTGTTGGCGATCTCACGCGCGGATTTGCCAAGCAGGCTGTCCATGTTGCGACGAAGGTCGCCATCTGTAATGACACCTTCCAGCTTGCCGTCCGCCACCACGAAGGCCACGCCGAACCCACCGGATGTCATCGTCAGCAGCACCTCAGCCATAGGGTCATCAGGCGCCACGACCGGCAGTTGATCCACACCATGCATCAGATCCGCAACGCGGCTCATTTGGCTGCCGAGTTTCCCACCCGGGTGAAACACCTGAAACTGATCAGCATCAAACCCGCGTTTCTCCATCACCGCCACCGACAATGCATCGCCCAGCGCGAGCGTCAGCGTTGTTGAAGTTGTCGGAGCCTTACCGATCGCGCAGACCTCAGGCGCTTTCGGCAATGCCAGCTTGTAGTCTGCCGCCTGCATCAAAACACTGTCAGGATTAGACGAAATCGCAATCAGAGGAATATTAAAGCGGCGGGTATAAAGCGTGATATCTCGAAGCTCGGCGGTCTCGCCAGAATTCGAGATAAGTATGCAAATGTCATGCGAGGTCACCATGCCCAGATCGCCATGGCTGGCCTCGGACCCATGCACGAAATAAGAAGGCGTCCCGGTGCTTGCCAATGTCGCCGCGATCTTGCGCCCGATATGGCCGGATTTCCCGACGCCAGACACAACAACACGTCCATCGATTCCCAAAATCCGCTCAACAGCCGGCACAAAATCCGACGGCAGTTCCTCGGCCATTTGATAAAGCGCGTCCGCCTCTTTTCGAAGCGCCTGTTTCGCAATGCCCTCAACAGAGCCGGTCTTTGGATCAGACATAGAAGTCCTGGATGGCTTGGCCCATCCACCTCATAACAGTTCGTGATCCTCTATTGGCACGAATTGCTGGTGATTTCCTAGTGCCGAAATGGATGGTGCTTCGCCAACGAAACCTGCACCACGTTCAGCGTTTGACCAAATTCAAAAAGGCTATCTTGCAGGCTCGAAGCCGCTTTCGCATATGGTCTGAGGATTCTGCCCCGTATTTGGCGGTTTTCCCCGAATAAAACAGGAAATCCGCGAGATCCTGATGCGACAAATCCGGATCGACGCTTTCTACACCCTGCTGCTCGAACATTTCGATGAACATGTTTTCCCAAGCCAGTTGGCCCTTCTGCATCTCTTCGGCCGCAATGTGATGCAGGCCTTCTAAAAGCTCGGCGAGGTCCGGGTATGTTTGAACAATTTCATACCACCGCAAAGGCCCAACCTCGTGAAAGATGTCGATGCGCTCTTCCAGCGATGCAGATTTCTCCCAAGCCGCGCGGACTTCGGCGATAGTTTTCTCAGTTTCAAGCCTCACCGATGCGCGCAGAATGTCATTCTTAGTTGCAAAGGCATTATATACCGTTTGCCGTGCCACACCCGCTGCCTCTGCGATGTCACCCATGGTGGTCTTTGAAACCCCATATTTCGCAAAAACCGTCTGAGCGGCGTCAAGGATGCTGAGTTCTCTTTTATTCATAACTTGGGTTTGACATTTCATTGGGAATCCGTCAATTTACAAAAATACATTAAATGTCCAAACCTTCATGGACATCCTCAGCCAGCATATAAAGAGGCTAGCATGCAACTTACGATCAACGGTACATCCCACGAAGTGGACGTCGAAGACGACATGCCACTGCTCTGGGTTCTTCGCGATGAACTTGGTTTAACTGGAACGAAATACGGCTGCGGCGTTGCGCAATGCGGAGCCTGCACCGTGCATATGGACGGCGTTGCCGTCCGGAGCTGTCAGGTCGCGGCAGCCTCTGCCGATGGCGCAGACATCACCACCATCGAAGGGCTGGGAACGCCTGCCTCACTGCATGCCGTCCAAGAAGCCTGGGTCGAGAATCAGGTCGCGCAATGCGGGTATTGTCAGTCAGGTCAGATCATGCAGGCCGCTGCGCTGCTAGACATGAACGATGCTCCAAGTGACGAAGAAATCGACATTGTCATGGGCGGCAACCTCTGCCGCTGTGGCACCTATCCACGCATCCGCGCCGCTGTTCACAGCGCCGCCGCGAAAATCCGGGAGGCATAATCATGGGTCGTCTCCGTACTATCACACGTCGTAGCTTTCTGGTCGGATCTGTCGCCATCGGCGGCGCAGTTGCTTTCGGGACCTATCGCGCTTTTGCACCCTCCGAAAACCCGAACGAAGAGAACCTCGCCAGCGGGTCCGCCACTTTTAACCCTTGGGTTGTCATCGATTCAGACAAGATCACTCTGATTGCAACCCATGCTGACAAAGGTCAGGGTGTTCAATCCGCCCAGGCAGCTTTGATCGCTGAGGAACTCGACGTCGAGTTGGATCAAGTCGAAATCAGCTTTGGCGTCCCAAGTGCAGCCTACGCCAACGGCGGCATGGGAGATGCCATGGCCGGCATCCCACTGTATGAATACAACGCGTCAGTGGAACGCACACGTGGATTTGTGAATGGCGCTCTGCGCGCGGTTTTGCCGATGATGGCAACCGGTGGCTCTTCGGCGATGCCCGACGTTTTCGACAAACTGCGCAACGCAGGCGCAACCGCACGCGAAACTTTGAAGCTCGCAGCGTCTCAGGTGTCAGGCGTTCCTGTAGATCAGCTCAAAACTGCGAAAGGCGCGGTGATCCTGCCCGACGGCTCCGAGCTGAGCTACACTTCACTCGCCGGCACCGCCGCCGAGATCGAACCGGTTCGGTTTGTCCAACTCCGTCAGCCTTCTGAATGGCGCATCCTCGGCAAATCCCATGGCCGGACGGACATGCTGCCAAAGTGTACAGGCACGCTGGAATATGGCATCGATTTCGAAATCGAGAACATGGTGCACGCGACGGTTAAGACAAACCCGAACAAGGGCGCAGCGATGAAGTCCTTTGACGCGGCCGAGGCCCGTCAGATGCGCGGCATTCAGGATGTCTTTGAGATCACCAACGGCGTGGCCGTCATTGCCAACAACACATGGCGCGCGATCAAAGCGGCGAACACGATTTCCTTTGAGTGGGAAAAGCCAAGCTACCCTCTGGAACAGGCCGAACACTGGAAAGTTCTGGAAGAGGCCATTGGCAAAGAAGAGCATCTGAACGCCGAAGCGCGTGAAGTCGGCGATGTTGAGACCGCCGAAGGCACTGAGGTCAAAGGCGACTATCGCTCTCCTTATGTAGCCCACGCGCCGCTGGAACCTCTGACCGCAACGATCCTCGTGACAGATGATCGTGTGGACATCTGGACAGGTCATCAAGTCCAACAGATGGTCGAAACCGTGGTTGCCGAAATCAGCGGGGTCGACGCCGAAAACGTGCATCTGCACAATATGTTCATCGGTGGCAGCTTTGGTCACCGCCTCGAGTTTGACTACATCCGTCAGGCCGCAGAGATCGCAACCAAACTCAAAGGCACGCCGGTCAAACTGACCTATTCCCGCGAAGAAGACTTCGCACAGGACTTCCCGCGCCACATCACAATCGGGCGCGGTATCGGCAAACACAAAGACGGCAAAGTTGTCTCGATGAATGTCGATATCTGCGGGGCTTCTGTGATGGCATCCCAGATGGGACGCATGGGGATGAACCTTCCGATGCCTGATACCCAGTTGCATGAAGGCGCATGGGATTATCCGATGCTGAACCTGAACAACAACCGGGTGCGGTCATTCCGCGTGAACAATCTCGCCCCAACATCGTCCTGGCGCTCTGTGGGTGCTGCTCCAAACGTGTTCATCTATGACACGATGCTGGATGAGACCATTCACGCAGCCGGTGCGGACCCAATGCTGGAACGCATCAGGCTGATGGGCCACGGCCAATCGGTGAAGGTTCTGGAAACCGCGGCTGAGATGTGTTCCTGGAACGGCCACAAGGTCGGACCAAACACCGGCCGTGGGGTCGCCTATGGCTTCAGCTTCGGTGTACCAGTTGCAACCGTTGTTCAAGTCACCAACACACCTGCAGGCATCAAACTAGACGAAGTCTGGGTGGCTGCCGACGTGGGCGTGGTGATCGATCCGAACAACCTCGACAACCTCGCCACTGGCGGCACGGTCTTTGGCCTTGGTCACGCGATCAACTGCGAAATCACCTACGCAGATGGTGTGGCGCAGCAAGAGAACTACTACGACCACGAAGCCATGCGCATCTGGCAATGTCCTCCAATCCACTTCAAAGCCTTGGAGAATATGGAGAAGGTTCGCGGGTTCGGAGAGCCTCCGGTGCCGCCAGCAGCGCCTGCGCTTGGCAACGCAATCTTCGCGGCGACAGGTCAGCGCCTGCGCGAAATGCCGTTCAACAAATTCGTAGACTTCGTGTGAGGCCAGCTATGACAAAGACACTTATCTCTGGCATCGCTTTGGCGCTCTGCCTGTCGACATCTGCCTTCGCCGCTGGCGAAGAGGGTGAAAACGTCACGATCAATCCACCTGCGTCTGTGTCCTTGGAAGAAGGCCTCGCGGCTTGGGATCGCGTCTACGAAGTCGCGTCCCACCCACGCTGTGCCAACTGCCACACCGGCGAAAGTGATCGCCCGATGTGGTCCGGCCCGGCCTATGGCAAGACCCGCGTGCATGGCATGAACATCCGCGCTGGCGAAAGCCGGATCGGCGCAGAGTTCCTGCTCTGCTCGACCTGTCACGCCTATAACGAAGGCGCGAATGACGCACCTCATATGGCACCGCAAGTTGCCATGAACTGGCAACTGGCTCCTGTAGAAGCGGACTGGTTCGGCAAGTCCTCGAACGAGATCTGCACCCAATTGCGCGACCCGGAACTGAACGGGGACCGCGACTATCTGGATCTGGCCAGCCACCTGGATCACGATTTGATCCTGCATTGGGCCTGGAACCCGGGCGGAGGCCGCGAACCCGCGCCTTATAGCCTGCAGGAACATGTAGATGACATTTTGGCATGGGGCGTCGCCGGATACCCTTGCCACAGCGATAATTAAGGAATTGAGAAAATGATTGATGCAAAAGGTCCATATCGTGTCGGTGCCCTCTTCGTGGCACTCAGCGGTCTCGTCCATCTTCTGGCGCTGTTTGTCAGTGGCTTCGCAAGCGGAGCACTGGTGCTCGTGCCCGCGGGAATTGTCTACCTTGGTTTTGCCTACGGGCTGCTTCAGGGATGGCGCTGGCTGGCCTATGTTGTCTTCCTCTTGATGATGGTCGGAAGCCTCGTGGCGCTTTCCTCTGCCTGGACAACACCGTCGGTTCCTACTTGGATTTACCTGACCATTGTCGCTCTGGACTGGCTTACCGTCCTGGCCCTCTTTGGAGCACTCTGGCGAAGCCGCCCCGTCGCGGCGTAAACACGCCACTCTGCATTATCTTCAAATCGCGGGCCTCTCGCCGAGGTCCGCGTTTTTTGTATCCGGCAGGGAAACAACCGAGCTTTCAAGTGTCACTCAATCAAGACACAAAGGCACTTCCGGAGCGGATCACGGGAAATTTAGTAGCCAAATATTAACAAAATAACGGATGTTGGGCTCGGTTGGGGCCTGTGTATGAGGCTATTGTAAAGATGTTTAATCGCAGAACATTTATGATCTCGAGCGCTGCTTTGTTTTCCGCGCCT
This sequence comes from Cognatishimia coralii, assembly GCF_037478305.1. Lineage (NCBI taxonomy): Bacteria > Pseudomonadati > Pseudomonadota > Alphaproteobacteria > Rhodobacterales > Paracoccaceae > Cognatishimia > Cognatishimia coralii. Next base: position 9,162 of record NZ_JBBGAZ010000009.1, read on the forward strand.
ATTTCGGCGCCGGTTATGGCTGCGCCTGTGACACGCCGATCCATGTGGGATGCATGGGACGCACAGGTGACTCCTGCAAACTTCGATCCTTACAAAACCAACCCCTGGGACCTGCACGCGCGCTTTCTGCCGCAAAAAGTCCGGGTGAACGATGGGCTCTCGCCCGGAGACATTCACGTCGATGCGGTGGCCCGCTATCTCTACCACATCGGAAACGACGGCACGGCGATGCGCTATGGCGTCGCGATCGCCCGCGGAGACCTCTACACACCGGGCGTCTACACCATCCGTCGCAAGGCCAAATGGCCAGTTTGGACCCCAACTGCTGCGATGATCAAACGCGAGCCTCACAAGTATAAACAGCACGCTGGCGGTATGAACGGTGGCCCAGACAATCCGTTGGGGTCACGCGCGCTCTACCTCTATCGCGGCAATCGCGACACTTATCTGCGTATTCATGGTACGCCGACGCCTCGGTCTATCGGCCTGAGGGCAAGCTCTGGCTGCGTGCGCATGGTGATGGCACATATCAACCACCTCTACGAGAATGTAGACCTCGGCGTTCGGGCACATTTTTATTCGCCTGATCCGACTGTCACGGCCCGCAGCTAGGCCGAAATTCATAGCCCAAAGAAAGAGCCGCGGATCCAAATGGATCGGCGGCCTTTTTGTTTCGTTACCTTAAAGTGTGCGCGCCCTAGCTCTGCGCTCGCGTGCAGATCGGATTGCCATTGGCAGTGCGCACCGGCAAATAGGTCGTCTCAATCGGTCCGCGATAGCGATAGAGATAGCAGCCATTGGATGGGTCAATCTTGATCCGGCTTAGATCCTGACCCGGGGCAGCCAGTCGCGCCAATTCCGCCGAGGCTGGACGGTCGTTACTTGAACTCGCCTGATTGGCAGCATCCGTACAAGCGCCAACGGCAAACACGCATATCACAGGTACAAGCCATTTCTGGATCATCGGAGTTTTCCTCATCAAATTGCGCGCCTGCCACCGGGAAAAGACACTAGAGACTTTGAAGACAGGATCAACTTTTCCAGAAAAACGGTGTATTGCACGGGCCAAGCTACCGTTAATCGACAATCAAGTGGCTCATTGTTTCCAGTTCACTGGCAATCAACGTACTCAGATGCTTTCGCTTTCACGCGCCATAGAGAGCTGTTCGGTGATCGCTCGGGCTTCGGCATCAGACATCCCAAGCGCGCGCAATTGCAACATCGCGAAATTATGCGCAGCCTCGCGCCAGCCGACCTGACCGTCTTGGATCAAAAGCATCGTGCTGAGAAGACCGCCGGCCATCTGCGCCCGAAACACCGTGACTTCGGACTTGGAAATCACAAAGCGACCACTTTCAATCCCAGTCATCAATGCCTTTTCAGGAACACCAAACCAGTATTTCTTAAGCTGGCTTTCGCGCAGAGCGAACTCTGTCACGAAGCGGCCAACCTGTGGGTCGTTGTGAAACTCTTCCAGCGGAAAAGCCAAGGCATAGGTCAATTGGATCGCTGGATCTTCGACACCTTCCAAAAGCGCCATCAGCTTTTCGTTGAACTGCTCGGTCACCTGATTGGCAACCTCAGAAAACAACGTGTCCATGTCCGGGATCAGATTATAGATGGTACTGCGCGCGACATTCGCCTCACGGGCAAGCTCAGACACCGAAACGCCTTTGTTCCGTTTCTCGGCGAAAATCTTCAAAGCCGCCGAATACAGTCTGTCTCTTGCTGCGTTCATCGTTTTAAGTCTGTCCCATCGTTGTCATCTTCGGTTTTGCCTGTCTTCGCGGGGCGCTGCAATCATTGATCGGTCCGTCAGTCGATCTTCTCGCGGTGCAGCTTAAAGAAATAAGGTTGATCCATGCCTTTGAAATCCATCCAGCCCAAAACAGAGTCAGGCCCAAGCGAGGCGAAGACATCATTGATGGGCTTTGCATCGTAACACATGGCCGCATGCTGACGTCCGCGGAAACTGATGGTACGCAGGCGCGCTTTGGGCTTACTCGTGCGGATCAGAGGTACAAGGATTGGAAACAGGACAGGCGCCAGAATATCCCGTAGCGGCAGATAGGTCGAAAGTTTGATCGGCAAGAGCGCCGGGTTGACCGAGACTTTCCCCCACAAAGGCACCTTATGTACCAAAGGATGCACCGCATCGGGGCCCTCAAAAGACTTGCCATACCAATAAGAGCTTTCCAGCATCCCATCCATATCGTGATCCGTATCCACGCCCTCGCCATGCCAGCGCCCGAGCATTTGCTCTTGGGTCGCGGGCGGTAGGCTGTCAAACAGGGCCATGGCCTCTTCGGTGGTCATCTTATCGTTCTGCTTTGGCATGGTTTCGTTCCTTACTCCCCGTAACGTCATCTGTGCAGGTCACCCCTAGATCCGAGCGTCCTCTATGATCATATCAGCGGCTTTTTCTGCGATCATGATCGTGGGCGCGTTGGTGTTGCCGCTGATCAGATTTGGCATCACCGAAGCGTCCACGACGCGAAGCCCCTGAACGCCCCGCACCCGCAGCCTCGTGTCCAGAACGGCATCCTCATCCGAACCCATGCGGCAGGTGCCCACAGGGTGATAAACTGTATCCGCCAAATCGCGGATCGCGTGATCCAGCTTTGCTTCATCCGTGATGTCTCCGAAGACCAGCTCTTTCACGACGGCCTTGTTAATCGGCGCGCTTTTCATGATCTCTTGCGTCTTTTTCAATCCGGCTTTCAAGCGGCGGAAATCGGCGTCCGACTCAAGGAAGCGCGGATCAATCACAGGCGCGTCGCGCATGTCTGCGGAGGCCAAGCGCACGCTGCCACGGCTTTCCGGCCGCAAGATGCAGACATGAACCGAGATCCCATGTCCCGGTAGAAATTTGCGCCCGTGATCCTGAATGCACCCCACACCGAAATGCAGCTGGATATCCGGCCAATCCGCCTCGCTTTCAACCGAGAAAAACGCGCCAGACTCGGCGATATTGGACGACCAGAACCCATGCCCGCGCCGCCGATAGGTCCTGATGTCGCGCAGAGACCGCCATACGGTTTGCGGGGAAATCCCCATCACATCTGGGCGATTGACCTTATAGCCCATGGTGACGTCGACGTGGTCTTGCAGGTTTTGACCCACCTGCGCGCGATCCGCTTTCACTTCGATGCCCAGAGCTTTCAAATCCTCCGCCGGGCCAATGCCCGATGCCAACAAAAGCTGAGGCGACTGGAACGCGCCAGCACAGACGATGACTTCGGCGCGCGCCGAGACCGTCTTGAGCTGGCTGCCCGCGTAATACTTCACACCCGTCGCACGCCCGTCTTCAATCACCAACTCCTGCGCATGCGCCTTGGTAATCACATGCAGAGAGCTGCGCTCCATGTTGGGATGCAGATAGGCCGCCGCCGCAGAACAGCGCTGGCCGCGCCGTTCGTTGTGGAACTGGGTGACCTGATACATCCCGGCACCCTGTTGCTCGGGCCCATTGAAATCATGGGTACGCCGAAGCTGAACCGCCTCGCAAGCCTCTAGGAAATCGTCATTGATCGCATAGGGCGTTGGCAAATCCGAAACATGCAACGGGCCGTCAGAGCCGTGCAAATCATCCCCACCGCGCATATTGCGCTCGGACTTCTTGAAATAGGGCAGCACGTCCGACCAGCCCCAGCCGTCGCACCCATTGGCGGCCCAATTGTCATAATCACGAGGGTTCCCGCGAATATAGATCATCGCGTTGATGGCAGAGCTGCCGCCCAACCCTTTGCCGCGCGGCTGATAGCCCACACGCCCGTTCAGCCCAGGCTGTGGCACTGTTTCAAAACCCCAGTTCAGATTGGTCAAACGACCGCCGTGCACAGCGCCAATGACCAAAGACGGCACCCGAACGAAAAGCGATTTCCCTTCGCCCCCGGCTTCAAGCAAACAAACAGAGACCTTTGGGTCTTCGGACAAGCGCGATGCAAGGGTCGCCCCTGCCGAGCCGCCGCCAACGATGACATAGTCAAATTCCATGTTGTTTTACCCTCCGCTTTGGCACGCGGCCTGCGATCTTTTGAAGCCTGAAAAACAGGTGATGCTTAGGTCAGTATGCCTTTCTTTTGAAGCTGCTCAATCTCTGCCAAGTCAAATCCGCATTCCCTCAACACTCCGACGGAATCCTCCCCTGATCCCGCCGGAGACTGAGGCACCCGCGCGACGGATCGGCTGAACCGAGGTGCGGGTGCCGGGTGAATGGTGCCGTCGATCGTTTGAAAAACGCCGCGCTCCGCCATATGTGGATGCGTTGAAGCCTCCCTCAACTTCAATACTGGCGTCACACAAGCATCCGAGGTCTCAAAGACCGCGGTCCATTCATCTCGTGATTTGGTTTGGAAATGGGCGGCATAGCGCGCGTGCATATCCGGCCAATGTTTGGGGTTCTGTTGATTTTTGGCATCCTCTGGCGGCAGACCCGCAAGCCGCAGGAACTCTGCAAAGAACTGAGGCTCGATGCAGCCGACAGCAACATGTTGCCCGTCCGCACATTCATAGGTGCGATAGAACGGCGCCGACCCATCCAGAAAATTCTGCCCTCGGGTTTCGCCTGCCATGCCCTTGGCAATCAGCATATTGATCAAGCCACCCATCGCGGCCACACCATCCACCATGGCCGCATCAACGACCTGACCTTTGCCAGAACGTGACTTCTCGATCAAAGCGGCCAGAATGCCGAAGACCAGAAACATCGAGCCGCCGCCGTAGTCTGCCACGTAGTTCAGCGCCGAATGTGGCGGTTTCCCGGGCGCTCCGAACATATTGAGCGTCCCGGTGAGCGCGAGATAGTTCATATCATGGCCCGCAGTCTGTGCCGCTGGGCCGTCCTGGCCCCAGCCAGTCATGCGGCCATAGATCAGGTGATCCCCCGTGTCCTCAGGCCCCAGACCCAGTTTCTCCATCACGCCGGGGCGGAAACCTTCGATCAGCACATCGGCGCTTTTCAAAAGCTGAAGGACAACCCGCTTGCCTTCGGCCGTCTTCAGATCAATCGCAAGCGAGCGTTTGCCGCGCCGGTTCACATCGGTGGGGTCCGGCTTGGCGCTTTTGCGGTCAATTGTGATGACATCCGCGCCCATATCCGCCAGCAATTGGCCTGCCAGGGGTGCAGGTCCGATCCCTGTGAACTCGACAACTTTTATGCCCTCAAGCGGTGTGCTCATCGGCCTGCGCCCCGATCATCCAGACCAAGGCCTCGGCCAATGATCTCTTTCATGATTTCAGAGGTGCCTGCATAGATCCGGCTGATCCGCGCATCCGCGTATAGCCGCGAGATCTCGTATTCATCCATGAAGCCCGCGCCGCCATGTAGCTGCAAGCAATCATCCACCACACGCGCTTCGATTTCAGACGTCTTGAGCTTGGCCTCAGCCGCCACTTCAGCGCTCAGCTTGCCTTGCAGATGCAGCTTGGTGCAGTGGTCGGTAAAAACCCAGCCCATATCCAGCTCTGTACGCATCTCGGCCATCTTGAAACGGCTGTTCTGAAACGTGCCGATGGGTTTACCGAAAGCCTTGCGCTCGGTGATATAGTCCATCGTCACCTCAAAGGCGCGCTCGGCGCGGCCCATGAAGGCCGCAGCCCCTGCAAGGCGTTCTTCGGCAAGACCCGACATCATGTATTTGAAACCCTTATAGGGGTCGCCCAGAACATTCGCTTTCGGGATCTTCACATCCTCAAAGAAGAGCTCTGCCGTATCCTGCGCATGCAGGCCCAGTTTCTTGAGCTTACGCCCGCGCTGAAAACCCTCCATGCCGGCTTCGACGATAAAGAGGCCCATGGCGTGCGGATTGTCAGGGTGGGTGCGCGCCGCAACCAGAACCACATCAGAAATCAGGCCATTGGAAATATAGGTCTTAGAGCCATTCAGAACCCAATGATCGCCCTTGTCCTCAGCACGCGTGCGAATACCCGCCATATCTGACCCGGTGCCAGGTTCAGTGATCGCAATCGCAAGGATCTTGTCGCCAGAAACGATCCCCGGCATCAGCCGATCTTTCTGTTCCTTGGTGCCGAATTTCTGGAAATACGGCCCCACGATGCGGTTGTGCAGCGGCAGGAAAAGACCCGAGCTATATTTGGTGATCTCTTCCATCAGAATCTGGTCATAGCGGAAATCATCCACGCCCAGACCGCCATAGGACTCATCTGCATACATGGCGAGGAACCCAGCCTCTCCGGCCGCTTTCCACACCTCTTTGCTAACCTGACCATCGGCCAACCATTGCTCGGCATGAGGAACGATATGCTCCTCACACCATTTCACAACCGAGTTGCGAAAGATCTCGTGCTCTTCTTCGTAAAGGTCGCGTGGGATCATCATGCTTAAGCTGCCTTCTGTTCTGAATCAAACATCTTGGCGATGGCGCCTTCTGGCACCACAAAACGCGCTCCGTATTTTTCTGCCAATTCAGCTGCACGTGCCAGGAAGAGGTCTTTTGTTTTGCCATGAATGAACTGTAGCGCGCCGCCTGTGTGAGGTGGGAACCCGATGGCGAAAATCGAACCGATATTGGCCTCGGTTTCCGTATTCAAGACGCCTTCATCAAGGCATCTTAGGGTCTCGATCACCTGACGATAGATCAGACGATCCACCGCATCTTCAATCGAGACATCGCGGTCCTCGACCACAAACTGGGAAAGCTCGGGCCAGAGGGTTTTCGTGCCATCTGCGTGATAGTCATAGAACCCCGCGCTGTCCTTGCGACCGCGACGGCCCAAGTCGACCATCGCGTGGCCGATATGACGGGTGGCCGCGTTGTCTTTGCCGAAGGCAGAATCCTCACCCAGGCGTTCGTCAAGTTCCTTATGGGTCTCCCACGCCTTGCGTGTGAGTTCCATCGAGACTTCGTCATGCACGGCCAGTGGTCCGACCGGCATGCCCGCTTTCCAGCCCGCGCGTTCAATCGCAACGGGGGACACACCGTCCTGCATCAGCGCCAGACCTTCGTCCAGATAAGTCGCAAACACTCGGCTGGTAAAGAAGCCCCGGCTGTCGTTCACCACGATCGGTATATAGCCAATCTGTGCCACATAGTCGTAAGCCTTGCGCAGGGTTTCCTGGCTGGTTTGCTTGCCACAGATGATCTCGACGATCTTCATCTTGTCGACCGGAGAGAAGAAGTGCAGGCCAATAAAGCGGGTCGGATCCGGGCAGAATTCCGCCAGAACGCTGATCGGCAAGGAGGACGTGTTGGAGCCATAGATCCCGTCATCCGCCAGCATCTCGAAGCTTTCTTTGATGACCTTTGCCTTGAGGTTGATGTCCTCAAAGACCGCCTCAACGATAATATCCGCGCCTTTATAATCCGCGTCCTTGTCGGTCGGCGTGATCAGATCCATCAACCCGTCCTTGCGCTCTTGCGTCATGCGTTTGCGCTTGATGCGTTTATCCGCCAGCGCGTTAGAATAGGCCTTGCCCTTCTCCGCATTCTCGACTGAAACGTCCTTCAGCACGGTCTCAAGCCCCTTATAGGCCTGCGCCCAGGCGATACCCGCACCCATCATGCCCGCGCCCAAAACGGCAGCTTTCTTGAACTTAGTCGGCGCACCCTCTGGGCGGATCTTGCCGGATTTCACGGCCTGCATGCCAAAGAAGAACGTCTTAATCGCAGCCTTCGCCTCGGGTGAACGCAAGAGCGCCACCAGACCACGGCTCTCGGCACGCAAGGCGCTGTCAAAGCCCATGCGCATCGAGTTTACCGCGATGTCGACGATCTTTTCAGGCGCAGGCATCAGGCCGCGGGTTTTGCCATAGAGCATCGTCGGCGCCATCGCCGCCGCCATGCGGACATTCGGCGCAGTCGCGTCGCCGCCCGGGTATTTAAAGCCCTTCTTGTCCCAGGGTTTGGTACCCGCCTTCGGGTTCGCCTTGATCCAGTCTTTGGCCGCCGGGATCAGCTGATCCTGGGTCTCAACAATGGCATCCACCATGCCCGCTGTCAGCGCAGCATCAGGACGCAGTTGCTTGCCCTCGGCCAAGAGGGGCAGCGCGGCTTCAAGGCCGAGCATTGCCACCATACGGCACACGCCACCTGCGCCCGGTAGAACGCCAAGGGTCACTTCGGGCAGGCCAACAACCGCTTTGGGATCCGCCACGACGATGCGGTGATCACAGGCCAAACAGATCTCATACCCTCCGCCCAGCGCTGCGCCATTGATGGCGGCCACGAAAGGCACCGGCAGTTTTTCCATCGCGCGAAACGGCGCTTTGTTGCGTTCGACATAGTCGTACATTTCCTGCGCGGTCTGGGTGGAGTTCAGCATGAAATCCAGATCCCCTCCGGCGAAGAAGGTTTTCTTGGCAGAGGCCAGAACGACCCCCGTCAACCCTTCTTCGGCCTTCAGGCTCTCGATCATTTCTTCCATGGCATCAAGCCAGGCAAAGGTCATCGTATTGGCGGATTTATCCTGCGCGTCAAAGGTGACCGTGACGATGCCGTCCGCATCTTTTTCGTAAGTATATTCAGACATTATCTTTCCTCAGACGCGTTCGATGATGCTGGCGATCCCCATGCCGCCACCCACGCACATACAGATCAAAGCGCGCTTTGCGTTGCGGCGCTCAAGCTCGTCGAGCATCGTAGAGACAAGGCAGGATCCGGTCGCACCCAGAGGGTGCCCCATGGCAATCGCACCGCCCACGACATTGAGTTTCTCGTCAGGAACTTTGAGGTCATTCTGAAGACGCAGGACTACAGAGGCAAAGGCCTCGTTGATCTCGACCAAATCGATGTCCTCTGGGGTCAGACCGGCCTTCGCCAAGGCTTTATTAGCAGCCGGACCCGGACCGGTCAGCATGATGGTCGGCTCAGTGGCTGTCACCGCAACGGACACAATACGCCCCCGTGGGGTCAAGCCCAGATCCTTGCCGACCTGCTCATTGCCCACCAGCACAATCGCCGCGCCATCCACGATGCCAGAGCTGTTGCCCGGAGTATGGACGTGGTTGATCTTTTCCACGTCGGCGTATTTGGCCAGAGCTACGGCGTCATAGCCAAAAGCGCCCATCTGTTCAAAACTGGGACGCAGCCCGCCAAGGATCTGCATATCGGTGTTTGGCTTGATAAAGTCGTCACGCTCCAGAATGACCAAGCCGTTTTCATCCTTCACTGGTACAACAGAGCGATCAAAATACCCGGCTTCTTGCGCGGCAGCCGCCTTCTTTTGGCTGTTCATCGCCAGTTCGTCCACGTCATCGCGGCTGTAGCCGTCCACGGTTGCGATCAGATCCGCACCGATGCCTTGCGGCACGAAATTCGTGGCAAAGACGGTTTCTGGATCCTCGGAAAACGGCCCGCCGTCCGAGCCCATCGGCACGCGGCTCATGCTTTCATAGCCGCCCGCGATGATCAGGTCTTCCCAACCAGACGCCACCCGTGCGGCCGCCGTGTTGAACGTATCCAGCCCGGAGGCACAAAAACGGTTCACCTGCGCGCCAGGCACGCTTTCGTCCCAACCGGCTTTTTGAAGAGCCACTTTTGGCAGAACCGCGCCCTGCTCTTGCACAGGGCTCACGCAGCCCAGCACTATGTCATCGACGCGCGACGTATCCAGATCCAGTCGACTTTGCATTTCGTCCAGCAATGTCGTGACCAAATTGATAGGTTTGACTTCGTTCAAGGATCCATCCGCTTTCCCCTTGGATCGCGGAGTCCGGATGGCCTCATAGATAAATGCAGCGTCTGTCATACCTGCGCCTCGCTTGCTTCTTAACTGATCGCGGGACCTAACCCGCGAATCTAAACATGGTCAAAATGCTACAATACTGTCCATTTTTGGACAAAGTTTATTTTCGAGTTTGCCCAGGTGACGTCCCGTCGCTTTTGTCGGAAAACGGCAGGCCATAATGATTTTTGATGAACTTCGGCAGCCCCATCACATAGCGACCCAGAAAATCGTCGGACTGCGCATAGAGACCCCGCAGCGCATAGGTCAGCCGGATCACACCAGGCGTGTAGCTGCGGGCTTTGCGTTTTTCGATGTCGTTCAAAACCCGCTCTGCTGCCTGCTGCGGCGTGAGGTAGGGCGTCAGACCCAAAAGCGGGCGCGGCATCCATTTTGATAGGGCTGCGACACCGGGGTGCCCGGTCACGCGCTCTCCCATTTCCGAGGCGATAAACCCGAAATAAGCGGCCCCTGCAGTGGCCTCGGTCGCCAGAAGCTCCAGCCGCATGACGCGCATCATCATGTCGACCGCCGCCTTCGACGTGGAATAGGCCGCGCCAAAGGGAAATGGGATAATCCCGGCAATCGATGACACCGCGAACAGATGACCCCCGCTTTGGATAACCGGCGCCAGGCAAGGCTGCAGGGTCCGGTACACCCCAAGCACATTCACATTGATGACGGACTCAAAATCCTTCGGGTCTTGCGCCCAAATCGGATCGATCTTTTCGATCCCAGCGTTCGCGATGGCCACATCCAGCCGCCCGTGGTCTGCCAGAACCTGCGCCACGATCTCGCGCATACGCTCCGCGTCACAGACATCGGCCACAGCCTTGGTCAGAGACATTCCGCTCAGGCTTTCAAGCGCCTCTGCATCCCGTTCCACGGCAATGACATGCGCGCCGCGGCGCATGGCCTCTTCGCTGAGGGCCCGTCCGATCCCGGCCCCCGCGCCGGTGATCAGAACCACTGCGTTCTTAAAATCTATCCGTTTTGCCATTTGTCCTCCATGGACCGTCACACGTGACGTTTTGCAAAGTCCCCGATCTGGCGAATTGTCTGATCCGCTGGTGCAAATTTTCCGTGATAGAAGGTCCAGACATGCGGCAGGTTCTCCTCCTCGTGGAACTCAACCTCTCCGCCTGCATCACGCAGCATGTCCCGCAAGGCATAGCTGTCGCTGGCGAGCAGCTCATCCTTCGCGACGACCAAAAAGCTGGGTGGGGGCGCATCAAAAGTCCCAAACACGGGCGAAAGATCAGAGTTTTTCGGATCGTGATCGCCAACATAAGCATCGCGCCCGCGTGTGATCCACCCGATTGGCAACATGATGTCGCTCGCGATGTTCTCGCTGAAAGACGCCCCTGACATCGACAGATCTCCCCACGGGGATATCGCGACACAAGCCAAGGGTTTCGGAAGCCCAAGCCTCTGCAGGCGCTGCAACAGCGTAAAGACCAATCCACCGCCAGCGCTGTCACCCATCAGGATGATGTCTTCGCCTGCATAGCCTCGTTCCAGCAACCCTTCGTAGGCGTATTGAGCATCATCAATTGCTGCAGGATAGGGGTGCTCTGGCGCGAGGCGATAGTCCACCATCGCGGCGCGCAGTCCAACCTCTCCGGCGATCCGAGCCACCATTGCGCCGTGGCTGATCTCATCGCCAAGCGTAAAGCCTCCGCCATGAAGATAGAGGATCACCTTCTTGGCCGATGCGGCCTGCATGCTGCACCACAGGATGTCGACAGATCCGGAACCGGACACCAAGCGATCCGGCGCGAAACTCATGTCGCGCGATGCCGGGAACATGGTCTTGGCATAAAGCCCCGCCGTCCAGCGCAGCTTTCGTTGATCGCGTAGAAAGGCCATCAGGGGCTTGGTGCCATAGCGCAGATGCGCGTTTACGAACCTGCGCGACAACATCCTAGGCCACCTTGTCTTTCGGTGCCGAGGCCACCAGTTCAGACGGATCCGGCTTTTCCGTGATCCGCAGGAACTCGTCCCAGTCATAGGGGAAGATCGTAGGCTGCCCGGAGGCATCCAGATACCAGCTTTGACAGCCGCCAACCCAGACCGTGTCTTTCACGCCTGCGGAAATGTAATTGGCAAACTCCTCAACCGCTTTTGACGTTGGCTCGATTGCGTCGGTTTCCCCATTACGCCACATATCAATGAGCTGCATCACATAGCCCATCTGGCGTTCCGCAATCCCAATGATCGTGTTGTTGCCAATTGGCGTACCTGGCCCCAGCATCAAGACGAAATTCGGGAAATGTTCCAACAAGACGCCACGGTGCGTGCGATACTGCCCCGCGCCCCAACTGTCTTCGATGCGATGACCGTCTCGGCCGACAAGGTTCATCGGGCGCATATAGTTGAAGTTGTGAAACCCCGTGGAATAGATCAGCACATCCAATTCGTGCAACCTGCCATCCTTAGTGCGGATGCCACCGCTTTCGATCTTTTCAATGCCTTCGGTGATCAGATGCGCATTGGGTTTTTGAATGGCCCCATAGAAGCTCGTATTGATCACAAGCCGTTTGCAGCCCACCTCATAATCGGGCCTTAGCTTGGACCTGAGATCTCTGTCGCGAATACGCAAAAGGTGGCCCTTGCAAAGAATATTCATCACCTGATTGGGCAGCCATTTTCCGACCGTCGCATTGATGAACACATTCTGAACCAGCCACCGATAGGCGGCTTTCCAACCCTGCATCCGCTCGGGCTTGCGCTGCCAGCGCCTGCGCAGCCATTCTGGGAAGCGAATGTTAGGAACAGGCGCCACCCATTGCGGCGTGCGTTGAAAGACCGAGACCTCGTTGCCGCCTTTGATCAACTCCGGGATCACCTGATGCGCGGTGGACCCGGTGCCGATCACGCCAATCCGCTTGCCTGTCAGGTCAACATCATGCCGCCACCGTGCCGTGTGCCAATGCGCTCCCGCAAAGTCGTCCTTGCCGTCAATCTCGGGCCATTTGGGATGGTGCAAAATCCCTGTCGCCGAGATCACAAGATCCACCGCAAACGTGTCGCCCTTGCTGGTTTCGACGTGCCATTTACCGTCATCCCCATAGACACAAGAGGTCACCGCCTCGCCGAAACGCGCATTGTCCGTAACGCCATATTTGCGGCCGACATGTTCCATGTATTCCTGTAGCTCGCCGCCAAACGCGAGGTGATGCGTCCAGACATAGGGCTCGAAGGAATAGCAATAATGCGGGGCAGGAATATCACAGGCGATCCCGGGGTAGGTGTTCTCACGCCATGTTCCCCCGACCTTGTCGGCTTTTTCGATCAACGTGAGATCTGTGATCCCCGCTTCGCGCAGCTTGATATAGACAAGCATGCCCGTCGCACCGGCACCAATGATCAAGACAGAGGGTTGACGCATCGCCTCTTAGCTCCGAAGAAATACATTAATGAACAAAACACTACACTGCTGTAGTATTTGTCAATGGTTTTCCGGACCAAAAGGCGAATGCCCCTACGTCGTTGCGCCTTGGCTTTCGTGACCACGCGCCACCAAACAGAGCCAGTCATGCGCAATCGTCGCCGCAGCAATCGCAGTTATTTCCGCGTGATCATAGGCCGGCGCGACCTCGACCAAATCCATGCCGACCAAATTCAGCCCCTCCAGACCACGCATCAACTCTAGCGCCTGCCATGACGCCAGACCACCCGCGACAGGCGTCCCCGTCCCGGGGGCAAAGGCCGGGTCCAGACAATCGATGTCAAAGGAAATATAGACCGGTCGGTCTCCGGCTCGAGACCTTAGCACGTCAAGCGCAGCATCGACGCCATGTCTGTGGACCCATGGCGCGGTTAATTTCTTAATACCAACATCCGCGTCATTGTGGGTACGTATCCCAACCTGCGTCGAGGAGGCTGCATCCACGATCCCCTCGCTGACCCCACGCGCGAACATCGTGCCGTGGTCGAGGCGCGAGCCGTCGTCCTCCCACGTATCGCAATGCGCGTCGAATTGGATCAATGTCAAAGGACCATGGTGTTTGGCGTGCGCCTTCAGCAACGGGTAGGACACAAAATGGTCGCCCCCAAGGCTTAACAACTTGGTACCCTGCTCCAAAATCTGATCGGCATGCGCCTCGATAGCCTCTGCGATCGAGCCCGGATGATGCGGATCCAAAGCGCAGTCTCCGTAGTCGACGACCGACAGCATATCAAAGGGATCGAACCCAAAGGGAAACGCCTTAAGCTCTGCCAATTGCACAGAGGCCGCGCGAATGGCGCGGGGGCCAAGGCGGCAGCCAGGCCGATAGGTGACCGCGCAATCATAGGGGATGCCCGTGACGGCAACATTCACACCCGACAGGTCTCGAGAATAACGGCGACGCAGGAAGCTGGTCACACCGCCATAGGTCATCTCGTGCCACCGCCCCATATTGCTGTCTGAACGGAATGCGAAATCGCCGTCTTGTTCGCTCATGACCCAGCCCTCGTTTCCTGTTCCAGCAATAGGGATTTCAGCACTCTTACCAAATCCGCAGCCGTGTCTGCGCGGTCATAAGACGCCTCGGCGGCCTCGGCTTCGGCCTGCGAGAACACCTGACCCGCGCGCAGCTTTGCAAGATCTCGCAAATAGGGCTCTCGGAACTCCGGATGGCCCTGCACCGTCAGTGCAAAGCCCGGATAGTACAGAGCCGCATTCTCGCAAAACTCGGAACGCGCCACCCGCTGCGCCCCTTGCGGAATATCTACGACCTGATCCTGGTGAAACGCAGACAAGGTCATGATGGGCTGGTCCGAGGTATCTTCAAGCGGCCCCTCAGATTGGTAGTCATGCAACCCAAGCCCCCAGCCTTTGTCGGATTTCCGAACCTCGCCCCCAAGGCCTGCGCGATAATCTGATGCCCGAAACAGATGCCAAACATCGGCTGTCCTGCTGCACGGCAAGACCGAATGAAATCCTCTAGAGGCGCAATCCACGGATGGTCTTCATAAGCTCCGAACTTTGATCCCGTGATGACCCAAAGATCGTGCTCCCTGGGTGAGGACGGGATCTGCCCATCCAGAACCGCATAGTCCGAGAAATCTGCGTCCAACTCAGCCAGCCAAGCGGCGACCATAGCGGGATAGTTCGAATAACGACCCGCCAATTCTTCAGGGGGCCGCCCCGTTTCCAGAACTCCGATAGACAGGCGCTTTGTCATAGTCACACCCTCATAGCCTCGACAAATAGGCGCTGTATTCCACCGGAGAGATCACCGTGGTCAGCTCAGCGATCTCTTCGCGGCGCACGATGGCATAAAGATCCCGGAACGCCTGCCCAAAGACATCTGCCGCAACCTCAGACTGTGCAAACCGCTCGACAGCCGTCGACCAGTCATGGGTCAGCAGTGGTTGCGGTTTCGCATCTGGGTGGTCAATCTGAAGCTGAAGATCGGGTTGGTGTTCAAGCCCGTAGAGGATGCCACCCAGAATCGCTGCCAAGGCGAGGTAGGGGTTCACATCGGCACCGGAAATCCGATGTTCCAGCCGCGCCGCTTTGCCAGAGGTTTCCGGAAGCCGGATTGCAGCCGCGCGGTGATCAAAGCCCCATTCAGGTGCGGATGGCGCGAAGCTCTTTGGCTGGAAGCGACGGTAAGAATTCAGATGCGGTGCAAAGACCGCCTGCAGGTCGCGCATTGTGGCCAGGGTTCCGGCAATCGCATGACGCATCGGGTCTGACAGGTCACCGGGGGTCTCTGCTGCCAGCACATTTGTGCCCGCCTCATCCACCAAAGACACATGCGCATGCATGCCATTGCCAGGATGCTGCGCATAGGGTTTCGCCATAAAGGTGGCCTCATACCCATGTTTGGACGCCACCATGCGCACCAACCGACGGAACAACAACGCTGTATCCGCAGCGGCTAAGACATCGTCCGTGTGGTGGAAATTGATTTCAAACTGACCGGGCCCGTATTCCGCAATCAATGTGTCGGTCGGCAGGCCTTGCTGCAGAGCGGCCTCTTTGATCTCTTCGAGCATCGCCGAATGACGCCCCAAAACCTCAAGATCGTAGTTCTGAGCTTCAGGCAAACGGTCTGGCGGCTCTGGCGCGTCCGACGCTGCGCCACGCGCTTTCACGATGTAAAATTCCAATTCTGTTGCAACGACAGGCTTCAAACCGCGCGCGGCGAAACGATCTACAACTTTGCGCAGAAGCTCTCTGGTCGACGACTCGCCGATCTCGTCCGAGGCGTCCTTCATTTCCACCAAGACCTGCGCCACATTGCCGTCGGCCCATGGCACGGGCGCCAAAGTGCTCGCAATGGGCGTCAAAATCCCATCCGGATCTCCGACAACGATCCCCTGCCCTGTTGCTTCGACTTCCCAACCAAGGATGCAAGGCGTGTATGTCGAAATCGGCAACCGCGCGGCCCCAGAGGTCAGCTTGCCGATATCCTCGCCGGGCAACCACTTGCCGCGCAAAATCGCGTTGATGTCACACAGCATTAGCTCGACGCGATCAGGCGTGCCGTGTTGGGCGCAGTAGTCCTGCCAGATCTTTTCAAAGTCGCTCACGGGTACCCTCTATGTTTTGCTGTCGAGATCACGCTGCAGGGCGGCGCGTTTGGAAATAAGAGATGCGGAGATCACGCCGGTGGCCACGATGGCGATCAGGATCGTGGACAGCGCATTGATTTCGGGGCTGACACCCAGGCGGATCGACGACCAAATCTTGATCGGGAGTGTCGTGGCGGACGGGCCAGAGGTAAAGCTCGCGATCACCAGATCGTCCAGCGATAGGGTGAAAGCCAACAGCCAGCCAGAGATGACGGCGGGGGCAATCACGGGCAGAGTGACAAGCCGAAAGGCCTCAAACGGCGTACATCCTAGGTCCAGCGCGGCTTCTTCGAGCGATTGATCAAAGCTTGCCAAACGCGCCGAAACCACCACAGAGACAAAGCACATAGAAAACGTCGTGTGCGCCAGAACAATCGTCAAAACACCGCGGTCCAGCCCGAGCGAGATAAACAGCAACAGCAACGAAAGCCCGGTGATGACTTCGGGCATCACGAGCGGCGCATAGATCATTCCAGAAAACAGCGTCCGCCCCGGAAACCGCCCTGCCCTGACCAGAACATAGGCGGCCATAGTACCCAGAACCGTAGCCAATAAAGACGAGAAAATCGCCACGCGTAGGGTCACATAGGCCGCATCCAGAAAGGCCTCGTTGCGGAACAGCTCGCCATACCATTTGGTCGAGAACCCCGCCCAAACGGTGACCAGTTTTGACTCGTTGAAGCTATAGATCACAAGGATCAGCATCGGCAGATAAAGAAACGCGAAACCAATCGTCAGAGAGGTCGCGTTGAACCAGCTAAACCGCCTCATTGCTCTGCCTCCCTCTGTTTCTGTTCATTGCGTTGGAAGAGGACGATTGGGATGATCAGCACCAACAAGAGGATGATCGCAACGGCGGAGGCAACAGGCCAATCGCGGTTGGAGAAAAACTCTTCCCAAAGCACTTTGCCGATCATCAGCGTCTTGGATCCGCCCAATAGCGCGGGGATCACGAATTCTCCGATCACCGGGATGAACACGAGGAAACAGCCCGCAATCACGCCGTTTTTCGATAGTGGCATGGTCACCAGCCAAAAGGCTGAAATGCGCGAGCAGCCGAGGTCTTCGGCGGCCTCAATCAGGCTTTCATCCAGCCGCTCAAGCGTTGCGTAGATCGGCAGGATCATGAAGGGCAGATAGGTATAGACGATGCCAATGTAGACCGCCGTTGAAGTGTTCAAAATCACCAGCGGATCGCCGATGATGCCGATGCCCATCAGGAATTGGTTCAGATAGCCCTCGGTGCTGAGGATACCGACCCAGGCGTAAACGCGGATCAGAAAGCTCGTCCAAAACGGCAGGATCACCAGCATCATCAAAGTCGGCCGCCAGTCCTCGCGCGCTTTGGCCATGCCGTAGGCCATCGGGAAACCGATCAGTAGCGCCAAAAGGGTCGAGATCGCCGCGATCTTGAGACTAGAGAGATAGGCCTTCCAATAGAGGTCATCGGTCGTGAGGAACTCGAAATTCTCAAGATCCAATTCGCTGAGGAAATCCCGAAATGCCTGCCAGCCACCGGAAATGTCCAGCGTCGGCGTGTATGGCGGGATCGCCAGCGCGATGTCTGACAGCGAGATCTTGAGCACGATCCCGAAGGGGATCAGGAACAAGGCCAAAAGCCAGAAGTACGGGATCCCGATCAGGGTGAGGCGACGCAGCTTCATGATGTCAGACCGCCAAAACGATACCGGCGGTGTCCGTCCAACTCAGCCAGACCGGATCCTTCCAGGTGAAATTGCGCCGCGCGATCCGGCGCGTGTTGGCGATCTGGGCTTTGATGACCGTGCCATTGTCGAGTTGCACGTGATAGGTCGAGATATTGCCGAGATAGGCGATATCGAGCACCTTGCCTTGCAGCACATTCGTGCGATCTGTGGGCTTTTTCGAGCTGATTGCGATCTTTTCTGGACGGATCGCCATGGCCGCAGAAGCCACTTTCGAGATCGGCTGATTTGCTGAGCCGATCAAGGCAGGTTGGCCTTCTGCCCATGTCAGTGAGACGCTCTCGCCATTTGCCTCGGCTGTGCCTTCGATGATATTCACATCGCCAATGAAATCAGCCACATAGACAGAGTTCGGCGTCTCGTAGATCACGTCCGGCGTGTCGACTTGCACGAGCTTTCCGTGGTCCATCACCGCCACGCGGCTCGCCACGGTCATCGCCTCTTCTTGATCGTGGGTCACGATCACAAAGGTGGTTCCGGTGCTCTCCTGAATGTCCATCAGCTCGAACTGCGTGTCCTGACGCAATTTGGCGTCCAACGCGCCAAGCGGTTCGTCCAGCAACAAGAGTTTCGGTGCTTTGGCCAAAGAGCGCGCCAACGCCACACGTTGACGCTGACCGCCGGAAACCTGATGCGGCTTGCGACGCGCGAATTTTTCCATTTTGGTGAGGCGTAGCATCTCTTCGACACGCGCTTCCATCTGGTCCTTGGGCATTTTCTCACGCCGCAGACCAAAGGCGATATTGTCCCAGATGTTCAGATGCGGAAACAGCGCGTAGGACTGAAACATCATATTCACTTCGCGCTTGTTGGGCGGGATGGCCGCGATGTCTTGGCCTGCCAGTTCGATCACGCCAGACGTCGGTGTTTCAAAGCCCGCCAGCATGCGCATCAACGTGGTCTTACCGCAGCCAGACGGCCCTAGCAGCGCAAAGAATTCGCGGGCGTAGATGTCGAGGTTCAAGTCACTGATCGCGACGAACTCGCCAAATTTCTTGGTGACATTCTTAAAAGTAATAAGTGGCTTTTCGCTCGCGTCGTTCCACGGCGCAAATGCGTTGCCTGACGTGTCTTGGTTCATGCCCGCCCCCAATAGGTGACGACCGCCCTACGCATGGCGCAAGGCGATCGACGTGGTCTTCAATGATCAGGTGCCGGACTTGATCTTGGTCCAAAGTCGCGTCACGACACGCTGAACTTTGGCCGGATAAGGTGTGGTGATGAACAGTTTTTCCAAAGTCGCAGCATCTGGATAAACCGCTGGATACTCGAGGATTTCCTGATCGATGAACTCTTGCGCTGCAAGGTTGCCGCTTGCATACCAAACATAGTTGGTGGCCGCCGCCGCGTTTTGGGCGTTCAGGATAAAGTTGATGAACTTATGCGCCGCTTCTGGGTTTGGCGCATCGGTTGGGATCGCCATCTGGTCAAACCACATCTGAGCCCCCTGCGTGGGGATCGAATAGTCGATCTCGTGACCGTTTTCGGCCTCGGCTGCACGGAACTGCGCGAGGAAGACATCGCCGGACCAGCCGACCGCAACGCAGATATCGCCGTTCGCAAGCGCGTTGATGTATTCAGAGCTGTGGAACTTTTGAATATAGGGGCGCACGGCGTCATAGACGGCCTCTGCCTTGGCGATAACCTCTGGATCATGGCTGTCAGGATCCTCGCCGATGTAGTTCAGCGCAGCCGGGATCATCTCGGTTGGTGCATCCAGGAAATGCACGCCACATTCGGCGAGCTTCTCCATATTGGCCGGGTCAAACACCAGATCCCAGCTATCAAGCGGGGCGTCTTCGCCCAGAACCTCGGTGACCTTGCCGATATTATAGCCGATGCCCGTTGTGCCCCACATGTAGTTCACAGAATAGGCACCACTTGGGTCATATTGATCGGTGCGCTCTTGAATGACGTTCCAGAGGTTGCCGTGGTTGGGCAATTGGCCCACGTCCAACTTCTGGAAGGCCCCCGCCGCGATCTGGCGTTGCAGGAAGGTCGCCGACGGCACCACCACGTCATAGCCAGAGCCACCCGCCAAAAGCTTGGTTTCCAAAACTTCGTTGCTGTCAAAGACGTCATAGATCAGCTTGATGCCGGTCTCAGTCTCGAACTTCTCAAGCAGACTTTCGTCGATATAGTCGGACCAGTTGTAGACGCGTACTTCCTCAGCGGACAGCGAAGATGCAGCACAAAGCGCAGCCGCTGACACAAGGGTCAGGTGTTTCTTCATTTTGGTAGCTCCCGGTTGTCAGTTTTATTTTGATTGGTGTAATTTTGATCAAAAGATACGATTCGGCGCAAGCGTTTCGACATTCTCGCCCCGGATCGCCCCGGATCGCCCCGACAACGGGCGCAAATGTCGCCCAAAGGATAAGCAAATTGAACGCCGAACCAAAGAAAATCACCGAACATGAGGTAATCTATCGCCGCATCAGCGACGCGATCTTGTTTGGCGAATTGGTACCAGGTCAGGCCGTCACTCTGCATGGTTTGGCAGAGATGATCGGCAGCGGCGTTATGCCCGTGCGCGACACCGTGCGGCGCCTGACATCTGCGGGCGCTCTGCGCCGGTTGGGAAATCGGCGGATCGAAGTGCCGCGACTGAACGACGCCGAGGTAGAAGAACTAAGCTTTGCGCGCTGCGCGATTGAGCCGAAGCTCGTTGAAATGGCGGTGAAAAACAACGCCAAAACCTTATCAAAGTCTTTAAAAGATATAGATCTGGAACTGGATCAGGCCATCGCGAGCGGACAGATCGAGGGCTATCTTCTCCACAATTTCCGGTTTCACTTTCATCTGTATCAACACGCGAATGCCAGTATCCTGCTCAGCATGGCCGAGGCTCTGTGGCTGAGAACTGGCCCGTCTCTGAGAGTCGTCTGTGGAAGATATGGCACCGCGAATCTGCCAGATATGCACGATGAAACTATCTCGGCCATCCGCGACGGAGACGCTGGGCGCGCCGCTCAGGCGATCCGCACAGATATTTTGCAGGGAATGGGGCAGATTAAGAAATCTTTGCGGGAATGATTGCCCGCGCGGATTGACGCAAAATCAATTCCTTCATAATTTGATCAAAATATTCGAAACACAAGATCCACAGGTGACTCGTGTCGTTAGAAAATGAAAAGTCTTGGCTCGGGGATTTGCCCAAGGCCTTTGGCACCTATCTGGGCGGGCGACGTCTGGACGAGGTGGAATGTATTGTGCCGGACCTCGCAGGCATGTCACGCGGCAAAACCATGCCCGCGCACAAATTCGATCCCGTTCAAGCGCTCTTTTTGCCGGTTTCGTTGTTCTATCAAACCATTTCCGGTGAATGGGTCGATATGGAGATCCAGAACCAATGGCTTGAAAGCGATATCGTCCTGCGCCCCGATCTGTCGACCGCTTGCGCTGTGCCTTGGGCGGATGATGCCTCGGTTCAGATCATCCATGATCTTGAAACCCGTGATGGCGAGCCTTTGGGCATTGCGCCTCGCAACGTGCTGAAACGCGTTCTGTCGTTCTATAAGGAAAAAGGCTGGCAACCCATCGTCGCGCCGGAACTCGAGTTCTATCTGACCAAGCCCAACGACGACCCCAACGCTGAAATCGAACCGCCAATTGGTCGCACCGGTCGGCGCGGCTCGAGCCGTCAGGCCTATTCCATGGTCGCTGTGGACGAATTCGGCGAGGTGATCGACACAATCTATGATTTTGCCGAAGCCCAAGGGCTGACGATTGACTCTGTCATCCAGGAAAGCGGCGCGGGGCAGATCGAGATTAACCTCAACCACGGTGATCCCCTGCAACTGGCTGATGAGGTGTTTTACTTCAAACGCAGCATCCGCGAGGCGGCGCTTAAGAACGGCGTTTTTGCGACCTTTATGGCGAAACCGATCCGCGATGAGCCGGGCTCGGCCATGCATTTGCATCAATCCGTGGTCGATATCAAAACCGGCCAGAACATCTTCTCTGATGGCACCGGCGCGCCTACGCAGGCCTTTCACGATTTTATCGGCGGCAGCC
This sequence comes from Cognatishimia coralii, assembly GCF_037478305.1. Taxonomy (NCBI): domain Bacteria; kingdom Pseudomonadati; phylum Pseudomonadota; class Alphaproteobacteria; order Rhodobacterales; family Paracoccaceae; genus Cognatishimia; species Cognatishimia coralii. The sequence continues at coordinate 31,154 of NZ_JBBGAZ010000009.1, forward strand.
AGAAGTACCTTATGGAGGCCGTGCCCTTCTTGGCGCCTTACGTGAACTCCTATCGTCGCATTTCCATCGAAGGCTATGCGGCCCCGGCCAATCTGGAATGGGCCAGCGACAATCGCACCACCGGCCTGCGTATCCCAATTTCTGGCCCCGAGGCGCGTCGCGTCGAAAACCGCGTCATCGGCTCGGACACCAACCCATATCTGTCGATCGCAGCTTCCTTGGCCGCGGGTTATCTGGGCATGGTGAAGGGCGAAAAAGCGCGCCCCGAAGTCACGACCAATGCCTACGGACATCCGGGATCCGACCAGCTTCCGTTCTCGCTGCGCGCAGCAATGGAAAGAATGGAAGAGGCCGAGTCGATGCCAGATATGCTTGGTAAAGAATTTTGGCAGCTCTTCTCTGATATCAAAAATGCAGAGCTCGAAGAGCACCAACGCGAAATCAGCCCATGGGAACGTCAGCATCTGCTGCTCAATGTGTAAAGGTCAATGAAATGAATATGATCACCAACCATTTGCCGACGGCGGAACTTCAGGCGCTGGATGCGGCGCACCATATGCATCCCTTCACGGACTCAAATGCGCTGGCCGCGAAAGGCGCGCGCGTTATTACAGGTGCCAAAGGCGTGCATCTGCGCGACAGCGACGGTCAAGAGATCATGGACTGTATGGCCGGTCTGTGGTGCGTCAATATCGGCTATGGGCGGGACTCTATCGCCGAGGTCGCACGGCGTCAGCTTTTGGAACTTCCGTATTACAACACTTTCTTTCAGACGACTCATGTGCCCGCGATTGCCTTGGCTGAAAAGGTCACGTCGCTCGCGCCGGACCACATGAACCATGTGTTTTTCGCGGCCGGAGGCTCAGACGCCAATGACACAAACATTCGTCTGGTGCGCCACTATTGGGCACTGAAGGGCAAGCCTGAAAAGCAGGTCATCATCAGCCGCAAAAACGCCTATCACGGCTCAACCGTTGGCGCGGCGTCTCTGGGTGGCATGCAGGCGATGCACGGGCAAGGCACTTTGCCGATCCCAGGGGTCGTGCACATCAACCAGCCGCATTGGTATCTTGAGGGCGGCGACATGACGCCCGAGGAATTCGGCCTGCAACGCGCGCGCGAACTCGAAAAAAAGATCGCGGAACTCGGCGAAGACAATGTCGCCGCCTTCATCGCGGAACCGATTCAAGGGGCCGGTGGCGTGATCATCCCGCCGTCGACCTATTGGCCAGAGATCCAGCGGATCTGTGACGCCCATGAGATCCTTTTGATCGCAGACGAAGTCATCTGTGGTTTTGGGCGCACCGGAAATATGTGGGGCTCTGACACGTTCTCCATTCGCCCCGATATCATGACCATCGCCAAGGGTCTGTCCTCTGGCTATGCGCCGATTGGCGGCTCGATCCTGTCTGATGAAGTTTTCGACGTCATGGCGACTGACGAGTTCTACCACGGCTACACCTACTCAGGGCATCCGATGTCCTGCGCCGTCGCCTTGGAAAACCTGCGGATCCTTGAAGAGGAAAACCTGATTGGCAACGTGCGCGATGTGACAGCCCCCTATCTCGCAGAGAAATGGGCCGGCCTAGGCGAGCATCCTTTGGTGGGCGAAGCGCGCATTTGCGGTTTGGTCGGCGCGCTGCAACTGACACCGGACAAAGCATCCCGCGCAGCCTTTGCGGAGGGCCCCGGCAATGTGGGCGTGATTGCACGTGACCTCTGTTTTGAAGACAACTTCATCATGCGCCATGTGGGTGATCAACTGATCATTTCACCGCCCCTGATTTTCAGCAAAGAGAATATCGACACTCTTGCTGAGAAGGCTTGGAAAGTGCTGGACAAAACCATGGCCAGTGCGACTGAAAAAGGCCTTATGAAAGCGGCATAGATGCAACGGCTGGACCTGCTGACAGCCAACGATGGGATTGGGGAATACCCCCAATCCTACTATGCGGCCGTCAATCCAAAACTGGATCCATTCCCCAAAGCCTCGGGCGAAATCTCTTGTGATGTCTGCGTCGTGGGCGGAGGCTTTACCGGTCTCTCCTCAGCGATCCATCTGGCCGAGAAAGGCTATGACGTGGTCTTGCTCGAGGCCCAGCGCGTCGGCTTTGGCGCGTCGGGGCGCAATGGGGGACAAGTCGGCTCGGGTCAAAGGCAGGATCAGGATTTTCTGGAAGAGCGACTGGGCAAGGACGCGGCACGCACCCTCTGGAACATGGCCGTTGATGCTGTTCAAATGGTACGCAGCTTTTGCGCCGAGGAGATCATCGATTGTCCGTTCCACGAAGGCGTCATCCACGCCGCACATCGCAAACGCTTTGTGGCCGAGGATCATCGCTACGCAGAAAAACTGCGCCGCGACTATGATTATGACCTGATCGACGATCTGTCACAGGCCGAGATCCGCGACCAGCTGGCCAGCCCTTTGTATTTTGGTGGCACCCTTGATCTTGGTAGTGGGCACATCGATCCCCTACGCTATGCTCTGGGTTTGGCGCGCAAGGCGGCCTCACTAGGTGTTAGGATATTTGAAGAAAGCCGTGTGCAGTCTTTGGAGACATCCGGGCCTAATGTGATCATGACCGAAGACGCAACAATCGCGGCGAAATTCCTTGTCTTGGCCTGCAACGGCTACCTTGGAAATTTGCGCAAAGACGTGGCCGCAAGGGTCATGCCGATCAACAATTTCATTATCGCGACAGAGCCCCTTGGACCGGAACGCCAAGAAGACTTGATCCGCAACAATAGAGCCGTCGCGGACAGTAAATTCGTCATCAACTACTTCCGGTTTTCTGATGACCATCGTCTGCTTTTTGGCGGCACTGAAAGCTATGGCTACCGCTTCCCAAAGGACATCGCGGGATCCGTGCGCAAGCCGATGGAGCAGGTCTTTCCCCAGCTTTCTGGAACGCGCATCGACTATGCCTGGGGTGGAACGTTGGGGATCACCCTAAACAGAATGCCGCATTTCGCGCGGCTTTCAGATACGGCGATTTCGCTCTCGGGCTTCTCAGGTCACGGGGTCGCCATGGCCACAATGAGCGGGAAAATCGCGGCCGATACGATCTCAGGGCAAGCCGAGAAATTTGACGCGATTTCGATGCTGCCCAGCACACCGTTCCCTGGGGGTGCGATGTTCCGCTGGCCGCTTTTGGTCATGGCGATGGTGTATTATTCGCTGCGAGATAGACTTTGATCACGCCAGATCTTGGGCATTTAAGTCTCAATCACGTCCGACATGTGCATCGACCAATCTCTGGACGCGTGGTGCGAAATGCCGAAAATCCGGCGTTTCCATGCCAGCCACTTTGCCAGCTTCGTCTAGATAGCGGACCGCAATAATTTCCTTGAGGTTGGGGTTCTTTTCGAACTCGGCCACCTCCTTGTCGCTCATCGGACCGCCTTGCAGGTTCAATGAATGCACCGAGGCTTCGGAAAGGCGTTCAAAATAAGACGGCTTGGTCGCACAAAGGTACCTTTTCGCCGCCACGTGATAGCGGCAGCAATCAGTCACGACCGAGGGGAAGAACCTTTCGAGAATCTCGGCCCCTGCGTCTTCGTGGTGCCGGTCTTCGGTATCCTCCATCGTGAAACTCCCGAACTCGGAGGTGAAATGGCCGATATCGTGCAAGAGCGCCCCCACGATGATTTCGTCCGGCTGGCCATTCTGTTCCGCAATGGTCGCCCCTTGCAGCATATGCTCGCCCATCGTGACCTCTTCGCCGAGGTATTCCTCAGACCCACGGCGCTCAAAAATCGACGCAAGAAACTCGACGATGTTGTCAGCGGTCAAATCTTGTCTTGGTGTGGTCATTCCGCGGCCTCCTGTGTCGAACGAAATAGCGCGTCGCGGGTTGAACGTAACCCGTCTTTGTCCGCGTAACACCCCTGCAACCAGCGCGTGCCTGTCCCGGAATAGGCCTTGCGCGCATGAAGAACCCGCGTGTTGTCCACCACAAAGGCCTCGCCCGGTTCTAGGCGAAATACAACTTCCATCGCGGGATCATCAATAATCTCACCCAACCGACGATAGGCCGCGTACCACAGTTCCATTTTGTCGAAGGGTACATCCGTCACTGCAGCCAAAGAGCGATTGTTGAAACGCACCCCAATCAATTCTCCGTCCGGAGCGAGTTCGATCAATGGGCGGCGCGAAGTCAGGCAAACACCCGCTTCACCCGCATATTCAAACCGCGCGCAATATTGCGCCAGCACGTCAAAATACTCTGGAGTTTCCTCTTGCAAGCGACGGACGCAGGCAAAGCCGTCCACCACCATATTCTCGCCGCCCGCAGCAGAGCTTTCTAAGCAATAGAGGACCTGAACCGTCGGGACCGGATCGCGATAAGGGTTGTCGGTATGCGCCTGGAGCCCCAGTCCCGTGAACGCCAAGTTCGTCGGGTTCACTTCGGTACGCACATCAAAGTGTTTGCCGTAGTTGGTTTCGCGCACAAAGCCAAAGAAATCGACCACTTGAAACAGAGCGCCCTCTTGGATCGGGCCACCTGTGATTTTGCCGAACCCAAACCGGGCGACCTGCTCTACCCACTGCGCCAAGGTTGCACCATCCTCAGACAGAGACGGAAATGCAGCGGTAGGAACATCGGCCTGCAACCCAGCATCCCAGACCGAGATCTCATCGGACAGCCAGCCGATATCAGCGCGCGCCTTGATGTCATAGGCATGTGCAATCAGCCATTCGACGCTGAAGGCCACGCTCTTTTGTTCGGGCGCGAAGGTCACATGCACCATGGTTTCACCGGCCTCGACGGACGCAATGCGTGTGTTGTCAGGAATATCGCGCAGAGCAATCAGACGCTGACCATTCCCAGGCGCGCGCGTTTCAGTGTCCTGCGCATTGTCGCGCAGCCAGATTGCATGAAACCGCAACTCTGCCTCAGCATGGAGCGTTAGAAAGCGTCCTTCCTGGTCCATTGTAACATGCATGAGCAAAATCCTACTGCTGAGTGACGTGAACAATGTCTTTACGATGCGCCGCACTAAACCATAAACTCAAATAACAAATGACCCACATGAGAGGCGTTTTACTTTATGAATAACACCTCCTATTCGTTGCCGCCCTTGGAATGGGTGCGCGCGTTTGAAGCTGCCGCGCGTCTTGGCAGCTTTACTGCTGCTGCAAACGAAACAGGCCTGACCCAACCCGCGATCAGTCAGCGGATTGGACAGCTGGAAAAACATCTGGGGACGCGACTGTTTGTCCGCAAAGCGCGAACGATCACTTTGACGGTTGAAGGGGAAACCTGGCTGCCACATGTCCAAACAGCGCTTCGCGGGCTGAGCGACAGCTCAGAAACGCTGTTTGCGCGTGGTAGACGTCGTTTAACGATCTCGGCCAGTCAGTCGGTGATTTCCCTTTGGCTCGCCACGCGGTTGGGTCGCGTGAGCGCAGACACTGGCGCGGAGATTTCGGTTAAATCCTATATTTTGGGTGGCCAGACCGCGACCGAGGACTCCACTGTTCAAATCAGATATGGAGCCGGCGATTGGGCGCATCCCTATCAGACTCCTTTGTTTAAAGAAGCCATCGCACCGGTTTGCGCGCCCCGTCTCACCTCCCAAGCATGGACGCATTTGCCCCGCATTGCCTGCACCGGACCGCGCCCGGATTGGGACCAGTATTCCAACAGATTCGGCATTCCATCCACGCCGGTCCCAACCCTACGGTTCGACACATTGCACGGGGCGATTGCAGCCGCCAAGGCAGGGCTTGGAGTCGCGCTTGTTTCCATTCCCCTCTGCGCCGAGGACATCGCCAGCGGCGCTCTCGTTCAGTTGGGGGACGAGGTTCTCAAACCACCCGAAACCTATTGGTTGCTCGCGTCACGAAATGTCATAGGGCGCCGCCAATGGACGGCGCTTTCAGCGGCTTTAACCGCCTAAAGGTTTCAAAAGTAATAGGGCGCGAACAGCGAGCCTATTTGGGTGCAGGGAACACGAGACCGTCAAAGAGTTTACGGGTTGTACGCAGTGTTCCAGCGCGCAACACCACCCCATCTTGGCTGAGCTCCAACATGACATCGGCGGCTCCGCTTGGGTGTTCCACCGACACTAGGCTGCCCCCTGATAGTTGGGCCACAGAAGCCGCAGGCGACCCTTCAAGCGTGCAAGCGGTCGCGACGCTGACAGCGGCGAATACACCAATCGTGGCGTGGCATCTGTGGGGAATGAAGCTGCGGGTCGATATCGCGCCACCGGATTTTGGTGCCGAGACCAAAGTCATCTTGGGCACTGATTTTTCTGCGACGTCGCCCAAATTCATCATCGGGCCGCACTCCAGTCGGATCGCTTCTATGCGCGCCTTAAGCTCGATGTCCGCGTCCAGCGCCTCTCGGCTTTCCTGCCCCGTCAAACCAAAGTCTGCGGCGCGCATGACGACGCAGGGCATGCCGTTGTCGATCAACGTGCAGTATACGCCGCCAACAACATCCACGGCATTGCCTGTGGGCAAAAGGGCACCCGTCATGGACCCCGCGAGATTCTCAAACATCAAAGGCACAGCAGCATGCTGGCCGGGTACTCCGTCGATGCGGGCCTCGCCGTCATAGTCAACGCGACCGTCAGGCGTTTGGATCTTGGCTGACGCAATCTCACCGGTGTTCAGCATATGAATGCGCACGTCGGTTTCGCCATTTTGGGCGGGCACCAATCCACGCTCAATCGCGGCTGGCCCGACGGCGGCCAGAATATTGCCGCAGCCCTGAGCATCCGAGACAAGCGCCTGATCGACAAAGACCTGCAGGAACAGATAGTCGACGTCGGCATCGTCACGCGTGGGCTCGGACAAAATCGCAACCTTCGAGGTCAGCGGGTCCGCCCCGCCGATCCCGTCGATTTGCCGCGCATCCGGAGAGCCCATGACGCGCAACAACAGTTCGTCGCGCTCCACCGCGTCGGACGGCAAGTCCTTTGCCAGAAACACCGCGCCTTTAGACGTGCCGCCTCGCATCCAGAGGCAGGGAATTCCATCTGTCATTCAAAAAGCCCCTTTATGCGTTGTGTTATCGGATCAGATATATTTCAGGCCTTTTTCTTCCAGCCGTGGACGCATGTTGTAGATATCTAGACCCAATTCGCCCGCCGCAAGGCGTTGGCGTTTGGCTTCTTCGGCGTCAAGACGTTCCTGCGCTTTGACCAGAACCGCTTCGGCTTCATCGCGTTTGACCACCACGACACCATCGTCGTCCGCCACAATGACGTCGCCTGCTTCGATCGCTTGGCTTGCGCAGACGATGGGGACGTTCACGGACCCAAGCGTCTCTTTTACGGTGCCCTGCGCGGAAACGGCTTTGGACCAGACCGGGAAGTTCATCTCTGTCAGATCTTTGACATCGCGCACACCTGCGTCGATCACCAAGCCAAGACAACCGCGTGATTGCGCGGAGGTCGCGAGCAAGTCGCCGAAATAGCCGTTGTCACAGGGCGAGGTTGGCGCGAGGACAAGGATATCGCCCTCCTGCAACTGCTCGATGGCAACATGCACCATCCAGTTGTCGCCCGGGGCTGCGCTGATCGTGACCGCTGAGCCTGCGATCTGCGCGCCTCGGAAAATCGGAGACATATAAGACGCCAAGCAACCCTTACGGCCCTGTGCTTCATGCACGGTCGCAACGCCTGCTTCGCCCAGTTTCTTAATGGTTTCCGCATTGGCGCGTTCGATATTTTGAACAACAACACCCATATCGATTTCCTCCAGCTCGCCTTAAAGTTCGTCAACAGTGCGTGGGAAGATGCTTTGGAAGCCTTCCGCGTATTGCACGTCGCGGCCACCGGCCATGCCGCCGGAGTTGCGTTTAAAGTGGTTCGCACGCTGTTGCGCCACGCGGGTGTAGTATTCCCACAGGTGCACCTGACCGTTCATACATTCCATTGCCGCGCGCTTTTTGTCCCAAACATTGGTGATGTCGAGGAAGTGGTCTGGCTTCCAACCCATTTGCTCGGTCTGGTGCGGCTCAAACAGGTAAAGCTGCGGAGCGCCCAAAACTTTCTCGCCCGGGTTATGGCCCCAGGCCTGCGCGATCATCCGGCATTCCAGAGCGATCTGCGTCATATACATGTGGTCGGTATTATAAGGGTCGTACTGTGAGTGGCTGAGCATGAAATCAGGCTGCACTTTGCGGATCAGGTCGACCAGCTTGTATTTGTCGTCTTTTTCCAGATGCAGCGGGTAGTCACCCAGATCAAAGCATTCCAGATGATGCACGCCCAGAACCTCTGCTGCCGCTTCGGCTTCGCCGCGGCGAATATCCTTAACCTCTTGCAAAGATTTGCCTTCTTTCCAGAGGCGCGCGCTTTCGCCACGTTCGCCAAAAGACAAGCATGCTACGGTTACATCGTACCCCATTTCGGCGTGCTTTGCGATGGCACCCCCACAGCGCCATACAAAATCGGCGGCGTGGGCAGAGATCACGAGGGCGGTTTTCTTGTCAGACATGGCTGAATTCCTAACATTTCGCGTTTGGTGAAATCTTTCAGTCAGGACTGAGAATCGCAACTTCAATTGGCAACAGAGGCAATAAGCTGAAGCTATAATTGCGCTGAGGCTTTTTGGCGAGTAGCCTGCTAAAATGTAGGGCGAAGCCGCTGTTCAAGAACGGTTAAGCAAGGCGTTTTTGACATAGCGGACTCGGTTGAGGAGTATTGGAAATTTGCAAAATTGGAATCTGCGCCATTTCAGAGTTTTTCTATCCGTCGTGGAAACGGGATCGCTGACTCAATCCGCAATCCAGTGCAACATTTCACAACCTGCCGTCTCACAGTTGATTGAAAAACTAGAGGCTTTCGCCGGTGGTGCTTTGTTCCAACGGTCTCCGAACGGCTTGTTCATCACCGAAAAAGGCGAGATTTTAGCATTTCGTGTAAAACGCGCCTTGGAACGCCTGGACAGTGCACTTACTGAAATATCCCCACGTCTGATGGTAACCGCGAGCTGGCCACTGTTGCGAGCCCTTGAAGCAGTGGCGGAAACCAAGAACTTTACGTTGGCAGCGCGGCGCATTGGATTGGCCCAATCAACAATTCATCGCTCGATTACACGTATTGAAGCCGAGGCAAAGGAAGCGCTGTTCCAAAGGACGTCAACTGGAATTCTGGCGACAAAAGCATGTAGTCGCCTGGCAAATACGATACGTCTGGCAACCGCCGAAATCGACCAAGCTATAGCGGATCTGGCGGAATTTGATGGTCGAGAGGTCGGGGTGATCTCGGTCGGCACCTTACCTCTGGCGCGGTCTTATGTATTGCCCCAAGCCATTGTGATGTTTCGGCAAAAACATCCAAATCGACAATTGTCGGTTGTAGATGGCCTTTATGATGATCTCCTCCACTCGGTCCGGCGGGGCGAGCTGGACTGCATGATAGGCGCGCTGCGGTTTCCGTCGCCGATTGACGACGTGGTGCAGGAAGAACTGTTCAAAGATCAATTGGTCGTGGTCGCCAAACCGACGCATCCTTTGGTTAACAAGGCCGCTGTTTCGGACGAAGAGCTGGTTTCGCAGCAATGGGTGCTCCCACGAGACGGCGCGCCGGCTCGATCACAATTTGACGCCCACTTCGAACACATAGGCCAGCCAAAAAGTCTGATTGAATGCGGCTCTATTCTTTTGATGCGTGAAATCCTGATGGAAAGCGACTTTCTTGGATGTATCTCGCTTCGCCAAGCTCAGGCTGAAATCGACAAGGGGCTGTTGGCGCCGATCAACACAGGCATCAAATGGGAGGGGCGCCCGATTGGGGTGACCCATCGAAAGGATTGGGTGCCCACGAAGGCGCAGTCTCATTTTCTAGAGATGATCCGCAAGGCCGCAGCTCAGGCGAACATCAAAGCGACTTGACCGCAGAGACCACAAGATCCCGAAACCATTTCTGCGTCACAGAGCCATGAGTGCGTGCAGACCACACCAGCCCGATTTCAAGCGAGGAGGGCAGCGGGAATTCAGCCATGGTCAGATCAGGTAGTAGGGTCATCGCGAATTTGCGTGGGAGCGTGGCAATCAAATCAGATCCTTGCACAATGGTTTGAATATCTCCGGGACTGGGTACCGTCACGACGGGTGTCAGCTCGTTGCGCGACTCTGTTGGCAATTGATCTAAATAGTCAGAGGTCCAGCCGTCCCCATAGGCAACCGCAACGTGCTGGGCGCCGATATAGCGCTCTAGTGTCAGCCGGCGCGACGCCAGAGGATTGCTTGGATCCATGACGCAGACATAGGAGTCCTTCAAAAGAGAGCGGCAATAGTAACCGTCTTCTTCGGGGCGCATCGGGCCAATCAACAGATCGGCTGCGCCTTGCACCAAATGGCTCGCGCCCTGTGTGCCGGAATGCATGATGGTGAGCTGAGATTTGGGCGCAGACTTTCGCAATTCTTTGATCACGGGAGCCATGATCCAGATGCGTTCAAAGTAGTTGCAACTGACGCGAAAATTCTTTGTAATCTTGTCAGGGTCCAAATCTTGCGGTGTGATCATGGTCTCAAACCGCTGCAACATCGCATCGACCTCACCGATCTCGGCGATGCATCGATCTGTCGGGACAATTCCGCCGGCTTGCCTTAGAAACAGAGGATCGTCAAAGACGTCCCGCATGCGATTGACTGCATAGCTGACCACCGATTGGTTGACACCAAGCGCATCCGCGGCCGCGGAGAAGGATTTCAGCTCAAAGACCATGCTCAGCACACGCAGCGCAAAGAAGTCGATTTTATAGGGATCCATGAGGGTTGCTCCTTGGTCGCGCTCTGCTGTGAAATCGGAAACTTCGATACGATATCTACAAATCAGATATACGTCATTCATTTTATCGCATTGTCGAATTTTACCGATTTTGACAGGTAGGTCTATAAAGGAGACCCCATGCAAGCGACGCTCGTTCTGATTCCCGGTTTGCTCTCGGACAATAGTGTCTGGGAACCCGTGGCGGCTTTGGCGGATATGCCGACCTATTTCGCCGATGCGACCAAGGATCCCTCAATCGAAAGCATGGCCGCACGGGTCGTGTCCGAGACCAAAGGACCTTTGATCGTCGTTGGGCATTCCTTGGGTGGTCGCATCGCAATGGAAGTCACGCGCCAGGCCCCAGATCGGGTGACTCGTTTGGTCTTGGCCAATACCGGGCATCACCCTCTGAAAGAGGGCGAAACCGAGAAACGCCAGGCAAAGATCGATGAGGGCTATGCGGATTTCGCGGGCATGATCAAAGGCTGGTTGCCTCCAATGATGGCAGCGAGCCGTCACGACGACACGGCGCTGATCGATAGCCTCACCAGCATGGCCCTAGAGATCGGACCCGAGGTTCACGAACAGCAGATCAAAGCCTTGGTCAACCGCCCGAACGCGACGGAATACCTGCCTCAGGTGCGCTGTCCTGTTTTGCTTTTGACAGGCACCGAGGACGTCTGGTCACCTGAAAAACAGCACCGCGAAATTCAAGAGATGGTGGCGGATGCAGAATTGCATGTGGTGGAAAACGCAGGTCATTTCCTGCCCGTTGAACAGCCTGACCTGACGGCTGAACTGATTACGAACTGGTTGAATTCCAAAGAGGAGGAGTGAATGGACAAGATACCTGAGACCCCCTTGTTCGACCGCGAAGGATCCTTGCGCGGCTACAAAATGAACAAGATGGCCATGGCCCTTGGCACGCAAGAGGGGCGCGACGCCTTTTTGGCGGATGAAGAGGCCTTCATCGACAAATTTGGTCTGGATGCAGAAAGCAAAAAGGCTGTGATGGATCGCGACTGGCAGGAAATGATCCGCTTGGGCGGCAACCTGTTTTACGTGTTGAAAATCACCGCAGTTGACCCAACGCCGATTATTGCAGTCGGCGCTGCGCAAGCCGGCATGTCTGTCGAAGACTTTGTAAGAGAACGTTTGGGGAAAGAATAATGGCACAGCTTATCGGAGGGCTGGGAACCAGCCACGTACCATCCATCGGTGTTGCTCTGGACAAGGGCATCGATCAAACTCCGGATTGGAAACCGTTTTTTGACGGCTATGACTATCCGAAACAGTGGGTCGCCGACAAAAAGCCTGACATCGCGATTCTGGTGTTCAACGATCACGGCAACTCAATCTTTTTGGATCGCGTCCCAACCTTCACACTGGGTGTCGCCGAGGAATATCTGCCTGCGGACGAGGGCTGGGGCCGTCGTGACATTCCGTCTTTTGAAGGCGCTGTCGATTTTTCCTGGTATCTCGCGGATAAGATGGTCGAGAACCACTTTGACCCGATGATCGCCCGCGAAATCGATGTGGACCACGGGTTTCAGGTTCCAATGGAACTCTTCTTTGGCAGCCAGAAAGAAAACTGGCCGGTCAAAGTCGTGCCGATCTTTGTGAACACCGTGCAGTTCCCGATCCCAACGCCTCAGCGTTGCTGGGACCTCGGCGTTCTTCTACGCAAAGTTATTGAGTCCTACCCAACGGATGAGAAGATCGTCGTTCTTGGCACCGGCGGGTTGTCTCACCAGTTGCAAGGTGCGCGCGCAGGATTCCTCAACCCAGAAGCTGATCAGGAATGGATCGAAACTTTTGCAAGCGATCCGGAAAAATGGCGCAATCTGACCCGCGAAGACTATGTTGAGAAATTTGGGTCCGAGGGTGCTGAGCTGATCATGTGGCTCGTCATGCGGGGATGCATGGACACCGAAGTCGATCAAAAGCACAGCCACTACTTCTCGCCCGCGTCCATGACCGGTGCTGGTTGTGTTGTTCTGGAGAACAAATAATGGCTTTCTTTACTATGCATTGCCACCACCATCCCGACAAGGACGAAGCCCGTGACGCGGTGCGCCCTACGCACCGCGAGTGGGTCAAATCCGGCGGCAATGGGCTCGCGTCAGTTCTGATCGGTTCGGCTTTTCTTCATGATGACGGTTCGCCAGCTGGGCACTGGGGCATTCTTGAAGCGGACACCCGTGAAAACGCCCAAAGCTTTGCGGAAGGCGATCCTTTCAACAAGAATGGCATCGTCGAACGGATCCAGATCACCGCGCTGCCGGATGGTTTTCAAGCACACCGGATTACGGAACGCATGAGCGGCTAAACGCTGCAATTCAAAACAAGAACCTACAATGCGACCGGCGCTCTCGTAGTGCCGGTTGTTTTTTTCCGCTATGGTAAGCAACTTTGGGGCTACGATCAGTGTGTTGTCGGTAGAGGTCGACAAGGCTGAAACAATCACCAATTGCTTTTCAGAGCAGGGATACTGGGCAACTGGGTGCAGACACTCGACGTTGCAAAAATATTTGCCAACAAAAACAGATTTTTACGGTGAGTTTTTGGTGCCCAGAAGAGGACTCGAACCTCCACGTCCATACGGACACTAGCACCTGAAGCTAGCGCGTCTACCAATTCCGCCATCTGGGCTTAGATGTCGTGAAGGGGGATTTAGATATCTCCCCAAGGAGAGTCAACGCGGATTTTTACATTTTTGCGAAAAAGTATTTGGGGCGATTGTTTCTCTCGTTCGCCCATTTGAGACATCAGAATTTGAGCTAGAAATCGAGGGATTGCGCCTACGCTCGCGTCAAGAGCTGGGATTAAACCGCGCATGCGATCAGTTGCGACTTGTTCCTAGGGCGACAGGCGCGTATCACAGGGTCAACTTGACGAAAGCGGAGGCCACGCATGTCTAAACTTGTCACGATCTATGGCGGTTCAGGATTTGTCGGACGCTATATCGCGCGGCGAATGGCGAAAGAGGGATGGCGCGTACGCGTTGCGGTGCGACGCCCCAATGAGGCTCTGTTCGTAAAACCCCACGGATCCGTTGGTCAGGTCGAACCCATTCTTTGCAACATTCGCGATGATAGCTCTGTGGCACAGGCCATGTCTGGTGCGGATGCAGTGGTGAACTGCGTGGGCATCCTGAACCAAGTCGGCAAGAATAAATTCGACGCGGTGCAGCACGAAGGTGCTGAGCGTATCGCGCGTCTTGCTGCGGCGGCGGGTATCGAAACCATGGTGCATCTCTCTGCCATTGGCGCGGATGCCGAAGCAGACAGCGACTATGCGCGCACCAAAGCTTTGGGTGAAGAAGGCGTGCTGGCACATATGCCGAACGCTCTGATCCTGCGGCCTTCGGTGATTTTCGGCCCTGAAGATGACTTCTTTAACCGTTTCGCGGATCAGGCGCGGTTCGGCCCAATCCTGCCAATCGCGGGTGCGGACACAAAATTTCAGCCGGTTTATGTGGACGACGTCGCTCAGGCGGCCGTTAAGGGCATTCTTGGTGAAGCGGCCGGAACCTATGAACTGGGTGGACCAGAGGTGAAATCTCTGCGCGGCTTGCTGCAGGATATGCTCACCAGCATTCACCGTCGTCGTTTGATTGTGAATCTGCCCTTCTTTGCAGCCGGTCTGGTCGCCTTTGGCTTTGATCTCTTGCAAACGATCACGCTTGGGCTGTTCACCAATTCGATCGTGACGCGCGATCAGCTTAAATCACTGCGCAACGACAATGTGGTCGCAGCCGACGCAAAGACCCTGGCGGATCTTGGTATTCAAGAGACTCCGATGAACAGCGTTTTGGACAGCTATCTCTGGCGCTTCCGTCCGTCTGGACAATACGATGCCATCAAGAACTCGGCCAAGAACCTGAGCTAATCACTTACAGACCACAGCGATACACGAGGCCCTTCGGGGCCTCTTTTTATGTGTAGGCAAAGACCAGAAGAATTGCGCCAAGGATCACGCGATAGATCACGTAGGGCGTAAAGCTGACCGACTTCAAAAGGCGCATCATCAACTGAAGGGCCAAAAGCGCGGAGATAAAGGCCAGGGCTGCCGCGATTGCGCAGTCTCGGATCATGCGCGGAGTCCAGTCGGATCCCGTCTCAAGCAGCAAATACCCCCCGCTTGCAATGATCGCAGGAATGCTCATCAGCATTGCCAAGCGCGCACTGCTTTCGCGGTCATAGCCAAGCGCGCGGGCGCCCGTGATGGTAATGCCTGACCGCGACGTGCCGGGGATCAGGGCAATGGCCTGCCATAGGCCCAGTTTGATTGCGTCCCTCAACGTCCAATCAGTGTCTTTCTTGGTCACTTCGCCGCGCTGATCCATCCACCAAAGCAAAAGACCAAACCCAAGCATCGTCCAACCGATGACCGCCATTGATCGCAAAGCATCATTCAGGCCGGTCACGGCCAGAAACACGCCAAAGATCATGACGGGGATCGTCGCTATCAACAGATGAAACGCAAGCCGAGCGCCTGGCGTGGTCAGCCGCCCCATCAACATCATGGGGATGCCCGCCAACCCAATTTTCACATCGCGCCAAAAATAGAGCACAACGGCCCCAAGCGTTCCCACATGCACCGCAACGTCCAGAAGCTGCCCCTGATCCGCAGCACCCATGGCTTGGGGCAGCAGTATGAGGTGTCCTGAAGATGAAATGGGTAGGAACTCGGTAATGCCCTGCACAACCGCCAATAGAATCAAATGATAAAGCGCCATTAAAACTGCCCGCGTTGCCTGCTTTCTCCGTATATTCTATCGCGATTTTAATTGATAGGAGGGCATTAGGTCCGGTTCGGATTTAATTTTTCGAAATTTTCTTCCTTTTTCACTCTTTCTGCGACGTTTTTTCCAAAATAGGTCAGCATATTTTACTTTTATCTGGAAAGATGCTTGTTTATGACCTGCGCTACGAAGAATTTTAGGAGGCAGCGACTGTGGCCAAGCAACCGATGCTGAAATTTGTGACTGTGGAACGGGATATGCCCGAAAAACGGTCAGCCGAAGTGCGCAACGAGGATTTCCTCGAAATATATGCGCCGTTCATCAAGGCCAAGGCCGAAGAACAAGCCAGCCGCTGCAGCCAATGCGGCGTGCCCTATTGCCAAAGCCACTGCCCGCTGCACAACAACATCCCTGATTGGCTGAACATGACGGCGACGGGCCGTTTGGAAGAAGCCTATGAACTGAGCCAGGCTACCAACACCTTCCCCGAGATCTGCGGCCGCATCTGCCCGCAAGACCGTCTCTGCGAAGGCGGTTGTGTCATCGAGAATTCCGGCCACGGCACCGTGACTATCGGCGCGGTCGAAAAATACATCACCGACACCGCGTGGGAAAAAGGTTGGGTCAAGCCGATCACACCTTTGGCCGAGCGCGCTGAGTCCGTCGGCATCATTGGCGCAGGCCCCGGTGGTCTGGCTGCAGCCGACATGCTGCGTCGCGCGGGCGTTCAGGTCACTGTCTATGACCGCTATGACCGCGCAGGCGGCCTTCTCACCTACGGCATCCCTGGCTTTAAGCTGGAAAAAGACGTCGTCATGAAGCGCAACGATCAGCTGACCGAGTCTGGCGTGACCCTCAAGCTGAACTGCAACGTTGGCGAGGATATCTCTTTTGATGACATCCGCGGCGCGCATGACGCTGTGATCATCGCAACCGGCGTTTACAAATCCCGCGATCTGGGTGGGCCGGGCGCAGGTGCGAAAGGCATCGTGAAGGCGCTGGACTATCTGACTGCCTCGAACCGTCTGAACTTCGGTGACACCGTGCCGGAATTCGAGAGCGGCGAGTTGAATGCCGCAGGCAAAAAAGTCGTCGTGATCGGCGGCGGGGACACCGCGATGGACTGTGTGCGCACCGCGATCCGACAGGGTGCCGAAAGCGTGAAATGCCTTTATCGTCGTGACCGCGCGAATATGCCGGGTTCGCAACGCGAAACCAACAACGCCGAAGAAGAAGGCGTGATCTTTGAATGGCTCTCCGCCCCCAAAGGCTTCACCGGCGATGCCGTCGAAGGTGTGATGGTGCAAAAAATGCGTCTCGGCGCGCCCGATGCATCTGGCCGCCAGTCCCCCGAGGTGATCGAAGGCGCGGATTATGTCGAAGAAGCGGATCTGGTGATCAAGGCACTGGGCTTTGAACCCGAAGACCTGCAAACGCTTTGGAACCAGCCTGACCTGCCCGTGACCCGCTGGGGCACCGTGAAAGCAGAGTTCACCACCGGCGCGACCGATCTGGAAGGCGTTTATGCGGTGGGCGACATCGTGCGCGGCGCGTCCCTTGTGGTCTGGGCGATCCGCGATGGCCGCGACTGCGCCGAAGCGATCCTCAAGAAATTCGACGCCGCCAAAACCGTCGCTGCGGAATAACCGCTTACCTGAATTCGCTGGCCAGATGCTGCGCGCTCTGGCCGGTCTCAAGATTGACCTACCGCACAAAGGAAGGCCTACGATATGACGAAATATGATGAAAACTGGGTCCGCGACGAAGAAGCCAAGCGGGCATATATGGCCGAAAACGGTCTTTATTCTGAATCCGAGGAACACTCCTCTTGCGGTGTGGGCCTCGTTGTCGCTGTCGACGGCAAACGCAGCCGCAAAGTCGTGGACGCGGGCATCGACGCGCTGAAAGCGATCTGGCACCGCGGTGCTGTGGACGCAGACGGGAAAACCGGCGACGGCGCGGGTATTCACGTGCAGCTGCCTGGTGAGTTCTTCTACGACCAGATCAAACGCACCGGCCACGAGCCAAACAAAGACGAACTTTTCGCCGTCGGTCAGGTCTTCCTGCCCCGCACCGATTTTGGCGCTCAGGAAACCTGCCGGACCATCGTGGAATCCGAAATCCTGCGCATGGGGTACTTCATCTACGGCTGGCGTCATGTGCCCGTCGATGTGACCTGCCTTGGCGAGAAAGCCAACGCGACCCGTCCAGAGATCGAACAGATCCTGATCAGCAACTCAAAGGGCGTTGACGAGGAAACTTTTGAGCGTGAGCTCTATGTGATCCGTCGCCGCATCGAAAAAGCTGCCGCTGCCGCTGGCATCGGAGAGCTTTATATCGCGTCGCTGTCCTGTCGCTCGATCATCTATAAGGGCATGATGCTCGCCGAGCAGGTTGCGGTTTTCTACCCAGACCTGATGGACGAGCGCTTTGAGTCCGCCTTCGCGATCTATCACCAGCGCTACTCCACCAACACCTTCCCGCAATGGTGGCTGGCCCAGCCGTTCCGCATGCTTGCGCATAACGGCGAGATCAACACACTCAAGGGCAACCTCAACTGGCTGAAAAGCCACGAGATCCGCATGGCCTCTGAGTTCTTTGGCGACATGGCCGAAGACATCAAACCTATCGTTCCGGGTGGCGCGTCTGACTCCGCCGCTCTGGATGGGGTTTTTGAGGTCATGGTCCGCGCAGGTCGCTCGGCCCCGATGGCGAAAACCATGCTGGTGCCAGAAAGCTGGTCCAAGACGGCGGTTGATCTGCCGAAGCCTTGGATCGACATGTATTCCTACTGCAACTCTGTGATGGAGCCATGGGACGGCCCGGCCGCTTTGGCGATGACCGACGGTCAATGGGTCTGCGCGGGTCTGGACCGTAACGGCCTGCGTCCGATGCGCTATGTGGTGACGGGCGATGGTCTGCTGATTTCTGGCTCTGAGGCGGGCATGGTCCCGATTGACGAAGCCACTGTGGTCGAAAAAGGCGCTCTTGGTCCGGGTCAGATGATCGCGGTCGATATGGCCGAGGGCAAACTTTACCACGACACCGAAATCAAAGATTCCTTGGCGCAGGCCCGCCCCTATGGCGACTGGGTTGGCAAGATCCGCGATCTGGATGCCGAGCTTCAGGCCGTGACCGAGACACCCTCTTTCACTGGCAACGATCTGCGTCGTCGTCAGGTGGCGGCTGGTTATTCTATCGAAGAGCTGGAACAGATCCTCGCGCCCATGGCTGAGGACGGCAAAGAGACGCTCGCGTCTATGGGCGACGACACCCCCTCGGCGGTTCTGTCCAAACAGTATCGTCCGCTCAGCCACTTCTTCCGTCAGAACTTTAGCCAGGTCACCAACCCTCCGATCGACTCCTTGCGCGAATTCCGCGTGATGTCGCTGAAGACCCGCTTTGGCAATCTCAAGAACGTTTTGGATGAGGACGGCAGCCAGACCGAGATCATCCTGCTGGACAGCCCATTCGTGGGCAACGCACAGTTTGACACGCTGATTGGCGCCTTTGACGACACCGTTGTGACCATCGACTGTACCTTCCCAGCCGGCGGCGAAGCGGGCGCATTGCGCGCGGCGCTGAACCGTGTGCGGGACGAGGCCGAAGACGCTGTGCGCTCCGGCGCGGGTCACATCGTTCTGACCGACAAAGCCCAAAGCGCGGACGCAGTGGCCATGCCGATGATCCTCGCGACATCTGCGGTGCACAGCCATCTGACCCGCAAGGGCCTGCGGACTTTCTGCTCTCTGAACGTACAGTCTGCCGAATGCATCGACCCGCATTACTTCGCGGTTCTCGTGGGCTCTGGCGCGACCGTCGTGAACGCCTATCTGGCCGAGGACTCCCTTGCCGACCGCATCGAACGCGGCCTTCTGGACATCGACCTGACCACCGCCGTCGCCCGCTATCGCGAGGCGATTGACCAGGGTCTTCTGAAGATCATGGCGAAGATGGGGATCTCTGTGATCTCGTCCTACCGAGGCGGTCTCAACTTCGAAGCCGTGGGCCTGTCCCGCGCGATGGTTGCGGAATTCTTCCCCGGCATGACCAGCCGTATTTCCGGCATCGGCGTTGCGGGCATTCAGAAGAAAGCCGAAGAAGTCCACGCCAAGGGCTTTGGCGGCGCAGACTCGATCCTGCCCATCGGTGGTTTCTACAAAGCGCGTAAGTCTGGCGAGAGCCACGCATGGGGTGCGCAGACCATGCATATGATGCAAGCGGCCTGTGACCGTGCGTCTTATGACCTTTGGAAGCAATACTCCAAAAAGATGCAGGCGAACCCGCCGATCCATCTGCGCGACCTCTTGGCGATCAAGCCTCTCGGCGAAGCGGTGCCTTTGGAAGAAGTCGAGAGCATCACCTCGATCCGTAAGCGTTTCGTAACGCCGGGCATGTCGCTTGGTGCGCTTTCTCCCGAAAGCCACAAGGCGCTGAACGTCGCGATGAACCGCATTGGCGCGAAATCTGACTCGGGCGAAGGTGGTGAAGATCCAGCGCACTTCCACCCAGAGCCAAACGGCGACAACCCATCGGCAAAGATCAAACAGGTGGCGTCCGGTCGTTTCGGTGTAACCGCCGAATATCTGAACCAATGCGAAGAGCTTGAGATCAAAGTCGCCCAGGGTGCGAAACCGGGCGAAGGCGGCCAGCTGCCGGGCATGAAAGTTACCGACCTGATCGCGCGTCTGCGCCACTCGACCAAAGGCGTGACGCTGATCTCCCCTCCTCCGCACCACGACATCTATTCGATCGAAGACCTCGCGCAGCTGATCTATGACCTGAAACAGATCAACCCACGCTGTAAGGTGACCGTGAAATTGGTGGCGTCTTCGGGCGTTGGCACGATTGCGGCGGGTGTGGCCAAGGCGAAAGCCGATGTGATCCTGATCTCGGGCCACAATGGTGGTACTGGTGCCTCGCCTGCGACCTCGATCAAATACGCGGGTCTGCCATGGGAGATGGGCCTGACGGAGGCACACCAAGTCCTCGCGATGAACAACCTGCGTGAACGCGTGACCCTGCGGACCGATGGCGGCCTGCGCACTGGGCGCGACATCGTCATGGCAGCAATGCTGGGCGCTGAGGAATACGGCATCGGCACCGCGGCTCTGATTGCGATGGGCTGTATTATGGTCCGCCAGTGTCAGTCCAACACCTGCCCTGTCGGCATCTGTACTCAGGACGAAGCCCTGCGTGGCAAGTTCACCGGGACTGCAGACAAGGTCGTGAACCTGATCACCTTCTACGCGCAAGAAGTTCGCGAAATCCTCGCAGAAATCGGTGCGCGGTCGTTGGACGACGTGATCGGTCGCGCGGATCTGTTGGCGCAGGTCTCTCGTGGCTCCGCACACTTGGATGATCTGGACCTTAACCCGCTCTTGATCACCGTCGATGGCGCTGCCGAGATCGTCTACAACCGCGATAAAGAGCGTAACGCTGTACCAGATACTCTGGACGCAGAAATCGTCCGTGATGCGGCACGATTCCTGCAGGATGGCGAGAAAATGCAACTGTCCTACGCGGTGCAGAACACGCACCGGACTGTGGGCACGCGAACCTCGAGCCACATCGTTAAGAACTTTGGCATGCGCAATTCTCTGCAAGAGGATCACCTGACGGTGAAACTCGCAGGCTCTGCGGGTCAGTCACTCGGGGCCTTCGCAGCTCCGGGCCTCAAAATCGAGGTGTCGGGTGACGCAAACGATTATGTGGGCAAAGGCCTGTCCGGTGGCACAGTTGTGGTGCGGCCTCCAATGAACACTCCCCTTGTTGCCAGTGACAACACGATCATTGGCAACACGGTGCTCTACGGCGCAACCGACGGCCACCTCTTCGCCGCCGGTCGTGCCGGAGAGCGATTTGCGGTCCGGAACTCGGGCGCAAAAGTGGTGATTGAGGGCTGTGGCAGCAACGGCTGTGAGTACATGACCGGCGGCGTCGCCGTGATCCTTGGCAGCATCGGCGCGAACTTTGGCGCAGGGATGACCGGCGGCATGGCGTATCTTTACGACCCGGAAGGCACAGCCGAAGCTGTGATGAACATGGAGACCTTGGTCACCTGTCCCGTCACCGTCGCGCATTGGGAAGAACAGCTGAAAACTCTGGTGGAACGGCATGCCAAAGAGACCGGCAGCCGCAAGGCGCAAGACATTCTGCAGCATTGGGATCTGGAGAAAGGCAACTTCTTGCAGGTCTGCCCGAAAGAGATGCTCGACAAGATCGCGCACCCGATTTCGGTCGAAGACGCGGCGATCCCCGCGGAATAATTCCACCATATCGCGAAATCAACCAAAGGGCGCTCAACCAGAGCGCCCTTTTTGCGATGCAGCGCCGCAACATAAACCTTTAAGCGGAAAGCCGTGGACGTTGGTTTATATTCAATGCCTTCGAGACATCGCAAATTTTCGGGCATGAAAAATACAATACTCCGAGCCAGTCTATTGGGGCTCGTTTTGGCGGTATCATCGAGCAGTGGACACGCCGGGGAATGTGGATACGAAAAATGCTGGGGCGCAGTTGCCTTCGGGCACAAAGGACGCATCAGTTATAGCTTCGGCAAATGGTCAGAGCGGGCAGCCCATAGGGAAGCAACAAAATCCTGCCGATGGATGTGCTCAGAAGTGCATACATTCTACAATGAATGCGCTGCAGTTGCGCGAGGAGCGGACCAGAAATGGGCGATCTCGACTGCGCGGACCCGAGATCTGGCTAAGGACAAAGCCAAGAAGGCCTGTAGCGCGACGTCTTACGAATGCCGCGTGATTGTTTGGGCCTGCTCACGCTGATTTCTTGCGAAAACCAGCAGTGACGCGTATCTCGTGAATAGATAGAGTGGTGATGCAGTCAATCGGGTCCAGATAAATGGCCAAAAAGGCAAGACCTAGAAAAAAGACAACAAAGAAGGTCGGGTGGTTCAAACGACAACGCCAGCGGATTCGGTTGGTGGTTGTGCGCGGATTGCTCGGAGTCAGTGCTGTGTTTTTATTAGCGATTGCTTTTTACGGGTTGGTCGATCCTCCGACCACATGGACCATTTATTCAGAACGCGAACGCCTCGGAGAGGTCGATTTCCAATGGGTCGACGCTGATGACGTTGCACCCGTTGTGTTCCGCTCTGTTGTGGCGGCTGAGGACGCCAATTTCTGCGACCACTGGGGCTTTGACATGAGCGCTATCCGAGACGCCATTGCGGATGGCGCAGACCGGGGTGCTTCGACCCTGACCCAACAGACTGTGAAAAACGTCTACCTCTGGCAGGGCCGCAGTTGGGTGCGCAAGGCGCTCGAGGCGGTGACCACGCCCTTTGTCGAGCTGATCTGGACCAAACGGAGGATCCTAGAGGTCTATGTGAATGTTGCCGAGTTTGACGAAGGCGTCTTTGGCGTGGACGCGGCAGCTCAGCATTATTTCGGGGTTTTACCCTCGCAACTTAGCGCAGCGCAGGCCGCGCGGCTGGCGGCGATCCTGCCCAACCCGAAACAACGTTCGGCCAGCCGCCCCAGCAACGCCGTGGTCAGACGCGCGGCACAGATTATCGATGGGGCAGCGACAATCCAAAAAGACGGGCGCGCCGCTTGTTTTGAATAAGCCACCACTCAGTGGTTGAATCCTTTGTGTGATTTCTGCAATTAGAGAGAGACTTCGTCTCATCCGGTGACATATGGCCCGTCTCTTTCACGCCCCTCTTTCTCCTTTCTGCCGCAAAGTGCGCCTGAGCCTTGCGGAAAAGAAAATTGAATGTGAGCTGGTTGAAGAACGCTATTGGGAGAAGGATGCAGATTTCCTGCGCCGTAACCCGGCTGGCAAAGTGCCCGTGCTGCGCATGGGCGAGAGAACCATGTCCGAAAGTGCGGCCATCTGCGAGTATCTGGAAGAAGCCTATCCAGAACCTGCTTTGCTGCCGAAAGGGGCGGATAAACGCTATGAAGTCCGCCGTCTGGTCAGCTGGTTTGACGATAAATTCCATGCCGAGGTGACCAGCAACCTTCTGTATGAGCGGGTCAATCGCAAGCTGCATGGCACAGGCTATCCGATCAGCTCGAACGTCAAAGACGGCGCGAAAGCGATCAAGTATCACCTGGACTATATGAACTGGCTGCTGGAGCATCGCCGTTGGTTGGCAGGCGACACAATGAGCCTCGCGGATTTCGCAGCAGCAGCGCATCTGTCATCGTTGGATTATATCAGCGACGTGGATTGGAACCGCTCGCAATCGGTTAAGGACTGGTACGCGACGATCAAGTCTCGTCCGGCCTTCCGGTCCATTCTGGCAGATCACGTGCCGGGCTTCCCGCCGCCACCCCATTACGCGGATCTGGATTTCTGATAGGTAGCGGAGGGGCCGTCTGCCCCTCTGAGCGGTCGCGCGTCGCGCGCCCACCCATTCACCCCGAGGATATTTCGGGCAAGAGAAAGCGTTCGGTTTGGATCTGAAAGCACGACTATTGGCCGAAGCCGAGGCGGTGGGATTTGACCTATGCCGTATCACGCGGCCTGATGCTGTGCCTTGGGTGCCGGAAGGCCTGCGTGGATTTTTGGAGGCTGGGCATCACGGTCAGATGGGCTGGCTCGCGGATCGGGTGCATTGGCGTGAAAACCCTGCGGCTTTGTGGCCTGAGGCGCGCTCTGTGATTGTATTGGGCGAAAGCTATACGCCCGAGGTCGATCCGCTGGCGGTGCATGGGATGGCAGATCGTGCGGCGATCTCGGTTTATGCTCAGAACAAGGACTATCATGATCTGGTCAAGAAACGCCTGAAGCGCTTGGCCCGTTGGTTGATTGCCGAAGTGGGATCCGAGACGGAGGTGAAGATCTTTGTCGACACGGCACCCGTGCCTGAGAAAGCATTGGGACAGGCGTCGGGGCTTGGGTGGCAGGGCAAGCACACCAACTTAGTCAGCAGAGATCTGGGCAGTTGGTTCTTCATCGGATCGGTCTTTACCACGGTTGAATTAGAGCCTGATCCACCTGAGATCGACCATTGCGGGTCCTGCCGCGCTTGTCTGGATGCCTGCCCAACGAATGCCTTTCCAGCCCCAAATCAGATCGACGCGCGACGATGCATTTCTTATCTGACCATTGAACATCACGGGCCGGTGGATGAAGGGTTACGCCCCCTCTTGGGCAATCGCATTTACGGCTGCGACGATTGTCTGGCGGCCTGCCCCTGGAATAAATTCGCCGTGGAAGCGCGTGAGATCCGATATCACGCGCGGGACGATCTGATCGCACCCAAGCTGGGCGAATTGGTCGCGTTAGACGACACTGCGTTCCGCGCGAAATTCTCGGGCAGTCCGATCAAACGCATCGGGCGCAACCGCTTTGTGCGCAATGTGCTCTATGCGATGGGGAACTCGGGGATCGCCGACTATATCCCCCAGATCGAAGGACTCAGCCAAGACCCCGACGCCACGGTCGCAGATGCCGCGCAATGGGCCTTGGCGCGACTGCGGGATGTCGCGAATGGGGTTGATCGGGGATAATCCACAGGGTAGCCCTCGGCGACCACGAGGGGAGAGAGCGACATGAGCCTGGCGCTGGGTGTTGATACCGGAGGAACCTATACGGACGCGGTGCTTATCCGAGACGAGGCCGAGGTGATCGCCTCTGCGAAATCCCTGACAACGCGCCATGATCTGGCCGAGGGTATTGGCGGCGCGGTTGAGGCGGTTTTGAGCCAATCCGGCGTAGATCCTTCGGACATTTCTCTTGCCTCCTTGTCTACCACTCTGGCGACCAATGCTTTGGTTGAAGGCCAAGGCGGCCGCGTGGCGTTGGTGCTGATCGGGTTCAAGGAAAGCGACCTAGCAAAACATGGCCTGAGCGATGCGCTGGCGGGTGATCCGGCGGTCGTGATTGAGGGCGGGCATACCCATGCAGGAGGTGAAAAAGCGCCTTTGGATGAGGTCGGGCTTTTGTCCTGGCTGACAGAACATGGGGACGGTGTTTCAGGCTTTGCCGTCGCCGCGCAGTTCGCCACCCGCAATCCGGCGCATGAGCAAGAAGCGCTGCGGCTGATCAAAGAAGCCACAGGTAAACCGGTCACCTGTTCGCACCACCTGTCTTCGAAATTGAACGGGCCCAAACGTGCCCTGACCGCGATCCTCAATGCGCGGTTGATCGGGATGATCGACGGACTGATCTCGCGCGCGGAAACGCGGCTGACAGAGCTGGGCATCACTGCCCCCTTAATGGTCGTGCGCGGCGATGGCGCATTGATTTCGGCGGACTTTGCCCGAGAGCGCCCGATTGAAACGATCCTGTCGGGCCCTGCGGCCTCTATCGTCGGTGCACGCTGGATGACGCAGGCCGACCACGCCCTCGTCAGCGATATCGGCGGCACCACGACAGACGTCTGCCTTCTTACAGGCGGACGCCCTGCGATTGACCCGGACGGTGCGCGTGTTGGTCCGTTTCGCACGATGGTCGAGGCCGTTGCGATGCGCACGACGGGCCTAGGCGGCGACTCCGAAGTACATTTCGTGGGCGAAGGCCTAAAGGGCGGCGTCACCCTTGGGCCTCGTCGCTTGCTGCCCATCTCATTGATGGCGCTTGATGCGCCCGAGATGGTGCACGAGGTTCTGGACCGCCAATTGGGCAACAGCGCGCCCGGAGATCACGATGCGCGTTTTGCGCGGCGTGTCCTGGGTCAGACACCTGTAGGTCTTGAAGGGCGCGGGGCGGATCTTTTGGACCGTTTGGGCGATAATCTGCGCCCCTTTGGAGATGTGCTTCGCAATCGCCTTGACGCGAAGGCTCTGCGCCGTCTGGTGGAGCGCGGATTGGTGCAGATCGCTGGCGTGACTCCATCGGATGCAAGCCATGTTATGGGCAAGGTTTCGGTTTGGGATCGTGACGCGGCAGAAAAGGCGCTGATGCTGTTTGGCCGCCGTCGCACGGGCGCGGGCAATCCCTTGGCGAAGTCAGCCGTAGACATGGCAAAGATCATCATCGATCAGCTTACGGATCAGACCAAATGGGCTTTGCTAGAGACTGCTTTCGCCGAAGAGGCCCATGATTTTGCCGGAACCTCCGCGGATCTGGCGCGGTCAAACATGTTGGCGGCGGCGCTCTCGGGGCATCGTGGCATTCTGCGGATGGATGCGGGACTTAACCTCCCGGTGATCGGCTTGGGCGCCTCTGCCAAAAGCTACTACCCTGCGGTCGGCAATGCGCTGAATTGCGAGATGATCTTGCCGGACCATGCAGGGGTCGCCAATGCGATTGGGGCTGTGGTCGGGCAGGTCACGATCCGTCGGCGCGGGACAGTGACGTCACCGTCCGAGGGACGGTTCCGCGTGCATCTTGATGCGGAACCCGAGGACTATGGCACGGCCGAACAGGCGATGAAACGGCTTGAAGACTGGCTGCGCACCGGGGCGCTTGCGGATGCAAAAGCGGCAGGCGCCGAGGGTATTCAGGTCACAGCTCTGCGCGACGTGAAATCCGCTCAGGCTGAAAACCGTGAGGTATTCATCGAGGCCGATATCCTTGTCGAAGCCTCTGGTCGCCCGCGTATTGCGGTGGAATAGAGCCTCATTTCGGAGAAACCCATGCCGCGTCGTTTCGTTGATCTTTCCGTGCCTTTGGAAATGGGGATCGTGTCTGATCCCCCGATCATGTTGCCTGAAATGGAATATTTGACCCATGATCAAACCGCCGAACAGGTGATGTCCTTCTTTCCGGGCCTCGCCAAAGAAGACCTGCCGGGTGGCGAAGGCTGGGCGATTGAGCGGCTCAAGATCGCGACCCACAACGGCACCCACCTGGATGCGCCCTACCACCACCATTCAACCATGAACAACGGAGAGCGCGCCATCACCATCGACGAAGTCCCACTGGAGTGGTGTATGAACCCCGGCGTGAAACTGGACTTCCGCCATTTTGAGGACGGCTATGTCGTCACCGCCGCCGATGTTGAGGCCGAGCTTGACCGGATCGGCCATACCCTCAAGCCCTTGGATATTGTCGTAGTGAACACGTCGGCGGGGACGCATTACGGCCAGCCCGACTATCTTCTCAAAGGCTGCGGCATGGGGCGTGAGGCGACGCTTTTCCTGACGGAACGCGGCGTGCGTGTTACTGGCACGGACGCCTGGAGTTGGGACGCGCCGTTTGCGCTGACCGCCAAGGCCTATGCAGAGACCCAAGATCCATCCTTGATCTGGGAAGGTCATCGGGCCTCGATGGAGATCGGCTATTGCCACATAGAAAAACTGACAGCCCTAGAAGAGCTGCCAGCCACTGGATTTGAAATTTCGTGCTTTCCGTTCAAGATCAAAGGCGCATCAGCAGGATTCGTGCGCGCCGTGGCGATCTTTGAGGACTGACATTGGCGTGCAAACAGCGCCTATTCAGCAGCATCCCGTTTTGGCAGAACCCAGCCCGCGCGCGGGAAGTGACAGGTGTAGCCGCGCGGGTTCTTCACCAGATAGTCCTGATGATAGTCTTCAGCCTCCCAAAAGTCGCTGACCGGTTCGACTTCGGTGACCACTTTCCCTGGCCAAAGGCCTGACGCGTCGACATCCGCGATGGTGTCCAGCGCGACGGCTTTCTGTGCCTCGTCGACATAATAGATCGCCGAGCGATACGACGTCCCGATATCATTGCCCTGCCGGTTCACCGTGGTCGGGTCGTGGATCTGGAAAAAGAACTCCAGGATCTCGCGATAGGAGGTCTGCGCCGGATCAAATATGATCTCGATACCCTCGGCATGGGTGCCATGGTTGCGATAGGTCGCGTTGGGCACATCGCCACCGGTATAACCGACACGGGTTTTCAGAACACCTTTCTGGCGACGGATCAGATCCTCCATGCCCCAGAAACACCCCCCGGCCAATACTGCACGTTCACTCATGCTACGTCCTCCACTTGATCGATATAGGCGCCATAGCCTTCGGCCTCCATGTCATCGCGATGCACGAACCGAAGGCTGGCTGAGTTGATGCAATAGCGCAAACCACCCCGATCCTGAGGTCCGTCCGGAAAGACATGCCCCAGATGGCTGTCGCCATGTTTTGAACGCACCTCGGTGCGGATCATTCCGTGCGTGGCGTCGTGGTGTTCGGTAACATGTGCCGCTTCGATAGGTTTGGTAAAGCTCGGCCAGCCACAACCCGATTCATATTTGTCGGAACTTGCGAACAGAGGTTCACCAGAAACAACATCGACATAGATCCCAGGCTCTTTGTTATAAAGCAAATTCCCTGAACCGGGCCGTTCTGTCCCGCTTTGTTGCGTCACCCAGAACTGCTCGTCCGTCAGATTGGCGATGACATCAGGGTCTTTGCGATATTGGGTCATAAGAACCTCCAAATATGTGTCCTGTCCAATAGATGGCGCGCGTCGTTGTAATTCAAAGGTTTGTTGCCATAATCTGACAGAGCTGTGAACGCGATTACGACTTGCGCAAAGCTGGCAGGCCAACACCGGTTGAGTCAAATCCACCATCAGCCGCCAGGATCTGCCCCGTAATATAACTGGCTTTGTCGGAGGCCAAAAAGCAAATTGCCTCTGCGATCTCCTCTTCGCTTCCATAACGATTAAGCGGAATGGCATCATGGTAGGCATCGATGATGTCCTGAGAATGGACTGCCATCGCAAGCTTGGTGCGCACAGGGCCCGGGCACACGCAATTTGCGCGGATACCATATTCGCCCAATTCCGCGGCTTGCTGTTTCGTCAGTTGGATTACAGCCGCTTTTGACGTGCCATACGCCACGCGCAGAGTAGACGCGCGCAGGCCCGAGATTGACGCGATGTTTACGATGTTGCCCTTGGTCTCTTTCAAAGCTGGAGTTGCCGCTTGAGACATAAGGAAGACCCCATCCAAATTCGTTGCCATAACGCGCCGCCACCGTTCGAAATCGGTCTCTTCAATTGGCCCGAAGTCGGCGACGCCTGCGTTGTTGATCAATGCATCGACTTGGCCAAATGCGCTCAGCGTCTTTGAAAGGATATCTTCGACGTCGCTGGGACTAGAGACATCGCACTCAATAGGAAGAACCTGTTCTAAATCTGCGGATGCAGAGGTCAGCTCGGCACCATCCCAATCCACCAATGCAACCCGCCAGCCTGATTTCAGGAACAAGCGCGTGGTCGCGAGACCAATGCCTCTCGCGGCTCCGGTAACCAAAGCGACTTTCTGTGTCATGTGCATTCATCTCTTGGGTTGTGTCCCCAAGAGATGGCACATGGGGTTTGCTCAGGCAACGCCTTAGGAGGTTGCGGTCGCCGCCTCTAGCGCGATGTCCAGCAACCCGCCGATCGCGCGCGCAGAGCTTTTCGCATAGACGCGGCCCAGTTCCTGATCGCCTTTCAACACAAGGTGGGTCGAGCGGCTTGGTACGTTCCATTTTTTGGTCAAGCTGCTCCCGCCCCAGCGATCAAAGTCCACGTCGATGAAGACGATGTGCTTGTCGTAGGCTGGGTTTTCCTCGCGGAGCACATCAAGGCGGCGCGCCATCGCACGGCAGGTCGAGCACCAGTCGGTTTTGAAATCCACATAGACGGTGTCGCCAGCAGCCAGATGTTTTTCGATCAGGCCTTTGGTGTAATCCACCGATGCATAGCCCAGCGCGGGCACAGTCGATACGGCGGCAGTCAGAAGCATAAAGTCACGACGGTTCATGTTGAAATCTCCTTAGAAGGCGACAGAAAGGTCCAGAAGCCAAAGCGGCATGCGATCCAGCAGCCAGGCTTCGATGATGTGGTGCCAGCGGAAAAAGAGCATCAGTCCGACGGCGGTGAAAATCAGGCCCATCAGCGGGCGAGCGGCGGTGGCTATTTTGCGCAGCGTGTCTTGGCGGCGCATCAGGGCGGCGCGGGCGCCATAGCCAAGCGCGAGGATCAACGTAGATACGCCGAGTGCAAAAAACACCATTATGAGGGTCGCCCAGGCCAGAGACTCGCCCTGCGAGGCCAAAGAAATTGCGCCGCCGAGGGTGGGTCCAACGCAGGGGCTCCAGACCATGCCCAGCAGGAGGCCACCGAGGAATTGGCCCCTTAGGGTCGAGCGATCGATCTGATCGAGCTGGCTGTCTGCAGAAGAAGCCACCCCAGCGGTCGCGAGGGAAAAGGCAGAGGAAAAGCGGGGAATGAGCAGGATCAGACCAAAGCCAATCATCAGAACCGCACCTGCACGGGAAATGTCGTCTGTGGTCAGGCCGATGGCATAGCCAAAGGCGGTGATCGACACGCCGAGCACCACGAACGAGAGGCTCATGCCCAATGCCATTACTGCAGGCCCATGGCGATGCGCCTGCAGCGCCGAGGCCACGACAATCGGCAAAACCGGCAGAACGCAGGGGTTGATCAGGGTCAAAAGCCCCGCGAGATAGGCAAAAAACAGCAATTCCATGGGGGCACCATGGCCCAAGCGCTGTCCGATGTCATTTCACAGAGCAGGCGTCACGCTTCAAGAATGCGTGTGTGGATTGACACATTCCACAAAGGGGCGTTGCCCCTCGCAGGCCTAGCCTGCTCACCCCAGAGTATTTTCAGCAAGATGAAATGAGGGCGCTGAGGCTTTGGCGTTGGGTGCCCTCCGCGTCGAAATTGTCAGGCGACAGCCATGCGTCATGCGCAGCTTTGATCTTCGGCCAGTCCTGATCGGTGATGGCAAACCACGCGGTGTCTCTGTTGCGGCCTTTGTAGACCAGTGCCTGACGGAAAAGGCCTTCGTACTGGAACCCGAGGCGGGTGGCTGCACGGCGAGAGGGTGCATTCAAGGCATCGCATTTCCATTCATAGCGGCGATATCCGAGATCCTCGAATGCATAGCGCATTAGAAGGCTCATAGCTTCGGTGGCGGCAGGCGTACGCTGCAGGACAGGCGCATAGGCGATGCCTCCGACTTCTATGCTGCCACCGTCGGGTTTGATCCGCATGAGGCTTGCTATGCCGATGGGTGCGCCTTCTGTGTCCAGGATGGCATAATAATGCGGATCCTTCGCGACTTCATACGCGGCAATCAGCGTTTCGAAGTCTGCAAAATTCTCGAACGGGCCTACATACATATAGGTCCAGACCGACGCCTTTTCGTCCTGCGCATAGGCATCATAGAGCGCCCGCGCGTGGTCTTTGGCAGACAAAGGTGCGACCGAGCAATAGCGGCCATTTAGCACGCCGCGCTCTGGCCATTTTGCACCGGTCCAACCAGGCACGTCTTCTCCGATGGGTTGGCCGAGGTGATTTTTGCGCGTCATGAGATCGTCCTTGATGTTTCGCCTCACCTCACATGATATAGGACTTGAATAAACACCCAATTTTTGACTTTTCAAACAGACCAATCTGATGTCATCGACCTGGCTTGCCTTCACCATCGACCGTAGCAAAAAGACCCCAGTCTTTGAGCAGATCTGCGACGCCTTGCGTCAGGACATTCGCAAAGGGACCAAACCGAAAGGCACGAAACTCCCGCCAACGCGGAGCTTTGCCGAAGAGTTGGGCGTATCGCGCTCGACGGTTGTCACGGCCTATGAACAGCTGGTGGCCGAGGGCTATATCGAAGGCCGACAAGGGGCGGGCTATGAGGTCTGTGTCGTGGAGACACCTGAAATTGACGTGGTGCCTGCACCGACCGGCCTGAATAGCCTTCCACCCGAGGATGCCCCTTATGGATTTCTGTCAGGCAATCCAGACATGCGTCTTTTTCCTTATCGTGCCTGGGCCAAAACCGTTGCGCGGGTGGCGCGCAAGCGACCCGAGGATCTTTTGGTTTCGCAGTCGCTGCAAGGGTTTCCGGCCCTGCGCGAGGCCATTGCCGAGCATGTGCGGGAGTGGCGCGGGGTGCGGGCGGTTCCAGAGCAGATCTTTGTCACCGCAGGATCTATTGAGGGCCTGGAACTGTGCCTGCGCGCCCTGAGCAAAGCGGGGGATCCGATCGCCTTGGAAAACCCGGGATATCAGCCAATGCGACGGCAAGTCGAAGCCATGGGGATGCGTACGGTTGATATGGCGCTGGACGATCAGGGCGCCTGCGTGCCCGACCAAGAGGCGGCCTTTGTGGTGCTAACGCCTTCCCACCAATATCCCCTAGGCGGCACAATGTCTGCCAACCGTCGCCAAGAATTTCTGGCCTGGGCCACCGCGACACAAAGCTGGATCGTGGAAGACGATTACGACAGCGAGTTTCGCTTTGCCGGACGACCGATCCCTGCGATGGCGGGGTTTGATGACCTCAATCGCACGATCTATGTGGGCAGCTTTTCCAAGGTGTTTTCCTCTGGCTTGCGCTTGGGCTACGTCATCCCTCCTTTGGCGTTGCGAGATCGTTTTGCAGAGATGCTCCGACGCTTTGGCAGCCGCGCCAGCGTAACGCCGCAAGCGCCTTTGGCGGAGTTCATGCAAAGTGGTGAGTTCTATCGCCACCTTCGGCGTGTGCGGCGGCACTATGGGCGCAGGCGTGCGTTCCTGCTTGAGGCCCTCGCGCGGGATTTTGAGGATGTCGGAGCGGTCAAAGACCATCAGGCGGGCATGCAGATCGCGCTACACTTGAAACCTCATCTAAACGACCTCCACATCGAAGAGATGGCCGCGTATGCAGGCGTCACAGTTCAGGCCTTGTCACGCTTTTATGCGGGAACGCCCAAAGGGAACGGCTTGGTTCTGGGCTATTGTGGTATGAACGAGGAAGAGACCGCCGACGCGCTGACGATTTTGCGGCGGGTCATAGACACAGCGTAACCCGGAGGCTTCAATATGGCACGACAGCTTTATCTCGGCCCTTTGACGGACAATCGCCGCTGGGATCGGGTGACGCTGCGCTCTGATGACGTGATTGTCGTGACGCCTCCGAAATGCGGCACCACTTGGATGCAAACGATCGTGGCTTTACTGTTCTCTGGCAACCCCGAGATCGAGACTGATCTGTCGATCAAGATGCCATGGGTCGACATTAGGATGCGTGACATGGACGACGTGGCAGCACACCTCGAGGCGATGGAGCATCGCCGCAGCATGAAAAGCCATACGCCGATAGACGGGCTGCCTTTGGATGAGAACGTCCAGTACCTTTGCGTTTTTCGCCACCCGTTGGATGCGCATATCTCATTCAGGCATCACGTGCGCAATGTGCCACTCCGGCTCTTTGACATGTGGTACCCCGAAGAAGATCCGGACCGCATAGCGTTTCGCCGGTTTCTAGATGGTGGCCCCGAGGGGTTCGACATGGATTTTATGCCGCTTGCCCATATCCTTCGGCATTATGAAGCGGCGCTTAGGGTCGCCGACCAGCCAAATGTGACGCTGTTCCACTACGCGGATATGACCCGAGACCTCACGGGCTGCGTGGCCCAAGTCGCCTCAATTCTGGGCGTGGATCATCCAGCAGATCAGATGGAAAAGCTCATCCAAGCCGCGACCTTTGAAAATATGAAAGCCCATGCGGAACGTTTTGCCCCGTCTGGCGGCAAGGGATTTTTCAAATCAGACGCAGGCTTCTTCCACAGCGGTACGCTGGGACAGTGGGAAGACGTGCTGGCGACCGAAGAGATAGCCGCATATGACGCAATGATGGACACCCATCTTTCGCCCGATCATCGCGCTTGGCTGGAATATGGCGATGCGGCAAAAGAAAAGGGCCGCCGAAGCGACCCTCTCTCATAAACAGGGAAGCCAGAGCTTAGCCGTTAACGCTGTCTTTCAGCGCTTTGGCGATGGTCATTTTCACGACCTTGTCTGCTTCTTTCTTGATCTGCTCGCCGGTGGCTGGGTTGCGCACCATGCGCTCTGGGCGCTCGCGGCAGTAGATTTTACCAACACCTGGCAGGGTGACAGCACCACCGCCGGAAACTTCGCGGGTGATCAGCGCGCATACGGCGTCCAGAGCTGCACCAGCGGATTTTTTGTCAGACCCCATTTCCTCGGCCAGAGCGGCGACGAGCTGAGTTTTGGTCATCGGTTTTGCCATTTTATGGTCTCCTTAAGTCTGCCCGTGTTTTGGGCCTCATCGCCAACATTTAAAGGGCTTTTCGCGACGAACACAACGAAATGCTGAGCGATTGACGTTGAAATCAGCCGAAAATCGCAAGTTTCGTCGGGTTATCCACAGAAAATTTGCATCAGAGGAAGGCGGTTTCGTCAAATGACCGCAATTTCCGCGAATGCAAACGTTCCAGAGGCATATCCCGCAGGGACTCCATCGCACGGATTCCAATCAACAAATGGCGCGCAACTTGCGTCTTGTAAAAGTCGCTGGCCATGCCTGGCAGTTTGAGCTCTCCGTGAAGGGGCTTGTCGGAAACGCAAAGCAGCGTGCCGTAGGGCACACGGAACCTGAACCCATTTGCGGCAATCGTTGCGCTCTCCATGTCCAAAGCTACCGCGCGCGACTGGCTAAGGCGCTGTACGGGACCCGAGGTCTCGCGCAGTTCCCAGTTGCGGTTGTCGATGGTGGCAACAGTGCCCGTCCGCATAATGCGTTTCAGCTCAAAACCCGAAAGTTCGGTGACATCGGCCACGGCGTTCTCCAGCGCGACCTGAATTTCCGCAAGCGGCGGGATCGGCACCCAGATCGGCAGGTCGTCATCCAGCACGTGATCTTCGCGCAAGTAGGAATGGGCGAGGACAAAATCGCCAAGGCTCTGGGAATTTCTGAGGCCTGCGCAGTGACCGACCATCAACCAGGCATGCGGACGCAAAACCGCGATATGGTCGGTCGCCGTTTTCGCGTTTGACGGGCCGACCCCGATATTGACCAAAGTGATCCCTGAGCCGTTTTTGCGTTTCAAGTGGTAGGTCGGCATCTGCGGCTGTTTCTCGACCATCGGGATCTCGGCATCCGCCGTCGTGATCTCGTGGTTTCCAGTCGAGACAAAGCTCGTATAGCCGCTGTCGGGATCTGCGAGCATTTTGCGGGCATAGGCCTCAAACTCGCTGAAATAGAACTGGTAGTTCGTGAAAAGAACATGGTTCTGGAAATGCTCGGGCGCGGTCGCCGTATAGTGTGCCAGACGTGCCAAAGAATAATCTACACGTTGCGCCGTGAACGGGGACAAAGGATGCGCTTCGCCATCCTTGGTCACATCCACACCATTCACAATGTCATCATTTGTTGTGTCGAGATCCGGCACATCAAAGATGTCGCGCAACGGAAAGCTGGCGGAGCCCATCTGAGGGACTTCGACATCGCTGGGCACTGCGAAATGCACCGGAATGGGCGTGTCTGAATAGCCGATTTCAACGCCAACCCCGTGGTTCTCGATCAGGAGACCAATCTGCTGTTCCAGATAGTGCCGGAACAGGTCGGGGCGAGTGACGGTGGTTGCATAGACGCCGGGTTCGGCGACATGGCCAAAGGACAGGCGGCTGTCGATGCCTGCAAAGCTGGTCGTGGTGATCCGGATCTCTGGGTAAAACGCACGGATCCGGCGACCTTCCGGGCCATTGGCCAGGGTGGTCGTGAATTTCTGCGTCAGAAATTTGGTAGCCTCCGCATAAAGGCTGCAGAGGCGGTCAACCGCGGCCTTCGCATCGGTGAAGCTTTCGGTCGGTGTCGCCACAACGGTTTCAATCGGAAGAGATACGGGCGTCATTGCGCGGCCTCAATCACATCAGTCATTTCAAATTTCGTCACATCAACAAGGCCAAGGTCGCTGATCCTGATTTCAGGGATCACAACCAGCGCCAAGAGCGAATGCTGCATGTAGGCATTGTTCAGGGTACAGCCGCAAGCCTCCATGGCCTCAACCATGTTTTGCGCCTTTGCAGAGACTATTTTCGCGGGTTCATCAGACATGAGGCCGGCAATCGGCAGTTCGACCAAAGCGATCTCTTTGCCGTCCTTAAAGACGGTTACCCCGCCGCCGACGTCTCCCAAGCGATTGGCCGCCAGGGCCATGTCTTCGTGGCTGGTGCCGACGACGATCATATGGTGGCTGTCATGCGCGACCGTCGAAGCCATGGCCATGCGCCCCTCATAGCCAAAGCCGCTGACGAACCCATTCACCGTGGTGCCCAGCGCTTGGTGGCGTTCGACCAGAGCGATCTGACACACGTCTTTGTCGACGTCCATTTGAACGAGGCCATCTTCAACCGCCAGTTCGGCCTTCAACGCCTTCGTGGGCGCTTGATTTTCTAAGACGCCGATGACATTCGCCGTCACCGCATTCGCACCCTCTGGTGCTTTGATGTAGAAATCCTCTGCAACGCGATTTTTGCCCAGATGCACCGTCTGGCGCGCATGATCCGGCCACTCAAGATGAGGGCAATCCACCAACCCTTCTCCGTCCTTCGCGATGGTCACGCCGCGGGCAATCACATGCTCAATCGGGAGCGTTTTCAGTTCGGACGTCAGGATCACATCTGCGCGCCTTCCGGGCGTAATAGAGCCTAATTCACGCTCTAATCCGAAATGCGTCGCCGTATTGATCGTCGCCATCTGAAGCGCCACCACAGGGTCGCATCCACAGTCAATCGCATGACGCACGACGCGGTTCATATGGCCGTCATTGACCAAAGTCCCCGAGTGGCAGTCATCCGTACACAGGATGAAGTTCCGAGGATCCAGCCCCTTTTCCGTCACCACTGTGATCTGGGTTTCGACGTCATACCACGCAGACCCCAACCGCATCATCGAGCGCATCCCCTGACGCACCCGCATGATCGCATCGGCCTCGCATGTACCTTCATGATCATCCGCAGGGCCTCCGGCTGCATAGGCGTGGAAATTCGGACCCAGATCGGGCGAGGCATAGTGGCCGCCGATGGTCTTGCCAGCCGCCTGCGTCGCGGCCATTTCCGCGAGCATCTTGGGATCAGCGTTGATCACGCCGGGGAAGTTCATCATCTCGCCCAAACCGATGATACCGGGCCAGCTCATGGCCTCGGTGACATCGTCAGGCGTGATCTCATAGCCGGTGGTTTCGAGCCCCGGTGCCGACGGCGCGCAGCTTGGCATTTGCGTGAAGATATTGACGGGTTGCATCATCGCCTCGTCATGCATCATGCGCACGCCCTCAAGGCCCAAGACATTCGCGATCTCATGCGGGTCCGTAAACATCGTGGTCGTGCCATGAGGGATCACCGCGCGGGCAAATTCAGCAGGCGTCAGCATGCCCGATTCAATATGCATATGCCCGTCGCAGAGGCCCGGGATCATATAGCGTCCCTCGGCCTCGATGATCTCGGTGTCTTCGCCAATGCAATGGCTGGCATCAGGACCAACATAAGCGATGCGGCCCTCGGCAATCGCAATGTCATGATCGTCTAGAATTTCGCGCGTATGCACATTCACCCAGCGGCCTGATTTGATCACCAAATCGGCAGGGGTGCGGCCAGCGGCTGTGTTGATGAGGCGGGGGGCGCTTTCGGCCCATGTTTTTAATTTTTGTTGCTCCATGTCGCACTCTGTCACGAGACTTTGGTCGGTTCAAGCATGTGAAAATGAAGCTTTTGCGAATTCTCTTTCAAGCCAAAGCGAAAACCCGTCAGGCAACATCCGCGGAGCGGAGGTTGCGCGGTGTCGTTCCAAATTCTGACTTGAATGCGCGCGTAAAGGCCGACGGATCATCATACCCGCACCGCAACGCTATCTCGCGCACCGACAAGCTGGTTTCTCGCGAGAGTTTGCGAGCTTGATTAAGGCGAAGCCGGCGATAAATCGTGCGTGGGCTGGCCCCATAGGTCGCCTGCATGCGTGTTTCCAAAGCCTTTTGGGTCTGGCCGCAATGCCGGGCAACCTCTCCGATCGTGAGCGGCATTTCCAGATTTGCTGCCATCATAGAAATCGCCTGATCCACCGTCGTGACTTCCCCGCTTGTTGAACGGTCTCGTGCCATCAAAAGCTGCCCCACTTCCAATGCCAGCGCCTGTCCATGGGTTTCTCCAATCAAATGATGGGTCAAATCATACGCGGCGCGTGCGCCCGAGCACGTAATACGATCCCGATCGATCACAAAGCGTTCGCGCACCGTTTCAATGTCAGAAAACCTTTCGGCAAATCCCGTCAGTTCCTCCCAGTGGATGGTGGCCCGATAACCCGCCAAGAGTCCGGCTGTCGCCATCAGCCAAGCGCCCGTATCCAGCCCGGCAATCACCGGATATCGCGAGGCCGCGGCCCGCAATGCCGCTTGACTGCGCCACCCTGCGAGCTCGCGAAATCCGTATGAGGGCATCACGGCCAACAGAGCCCCAGAGAGTTGTCCAAGCGGAGCATCCGGAGTCACGCGCAGACCGCTCGAACTGGTCGCAGGCTCTCCCGACAAAGTCAGGATCCGCCAATGATACAAAGGCTTTGCCGAAATCATATTAGCCGCCCTGAGCGGTTCAATCGTATTGGCAAGACATAGGTTCGAAAATCCGTCAAACAGCAGGATATCGAAAGTCTCGGTCTCGGATGTTGATTTTGTCCAATTTGGCATAATTTTGATCTAATCCTGCACGATATCCTTGGTCAAGAGCGGCATGTTGCGCGCAATAACTAAGGAGATTCTGCCATGCACTTCGGCCTCACTGAAGAACAACAAATGATCCAAGATACGGTGCGTGCTTTCGTAGAGAATGAACTCTACCCGCATGAAGCGGAAATCGAACGCACCGGGCATCTGGATATGGACGTCATCAAAGACATTCAGCAAAAGGCGATGGAAGCGGGCCTCTATGCGGCGAACATGCCCGAAGAAGTCGGCGGCGCGGGTCTCGATACGCTGACTTGGCTGATGTATGAAAAAGAACTCGGCCGCACCAACTATGCGCTGCACTGGACCGGCGTTGCGCGCCCCTCCAATATCCTGCTCGCGGGCACCGATGAGCAAAAAGAGAAGTATCTCTACCCTTGCATGAAGGGCGAGACCTGGGATTGCCTTGCAATGACCGAGCCAGACGCGGGTTCCGACCTGCGCGGCATGAAGGCTACCGCACGCCAAGACGGCGACGACTGGATCCTGAACGGCACGAAACACTTTATCTCGCACGCCGACATCGCAGGATTTGCGATCGTCTTCATGGCGACCGGCGAAGAAGACACCCCACGCGGTAAAAAGAAACTGATCACGGCCTTCTTCGTCGACAAAGGCACCCCGGGCTTCACCGTCCGCGAAGGCTATTGCAACGTCTCCCACCGTGGCTACACCAACCAGGTACTGGAATTTGACGACTGCCGCCTGCCAGCATCCGCGGTTCTGGGCGAAGTCCACAAGGGCTTCCAAGTGGCCAACGACTGGCTGGGCGCAACCCGTCTGCAAGTCGCAGCAACCTGCTTGGGCCGCGCGGAACGTGCGCTGCAGCATTCCATCGACTATTGCGCGGAACGCAAACAGTTCGGCCAACAGATCGGTAAGTTCCAAGGTGTATCCTTCAAACTGGCCGACATGGCGACCGAGCTGAAAGCCGCAGAGCTTCTGACCTGGAACGGC
Source organism: Cognatishimia coralii (assembly GCF_037478305.1). Classification (NCBI taxonomy): domain Bacteria; kingdom Pseudomonadati; phylum Pseudomonadota; class Alphaproteobacteria; order Rhodobacterales; family Paracoccaceae; genus Cognatishimia; species Cognatishimia coralii. Next base: position 70,994 of record NZ_JBBGAZ010000009.1, read on the forward strand.
GGCTGGAAGTTTGAGCAAGGCACCGTGACTGAGTCCGACATGTCCATGGCGAAACTCAAGGCGACCGAAGCGCTGGCGATGATTGCCGATGAAGCGATCCAGATCCACGGCGGCATGGGCCTGATGGACGAGCTGCCTCTGGAACGCATCTGGCGCGACGCGCGTGTGGAGCGTATCTGGGAAGGCACTTCCGAGATCCAGCGCCACATCATCAGCCGCGAAATGCTGCGTCCGGTCGGCGCCTGATCATGAGCGATACCACCGCCGCAAAGCCAGTTGTGACGATCACCTATTGCATCGGGTGCAACTGGCTTTTGCGTGCTGGGTGGATGGCCCAAGAGCTTTTGCAGACCTTCAAAGACGATCTCGGCGGAGTCACTTTGGTGCCCGGCGAGATCGGCGGCGTGTTTGAGATCACCCTCGACGACGCGCTCCTTTGGGAACGCAAACGCGACGGCGGCTTTCCAGACGCCAAAGAGCTGAAACAACGGGTCAGGGACATCATCGAACCCACGCGCGATCTGGGTCATCTGGACCGCGCAGACGCACCCTAAGACTGCCTCCGGCGGGGATATTTTTGGCAAGAGAAAAAGGGGCGCCTTCTGGCACCCCCAAGAAAGAAAACCTCTTTCCCTTGCACGGCCATCGGCGTCCCCGCCTGTACCGCAAAATGAAGATGCAGAGACTTGGTTAAGAAAACCTTATTCTCTTGCCAAAAATATCCCCGCCGGAGGCACGAACCTTCTGCGCAACAGTGAGCCAAAGACATGACCCGAGATCTTTCTCGTCTTCTCCGCCCGAAATCCATAGCCGTCGTCGGTGGCGGTGCCTGGTGTGCGGCTGTCATCGAACAATGCCAAAAGATGGGCTTTCAGGGCGAGATCTGGCCCGTACACCCCAAGGCCGAAGAGCTTGCGGGCTTGCCTGTCTTCAAGGATCTCGCAGCTCTGCCTTCCGCGCCAGATGCCGTTTTCCTCGGCGTGAACCGGTTCATCACTGTCGATCTGGTCGGTCAATTGTCCGCCATGAACGCAGGCGGCGCGGTCTGTTTTGCCTCGGGCTTCCTTGAGGCCTCTGCCGAGGACGAAAACGCAGCCGGCCTGCAAGACCAACTGCTGGCCGCCGCCGGAGACATGCCTATCCTCGGCCCGAATTGCTATGGGTTTATCAACTATCTCGATGGCGCGCTGCTGTGGCCCGACCAGCAAGGCGGGCAAAGCGCTGAAACAGGTGTCGCCATCGTCACTCAAAGCTCCAACATCGCCATCAACCTCACCATGCAGAACCGAGGCCTGCCGATCGCCTATATGATCACAGCCGGCAATCAGGCTCAGATCGGCATTGCAGAACTTGGCCGCGGGCTGTTGGATGATCCGCGCGTTACGGCCCTGGGTCTGCATATTGAAGGCTTCGGCGACCTGCGCGCTTGGGAAGAGCTCGCGGCTTACGCGAAATCCGTGAACAAGCCGATTGTTGCCATCAAAGTTGGTAAGTCTGCGCAGGCGCAGGCGGCGACTGTGTCTCATACTGCCTCGCTTGCGGGCGGAGACGCAGGCGCCGCAGCGCTTTTGAAACGTCTTGGGATTGCGCGGCTGGATGACCTCGCGTCCTTCCTTGAAACGTTGAAGCTGTTGCATGTGACGGGGCCTCTGCCGTCCAATACGATTGCAACGATGAGCTGCTCTGGCGGCGAAGCCAGCCTCGCTGCCGATACCGCTCATGGCCGTGATCTTGTCTTTCCACCGCTGAATGAGCGCCAGAAAACCGACCTGCGCGAAGCCCTCGGCCCGATGGTCGCTTTGGCCAACCCACTGGATTACCACACCTATATCTGGCGCGATGTTCCTGCCCTGACCAAAACCTTCGCGGCAATGACAGACCCTCAGCTCGCGATGACCATGCTGATCCTCGACTTGCCCCGCACGGATCGCGGAGACCCCGAGGACTGGCTCGAAACCGTCAAAGCCCTGATTGCTGCCAAAGAGCAAACCGGTGGCAACTTTGGCCTTGTCGCCACCCTGCCGGAACTTTTGCCCGAAGACCTGGCCAATGAGCTGACCGCAGCCGGCATCGTCGCCTTTTCCGGCCTAAATGAGGCCATGGCCGCCTGCGAAGCCGCAGCGATGAGCCCAAGCGAAGAGCGTGCCCCCCTGCTTTTGCCGACCCCGACGGTCACGCCAGACTTGGTCAACGAAGCAGAGGCCAAAACCGCCCTCGCAGGCTTTGGCCTACGCATCCCCAAAGCGCAGCAGGCCCCGGGCAAAGACGCCCTGCCCGCAGCCATCGACGCGGTCGGCATGCCCTGCGTGATCAAAGCCGAAGGCCTCGCCCACAAGTCCGACGTGGGTGGCGTCTATCTGGCACGTGGCACAAAGGAAGAGGCCATTGCCGCAGCCCACGCCATGCCGTGCGAGACATGGCTGGTCGAAGAGCTGGTGGACGGCACCATTGCCGAACTCTTGGTTGGTGTTGTCAAAGATCCGGCTCACGGCTTTGTCCTAACGCTCGCGGCAGGTGGCACTCTGACCGAACTTCTGCAGGACGGACGCTCTTTGCTGGTGCCTGCCAGTGATGCCGAGATCACCGAGGCCCTCTCAGAGCTACGCATCGCGAAGCAGCTCAACGGCTATCGCGGCGCGGCGCCTGCGGATATGCCTTCCGTGCTTGCAGCCATCCGCGCTGTGCAGGACTATGTCATGGCATACGCCGAAGGGCTCGAGGAGATCGAGATCAACCCGCTGCTCTGCACCGCTGAAACTGCGGTTGCGGTCGACGCGTTGATCCGCCGTAAGGACTAACCCATGCGCAAAATCGGAGCGGTGATCTTTCCAGACTTTGAAATGCTCGACCTGTTCGGGCCGCTTCAGATGTTTTCGATGCACCGCGATGCGTTTGAAATCCTGACTGTCGCAGAAACGCGCGCAGAAGTGAAATCCTCGGGCGGTCCGAAGGTCGTGCCCGATTATTCGATTGCCGATCCGATCCGCTATGACATCCTGTTGGTTCCGGGCGGCAAGGGCACGCGGTCTGCGCGCCACAATGAGGTCTTGCTGAGCTGGCTCAACAAAGCGGCGGCACAGGCAGAGCTGGTGACCAGCGTTTGCACGGGATCGCTTTTGCTGGCGAGTGCGGGCATTCTGCACGGCCGCCGTGCCACAACAAACAAACGTGCGTTTGATTGGGTGGTTGATCACTCGCCCGCCGGAATCAATTGGCAACCCGAAGCCCGCTGGATTGAGGACCGCAATATCCTGACCTCATCCGGCGTTTCTGCTGGCATGGATATGAGCCTCGCCGTGATTGAAAGAACCCTTGGCCCGAAGGCTGCGAAAGATGCAGCGCTTTGGGCGGAATACACACCGCATAAGGATGCGGATTTCGACCCATTTTCGTTGGAAGGACAAACGATATGACCGACAGCCCCGTCAAAACCCGCCGCGAAGGCGCGATCCTCGAAGTCACGCTGGACCGCCCCAAGGCCAATGCGATTGACCTGGCCACGAGCCGCATCATGGGACAGGTTTTTGCGGACTTCCGCGACGATCCAGAACTGCGCGTTGCCATCATCACCGGCGGTGGCGAGAAATTCTTCTGCCCGGGCTGGGATCTGAAGGCCGCGGCTGATGGTGACGAAGTCGACGGCGACTATGGCGTTGGCGGTTTCGGCGGCATGCAGGAATTGCGCGATCTGAACAAACCGGTGATCGCAGCTGTCAACGGCATCGCCTGTGGTGGCGGCCTGGAATTGGCGATCTCTGCCGATATGATCATCGCCGCGGACCACGCGACCTTTGCCCTTCCCGAAATCCGGTCGGGCACGGTGGCGGATGCCGCGTCGATCAAACTGCCAAAGCGCATTCCTTATCACATCGCGATGGAACTTCTGCTGACCGGCCGTTGGTTTGACGCCGAAGAAGCCAACCGCTGGGGTCTGGTCAATGAAATCGTACCCGCCGATCAACTGATGGACCGCGCCTGGGAACTCGCGCGCCTCTTGGCCTCGGGCCCGCCGCTGGTCTATGCTGCGATCAAAGAAGTTGTGCGCGACGCCGAAGACAGCAAGTTCCAGGATGCGATGAACCGCATCACCAAACGCCAGCTGCGCACGGTGGATGTGCTTTATGCCAGTGAGGACCAGCTGGAGGGCGCCAAGGCCTTTGCCGAAAAGCGCGATCCGGTTTGGAAGGGACGTTGAACGGACCAAATGATTTAGAACGATTTCTCGGCCCTCAGGAGCTGACCCACGCCAAGGCCCTGTCCGAAATGCGGGCAGGCCTAAAGCTGAGCCATTGGATCTGGTGGGAGTTCCCACAACTGCGTGGCCTTGGGACATCGGTAAAATCAGTCAAATACGGCCTCGCTGACCTCAGCGAGGCTCGTTTTTATTTGGCACATCCGTTGTTGGGACCGCGCTTGGTTGAATTGTGCATGGCCCTTATGGCCCATCGAGGGGCCGCGCCTGAGGCGGTTTTAGGACCGGTAGATGCGCGTAAAGTGCAAAGCATGGCCACGCTGTTTTCGCGCGTCGAGGGTGCGCCTGCGGTGTTTCAGGATATTCTGGACGGGTTTTACGCAGGGATGCGATGTATGCGCACAGACGAGATGCTTGCTACCTGAGGTATCGGTCAGAATTTGAGTATTTTTGGCAAGATGAAATCAGGCTTTGCGGAAGGTCGCGATGACGGCCAGATCGTCTTTGTGGTCTGACGTGCTATTTGGCCCATAGATCGGAAGTTGCGGCAGCTGCAGATCAGAGATCTGAGGCATCAAACTCTCGATCTTGGCCGCAAACCCCTGCGCCTCGTAGTGTTCGGCATTGATCGACAAGCAAAGCAACCCGCCCGGTTTCGTGATCCGCATCACATCGTCAAGCGCGTCCGGGCCAACATGGCCATGGGTGAATGTGCCTGAACTGACGATTCCACTATAGGTGCCGTCCTCAACCGGAAGGCGCTGCGTGAGGTCTCCGGTAAAGAGGGTGCGATAGATGTTTTTGGCCTCAGCAACATCGAGCATTTCCTGAGAGATATCGGTCGCGTCAATCGGACTAATTTTGCTCTGCGCCAGTGCTTCTGCGAGTATCCCTGTGCCCGCGCCTATATCCAGAACTGGCCCGTCCCCGCCCTGCTGCGCAAACATACGGGCGACCTGAATATGCAGGATATAGTCTGACGTCGCCACGAAGTCGCTGTCATAACTGTCGGCCCAATCGGCATAGAGGCGGACGGAATCTTCAGGCGTCTGCAGCGCGTAGGCGGCCCCTAGTCCAGGTGCTTGATCTTTACTCATGAGGCAAAATGACCTGCTTTTTGAAGCAAAATCAAGCGTCGCGGCCTTGTAACCAAGGGCGCAAAAGATCAGGTTGAAGCGCATGAGCAAGACACTCCTATCCCTCGGACATGGATTTTCCGCACAGGCCCTCGCAGACCGACTGGTGCCGCAAGGCTGGCGCGTGATCGGAACGACCCGAAAACCTGAGAAATTCGCGCAGCTTAAAGCACAGGGGGTTGAGCCACTGCTTTGGCCTTGCGATTTGGAAAGACCACTTTCTGAAGCCACCCACCTTCTGACATCTGCAGGCCCAGATGCCGAGGGCGATCCAATCCTGCGTCAGGCTTATGCAGCCATCGCCAAAGTTGCGCCCAAGCTTGAGTGGGTCGGCTATCTCTCCACCACGGGCGTCTACGGAGATCATGACGGCGGTTGGGTCGATGAGACCTCCCCAACTGAACCCGCCACCGTGCGCGGTCAGCGCCGTGTGAAATCGGAGAAAGAGTGGCTGAATATTCCTGAGCTGCCGGTCCACGTCTTTCGTCTGGCAGGCATCTATGGCCCCGGCCGCGGCCCTTTTGCGAAATTGCGCAAGGGCGTCGCCCAGCGCGTGATCAAAAAGAACCAGATCTTCTCGCGCACCCATGTGGAAGACATCGCGCAGGTTCTTGAGGCCTCGATCAACGCGCCCAACCCGGGCCGCATCTACAACGTCTGCGATGACGACCCCCAGCCGCCAGAAGTGGTTCTGGAATACGCCGCGCACCTGCTCGGGATGGAGCCCCCACCCGCCGTGCCCTTCGAAGACGCAGACATGAGCCCAATGGCCCGCAGCTTCTATTCCGACAGCAAACGCGTGCGCAATGATCGCATCAAGGACGAGCTGGGCGTGGCGCTCAAATACCCAGACTTCAAATCAGCCCTGCACGCCATGCTTGAAGAAGAAACCAAATAGGTTTCATCTTGCCAAAAATACTCAAAACCTAGCGTGGCCTCAGGCGCTTTTGTTACCGATTTGCGCGATGCCTAGAGTATCCAGAACCTTGGTCTCGATCTGCTCGGCATTCATCGCAGCGACTTCATACATGTCACGCGGGCTGGCCTGATCGATAAAGATATCCGGCAGCACCATCGAGCGGTACTTGAGGCCGCCATCAAAGACGCCCTCTTCAGCCAAAAGCTGCGCCACATGAGAGCCAAAGCCACCAACCGCACCTTCTTCGATGGTGATCAGAGCTTCGTGGTTCGCCGCAAGGCTCAGGATCATGTCGCGGTCCAAAGGCTTAGCAAAACGCGCATCCGCAATCGTTGGCGTGATGCCTTTGGCCGACAAAGATTCCGCCGCCTTGCGCACCTCTTCCAAACGTGTGCCAAAGGACAAGAGCGCCACACGTTTGCCCTCTTGGATCATACGGCCTTTGCCGATCTCCAGCACCTCGCCGCGTTCAGGCAGCTCGACACCCACGCCTTCGCCACGTGGATAGCGGAAAGCAATCGGGCCCTCATCATGCGCCACGGCTGTTGCGACCATATGCTTAAGCTCAGCCTCATCCGCCGCCGCCATGACAACCATGCCCGGCAGGTTCGCCATATAGGCGATGTCAAAACTGCCCGCGTGTGTCGCCCCATCGGCACCCACAAGCCCAGCTCGGTCAATCGCGAAACGTACCGGCAAACGCTGGATCGCCACATCATGCACGACCTGATCATAGCCGCGCTGCAGGAAGGTCGAATACATCGTACAGAAGGGCTTCATACCCCCCGCCGCGAGCCCCGCGCAGAAGGTCACCCCATGCTGCTCGGCAATGGCCACATCAAAGCACCGGCTCGGGTAGCGTTCCGCAAAGAGGTTCAAGCCAGTGCCATCCGGCATCGCCGCCGTCACTGCGACGATCTTATCGTCCTCAGCCGCCATCTCGGTCAGGGTCTGGCCAAAGACGCTTGTGTAGCTTGGCGCGTTGCTCGGCGCTTTTTGCTGTTTGCCGGTCGGCACGTCAAATTTCGCCGTCGCGTGCCCCTTATCCCGCGCAGCCTCGGCCGGCCCATAACCCTTGCCCTTCTGCGTCACCACATGCAGCAACATCGGCCCGGTCGCCCGTTCCTGCACCGTGCGCAACACAGGCAAAAGCTGCTCCATATCGTGCCCATCAATCGGACCCAGATAGGAAAAGCCCAGCGCCTCAAAAAGCGTGCCGCCAACCGTCATGCCCTTCAGCATATCCTTGGCGCGTTTGGCCCCTTCGCGGAAGGGTTCCGGCAACAAAGACACAGCCCCCTTGGCCGCCGCTTTTAATTCCTGAAACGGCTCACCCGCATAGAGACGGCTCAGATAAGACGACATCGCCCCCACAGGAGGCGCAATCGACATGTCGTTGTCATTGAGGATCACAAACAAGCGCTTGCCCAAATGGCCCGCATTGTTCATCGCCTCATAAGCCATGCCCGCGGAAATCGAGCCATCGCCGATCACCGCAATCGCATCGCCCAAACCGCCTTCGCACTGACCGCCCAGATCGCGCGCGACGGAAAAACCCAAGGCCGCGGAAATCGACGTCGAAGAATGAGCAGCGCCAAAAGGATCAAACACAGACTCAGAGCGTTTCGTGAACCCGCTCAGCCCATCCTTCATGCGCAAAGTACGAATACGATCCCGACGCCCAGTCAGGATCTTATGCGGATAGCATTGGTGGCTCACGTCCCAAATCAGCTTGTCCTTGGGCGTGTCAAACACCGCATGCAGCGCCACGGTCAGCTCGACAACGCCAAGCCCCGCGCCCAAATGCCCACCTGTCTCAGAGACGGCTGAAATCGTCTCGGTGCGCAACTCATCTGCCAATTGCGCCAATTCGGCGTCGCTGAGGTGCTTGAGGTCTTCGGGCTTGTTCACCCGGTCAAGCAGAGGCGTGTCTGGTCTGGCCGACATGGCTGGTCCCCAAATTTAGCTGTCCCGCGCGATAACAAAGCGGGCGGCGTCTCGCAAGGTATCGGCATCGCTACCATAAGGATCTAGGGCGCTGGCACAGGATTCAACAAGGTCGCGGGCGCGAGATTTCGCCGCATCCATGCCCAAAAGTGACACAAAAGTCGCCTTTCCGGCCTTTTCATCCTTGCCCAGAGTCTTACCGACCTTCTCAGCATCCCCTTCGATATCCAGAACGTCATCCCAGATCTGAAAGGCCAAACCCAAGGCATCTGCATAGGCCTTAAGCGGAGCTGTATCCGCCCCCGCCATCCGTGCACCGGCAGTTGCCGACCAGGCAAAAAGCGCCCCGGTCTTACCCGCTTGCAATGCCGTGATCTCTTCCAACGTCAGAGGCACATCAGAGGTCTCAGCCGCCATATCCAAGGCCTGCCCCAAAACCATGCCCTGCGCGCCTGCAGCCCGCGCCAAACTCAGCGCCAGATCCGCGCGTACCTCGGCGCTGTCGCTGACCTCGGTATGCGCGGCACATTCAAAGGCCAACGTCTGCAGAGCATCCCCCGCCAAAACCGCCGTCGCATAATCCCATTTCACATGCACCGTCGGCAGACCGCGCCGCATGTCATCGTCATCCATGCAGGGCAGATCATCATGCACCAAGGAATAGGCATGCATCGCCTCAATCGCTGTCGCAGGCCAGATCGCCTGCGCCGCGTCAATCCCATGCAACCGCGCCGATTCCAGCACCAGAAACGCCCGTAACCGTTTGCCGCGGGCCGTCGCATAGCGCATCGCCTCGACAACAGGCAAATCGCCCATCGGAGCCATCACCTGCAGCAAATGCGCTTCGACCGCCGTCGCGGCCTCCTGCAAACGAGTTTGAAACACTCTACAGACCTTCGACAGGCTTCAGACCAGAGGGCTCGCCATTGCCATCCAATGTGATGGCCGCGACCTTTTCCTCCGCTTCCTTGAGCTTCGCCTCACAACGCGCCTTCAACTCGGCCCCTCGTTCATAAAGCTTGATGCTGTCCTCAAGCGCCACATCGCCGCGCTCGAGTTTGCCCACGACCTGCTCAAGCTCAGCCATGGCCTGCTCAAAGGACATCTCGGAAACAGCCGTTTCGCTCATTGTGCATTCTCCATAAGGGCCTTCACATGGGCAGCAACACTCTCGCCCAGGGCCTCAATGTTATAGCCCCCCTCAAGAGCAGAAACAACGCGGCCCTCGCAATGGGTGTCGGCCAGTTGACAGAAGCGGTTCGTGAGCCAGACGAAATCCTCGATATCCCAGTTCAGCTGCGCCAGCGGATCATCCTTATGCGCATCAAACCCAGCCGAGAGCAGGATCAGCTCGGGTTGAAACCGATCAATCGCGGGGAAGACCTCAGCCTCATAGACCTCACGCATCGTGGCACCATCTGATTCAGGCGCGAAGGTGATGTTATGGACGTTATTATGCCCACCGGTTTCATTGGCAAAGCCCGTGCCCGGCCAAAGCGGGCTCTGGTGGCTCGAGAAAAACTGCGCGCGCGGCTCATTCCACAAGAGTGCCTGCGTGCCATTGCCGTGATGGACGTCAAAATCCACCACTGTCACACGGCTCAGCCCATGGCGCTCCATCGCGTGGCGCGCCGCAATCGCCACATTACCAAACAGGCAGAACCCCATCGGCGTTTCGATTTCCGCATGATGCCCGGGCGGCCGGGTTGCGACAAAGGCATTGCCTGCTTCGCCCGCTAAGACCGCATCCACCGCCGCGATATTGGCGCCAACCGCCCGCCGTGCGGCCCGGATCGAACCCGGAGACATATGCGTGTCCTCATCCAACTGCCGGCTGCCAGAGGGCGGCACATTGGCCACCAGAAACTCCAGATAGCTCTCAGGGTGACACAGCAGAATATCATCATCCTTACAATTGGGGGCCTCGCGGCGCTCCAGATCCGAGAAATCAGAAAGCGCTTTTTCGATCGAAATAAGACGCGCCACCTGTTCTGGATGGCCGTCTGGCGTCACATGATCGAGACAATCGGGGTGGGTATAGAGTAGCGTGGTCATGAGCGGCATCAAAACCGCAGAATAAGGAGCCTGACAAGATGCGAATTCCCCTATTAGCGGCAATTTCTCTGCTCAGCGCCACCCTGGCGTGGGCCGAACCTGTTTCTGAGGTCAGCTCGGACCTCGATGGCGATGGCAGCGCCGAGATCTTTCGTCTCACCGGCCAAGAGGACGGAGACGCGGATCTGGTCATCGACACGGACAGATGGCAACTCATAATCAAAGATTTCGTCTGGCACGGCGCGGGTTTTGGCCAAGAAGCCAGCCTCGCGCTCGCGCCCAATGGATCCGTTCAAGTGATGTCGATGAACGAAAGCATCGGTCGCAACCGCTGGCGGCTGACGCTCACGATTGCCTATCGCGATCAGGCTTATCGCGTCGCGGGCTACACGTTCACTTGGTATGACACGCTTGATCTTGAAAACTCTGGCAACTGTGATGTGAACCTGCTCAGCGGCAAAGGGCTCTTGGCCCTAGGCGACAAAGACCCCGAGCCAATCCGCGTCACTTGGGGCGCCGTTAAGATCACAGATTGGACCCATGTGCCCGTCTGGGAAGGCCCCTGCGAACAACGCTAAGCTTTCATCTTGCCAGAAATACTCGCGCCGCAGGCCGTGCTGCGGCACGCAGCGCGCTCAATCCGGCGCCAGCATATAGCCCGCCCCGCGCACGGTCTGCAGATAGCGCGGCTGCTTGGGGTCCGCCTCGATCTTGCGTCTGAGCCGGGTGATCTGCACATCCACCGCGCGCTCTTGCGCCTGACCTCGATCACGACCCAAATCCTCGACCAGTTTCGCGCGGCTCACCGCCTCGCCGGGACAGGCCGAGAAGATCTTCATCAATTGGTTTTCCGTCGCCGTCAGCCTTACCGGCGTATCACCCTGCCACATCTCGCCACGTTCGATGTCATAGCGGATCGGCCCCAAATTGAGCACCTTAGGCACCAGATCCGCCTCGGATTTCTCAGGCATCCGCCGCAGGATCGCGTTGATGCGCAGCAGCAGCTCTTTGGGTTCAAACGGCTTACCAAGGTAGTCATCCGCCCCAGCCTCGAGCCCCTTGATCCGGTCCTCGGTTTCCCCTTTGGCGGTCAAAAGCATGATCGGCGTTTTTGACGTTTCCCGAATGGCCGCTGTCAGGCTTACCCCATCCTCACCGGGCATCATGACATCGAGGATGATCATATCAAATTCGAGCCCAGACAGGATCCGCCGCGCATGGGCCGCATCACGCGCAGCCGACACCAGAAACCCATTCCGCATCAGGAATTTCTGCAGCAAGCCGCGGATACGTTCGTCGTCGTCAACGATCAGCAGATGTGGCTCTAGGTCCATCAGGATCCTCCATCCCTTAGGGCGTCATTCTTGCGGCGCATCTCGGTGTCCATCATGGCCTCGAGCACCCGCCGGAACCCGGCAACCGCCTCGGGCCCCGCGTCGCGATAAGCCGCCCGCATCCGCACCCTTTGCGCATCAGACAGCCGCGCCTCAAGCGCCACGCCCTCTTCCGTAAGGTACAAATTGCGCTCGCGCTTGTCTGTCTTTCCGACGTGGCTTTCGACCAGACCATCTTCGATCAAGGTGCGCAAAACACGATTAAGAGACTGTTTCGTGACCCCCAAAATATCGAGCAAATTGGTCACAGTCGTGCCCGGCGCGCGGTTGATAAAGTGGATCGCGCGGTGATGCGCGCGCCCATAGGCCATCGTCGCAAGGATCCGATCCGGATCCGCCGTAAACCCGCGGTATGCGAAATACATCGCCTCAATCCCCTGACGCAGCTGTTCATCCGTCAGGAATAAAAGGCTCTCTCCGCCGTAAGTGTCGCCCATTGCCGTTGACCCGTTCTTATCTTCGCAAGCCTCAGACCGACAGTACGTCAGCCTTGTTGACACTCCAAGAGTGAATTGGTAGCGATTTCCAGTTTTGGAGTCATTTATGACCGGATCGGACATAAATGAAAGTGTTTTAGGCGACGCTTAAGGGAAGGTGTACCATGGCAGGCGGATATGATGATCGCGACGGTAAGATCTGGTTGGACGGCGAACTGGTGGATTGGCGCTCGGCGAATGTCCACATCCTAAGCCACGCAATGCATTACGCGAGCTCTGTTTTCGAAGGTGAACGCGCGTACAACGGCAAGATCTTCAAAAGCGTTGAGCATTCTGAACGTCTGCTGAAATCCGGCGAGATGCTGGATATGCCGATCCCCTACACCGTCGAAGAACTCGAAGCTGCAAAATACGCGGCGCTTGAGGCCAATGGCCTGACCGACGCCTACGTGCGCGCAGTCGCATGGCGTGGCGCGGGTGATGACATGGGCGTTGCCTCCTCCAAGAACCCGGTCCGCGTTGCTGTCGCGGTTTGGGAATGGGGCGCCTATTATGGCGACGCGAAATTCCAGGGTGCGAAACTCGATATCGCGAAATGGAAACGCCCGTCCCCTGAAACCATCCCGACGGCTGCCAAGGCTGCAGGCCTCTACATGATCTGCACCATGTCCAAACACGCTGCCGAGGCCAAAGGCTGCTCCGATGCGCTGTTTTACGACTATCGCGGCTATGTGGCCGAGGCGACCGGCGCGAACGTCTTTTTCGTGAAAGACGGCGAAGTCCACACGCCGATCCCAGACGCGATCCTGAACGGCATCACACGCCAGACCGTCATCCAAATGCTGAAGGACAAAGGCATCACCGTGCATGAGCGTCACATCATGCCAGAAGAACTCGGCACGTTCGAGCAATGCTGGCTGACCGGCACCGCCGCCGAAGTCACCCCTGTGGGTCAAATCGGAGAGCACAGCTTCGAGGTCGGCGACATCACCCGCGATATCGCGGAAAGCTATGAGGCTTTGGTGCGGGCTTAAGCGCGGTAAAACTCAAGGTTTTAAAGCCGGGCCCAGCGCCCGGCTTTTTATTTACCCCTGCGGAGTCACCGTGGGCCGCGCTTTACCGCGCTCCAGCCCCAGTTTTCGCTCACGATAGATAATCATAATGCCTGCAAAAATCACAATTGACGCCCCCGCGAGGGTCGCAACAGTTGGCACTTCGGCGAAAATGAAATAGCCGATAATCAAGGCGAATAGCATCGACAGGTAGTCAAACGGGGCCAGAGTACTGGCCTGCGCATATCGATAGCCCGTTGTCAGGAAAATTTGGGCGACCCCGCCGACCAAACCTGCCGAGATCAGGAAAACAAACTCTCTCGGTTCGGGCCAAACCCAACCCAGCGGGATGGTCGCCAAAGACGCACAGGTTGCCGTAAGCGAAAAGTAAAAGACGATGGCAGCCGTCTCTTCGGTCTTGACCAAGCGCCTTACATGAACCACCGCCAAAGCGCGCAGGAATGCAGACCCCAGGGCCAACAGAGCGCCGATCAGCATTATGCTTTCAATACCGCCCAGTTCGAACACAGTCAGACGCGGCGCAATGATAATGGCGACTCCAATCAAGCCGATCGCCAATGCGGTTAAGCGAAAAATCCGGATCGTCTCGCCCAGTAAAAGTGCCGCCAGAATAACCGTGAATAAGGGGGCCGCGAACCCAATCGCTGTAACTTCTGGCAGCGGTAGTATGCCAAGGGCGGAAAAGCCCATGACCATTGCTGAGGTCCCAATCAACCCGCGCCACAGATGCCCAAAGGGGTTCTGCGTCTTTAACCCGGTTCGCAGATCATGCCGCTGCGCGAGCCAAATCAGAATGATCGGCATTGCAAAAAACGACCGGAAAAACACCGCTTGGTAAGACGGCACGTGAGGGGCCGAGGCTTTGACCAGGGACGCCATGATCGAAAACAAAAAGAGGGCGATCACCTTAAACAGGATACCGCGACTGGAGGGCATGAATAATCCTTCGGGCTACGCGCGGACCATGCGCCTCAGGCGGCGGAATGACAAGAGGTCAGGTTAACCAAGTTAAAAGCGCACTGAGGGTGACAAAGGCCCCAAGGGTCGATCCAAAGAGAACAAGGCTCGCGAAGCCTTCGAGTTTCAGACGCTGCGTAAAGACGACAAAGATCCCGAAGGTCGGCATCGCCGCAGACAGGATCACGGCGGCATAAAGGTTAGGCGACAGTGCGATCACCCCGGCCGCCGTAAGCCCATATGTGATAGCAAAGGCAATCGCCGGAGACAGCAGGATCTTGGCGCTGACAACCTGTCCCGCACGCAGAAAACTCGTGCCGGGCGGGAGGGACGCCAAAGCGGCTCCAATCACGACGAGCCCCAATGCGCTGGCAGCGGCCGCGAGAATGCTGATGAACTGTTTCGCCGGACCTGGAACGGGAATGTTTAGGAAGTTCACCAATGTCCCAGTCAAAAGCGCAATGATCAGAGGCGTTTTCAAAACAGACAGGAAGATAAGACCAATCCGCCGAAGCCCCCCACCGCGCTCGGTTTCCGCGCTGCGCATCAGCATCATGCAGAGCGGCACGATCAGAAGGTTTTCAACCACCAGATTGAGCGCAAGGATCACCGGCGCGAGGTGCGGCATTGCCAATAGGAAAAACGCATACCCAACAAAACCATTGTTCGGACAGCTAGACCCCATCACGCCTGCCGCGCGAATTTTTGTTTCCCACCCTAGTGCGCCAAACGTCACATAGCTTATTGCCATGACCGCCAGACCACTCAGGGCGTAGGGCAGCATGTAATCGGCGTTCAAAACCTCGCTCAGGGGGCGTGTTGCCATCGCCTGAAAGATCAAAGCCGGAAACGCCACATTGATCACAAAGCGTCCAATGATGCGCATATCGCTGTCACTAAACGCTTTGGTTTTTACCAGTGTGAAGCCAAGCGCGATGGCCAGGTAGATCGGGAGAACGATGTAGAGAATATCAATCATTGCAACAATTTGGCCCAATGGTCGGGCAGATCCGTATCCATTTCCTTGGCCAATTGTTTCAAATAGGCCAGCATAAGGCGCGCCCTCTTACGCGCAATTTTGCGGCCCTTTTCGGTCACCATCTCATGCGGCAGTTGCAAGAGCTTAAGATGCCAGTGGTCGATCGACCAAAGCTGATCATCCAGATCTCGATCCGCCGCGAACGGGTCATTGGGGTCCAACAAGGGCCGCCCCATGGTTCCCGCCACCATAAAGGTACGCGCGATCCCAACGGCCCCCAAAGCGTCCAATCGATCAGCGTCGCGCAGGATCTCGGCCTCAAAGCTTTCCGGTGGAATTCCCGCGGAATAGCTATGGGCCGCAATCGCGTGTTGCGCCGCTTTGATCTCGTCCGAGGTGAACCCAAGGTCGGTCAGAAACGGCGCTGCTTTCTCGGCGGACATCCGAGAGGCCTCGGCCCTGTTATGCGCGTCTTTGGGCAGGTTCACCAGATCGTGGAAATACGTAGCCCCCAAGAGCACGCGCAGATTCACGCCCTGCTCAGACTTGGCAATGCGATGAGCGTTCGCCCAAACCCGATCCAAATGCGCGATGTCATGCGCGGGATCTTGTTCCATTTCCCGTTGAATAATCGCGCGAAGCTCTGCGCGAAGGGCCTCCATCAGCCGATCTTGCCTTGGTTTTCACCGATCTGACCGCGATGCAGCAGCAGGTGATCCAGGATCACACAGGCCATCATCGCCTCTGCCACTGGCACCGCGCGGATGCCCACACAAGGGTCATGACGACCCTTGGTGATGACTTCGGTCGGGCTGCCGTCCTTACGGATCGACTGGCGAGGGGTAAGGATCGAGGACGTCGGTTTCACAGCAAACCGCACAACCACATCCTGACCGGTGGAAATCCCACCCAAGATGCCGCCCGAGTGGTTGGACGAATAGACTGGCTGGCCGTCATTGCCCATAAAGATCTCATCTGCGTTTTCCGAGCCCTTGAGGCCCGCCGCCGCCATGCCTTCACCGATCTCAACCGCCTTGACCGCATTGATCGACATCATCGCCGCTGCCAGGTCCGTATCGAGCTTGCCATAGATCGGAGCCCCAATCCCTGCAGGCACCCCACGCGCAACAACTTCGATCACAGCGCCCACGGAGTCATGCTCTTTGCGCAGCGCTTGCAGGTAGTCCTCCCACTGTTGCGCCACCTCGGCGCCTTGCGGGATCCAGAAGTCGTTCTGATCAATCGCGTCCCAGTCAAAGGCCTCGCGATCAATCTCCATCGCGCCCATCTTGGTCATATAACCTTTGATCTCAAGGCCCGGCACCAGCGCCTCGATAGCCTCACGTGCCACGCCACCGGCCGCCACCCGCGCGGCAGTTTCGCGTGCCGAACTACGCCCGCCGCCGCGATAGTCGCGGTTGCCGTATTTCTGGTGATAGGTGATGTCGGCATGTCCCGGACGGAAGGTCTGCGAGATCTCGCCATAGTCCCGGCTGCGTTGATCAGTGTTTTCGATCATCAGCTGGATCGGCGTGCCCGTCGATTTGCCTTCAAAGACACCCGACAGGATCTTCACCGCGTCAGGCTCGTTGCGCTGTGTGGTGTTCTTGTTCTGACCCGGACGGCGTTTGTCGAGCCAGACCTGCAGCATTTCAGGCGTCACAGGAACATTCGGAGGGCATCCATCCACCGTCGCGCCCAGCGCAGGCCCGTGGCTTTCACCCCAGGTGGTGACGCGGAAAAGATGGCCAAAACTGTTCATCGACATGGGACTGCTCCTGATTTCCCATTCCCTTTAGCGGGAATTCGAAAGAGGGGGAAGTGTTCAGGAAAACCGCTTTGTATTTGGTTTGCGATTGGGGTAGCCAACAGACAGGCTGGCCCCGTGGCTCAACTGGATAGAGCAGCCCCCTCCTAAGGGGCAGGTTGCAGGTTCGAATCCTGCCGGGGTCGCCAAAACTACCTGAAAAATATGGCTTATTTACAGGACGTTGCGCGGAAGCGTGCAGAAAGTCCCGTCGGCTTTCGCGGCGTAATCGGCTGAAACAGCCGATTTCTCGTACAAAACCTGTACAAAATTCGCACGTTTGTGCGTATTTCGGGGGCCAATCATGAGCCGCCATAGCTTTGATCCCGAAATCGCGGGACGTGTTGGCCTGAACGCAGCGGTGATTTTCCAGAACATCACCTTCTGGATCGAGAAGAACCGAGCCAATCGCCGTAACCTTCGAGACGGGCGGTATTGGACCTACAACTCGATCTCGGCTTTTGGTGAGTTGTTCCCCTATCTGAGCGAAAAGCAGATCCGAACAGCGCTCGAAAAGCTGGTCAGCGCAGAGCTGATCATCAAGGGCAACTTCAGCGATGATCGCTATGACCGGACCTGTTGGTATGCCTTGGGCAACTCCATTTGCCCAATTGGGCAAATCGATCCGACCGAAAGGGAAAATGATGTATTTGCCCCTGAGGGCAAGCCATCTGCCCCAGAGGGCAAATCCTATAAGAACAGATATAAACCATATCAAAAACCAAATCCTTCGCATGCGAAGGCGGCGGTGGAGGATGAGGTTTCAGAAAAGATTTTGTCCGCCTATCCAGAGGATAGAATTCGCGGCAAAGCGGTTTGCCTCTCGCAAATCCGCCAAGCGCTGGCCGACGGTGTGGATGCAAAAGACCTCGAGGACGCCGTGCGGGCCTATGCGAGTGATAGTGAAGGTTTCACCCGCTCCAAGGTGTGCTTCTCCGACAATTGGTTCTCCTCTGGCCGCTGGCTGAAATATCTCCACGACGTTGAGGAGGCGCGAGAAGCGGGCAAAGCCAAAGAGGCTGGATTGCTGAAAGGTTTGGCCGACTGGGTCACGGACAAGCACCCCCTTTGCCGCCACATAACACCCGGCCAAGTGACCGCGTTGCTGGCCGCAAACCTGGTCAGCCCTGCTGAAATCGAGGCGGCGGGGCTCAGAGCATGAGTGCGACCGATCTCCACGAAGAGCAGAGAGCAAGGTTACCCACCGATTACATCGGCGGGACTTGTGAGGGGCGGCAAGCCTCCCCTTCAAACCCCAACCAGACGCACGCAAGCGGCGTCAAAGAGGGCCTTTCCGAGAGCGTGATCTTTCGATGCACCCCGTCGGAAAAGGCAGCGCTTGTGGCCAAGGCGCGCGCCGCTGGTCTACCCAATGCCACGCTGATGCGCGAGGCCTTGGGGCTGATAGAGGCACGTCGGCGCAAGCCCGTCCCCCGTGTTGACCCAAAGCTGACCTTTGCGATTGCCCGTGTCGGCGGCAACCTCAATCAGCTCTCCCGCTGGATCAACGGTGCGGTCAAATCCGGCCGCGCGAGCCAGATCGATGCGCTCAAAGTCACGGCTCAGTTGGTGGTCATTGAACGGCAATTGGCGCAGATCGTGGCGGCACACACAGGCGGTGGCGAATGATCATCTCGTTCTTCTCCACCGGCACTGGCGGCGGTGCAACTCCCGTGGATTACCTGACAGCTCGCGAAGTTCTGGCCTATGACGATAACCGCAATCTGATCCGCGACGACACCGGCCAGCCGCAAATCAAGATCCGCGACCCGCTGCCCGAGGTGCTGCACGGCAACCCCGATCAGACCCACCGCCTGATCGACGCGAGCCCCAATAAGTGGAGCTACACGGCAGGCGTGATCAGCTTTGCCGACAGCGACGATCCCAGTCCCGCCGCCCAGCAAGAGGCCATTGAGCTATTTGAGGCTCTGGCCTTTGCCGGGCTGGACAGGGATCAATACGATTGCCTCTGGGTGCGCCACTCGCATGAAGGCAATGTCGAGCTGCACTTCTGCACGCCACGCCTTGAGCTGAGCACGGGCAAAGCGTTGAACATCGCACCGCCAGGCCATGAAAACGCCTTTTCCAGCCTGCGTGATTTGATGAACAAGACGCACGGTTGGGCAGACCCTTTGGAGCCAGATCGCGCTCGCGAAGTGAGGGCGACGATTGAAGCGCCGACGCGCGCGCGAGGTCGCGAAGCGCTGCACGATTGGATCCTCGATCAGATCAGTGTCGGCACCATCAGCGACCGCGCCAGCATGATCGACGCGCTCACAGACGCGGGCTTCGAGATCCCCCGTGCCAGCAAGAATTACATCACCGCCAAAGACCCCGACACCGGCGAGCGTTGGCGTTTGAAAGGAGAGATTTTCCATGACGACTGGCAAGCCGAACCGCCTCGCCGAGAAATTGAACGCGGACCTGGAGGCAGTACGCAGCGACCACGCCGCCTTGATGGCATCTCAACTGGAGAGCTTCAGGAGCGATTTCAGCAGCATTGCGACCAGCGCGCTGCATACAATCGAGACCGATATCAGGTTCTTTCTGAGCGACAGCAGGAGCGAGTTGGAGAGGCGGAGCGAGACGATCAGGCGCTGGTTGACGATCTCACCCTGGGTGATCGTGGGGATGGCTTCAGCCTGGATCGCGACAGTGCTGATCGCGAGTGGGTTTTGGATGGGTTTGATGGCGCATTCGGAGATGACGGAACTTGGCCTGACACGGATCGAACAGTCCGGGCAGACATGGTTGACGCTCGACCCCGACCGGACCGAATTGAAGACCTGCACCATGGCCGGGACGCCGGTCATCTGTATCGAGATCAAGGAACCCTAGATGACAGAGACCCTGACAGCATTGGAACGCGAATTGCTCGCATCCGTCGAGCGGTTGGTGACGGCCTGCGAGAGTTCAGCCAAGGAATTGCACGCCTTGGAGAAGCGCTCGACCAGCAGGATCGAAAGCAAGGTGAATGGCTTGGCGCATTGCGTGGCGCTATTGATGAAATCACATCTCACGTCCGTCACCACATTGGCCGACTTGCTGCGCGAGGAGCAGAATTACGCGACGCTGCAGGCGGGGTTAGAGACCAGCTGGAAACTAGCGAAAGACGCCGAGAAGCGACTGAAAGAGAGTTAAACGCGAGAGATAGCCACCGCAGCGCCGGACATTCGCTTTGATCTAACTGCAAATGTTGGCGTGGTTCGAGGGTCAACAGTGGGAATCTTAGATTCGTTCTACAGCAATTCACCACACGTCTGCGATTTCTTTGCTGGGTGCGTATGCGGATAAACCGGCACTTCATGTAGAATGCAGCGAAAAGCTCGAACGAGCCCAAACTGCTTAGTGCTGCGTTTGGTGTGAACGGGTGCGAACCGCTCTCTGCTGCCGTTAGGTTTTAGGCAGTATGTTCGAGAAGCCGAATCTTAACCCTGGTCAGGGACGACCCGTTTGAGCTGCCATTTCATCCAAATCCCCGGAGGTCGCAGTTTCATCGGGCTTGTCATTCGGTGCGTCCTCAAAATCGAGCACTGTTCGCCGGGGCAGCCTGCGGGGCAAAGCGATCACGAGCAGGAAGGGATCGAGTTCTTGCGAAGCGCTGAACAGGCGCTCCGCAACACGTGCTCAGTGAGACATTCTGGAATTTCTTAGGTTTCCGAGATCAAGGCCCTAATGTTGGCGGGACCGGTGGGGCGAATGCCCGATGGGTTCAGCGCTTTGATCGAATGATAGCCACGGGTAATGTGATCCATATTCACCGTCTCGGCGATGCCTGGCAGGCGATAGATGCGCGCCATCAATGCCGACAGCCGGGGATAGCTTGCGATCTGTCTGCGGTTTGCCTTGAAGAGACCGTGATAAGCGACGTCAAATCGGATCAGCGTAACGAACAGGCGAACATCGGTTTCGGTCAGGTGGTCGCCGAAAAGATAGTCCCCGATCAGCCGGTCTTCCAGCATCTCAAGCGTTGAGAACACGCCTTCCACGGCCTCGTCATAGGCTTCCTGCGAGCTTGCAAAGCCGCATTTATAGACGCCATTGTTGAGCTTGTCGTAGATCACAGCATTCAGCGCGTTTATCTCGGCCCCCTGTGCCTCGGGGTAAAGCCGGTGGTCGGAGGGCGCGATATGCTCGAAGGCTGTGTCGAACATGCGCAGGATGTCGGCGCTTTCGTTACTCACCATCACGCCCTGCTTTTCGTCCCAAAGAACCGGTACCGTCGCGCGTCCGGTGAAATGCGGATCGGCGCGGGTATAGATCTCGTGCATGTAACGCGCGCCGAAAAGAGGGTCTTCGTCGCTGCCGGGATATTCGCCAAAGGACCAGCCCTGATCGCTGAGTGTCGGGTTGACCACCGTGACCGGGATCATGTCATCCAGCCCCTTGAGTTTGCGGGCGATCAGCGCGCGCGAGGCCCAGGGGCAGATCAAGGCGACATAAAGCCGGTAGCGGCCAGGTTCGGCCTTGAAGCCCCCCTCGCCGGTTGGGCCAGCGCTGCCATCGGGGGTGATCCAGTTGCGAAAGCTCGACACTTGCCGCACGAAACGGCCCTTTTCGTCCGCCTTTTGCACCGGCTGCCAGTTTTCCATCCATTTGCCGTCTACAAGCATTGATTCGCCCTCCTTAAGCGGCGTGAAATACAAAAGAGCGCATCGAGATCGACCCAAGGTCGATATCGTCGGTCATGAAGGTCAGCGCATCGCGCTTGTCAGACGCCCCTGCAATGGTGAGCGCGGGAAGATAGTGATCCACAGATGGATGCGCCATGCGCAGCAGTGACCCTAGACCTTTGCGGTTGCTCAACGCGGCGAAGTCCCGGTCCTTGAGCTTTTCGGCAAATAGCGTGTCGAATTCGACGGCGAAGTCCTGCGGTGCGCTGCCTGCGCCCCAACGGGCGGCGCGCAGGTTATGCACCACATTGCCTGACCCAAGGATCAGAACACCGCGGTCGCGCAGCTCTGACAGAGCCTGGCCGATCTCAAGCTGGTAGCCAAGGTCTTGTCGCATGTCGATCGAGACCTGAAACACCGGCACATCCGCACTGGGGTAGAGGTATTTCAGCACCATCCAGGCCCCGTGATCGAGGCCCCAGAGATCGTCCTCTTCGGCATGGTGGCTGGCCAGAAGTGACACCACCTCACGCGCCAGCTTCGGATCGCCTTGAGCCGGGTATTGCTGCGCAAAAAGCGCCTCGGGGAAGCCATAGAAATCGTGGATTGTGCGCGGCATGGCGGACACATCCACCAGGGTTGTGCCCGTGCTCATCCAATGTGCGGACACGACCAGAATGGCCTTGGGTCGGGGCAAGCTGCGGCCCAGCTTGGTCCAGGCGCGGCTGTAGTCTGTGGCTTCGATGGCATTCATCGGGCTGCCGTGACCAAGGAAAACCAGCGGCATCCGGTCGCTCGGAGAGAGCCGCTCTTTGAGATCATTAAGGGATTGTGCGGTGTTCATGACGATGCTCCGTTGATTTGGGGGACGCCCAAAAGCGGCCCCCATGGCTTCAGGCGAAACGGCCCAACGTAGTTTGTAGGACAGGGATTTTCAGCGCATAGGCGCCGTTTCCAAGCAAAGCGATGGCACCAAGCACAACCGCCCAGTAGAGCGGGAATTCCCATCCGCCACCTTCACCCGAAAACAGCCATCCGTTGGATGAATGCACCCAGGTCGCGCCCAGCAGCACCGGGATCAGCGCCAGGGCGGCCAACCGTGTGGCCACGCCTGCGATCAGGGCCACGCCCCCCGCCAATTCGGCGAAAATGGTGAGATAGGCGAAAAGGCCGGGCAGGCCGAGGCTTTCGAAATAGCCGACGGTTCCCGCGATGGTGAAGACATTCACCTTGAGAAGCCCGTGGGCCAGAAACAGCACGCCGCTGGACACGCGCAAGATGGTTGCTGCGTAGTCGGCGTTTGAATAATTGGTCATGGTTCTGTCTCCTGTTTTTGGGGTTACGCGGCTTGCCATTGAGGGGCGATTTCTGCGCCCTGGCCCAGCACATAGCCAAACTGAATGTTCATGAAGCCAAGCGGCTCAAGGTAGCGGGCGTTTTTCAGCGGTCCTGCATCCACCGGGACAAGGCCGATCTCACTTGCGAGGGCTTTCACCTTGTCGCGTGCGGCGTTGTCATCGGCGGCCACAAAGGTTTGCAAGGGCTGGTCGCCGATGGTCAGACCGGTGCCATAATGCTGGGCGAAGATGGTGTTGAACGCCTTCGCGACCGAGGCACCGGGCAACATTGCCGCGATCTCTTCTGCAGCCGAGCTGTTTCCTGCGACCTGCAGGCCCGAGAAATCGTCTGTCACCGGGTTCGATACATCGATCACCAGCTTGCCGGTGAAATCCGCCTGTCCGGCCACATCCTTGGCCGCGCCATAGGGCGTGGCGAGGATCACGGTGTCGGCCGCTGCGACGGCGCTTGCCAGGTCGTCTTCTTTGCCATAGGCGGCGACATCGTGACCCGCCTTGGCCAGTACAGCGGTCAGGCCTGACCCGACATTCCCATTTCCAATAACTGCGATTTTCATGTCTTTACTCCTTTATTCGCCGCGTTGTCGCGGCCTGTGTTCTGACCCCTATTTACGGCTTGCAAACATTCAACAAAATGGCGAAGCTATTGAATGACTATCCACAAAGTGTTCGCAATAATTTCCCATGGACCTCACCGATGAACTCAAGGCCTTCGTGGCCACCGCACAGACAGGGTCGTTCACCGCGGCGGCTGATCAGCTTGGCGTGTCGAACCGGCTGACTTCGAAATATGTGGCCGAGCTTGAGGCACGGCTTGGCGTGCGGCTGTTCCAGCGCACAACGCGCAAGGTTGGCCTGACACCGGCAGGTGAGGATCTTCTGGCCCGCGCGCCGGCTTTGCTGGACGATCTCGATGACCTGCTGGCCGAGGTCTCTGAAGGGTCACGCGGTTTTACCGGTGTGATCCGCGTCTCGGCGCCAGTTACCTTTGGCGAGCTTTATGTCGTTGGGATGCTGCGCCGCTTTGCCGATGCAAATCCCGGCCTGAGTTTCGACCTGCGTCTCAGCGACGCCTATGTGGATCTCGCGCGCGACGGGATCGACCTGGCTTTCCGCATCGGCCGATCCGAGATGCTCTCGCTTAAGGAACGCAAATTGGGCACCTTGCGCTCTCGCCTTGTGGCCAGCCCCACCTATCTTACCGCGCAGGGGCAGCCAGACCATCCAGCGGATCTGGCGCATCATGCCTGCATCGTTGACACCAACCGCCGCGCGCCGCGCCGCTGGGTCTTTCACAGGGGGGAAGAGGATCTGGAGGTACAGGTACAAGGCCGCTTTCATGTCAATTCCGCCCGCGCCGCAGCAGAACTGGCGACCAATGGGCTTGGCATCGCCTATGCCCCGCGCTTCGCAATCTGCGACGGGCTGTCCGCTGGCAAGCTTGTCGAGCTGATGCAGAACTATTCCGGTGACACGACCACCGTGAATGCGGTCTACTTGGAGGGTCGGGCGCTGCCCCGGAAGATCCGAGCGCTGATCGACTTTGCCGTGGAAGACATAAAAACCTCGGATGTTTTATAATCGCAAATTGCGAACATTTTGTTCCAAGTGATACTGCAACTTCAACATTTTCGGCTGAATTTGGCGGACCTATGTTCCGTTTATCGCATCACAGATGATGCAGAACACAGAGCAAAGGAAAGCTGAAATGAAAACCGCAACCCTTATCACCGCCGCCGTTATGGCCGCCACATTTGGTACGGTTTCTGCTGCGCAGGATAACGATGTCACCACTGCCGCCCTGGCCGAACTGGCCCAGCGTCAGGCCGAAGACGCGCGCATTGCCAAGAACCTGGAAACCTTCGACATGCTCGATTTCGAAGTGTTTTCGAACCAGCAATGGGACCGGCTGCATGAAAGCCACGCCGAAGACATCAAAGTGCATTGGCCCGATGGCCGCGTGACCGAAGGTCTCGACGTGCATATCGAAGACCTCAAAGCGTTTTTCGTCTTCGCACCGGACACCCGGATCGAAACCCACCCTGTCCGCATTGGCCAGGGTGAATGGACCGGCGTAGTTGGTGTGATCGAAGGCACGTTTTCGGAACCGATGCCGATCGGTGGCGATCAGTTCATCCAACCCACCGGCCAAAGCTATAAGCTGACCATGGCCACTGTGGGCCACTGGACCGACGAAGGTGTCATGGATGAAGAATACCTGTTCTGGGACAACCATGCCTTTTACAAACAAATCGGTCTGATTGACTAAACCACTATCAGATCGGTAATAATTCGACGCCGTTCCAGACCCTGGAGCGGCGCTTTACCAACCTTGGTCGCTGGTGTGGCATAAGCAGCGTTCAACCTGAGCGGTGCAGCGAAAGCTAACTAAGTCCCGCATTGCAGACCTTGATGTGGCCTGCGGCAAAGGTCCGCTGAGCGGACAAAGTGCCCTTTCGCTGCAGCAGCAACAAGGTCTGCTTCCACGTCGTCCTAGGTGCCGCCCCAAAGATATCAATCATGCATATCACCTAAGCTATTCGATCTGGTGCTTGTCATGTCCAAACAGCGGCGCCTCGACGTCACAAGCTTCATTACGCTCAAATTCCAGCGTGGAATGATCAATCCCAAACTCAGCGCCAATTTGCGTCTTTAGCTCTGCCTTGATCTGCTCCAACTGGCCCCATGCAACATCTTCGACGACGACATGCGCATCGAGCGCTGGAGCATTCTCTTCCATCTGCCACAAGTGCACATGGTGGACGTCGCTAACGCCCTCTGTTTGGCGCAAAACGGCCACCACGTCACCTCCATCAATGTCCGGCGGGCTGCCAAGCATCAGCGTCCGGATCGGGCCACCAATCTCAGCGAAGGCCAGGTACAGAATATAGAGCGCGATACCAATCGTGATCGCAGGATCAACCCAACGCATGTCATAGAGGATGATCAGCGTGCCACCGACAATCACAGCGACTGAAGCCAAAGCGTCGGAGAGGTTGTGGAGGAACAAGGCGCGGATGTTCTGGCTGCCCTTCTGCATGGAATAGGTCAACCCCGCCGTCAGGGCATCAACCACCAGTGCCAGTCCCGCGATGATGACGACTGTCCACCCTTTCACCTCAGGCGGCTCGATAAGGCGCATGCCGCCTTCATAGATCAGATAGAGCCCGATCACGATCAGCGTCGTGTAGTTGATCAAGGCCGCCACGGTCTCGATCCGGCCATAGCCGAAGGTCATTCGCTCATCAGCGGGCCGCCGCGCGATCTTGCGGGCCGCAAAGGCAATGACAAGCGCGGCCATGTCCGAGAAGTTATGCAGCGCATCCGCGATCAGGGCGAGAGACCCTGCGAAGATGCCGCCGACGATCTGCGCAACCGTCAGAAGACCGTTCGCCCAAATCGCAATTGCTACCCGGCGATCCCCGCTGGACGGGTCCAGATGGGCATGGCTGTGACCATGGTGATCATGCGGCACGGGTCTCTCCCTCATGCTGGTGCGCAATTGAGGCGTCGGGTTTCAGACGGCCTGCGCGGAAGGCCCGCACACGCGCATTCATCCAGTGCCGGATGATGTTCCGATAGAGCCATCCGCGCAAACGCCCGAATTTCTGCTCATGCTCTGCATAGAAAGCGTCGGGCGTGTCGAACGTTCCGAAATCCTGCACGATCCCGGTATCCTGGATATATGTGTCCTGCCCTGTCCACTCGACAGGCGGCGCGTTGAGGCAATCCGTCCCAGCACCGTAACCGCACAGACTCTCGCGGTCGGTAAACGACGATTGCAGAACCTTCAGGAACGCGCTGTCGAGAATGAAGCCTTCGAGATTGATCCACTTGCCGTCCAGTGCGACCTCGATCCACGAATGCAGGATCTCTTCCGGCGCAATCGGGTAGACCAGCTCCGGCACAACACCGCGCTGAAGGCCCTTGTGGATCGTGAACCCGTGGATTCTGCACTTTATGCCCACACCCCGAAGGAGCGCCATAAGGAGCGTGCCCTTCGTATTGCACTGACCATAGCCATCAGACAGCACCTCGGACGCTGGAATGTCGTCGGCGCGGTTGTAGCCGAAGGCGATCTCGTTGCGGATATAGTCATAGATCGCGCCAATCTTGTCGGTGTCGGACAGATCACGCCAACCCCTTGCAGCGATGAGCTCCGCTATGGGCGCCGCCCCAAAATCCAGGATCGGGGTTGCGGTCAATAAAGGGTCATTATGTGCCACGATGGGGCTCCTCGAATCTTTCGAGTACAGAGATAATTGCTACAGTCGCTGTAGGTTCAAGCAAAAACTTCGAATAGTTTTCTGTGCTCACTCACACCCCAATTTGATCGTGCTCGGTCAGACACTCCGAATGGTCTCTTAGCACTTCAAGGACGCGGCATTGCGATGCGTTGCCGCCACTACATTCCTTGACCATGCGTTTCAATTCCGCGCGCAACGCTTTCAAGCGCTCCATTCTCTGCTCAACGAGCTTCAATTGTCGGCGTGCGATCTCATCGGCTTCGTGACAGGGCCGGTCCGGCGCGTCGGACAAATCAAGCAACTCCCGGATCGCGTCGAGCGGAAATCCCAACTGTCTGCTGTGCCGGATGAATGCGAGGCGATCAAGTTCAGCGTCACCATAGCGACGTTGCCCGCCTTCAGTCCGACCAGGTTCCGGCATCAATCCAATCTGCTCATAGTAGCGGATCGTCTGAACCTTGGTGCCGGTCCTCTTCGCAAGAGTCCCAATTGTGAGCATGTCGAAACCCCGTTAATCCTCTAGTGAATGTAGATTTATCTCACTCATGGCGCAACCGCGGAAATCACGTTTTGGCGATCTCTGGCGCGCTCTTTAGAAAACCACTTGAACCTACAGTAGCTAGAGGATGTAAACCGGCTCAAAACCGAGAATCAAACGGGCGAAATAACGTGCGTCTTTCAGTTATTCAGAGACTATTGTGGGGTCTGGCAGGCACAGCGCTTCTTGCCTTTGCGGCATTCCAGTATTTCGAACCTTCGACCGATACCGACGCTAATGCCTCTAACCCTGCGTTTTACGCCGATTTCGAACTGACCGATCATCGTGGATTGGTGCAGACGGATGAGTACTTTGCCGGGCGGTGGATGCTTGTCTTTTTTGGCTTTGCCAACTGCCCAGATGTATGCCCAACGACGCTCGCCGAAGTTGCCGCCGTCATGGAAGACCTAGGAACAGATGCAGAGAAAATACAGCCTATCTTCATCTCGATTGATCCTGAACGCGACACACCCGCTGCGCTGGCCGAGTATGTGCCCTTGTTCAATGCAGGCATCATTGGGCTGACCGGCACGCCGGAGCAGATTGCTGAGACGTCCGAGACCTTTCCGATCTTCTATGAGCGGATCGAGGAGGCCTCAGCACCAAATGGCTACACAATGGGCCACACATCGCATCTATTCCTCTTCGATCCAAAGGCGCGCTTCACCGACTCTTGGGCTTATGGCACCTCTGCCGAAGAGATACTTACCGATCTAAGAGAGAGGCTCTGACCCAAATGAACCGATTATACGGAGAAACTGCCCTCGGGCTGGCTTGGGTGATCGCCCTCATCGCCTCGCTTGCTGTTCTGTTCATTGGCGAAGTGCTGGGGCAGACACCTTGTGTTCTTTGCTGGTTCCAGCGCGCCTTCATGTTTCCACTGGCGATAATTCTTGGGCTGGGACTATGGTGGCAAGATCCGCGTGTTGGTCGGTACGGTGTCGTACTCGCACTTGGTGGCGCAGCAGTGGCTGCTTGGCATATGGGGTTATATGTCGGGATCATACCTGAACGCGTCCAACCTTGTACTGCGACGGGGCCCTCTTGCACTGACGACAACCAGTTGGTGTTAGGCATCCCCATTCCGCTGATGGCCGTTGTTACATTTGCGCTTATTGGTGCGCTTTCAGTCCTATCTCTCAAGGAGAAAAAATCATGAACCGACGCGGGTTGATTATTTCCGTTCTCGCAATGGGTGCTGCCGGTTTTGGTGGGGCCGCGTGGTATGTAAACCAACCAAAACCGTCATCTGAACGTGCGGTTGTCGCGCCAGAGTTGGCGGACGCTTTGATGCGACCATATTCGCCTGTTTTGGGGCCCGCTGAAGCCCCCGTGACCATCGTTGAGTTCCTCGATCCAGCCTGCGAGGCCTGTCGCGCATTTCACCCCGTCGTAAAAGATATTTTGGACAAAAATCCCGAAGCCGTGCGTGTTGTCATACGATACACCCCGTTTCACGGACCGATTTCGGATATAGCCGTCAAGTTGCTAGAAGCGGCCCGGATGCAGGGCAAGTTCGAACAGGTGCTAAATGCTCTAATGGCTTATCAAGACGCGTGGGCGGCGCATGGGGCGTTTGATCAACAAAAGCTGGGAAAGATCGCGGCCGGAGCCGGGCTCGATCTCGAACTTGCGATAGAGCAGATGAAATCACCCGATATCGTGGCAATCGTCAATCAGGACAAAGCGGACGTAGAAACAATGGGCGTTCGCCAGACCCCAACGTTCTACATCAATGGCAAGCCGCTAGATCCGTTTGGAATGGACGAATTGAGACAACAGGTTGACGCCGAAGTAGCTGCAGTTGGCAGCTAGTGGTCAAAAAGGGAACCGCAAAGTGAAGACAGTACTCTATGGCCTGATGGCCGCAAGCATGTTCGCATCAAGCACAGCGACCCCGGTAGAAGCTGGTTCGGAAGACGTTGTCGTCGAAGATGCCTGGGCGCGCGCGTCAATCGGCGTAAACCGTCCGGGTGTCGCGTATATGACAATCCGCAATACAGGCGACGAGGCTGTGATACTTACTGGCCTCCGCACGGATTTGGCGATGATGCCTGATATTCACCAGACATCCACAAATGCCGATGGTGTTAGCTCAATGGCACCTGCAGGCGAGATCGAGATTGCGCCGGGTGAATCTGTGTCTCTGGAACCGGGTGGCCTTCACGCCATGCTGATGCGCTTGCAGCGACCGATGGCCAAGGGCGAAAGCTTTTCCTTGACGCTCGACTTCTCGGACGGTGGTGAGATCGTGGTCGAGGTTCCAATTCTAGGTATTGCAGCGCGCGGTCCCGAGAGCTAATGACCCGACGGTCGATCCTCAAGTATGCCTTCGCTGGCATCGCGGCGATCATCCTGACACTTGTTGTTGGGTGGTGGCAGGTCGATGGCCCCGGCGCGCCCGAACAAGCGGGGTTGCGCCCGGTTGCCCTATCTGAAATGGAATTCCGCCTGACAGATCACGAAGGTAACGAGGTTGGACCCGAAAACCTTATCGGCAGCCCGTCAATGGTCTTCTTCGGCTTCACCTATTGCCCGGACGTTTGTCCGACGACTCTGTCGGATATTTCCGGCTGGCTTGATGACCTGGGCGAAGAGGCGGAGGGAATGAACGTGGTGTTCATCACCGTCGATCCAGAGCGGGATACTGTCGAGGCAATGGCCGAGTATGTCGGCTATTTCCATCCGTCGATCCGCGGGTGGACTGGCCCGGAAGAGGAAATTGCGCGCGCAGCACAGGGCTTCCGCGCACGCTATGGGCGGGTGCCGACCGAAGGTGGCGACTACACCATGAACCACACTGCCAGCGTTTTCCTTTTCGACGCGAAAGGCCGGTTCAGCACCATGATCGACTATCACGAGCCGAGGGAATTCGCAGTGCCGAAAATCCGGCGTGCGCTCAATAGAGAAACTGGGGGGCAACATGAGAATTAGAACAATCGCGGCAGGTTTCGCATTCGTATCGGTGCTGTCGGTGGGCGGGTTGGCAATATCGGGCATCTGGTCGAAGGATCCGATCCCTCCCGGTCTGGCAGCTGCAACCACTTGGTCGCCACCTCAACTCCCGCTTC
The DNA here is from genome assembly GCF_037478305.1 of Cognatishimia coralii. Lineage (NCBI taxonomy): Bacteria > Pseudomonadati > Pseudomonadota > Alphaproteobacteria > Rhodobacterales > Paracoccaceae > Cognatishimia > Cognatishimia coralii. The sequence goes on from NZ_JBBGAZ010000009.1 coordinate 101,717, forward strand.
CCACTTCTATTGAAACGGAAACACCGCAGGTCGCACAAACACGTGTGGAGCCCGCAATACCACTCCAGTCCATGCCACGTCTGGAGGTTGCGAGCGCCGATACTCTCTTACCGACGATAGAACCTCCGCTCTCCAACTGGTCACGCGATATCGCAACCGGCGAGACGCTCGACACCGTTCTTGAAGAAGCAGGTCTCTCAGCGACTGACCGTGCCGAGGTCGCTCTGGCCCTCGGCGCGGAATATGATCTGAGGCGACTTAGGCCTGGGCATTCGGTCACCGTTGTCTCGACGATGGACGGCAGCCCGCGCAGCGTCGCGCTCTCCGTCGAGGACGGTGTGCGGATCGAGGCGATCTTTGGCGAAGAGTTGGCCACGCAGGTCGTGACCCCGGCTCCCGACTTCATAACATCGGCGGGCGAAGCGGTGATCGACAGCTCGCTTTTTGCCGCGCTGGAAGAAGCCGAGATGCCTGCCCGCTTCGCTGTCGATTTGGCACAGATGCTGGGTGGAATCGTCGACTTCCGTCGTGAGGTGACCGGCGGAGAAACGCTTCGGCTACTGTGGCGCGAGGCCCGTGTTGGCGAAGACAGAATTGGTCAGCCGGAACTTACCTTTGCATCGCTGGAGATCGGCGGCGCACTTTATGAAGTTGTCTGGCCGGTAAGCGGTAGCGATCGGGCAACGATTTACGTCAATGGCACGGTTCTCCGCGTTTTTGCACAGCCTGTCGAAGGGGCGCGATTAAGCTCGGTATTTGGCCGCCGTACGCACCCGGTCTACGGCAATGTCCGGATGCACACAGGTGTCGATTTCGCGACGGCAAGCGGAACGCCGGTTCAAGCGACAGCACCGGGACGGATCAGCTTCATCGGCTGGCGGGGCGGCTATGGTCGCGTGGTCGAAATCGCCCACGGCTCAGACACAATGACACGCTATGCGCATCTCAGCGCTGTGCCCGAGGGCCTGGCACAAGGCCAACGCGTTGCGGCGGGAGATGTGATCGGTCGCGTCGGCGCGACTGGCACGGCGACGGGCCCGAACCTGCACTACGAAGTCCTCGTGGATGGACGCCCTACTGACCCCCTCTCTGACGACAGACTTGCCGAAGCGGCTGAGAGCGAAGCGGATGATACAGCCGCGCTTTTGCGTCTGGTCGAGGCGCGGGCGCTTCTGAATGAAAACCTCGGCAGCGACATTGCCGAAACGACAACCGAAAGGCTCTGACCCATGAGACGCATGATCCAAGCTCTTGCCATCACACTCGCCCTGTTACCGGCGGCGCAGGCCCTCGCGGAGGCAACCCCAATAGACGTCCGCAAGACCAATGGATGCGGTTGCTGTCTGTCCTGGATGAATCATCTTGAGGAGAACGGCTTCGCACCAATAGGCCAGGACATGTTCGGCGGCCTTCTCGTGCGCTTCAAACTCGACAACGGAGTGCCGCAGCGCATGGTCTCCTGTCACACTGGGCTCGTGGACGGTTACGTGATCGAGGGACATGTGCCTGCAGCCGACATCCGCCGCCTTCTGAACGAACGCCCCGATGCGGTCGGTCTCGCAGTCCCCGGAATGCCCTATGGTTCGCCAGGGATGGGGCCGGAAGACGAACGCGATGCCTACGACGTCTTCTTGATCCAGAAAGACGGCTCGACCGAAATATTTTCGAGCTACCCAGCAGGGTAACCGAGCCGAATTATGGAAGTCCTTTCCCCAATCTAGCTAACCTATTCAGCCGCTTCAGCGCAGACTGGCCAATGGTATCCAAAGTAGTTACGTTGCAACATGTTGACAGTCAACAAAACACAAGTACTCGGCATACTAGCTGTCGTCGGCGCCGTCGCCACTGATCAGGTAACAAAAGCCTGGGTTGTCGCGAGCGCCGATACCCTAAAAGACGGGATCGCTGTCTTTCCCGGGCTTAATCTCACGTTCCATCGCAATGATGGCGTAACCTTCGGGCTTTTGGGTGGCGCCCCCTGGTGGGGCCTCTTGCTTCTTGCGCTTATCATTTGTGCCTGGCTCCTGATCATGATGCTTCGCACAGAGAGCAGTATAGAAGCGATTGCGTATGGGGCGATCATAGGTGGCGCGCTCGGCAATGTCGTTGATCGCATCCATTATGGAGCCGTAACAGACTTCCTTGATTTTTTCATTGGATCTGCACACTGGCCGACTTTCAACATGGCAGACGTATTCATTGTCGGAGGTGCCGGATTACTGCTGGTGGTACCAGTGATCCAGAGGCACTTCGAGGGCGATCATTGAAGACATTGCCCCAAGTTTCATTCGGCGGATTTTTTGCCTGAGCAACTGTTTCCTCGATTTGCCGGACAAGAAAAATTTCTCGTGCCACAAGTCTGAATAATCTATGTTGGCATTGTAGGTGCCTACTCCGGCGAGCTTGCCGATCGCTCAAGTATTGACTTTTCTAAAGGCACCGCGACAAAACCAAGTTTCGAAATCGAACCAGTAACCACCCGCAGATATTGAATCATAAAGAAGGTTGCTCAAAAAAAGGACTTGCTCGGCGCATGCACCTACCAACGCTTACTTTATGCCGAACCTGCCGTGACGCGGATCCAACCCTGTATGATCAAGTGGTATCAACGCTAAAGGCAGCGAATGTGAAGGCAAAATTGCAGCACGTCGATTGCATGTCCGGCTGCATGCGACCACAAACGCTTGCAGTCCGACAGAACGACAAGACTGCTTATCTTTTCGGTGAGATAACTGCTCAAGACCTGCCGGACATCCTGACATTCATCCGGATGTATCAGGAAAGCCCAGACGGTAACTTCGCGGATGCAAGGCCACTTGGAAAGCTGCGTTTCAAGGCTATTGCTCGCATTCCCGCAGATGTGCAGTAAACCACCCGCACCACGATATTAGTAGCTCCTGCGGTGAATTATTGCATTCAGTACAGTGTTGACAGCAGCAGATTTCAAATCAATTTGGCGCTGCGGAACTTAGGCATGCCGGTTTCGTACTTGACCTGCTACCGCCTAATCGGACAGAAACAGTCATTACGGTGCTCAAAGGTGCAAATGCATTAGAGCTGAAACGGGAATGAGGACGGTGGACCAAATCGCGGCACCGAAACCTCAACCGCCCCCGCGACTGTGAGCGGCGAGCTACCTTCCATTTCCACTGGTGCGAGAGTGCTGGGAAGGGGGAAGACGGCATCGACCCGCGAGTCAGGAGACCGGCCGTATATTGAACGTAACTTGCGCCGTCGGGTGTGACGGCAAGGAGGACTAAAATGACGACAAACGCTATCAAAGCATCCGCTGTAGGATCAACCATTCTGCCCGCAGTGTTCGCCCTTATTCTGGGTTTGGGTGTTGTTACTGTGACCGGCCATGCTCAAGCTTCTGGCCTGCATGACGCTGCTCACGATGTGCGCCACGCAACTGGCTTTCCCTGCCACTAAGACCATGTTCAGTCGTATTCTGACCAGCGCGTTGTTCGCTGGTGCTGCAGCGGGGCTGATTGCCGCCTTGCTGCAGCTTTATTTCGTGCAGCCTGTACTTCTCCACGCCGAACTTTATGAGGGTGGCGATTTGGTGCATTTTGGCGCTGATCCTGTGACTGCGCATCCCGAGTTGCCCGGCATGTTCGCCGAGCCGGTGCGCGACGGCCTAAGCATCATCTTCACGATGCTGACGTATACTGGCTATGCATTGGCCCTTGTGGCGCTTATGTCGATTGCCGAACAACAGGGTCGTGAGATTAACGGTCGCACCGGTTTGCTTTGGGGCTTGGCTGGCTTTGTTGCCTTCCACTTTGCGCCTGGCTTGTCGCTGGCGCCTGAAGTGCCAGGCGTAGCCGCAGCAGATGTCGGTGTGCGCCAAGTATGGTGGACTGCTACTGTTGCCACAGCTGGCGTCGCCATGTGGTTGATCGCCTTTGGAGGCAACTTGGTGAGCTATCTGATCGCCGCTGGACTGCTGATAGCGCCTCACGTCGTCGGTGCGCCTGAACCCGACACCTTCGCTGGCCCGGTTCCGACCGAGATCGGCGCGCTATTTGCCGCCCGAGCCTTTGGCATCGGCATGGCCGCTTGGGTGTTGCTGGGAAGCTTTGCCGGATACTTCTGGCAGGCTGAAGGCAAACGCGCGAACGCCGCCGCCTGATTCCTTTCCTCTATTGCTTTCCCGCCGGTCACCGCCGGCGGGAGCTTTCATTTATTGAGGAGGACAAAATGTCCCGTTCACTCGCTCTCTTCGCCATCGGGCTGATTTTTGGCGGCGGCGTCGGCTTTGTGATCGCGGCCGGCAGCGGCAGCACCTTTGACAGCCACGACCATGCTGACCCGTCTCAACATGGTAGCAATGCGGAGATGGCAGCCCATGACCACTCTGCTGTCACTAACTTACCGGCCGACAGCAATGCCCCCAGCGTGGCGATCAAGATGATTAAAGATCCGATGGCAGGTTGGAACTTGCACGTGACACCGCAAAACTTCCGATTTTCTCCTGAGAATGCCTCTACTGAGGAAATACTTGGTGAAGGTCACGCGCATGTCTATATCAACGGCGAAAAGCTGGGGCGCCTTTATGCCAACTGGATACACCTCCCATCACTGCCGGATGGCGACGTTGAGATAAAAGTTTCCCTCAATGGCAACAGCCACAGCCCGCTAATGGTTGGGGGCTTGCCCGTCGAGGCCAAACTAATCGTTCAAGCAGACGATGACGGCTCCTGAGCAAAACTCAGATCTTGACTGAACTTCGGTCGCAGGGGCCTTGCGCCCCTGCATTGCCATGGTTTGCATGTCAGGATCGAATGCAATCCTCCCCTGAGCGCATCATTATGGCAAATGGCAATAGCATGAACCAACTCGCTATCGGCTCATTTTACTCTGTGAAAAATCCTTGAATACGCGAAGCGTCTCTTCGCTTACATGATGCTCGATACCTTCAGCATCGTGCTCGGCCACGTCTTTGGAAATACCCAGGGCGATAAGGAACTCCACAACAATTCGGTGCCGCTTTCGACAAGCCTCGGCCAATCGCCGCCCAGCATCCGTTAGGCGTATTGATCGGTAAGGTTCCTGCACAATGAAGCCCTCGCGTTTAAGCCGGGTCAGGTTCTTGGACACAGTGGGCTGGGTCACGCCGAGCCGCTCGGCAATCTCCACGGGCCTCGCTGAACCGTTCTGGTGAATCAGCTCCGCGATCAGCTCGACATAATCCTCCACAACTTCGCTTTGTCGGGCGGCGCGGGCTGCCTCGAAACCGCTCACCTGGTCGTCAGGTTTACGTCCGAATAGTTGTGGTTTCTGATCGGTCATTCTGCTCTCGGTGTCTATTGCTGGTGCGGAACCCTGCTTGCCGCGCCTTATTGTGTATGCACCAGCGACGCGGGCCTTGACAATGACATAGACTTTTCTACAAAACTTAGCCAAGGCTAATAATTATAGACTGAACCATGAAACACCTGATTGCATCTGCCTTGATTGGCCTGCTTCCGCTTAGTGTGGGGGCCACTGCCATTGAAGAAGCCCCTTGGGCACCTCGGGCCGCAGCCTACCGGCTGAGCCTATTCATGGCGAACTTGACACCCGTTCCCTGGGAGAAGATTGAAAACAATTGGACTGCTCCGGCACCCGGCAGCGCAGTTGCGGTGGAGGCACTGTCACGGGTATCGGATAGCGACGCCCAGAACATTCGTGCAGCGCTGGCTGCGGAAGACCGACAGGCCCTGTTTGCTGCCATTACAACGGCATTGGCCAAAGGTATTCTGCAGCACCTAGAGGCAGCCGAGGCGACACTTGGCCAGCCTGAAGCCGCATTTGAGGTTGCGCAGTCTGCGGCCTTGTACCGCGCGTTCGAGGACGGCATCCTGGCGGCGGACAAGCAGGCCGCACACGACCTAGGTCGCGCCTGGCTGGTTCTGAATTCTTCTCTGGGTAGCACCGGTATTTTGAACAATGGCGCTCAAGACCCGAATGTGGCGCGATTTGCTGAGGCGCAAAAAGTTATCGTGGAGTACATTGAGACAAACTATCTGCCCTCCGTTTTTGTCGAACGTGGCAAGCTGACCCCGGCACCGGAGAGCGCAGTGCGCTCCGGTACGCCGGTAGTGTTGCCCGCCACACTCCCACCGGGCTCCAATATTGCTGATCAGCGCGAGCTACCCCGGCTGGTGCTCCAGTTTGAAGAGGCTGGCGAGGATGAGGCCAACCTGCCGCTTGTGGCCTATGGCGACATGCTGTTCGACAGCCCTGAAATCTTTGGTTCCCCAGCACGTGACCTGGGCATTGCCTGTTCAACTTGCCACAACCGGTCCGATGTGAACCGGGATTTCTTTATCCCCGGCCTCTCTAGCCATGCTGGCGGGATGGATGTGGACAGCTCCTTCTTCAATCCGATGTTCAATGACCGGGAAGACGATCACCTGGATACGCCGTCAATGCGAGGCATCCGCTTTACAGCGCCTTACGGGCGTGATGGGCGCGAGCCGAGCCTGCGCAGTTTTGTACGCAATGTGATCGTGACCGAGTTTGCCGGAGCGGAGCCAACGCCGTTCCAACTCGATGCGATGGTCGCCTACTTGCGCGCCTTTGACTTTCTGCCCAACCCACAGATAGACGAGGCCGGGCGGCTGACTGACAAGGCCTCTGAGGCTGCGAAACGCGGTGAGGTACTGTTCAATACCGAATTTGCCGGGCTTGGCGACAGGTCCTGCGCCTCCTGCCACACCCCGGACCGGTTTTTCCGAGATGGGCAGACCTATGACATTGGCTCGGCCGAGCCGCCGTTCCCGGGCGGCACCGCAACCCCATTCGAAACGCCCACATTGCGCAATGTCAACTTCACCGCGCCCTACATGCATGACGGATCGCTGGCGACCCTAGCGGGGGTTGTAGACTGGTTCAACGATACCAAGGATCTGGGCTTGGATGCGGAACAGCGCGCCGATTTAACTGCCTATCTGCGCGCGGTAGGAGATGGTGAGGAGCCCTACCAGCGCTTTGAAGGCCGAGACAGCGTGTTCCGCCTGTCGTGGGAAGAGCTTACCACTTTTGCTTCGACGCTGGACACACTGATCCCGATGCGGGATGCGGAGAACATCGCCGTATTGATTGATACTGTTGCACCGGATCTGGCGGCAGATGCGAGCGTTATGATCAATCAAAACGCTAAGCCAGAAATCTACCGATTTGCCGCAATTCTTCAGGCAGTTGGCGATGCCAGCGCCGCTGGCGACTGGGCTGAGGCGAGCCTCCAGTGGGACGCTTTCAAAACCATGCAAGCCGAGATTGATGAGAGGATGTTCTGATGCTGTCGCGCCGTACCTTTTTGACCACTGTCGCTGCCGCCCTAACAGTGCCAGCAACTGCCTCTGCGGAAGAGGCACTGAAACTCGCCTTCATTCCGCAAGAAAACCCAGAGAAGCTGTTGGGGGATATCGAGGCGATCACTGCCTGGCTGTCCCAGCAGTTGGAGGTTCCAGTCACCGGCTTTGTTACCTTTGATCATGCTGCGGCAGTTGAGGCATTGCGCAATGGTGATGCCGATATCTCCTTCATGGGTGCCTTGCCCTTTGTGCTGGCAGAAGACCAGATCGGGGCGGTGCCACTTCTGTCCGAGGTTTACCGCGGCCAGCCGAGCTATTCGGGCCGGGTGTTTGTGCGCAAGGACAGCGGCATCGAGACGCTGGCCGACCTGCAGGGCCGTGACATTGCCTTTGCCGATCCGGTGTCGGAGTCCGGCTATCTCTATCCGCTCGACCTGTTTGTGCGCGAAGGACTCGTTGCGGATGCAGGCGATGCGGACCGGTTCTTTGGCCAGAAGTTCTTTGCCGGTGGTTATCAGCAGGCAATGCAGGCTATGGCCAACGGGTTAGTGGATGCTGCGGGTGCCAGCCAGTATGCCGATCTTTATCTGACGCCTGAGCAGCAGGCCGAGGTCAGGGTGCTGGGCGAAAGCGCGCAGATCCCCAGCCATGCCATCATTGCCCGGCCTGGTCTAGATGCGGCCTTGCAGGCCCGCTTCGTGGATGCCATGCTGCGCCTGAACCAGGCTGAGAACCAGTATTTGCTGGCCTATCTCTACGGCCCAGACGGCTATGTGGCAGCAGATCCCAAGGTCTATGACGGGGTCAGGCAGATGGCACGCCGTTACGGCTATCTAAAATGACCCAAGCGCTTGCCCTCCATGCTGTGTCGCATTGCTTTGACGACGCTGAGGCCCTGCAGGATGTGTCGCTGCAGGTGGCACCGGGGGAATGTGTGGCCTTGCTGGGGCCTTCGGGCGCCGGCAAGTCGACCCTGCTGGCCTTGCTGGATGGGCGGGTCCGGGGATGGCGCGGTCGGGCTGAGGTACTGGGCAACCGGCTTCCAAATGATCGGGCACCAGAACGAAAAACCCGGCTAGAGACTGGCTTCATCTTTCAGGAGTTCGCCCTGGTTGACCGGCAGAGCGTTTACCAGAATGCGATGAACGGGCGGCTGGGGCGAATGCGCCTCTGGCCGTCGCTTTGGGGGCGATACGGTGCGCAGGATCACCTCAAGACGACCATCGCGCTGGAGGACACCGGCCTAACGGAGTTGGCACAGCGCCGTGCAGATCAGCTTTCAGGTGGTCAGCGCCAGCGAGTGGCCATCGCCCGCTGCCTGGCGCAGGAGCCTGAGTTGATACTGGCGGATGAACCGGTCAGCAACCTCGATCCAGCCCACGCCGAACGCATTCTGGAACTGATCACCAACACAGCGCGAAATCGCGGCATCGCTGTAGTCTTCAGTTCGCATCAGCCAGAGCTTTCGCGGCGCTTTGCCGACCGTATCGTTGGATTGCGCGCGGGCGCGGTGCTGTTTGACAAGCCCTCCGCGATGGTCGGCAACGATGACATCAGCGATTTGTACCATGGAACAGTACCTGGTGACGGATTGCGGGTGGTGAGCTGATGAGCCGGATCTTGGTTTGGATGGTACTCGGGCTTGCTGTGCTGTGGGCTGCAGGAAACGCTGACATCGGCTTGGAAAAACTGCCCGGAGCGGGTCCGAGGCTAGCAGAATTTCTAGGCCGGATGATACCACCGGACCTTTCTGTCTGGCCGGAAGTCCTTACAGGCCTAACCGAGACACTGAGAATCGCCATTCTTGGGACGCTGTTTGCGGTCGTCCTGTCGGCGGGGCTGGCTGTACTTGCGTCTGAGACCCTTGTACCCGCAGCCATCTGGCGCCCGGTACGTGCGCTGCTGGCAGTGATCCGGTCGATTCCGCTGATCTTGGTGGCGATGCTGATGGTGGGGGCAGTCGGGCTGGGCCCACTGCCCGGTATTCTTGCAATCACTTTTCATGCCACCGGCATGCTGGCCAAATTCTATGCTGAAGCAATCGACAATGTCGGTGCCGCACCACTTGCTGCATTGGAAAGCGCAGGTGCCAGCCGAGCGCAATTATTGCGGTGGGCGATCTGGCCACAGATGGCACCAGTTGTGCTCCGCGACACTGTCTTCCGCTTTGAACTGAACCTCCGCGAAAGCTTGATCTTAGGTATCGTTGGCGCCGGGGGCATCGGTCTGTACGTTCAGACTTACGTGCGTTCGTTCCAATACGACAAAGCTGCAACTGTCACGCTTGCCATCATCGCTCTTGTGCTGCTGTTCGAAGGTCTAAATTCGGTTTTACAAAAGCGGTTTTCGTGACGATTTTGATCAAGGAAGGTCGGAAAATTCAGATTTCGCAGCGTTTTCAGTTTCGTAGTGCCATTCGAAGAGCTTTCCCTACCATTCATCGTTCGCCAGACCCACTGAACTGGGGTTCGCCTATCTTGCTCATTACCTGTGTTCTTCGGTTTGATCAGTCTACCTTGAAACTGTCAGTCTGCCGCACCGACAACAGTTTTTTTGAGAAGCACAGCCGCCACCGTTTCCAGACAAATTCGGTTATGAGTAGATATCAATAGGTGTCCCGTTCTTCACCATTGCATAGATATCTTCTATCTCCCGATCCGAAACGGCAATGCATCCGGCCGTCCAGTCGCGCTTGTTTGTCGGGTCAATGCCAGGGCGCGGCCCCCCATGGATGAAAATATCTCCACCAGGGGAACGGCCCTGAGCCTTTGCGTATGCGATATCCGCCTCGTTCGGGTACGAGATCCCGATGGAAAGATGAAACAGGCTTTCGGGATTTCGCCTGTCAATCACGTATGATCCTTCTGGCGTGCGCCCGTCCCCTTCGAATTGCTTGTGACCCTCAGGCGCAAAGCCAAGGCCCATTGGGATAGTGCGCAAAACACCCTCTGGTCCATCAAGGACAATCATGCGCTGCCCCTTGTAGACCCGCACCCGGGTCACCTCCGGCCCCCTGTAAGTGCGGAATTTGTTTGCACATCCAGAAAGAATTGTCGCCAGAGCTCCCAGGAGGATTGTGCGACGTGTAACTCGAAAATTCACTGCTCAATGCCTCTTTCATGAGGTTTTTCAAACTTGACACTAGCGTGCTGTGCCAGCCCGTTCAATGGCCGTGCGCCAAAGCACCTTCGGCCAGTCTGTCGCCGACGCGGTCACCGCCTTTGGGCGGAGTCTCCGCGTGGTGTCCGTTTAACAGCCTGAGCGCATTTGCGACAACCAGCAGTGACACGCCAACATCTGCGGCAATGGCCCCCCACATCGATGCCATCCCAAACGCTGTCGCCACCACGAAAACGGCCTTGGTTGCCAGCGAGGTTGCGATGTTTTGACGGATGATCGACATCGCACGGCGGGAATGGCCTATGAGCCAGGGCACCCTGCCAATGTCATCAGTCATCAAGGCAATGTCCGCCGTCTCGATGGCCGCGTCGGAACCAACCGCGCCCATGGCGATAGCATAGTGGGCCCGCGCCATGGCGGGGGCATCGTTTACGCCATCGCCAATCATGGCCACCATATCGTGCGCTTCGACCAGGTCTTCGATGGCCGTCACCTTGTCCTCGGGCAGAAGCTCCGCGCGCACCTCGTCGATGCCGACCTCTGTCGCGACCGCGCGCGCGGTGCGTTCATTGTCGCCCGTCAGCATGACGATGGTTTTCACGCCCTGCGCATGCAGACGAGCCACGATTCCCTTGGCGTCGGGGCGGATGCGGTCGCGCAGTTCCAGAATACCCATCACCCCATTTGCATCACCAACAGCCACCAACGTACTACCGGCAACTTCGATACGGTGCCGAAGGTCTGTCGGAATGGCACTTCCAAGCCCTTTTTCCTCGGCGAACCGGTCAGAGCCGAGCCAGACCGCCCGATCCTGTACCCTGCCTTCAAGCCCACGCCCCGGTACGGTCCGCGTATCGTCCGCCGCGGATACATCAAGGCCGTCGACTTCTGCACGTACAAGGATAGCGCGCGCTAACGGGTGGGAGGATCGCGCTTCAAGCGCCGCCGCTACGCCCATCAGATCCTGCGTCGACGCATTCCCTAGCGGATACATTGCAGCAACTTCAGGCTCGCCGATGGTGATCGTACCGGTCTTGTCCATGGCCAAGGCTGAAGTGCGTCCCGGAGCTTCGACATAAGCACCGCCCTTGATCAGCACCCCGGCGCGGGCCGAGGCTGTGAGCGCGGCGACGATGGACACGGGCGTCGAAATGACCAGCGCACAAGGGCAGGCGATCACCAGAAGGACGAGGGCGTTGTAGAACCAGTCATCCCAGGCTCCACCAAATACGAGCGGTGGCAGCATCGCGACGGCAATGGCGAGCGCCATCACGATGGGCGTATAGACGCGCGCAAATTTCGCCACCCATTGCTCCACGGGCGCGCGGCGGGTGTGGGCGTCGCCTACCATGCGGATGATCTTGGCGAGCACCGTGTCGGAGGCCGCCCTGGTCGCGCGTACCGTCAGCGTGCCCTCGCCATTGATCGTGCCCGCATAGACCTCGTCACCCGGCTCCTTCGGCACCAATGCGCTTTCGCCAGTGATCGGGGCTTGATCAACGGCCCCGGCGCCTTCGATCACTTGCCCGTCCAATGGAATGCGGTCCCCGCCACGCACCACGAAATGTGCATCGATGGCGACGGCTGACGCCGGAACATCTGCTTCAGAACCATCTTCGTAGACAACCCTTGCAGTAGGTGGCGCTAGGTCGAGCAAAGCCGAGACAGCGTTCCGCGCCCGCCCGACACTCCAGCTTTCAAGGTACAGCGAGAGAGAGAAGAAGAACGCGACCGTTGCCGCCTCGAAAAACTCGCCAAGGCCGATAGCCCCGGCCACAGCGACCACCATCAAGAGGTTCATGTCGGGCGATACGCGCCGCGCGGATGACCACGCCTTCGGGGCGACAAGCCAAACGCCAGCCAGGATCGCGATAGCAAAAAGCCCCGCTTCGACCAAAGGCATCACTGCTTCTCCATGGCCGGAAAAGAGACCGATCGCACCGCCCATCCCGGTTTCTGCGATGTGATACAGAAATCCTGCCGCCCAAAAGCCTCCGCTCAGCATTGTGAACAGGCGCTGACGGGCAAGATGCGCAGCTTGATCCTCCGAAGCGTTCTCGGCATCCCAGGGTTTTGCGCTCATACCCGTGGTCGCAACCAGTTGAGTGATCTCTCCATCCGACACTGCGGCAGCGCTGTGGAGTATGATCATGCGTCCGTTGATGACATCGAATGCCAGGTGCTCCGCCCCGCCGACTTTCGGTCCAACGACCTTGTTGAGGATCGCCACTTCTTCTGCGCAATCAAGACCGCTGACCTGAAAACTCCGGCCCGCTCCATCTTGTGGCACGGGACCAAACTCTTCGTGTGAATGGCTTCCTCCACAGCAGGCATGTTCACTTGCACATGTTTCTGACTTGGCTCTATCAGTTGGGTGTACTTCAGATACCACAGTTTCAGTTTTGGCGGCCATTCGGCATCTCCAGAATCATTGCTTGGCTGGACCATAACTCCTACAGTCGCTAGAGGTTCAAGAGGTATTTTGTTTCGTATATAGTTTTCGGCTGCCAAGGGGCGCGCGAGTATAAAACCAATCGGCGGACACGCAATCAACGAAGAAAGGCGACAAGGAATTTATGAAGACTCAGCAATTTGCCGGACCGATCGGACTACCGCTACTTGGGGTACTGCTGCTTGGCGCATGCGCGACGACAGATCAGAACGGATCCCAAAAAATCGGAAACGTGCCAGAGGCTATCGTGGAACTGGCTGATCCAAGTCAAAACCTTGCAACAGCCCGGCTCCGCGAAGAAGACGGATGCTACTGGTATGAACACAACGGACCCGTAGAAAAGACCTTGCTTCCCCTCAGAACCGCTGGTGGCAACCCGATTTGTGTTGCTCGGTAAACGTAACGATCTTCCTGACATCTCCGGCCCACGTTGAGGGCCGGAGCGAAGATCAACGCGTCACAATCCTGCACTAGCTGTCCGAAACAACACTCTGTTCGGCAGAATACAGGTATACGGTCGACCCTATGGCGACGTTTGAATAGAGATCATTGATATGTGCCATGACCATCCGGACGCAGCCAGAACTCGCTCGACCGCCAATCGACCAAGGTTTAGGTGTCCCGTGGATGCGAAGGTAAGTGTCTCGGTTGCCAACGTAGAGATAAAGAGCACGTGACCCGAGTGCATTCTTCGGCCCCGGCTCCATCCCATCCGCAAATTCTGCGTTTTCCGGATTTCGTTCGATCATTGACGCTGTTGGGGTCCAGTGTGGCCATTCGACCTTTCGCCGAATGGTGTAGGTTCCTGGTTCGTAGAGATTTCCACGCGCGATCGCCACTCCATACCGCATCGCTGTACCACCTTCTTCAATGTGATAGAGATAGCGGGCGACTGCATCGACATGGATGTCACCTGGCACAAGGCCATCTTTCGCAGCAACACGTTGCGGCAAGAAACGGGGATGCAGCCCCCACGGATTGGATGTCGCCGGGTCATAGTTGCTGGGCGTTACCTGAGAATCCCACGACGCTTTTTGGCCGGTCGTTGGCCAGCTACTGGCCAAAGCCGGTCCCGCGATCGGTAACGAAAACATCGCAGTGGACGTGGAAATGAAATGGCGCCGGGTCAGCATAGGTCCTACTCCAAAGAAATTGTTTGTGCACCTCCAGCCGCGGCTTGGATGCCTCGAGTGCCTTGTAGAACCTCAAGCCACTATAGGTTCAAGGCCTCATTTATGAGCGATGATCAAGTCCTCGTGAAGGGATGGCTCTCCTTCTGCCGCTGGCATCTGACAGATCACAGGCCAATTTTACAAGCATTTTGGATCTTACCGGTGTCGATACTCTGCCACAAACCCTTGGCGAAACTCGGTTTGATTTTGTCACTTTTTCATCCTCGGCTATGAGAGCCTACATTGGAACGCGATGCAGCATTGTTCACTTTGGGCTGATTCTGTGGAAAAACAACGTGTTGCTGACGCAGAAAGCGCGGTGCTGAACATAGCGCGAGCGCCTTTTCTATCAGGCTTTGCGCGTTTGCTGCGGTGCGGGAAAGATCTTTGCCAGTTTGCGGAGG
>NZ_JBBGAZ010000010.1:0-115528 GCF_037478305.1 Cognatishimia coralii
TATCCGGGTCAGTTCGATCATCCTGAGGTCGTGAAAACCATCGAGCAGGCCTTTGAGAGGTGCAAGGCCATCGGCATGCCCATTGGGCTCATGGATCTCAATGTAGAAGCCGCGAAGCGCTGGATCGAATTGGGATCAAGCTTTACCGCTGTGGCAGTGGATCAAGTTTTGCTCAGCCAGTCCATACTCGCGCTTCGTGCTGAGTTTTGACCCCGCAGAACCAAACGAACTGGATTAGGGAAGAACCAACAGCCAGAAAGATGCGATGATCACGGTCAGTGCAGTCCCGATCAAAACGGACGACGCAATCACCAGCTGCGCGACCCATTTATGATGGTGGGGCAATACACCCGATCAGGTCTGCAAAATGCTGTATTGGCTCAGCAGCAAGCCCAATCAAACTTGCACAAACTAGATCGCAAACTTGCGCCCAAGCAATTGCCGACTTGACAGACTCAACGAGGACAGGCACGTCGGTTTGAGATGGTTCTCGACGTGCCTCGGCACATAGGGATGAAAAGGGAACGCTGTGCGGCGCAACATATGTGCCAATTCAGCGACTGCCCCCGCAACTGTGAACGGTAAGCGCTCTGTCAAACCACTGGCCCCCATTCGGGCTGGGAAGGGATAGACCGATACAAGCCGTAAGTCAGGAGACCTGCCATCGAATGTGTAACTTAACCCGGGCGGGGTGGCTCGGAAGGTAGCTAATATGACTTCTTTTTCGGCCGTAGCCGTTCAAAAATCTGGCTCCTTTTTCGCCCCGCACATGCGCGGAGGGCGACATGGGCAAAACGACGTCTCATAGAATTACAGTTTGTACGAGCTGCAAGCACAAGGGCACGAGCTGTAAGCCGGGCTTTGATCTCATCAAGAAACTACGCAGCGCCATCGAAATGGCAGGTGATGCGATTCCCGAGGATTTTGAAATCTCTGGGGTCGCCTGCATGGCAGGGTGCGACCGGCCCTGCACCGTGGCGTACTATGGTTCGCAAAAGGCGACCTACCTGTTCGGCGATATTGACCCGGACACCGACATTCAGGACCTGGTCGAATTCGCTCAGCAATACGCCTATCTCCACGACGGCTGGTGTTCTTCGGTCGATCGTCCCGGCAAGCTGCGCAAGTCGACGCTCGCGCGGGTACCTTCGAGCATGATCGCGCTGGAACCGACAGAGGAGTTTGCGCATTGAGCCACGCGAAACTCACAGTCGAGAACCTCAGCTGGCGCCCCTCGCGAAAAGCGCCTTTTATTCTGCATCCCACCAGTTTTACGCTGGACTGCGGGCGTATCCTTGGTGTCGTTGGCGCAAATGGCGCGGGTAAATCCACGCTGCTTCGGTCCTTGTATCGCTATCAGGCCCCAACGACGGGCACGATCAAAGTCGACGACCAAGACATCTGGGCGATCGCGCCAAGGTCCGCGGCCCGCATTGTTGCGGCGGTCTTGCAGGAACAACCCAACGACTTTGCTCTGACCGTCCGAGACATCGTGACCCTTGGTCGCCTCCCCCATCGTTTGGGATTTTCCTCGCCGGGCCAGACTTGTGCGCAGATCATCGAAAGGGTTCTTGAACAGGCAGACCTGTCAGAGCTCGCAGATCGACAGCTTGGCACGCTGTCAGGCGGAGAACGCCAGCGCGTCATGATGGCCCGCGCCCTCGCGCAAGAGCCGCGTCTGTTGGTTTTGGACGAGCCCACGAACCACCTCGACATCCAACACCAGCTCGAGCTTTTGCAGCTGGTGAAAGATATGGATGTGACGGTCGTCGTCTCTTTGCACGACCTCAATGTAGCCGCAGCCTATTGCGATGATATTTTGGTGATGGAACACGGCCACACAATCGCATTCGGACCTCCTGAAGAGGTTCTGACAGAAACTCTGGTCTCTGGCGCATTCAGCGTGACTGCTCAGCTTGAAAAGCTAAGCAAAAGCCAGAACAACCACTTCTCTTTCCAATTAAATTCTTGAAAGGTTCCCCAATGAAACTCCTCCCTCTCGCTATGGGGCTGTCTTGTGTTGCGTCAGTGACGCTTGCTGAGACCACGGTGCAAAGCTGTGACCGCGAGGTAACTTTTGACGGCGTGCCACAGGCCGCGATCTCTAACGACGTCAACCTGACTGAAATGATGCTGGTGCTGGGACTGGCGGACAAAATGGTTGGCTACACAGGCATTTCCGGCTGGAAAACCCTGGACGAAGAGATGCGCGCGGGCGTTGAGGAACTGCCTGAGCTTTCGGCCAAATACCCAACCAAGGAAGTGCTGATCGGCGCGGATGCGGATTTCTTTTTTGCGGGCTGGAACTATGGCATGAAGGTCGGCGGCGAAGTCACGCCAGAGACCCTCGCGCCCTTTGGCATCGACGTCTATGAGCTGACCGAAAGCTGCATTCACATCAGTGAAAAAGGCAAAGCCAGCATGGATGATATGTACAATGACATCCTGAACCTCGGCACGATCTTTGACGTCAAAGACAAGGCCGAGGCCTTGGTTGACGGCTACAAGGCCGAGCTGGCCGAGTTCACCGGTTCTCTGGAAACCGCAGACGAGCCGCTGCGCGTGTTCGTTTATGACTCTGGCGAAGACACCCCGTTCACCGCAGGTCTTTACGCGATGCCAACCGCTCTGATCGAAGCAGCAGGCGGCACCAACATCATGAACGACTTTGAAAAAAGCTGGGGCACCGTCACTTGGGAAGCCGTGGTCGAGCGCAACCCAGAGGTCGTTGTGATCGTGAACTACGGCAATGTGACCGCCGAAGAAAAGCGTGCCTTCATGATGAACAACCCTGCTTTCGCAGATCTGGACGCCGTGAAAAACGACCGTTTCGTGACACTGGAATATGTTGAAGCGACCCCAGGTCCACGCAACATCAACGCGGTCAAGAAACTGGCCGACGGGTTCTGGAGCAACTGATGGTCCGCACCGAAGCCAGCAAAACCCGCCCGTTTAAATGGGCAGGCTCTTTGTCTCGCAACATTGTGCTTGCGGCGATTTTGCTGCTGGCTTCGGTCACCGTAGCCGTCAGCGTGGGCGCAGTTCCAGTGCCAGCGAGCACTGTCTGGGGGGTGGTGCTGAACAAGCTTTCCCCCGACTTGATTGAAACCAGCTGGTCTAAGGGCCGAACTGCGATTGTTTGGGACATCCGCTTCCCGCGCGCGTTGCTGGCCTTGATGGTTGGCGCTGGATTAGCCGCCGTGGGGGCGTCACTGCAAGCGGTGACACGCAACCCTCTGGCCGATCCGCATCTGCTGGGAATCTCATCTGGTGGCGCTTTTGGAGCGATCCTTGCATTACTGCACACGGGGCTTTTCCTTGGCCTTCTGACCGTGCCTCTGTTGGCCTTCGCAGGCGCATTGGTGGCAACCCTTTTGGTGCTTGCGGTGTCCAGCTTTGCTTCGGCCACAAGCGCCGACCGCCTCGTTCTGACGGGTGTTGCGATTTCCTTCATCATTATGGCCTGCGCCAATATTCTGATTTTTCTGGGCGATCCGCGCGCCACCCACACGGTCGTCTTTTGGATGCTCGGAGGCTTAGGCCTCGCGCAATGGTCCCACCTGATCTATCCGCTGATCATTCTGCTCCCCTGTCTGGGTTGGCTCTATGTCAGATCCGCTGACCTGAACGCGATGACCATTGGCGACGAAACAGCCGCCACTCTTGGCCTAAACGTCGTACGGTTCCGCCTGTCAGTCTTTGTAATTGGCGCGCTGATCACCGGGGTCATGGTGGCCTTTTCCGGTATGATCGGCTTCGTCGGCTTGATGATGCCCCATATCGCGCGGCTTTTGGTCGGTGGCGACTATCAGAAACTCATCCCCGTTTCAGCTTTGCTCGGAGCCGTTTTCGTGCTGTGGGCCGACATCGCCGCCCGCACGATCATGGCACCCGAGGACATGCCCATCGGCATCGTAACAGGCCTTATTGGCGGGTGTTTCTTTGTCTGGTTGCTGAGCAGACGCTAGGTGCAATCAGATCGCTGGCCCGCGATGGATTTCAGATATAGCCTAGACCCAGCGTAGCAGTTGCAAAGGGCCAGCACATGACGATCCCGCCATTTTCCACTCGGACTATGAACCTGGCCCATTTCCCCGAGCAACAGGCCCGTCGGCTTAAAGACCAGCCAGCGGTCATCTGGGGTGACAAGGTCTGGGATTGGGCCGCCTTTGATGCGCGCGTTAAGGCCATGGCCGCTGTTTTCGCAGATCATGGCGTCTCTAAAGGCGACCGGGTTCTGGTGCAGTCGCGCAATTGCAACCAGATGATCGAAAGCATGTATGCCTGCTTTCGCCTGGGTGCGGCATGGGTGCCCGCGAATTTTCGCGGCGCGCCCGATGATCTGGCGTGGATGGCCGAGCTTTCAGGGGCCAAGCTCCTTTTGTGCGACGCAGCCTTCCCCGAGCACGCGAAGGTCAAGGGCCCTGAAAAGATCATCGCAATCGGTGACGCCGATTTCGCGCCGAGCATTGACACCCTGATGGGCGAGGTCACATCTACGCCACCTCTGGCCGTGGTTGACCGCGACGATCTAGCTTGGCTGTTTTTCACATCCGGCACGTCTGGCCGACCCAAAGCCGCGATGCTTACTCAAGGGCAGTTGGGGTTCGTGATCAACAATCACCTCTGCGATCTGGTTCCCGGTGCTACAAAGGCGGACGCCTCGTTGGTGGTCGCGCCTTTGTCACATGGCGCGGGCATGCATCATCTGATGATCGCGGCCAAAGGCGCGCCGACGATCCTCCCCACCTCGCCACAGCTTGACACCGAGGAAATCTGGCGTCTGGTGGAGACATATGGCGTCACCAATATGTTCACAGTGCCCACCATACTCAAGCGTATGGTCGAGGCGCCCGAGGTCTCGCAGTTTGACCACAGCACGCTCAAGCACGTGATCTATGCCGGCGCGCCCATGTATCGGGCCGATCAGATCCGCGCGCTCGAAACTCTGGGGCCTGTGATCGTCCAATACTTCGGCCTCGGAGAGGTCACGGGCGCGATCACTGTCTTTCCAACCGAAGACCACAGCGCCACCGATCACAGCCGCGACGGCACCTGCGGCTATCCCCGCACCGGCATGCAGGTCGAGATCCAAGCCGAGGACGGCACCCCCTGCGCACCGAATGTCACCGGTGAAATCTGCGTCACCGGCCCTGCGGTCTTTGCGGGCTATTGGCAAAACCCGAAAGCCAATGCCGAGAGTTTCCGCAATGGCATGTTCCGCACCGGCGACCTTGGGCATATGGACCCCGACGGCTATGTCTATATCACCGGGCGGGCGTCAGACATGTATATCTCGGGCGGCTCCAACATCTATCCGCGCGAGATCGAAGAGAAGTTGTTGACCCATCCGTCAGTCTCCGAGGTGGCCATCTTTGGCATTCCTGATGACACCTGGGGAGAGATCGGCGTCGCGGTCGTGGCGTTGGAAATTGACGAAAATGTTCAAGCAGCCGAACTGGAGGCCTTTCTTAAGGACAAAATCGCGTCCTACAAGATGCCCCGTCAGTTCCATATCTGGGACGAGATCCCGAAGTCAGGCTACGGGAAAATGGCCAAACGTCTCGTGCGCGCGGAACTGGAACGGCGTCAATCAGGGGGCTTAGCCTGATGCGAACGATTAAACATCCGGGGCCGATCGCAGTTGAACGTCAACAGGTCGTGGCCTGCGAAGGCCGTCCCATCGCTGTGACACTTGCGGCGGGTATCCCACTGGAAACCGCAGTCGCCGAAGCCTTGAAAGATCAAGGGGTCGACAGTGCCTGGCTCACTCTTTCCGGGGCTCCGTTTGAGAGTCTGAACTACGTGATCCCCGACCACGCGCCGGACGACAAGCATGTGGCGTGGTACTCCAAAACCCACAGCCTTGAGAACGGCCTGATCACGCGTCTTGGCATTATCGTTGGGCAGCACAAAGGTCAGAGCTTTCTGCACGGCCACGGGCTATGGGGCGATGCGACAGTCGAGGACGCCTTCGGCCATATCCTCGCGCCCAACAGCGTTTTGTCTGAACCCGTTGTGGCAAAGGGCATCGGCTTGATCGGGGCTCAATTTGATCGACAACCCGATCCTGAGACGAACTTTGATCTGTTCACGGTAAAGAACTTGGATGCGCGAGACCAAGGCTATGCCGCGCTAAAATTGACGCCGAACCAGGACGTCACAATCGCGTTGGAAGCTGCGGTGCAAGACCTCGGTTGGGGCGCTGCCGAGTTTGTGGGATTGGGCAGCCTGATCGGAGCCGTGTTTGAGGACGGTTCTGTTTTGGACAGCCACGCCACCGAATTTCTGTTCACAGACGCGCGCGTTGGAGCTGATGCCCCCACGCCAGAAATCGTCATCGTAGGGATTGACGGCAGCGAGATCATGAGCGGCCGTCTCGCGCGAGGCGAAAACGCAATTTTAGTGACTGCTGAACTGGTTTTGCGACGCACCAGCTAAAGCGCGGAAACCAAGTCCGACATTGCAGATCGATAGCGCGAAAGGATTGCCTCTCGACGCACATGTAAACCGTCTTTCACCATATGTCGGCCCGCTGACCAGCAATCGGTGACAAGGTCATTGCCTCCCGCAAAACAAAACCCGTCCAGGAATTGATCTGGCCTTAGGGCGCAAAGAGACGGACGGTTTTGATCAAGCGCAACGAGATCCGCCCAAAGCCCGACTTTGATCTCTCCGGACGCGCGGCCAAGGGCCTGTGCGCCGCCCTTCGCAGCACCTAAATACAAAGCCTGTCCAACAGAGCCGGCCCTTTTGATCATAAGGTTGCGCTGCATGTCCCGCAGCCGTTGCGAATATTCCAGCGTTCGCAATTCTTCGGCCACAGAGATCCGCACGTTTGAATCCGAGCCCACGCCAAAAGCACCGCCGTGTTCGAGAAATTTGGGTCCGCTAAATGCTCCGTCTCCGAGGTTGGCTTCGGTGATCGGGCACAGACCCGCGACCGCGCCACTTTGGGCAAGCGCGGCGGTTTCAGCATCGCTCATATGCGTTGCATGAACGAGGCACCACCGCGTGTCGACCTCCACGTGATCAAGCAGCCATTCCACGGGGCGCGCACCTAGCTTGGCCTGCACCTCGTCGACTTCTCGTGTTTGTTCAGCAATATGGATGTGGACGGGGCCGCTGGGTGTGGCCTCAAGAACCTGTGTCAAATCGCCCGGAGAGGTTGCCCGCAAGGAATGAGGCGCGATGCCGAGATTGGAATCTTCCGGCAAATGACCCATCTGGGATACGCAGGCCTCGTGCAGTTTGAGAAAGCCCTCGACGTCGTTGGCAAATCGCAGTTGACCACCTGACAAGGGCTCTTGATTGACCCCGCCGTGGGTGTAGAGCACCGGCAAATGCGTCAGGCCAATGCCTGTGTCACTGGCCGCTGAAAACACACGCGCACTGAGTTCGGCCAGGTCGTCATAGGGCGCGCCACCCAGTTGCTGATGCACATAGTGGAATTCTCCGACCGAAGCGAATCCGGCCTCTTGCATCTCCATAAAGGCCAAGGCGGCGATGGCTTCGTAGTGGTCTGGCGTCAGGTGGTTCAGGAAGCGATACATGAGGTCGCGCCACGTCCAGAAACTCTCTTTGCCCGCCGCGCGCACTTCGGTCATTCCGGCCATGGCACGCTGGAACGTATGGCTGTGCAGGTTTGCGAGCGCAGGCAGTAGGATGTCGACGCGGTGGTCTTGAGAGGCGGGCTGCACACCGAGATTGATGGATGCGATTTTACCGTCGGCACTGGTCACCAGCGCGTCAGAAACCCAATTGTGCCCCATCAACATATGTCGGGCGTGAATACGCATCCCCTCAGCCCAAAATCGCAGGAAGCCGAAGACCGTTGACCCTTGCGCAGTCTTTCGCGGCCTCATATCCCGCATCCGCGTGACGCCAAACGCCAGAGGCCGGGTCATTCCACAAGACCCGCTTCAGACGCTCCGCTGCTTCATCAGAGCCATCCGCGCAGATCACGACACCTGCGTGTTGGCTGAACCCCATGCCAACGCCTCCGCCATGATGCAAGGAAACCCATGTCGCCCCTGACGCCGTGTTCACAAGTGCGTTCAGAAGCGGCCAGTCTGAAACCGCATCAGATCCGTCCATCATTGCCTCGGTCTCGCGGTTTGGCGACGCGACAGAGCCTGAATCCAAATGGTCGCGCCCAATCACAACCGGAGCCTTCAGTTCTCCGGTCTTGACCATCTCGTTGAAGGCCAGACCCAAGCGGTGGCGATCCCCTAGACCCACCCAGCAGATCCGTGCAGGTAGGCCCTGAAACGCGATGCGCTCGCGCGCCATATCGAGCCAATTGTGCAGATGGGTGTTGTCGGGCAGCAGCTCTTTGACCTTCTGGTCGGTCTTGTAAATATCCTCTGGATCACCGGACAAAGCGGCCCAACGAAACGGGCCAATACCTTTGCAAAAGAGCGGGCGGATATAGGCGGGCACAAAGCCCGGGAAGGCGAAAGCGTTCTTAAGCCCTTCTTCCAAAGCCACCTGGCGAATGTTGTTGCCGTAGTCGAGCGTCGGCACCCCATCGTTCCAGAAATCCACCATGGCCGCGACGTGCACTTTCATCGAGGCGCGGGCCGCGGCCTCGACCTCTTTCGGGGCGGTCTCTGCCTTGGCGCGCCATTCGGCGACGCTCCAGCCTTGCGGCAAATATCCATTCAGCGGGTCATGCGCCGAGGTCTGATCCGTCACGATATCCGGGCGAATGCCGCGCCTGTAGATCTCGGGGAAGACGTCAGCCGCGTTGCCAATAAGGCCAACGGATTTGGCCTCTCCTGCCTTTGTCCATTGCTCGATCATCGCAAGGGCGTCGTCCAGATTATGGGTAATCTCATCGACGTAGCGTGTACGCTTGCGGAACTCGGCGGATTTTTCGTCGCATTCCACGGCCAGACAGCAGGCCCCCGCCATGACGGCTGCCAAGGGTTGCGCGCCGCCCATACCCCCAAGACCGCCTGTCAGGATCCAGCGCCCTTTGAGGTCGCCGCCATAGTGCTGCCGGCCTGCCTCAATAAAGGTTTCATAAGTGCCCTGAACGATGCCCTGCGAGCCGATATAGATCCACGATCCCGCGGTCATCTGGCCATACATCGCGAGGCCCTTCTTATCGAGCGCGTTGAAGTGATCCCAATTTGCCCAATGCGGCACGAGGTTAGAATTCGCGATCAAGACCCGTGGTGCATCTTTGTGGGTCTTGATGATTGCGATGGGTTTGCCGGATTGCACGATCAGAGTCTCATCGGCCTCAAGATCCTTGAGGCTGTCGACGATCAGATCGAAATCCTTCCATGTCCGCGCCGCGCGGCCGATACCACCATAAACCACCAACTCATGCGGGTTCTCGGCTACATCCGGATGCAGGTTGTTCATCAACATCCGCAACGGCGCTTCCGTGAGCCAGCTTTTGGCATTGAGCTCGGTGCCTATCGGAGGAAAGACATCGCGGCTGTTCTTGCGAGGATCGCTCATTGGGTCACTCCTTTGCCAATGCGCCCGACAGGGCGAGGTCGTTTAGGGTTTCAAGCATGTGCTGCAGCACCGGGCGAACTTGATCCGCGCGGTCCTTGGCATAGGCCCAAGGTGCCGCCTCATGCATGTAGGCTCGCTGTGCGAGCTCCATTTGGATGGCATGGGTTCCGGCGTCAGGCCGCCCATAGTGGCGCGTGGTCCAGCCGCCTTTGAAGCGGCCGTTCAGAACAGAAGACATGCCCGAGGATTGCGCGGCGTCGTTCACTGCTGCCTCGATCTGAGGGGCACATGTTTCGCCCGAATTGGTTCCGGTGTTGAAGACAGGCAATTCTCCGTCAAACAAGAACGGGATGTTTGAACGGATCGAGTGGCAATCAAACAGGATCGCAACGCCATGCCTGGCCTTTGCGGTGTTCAAAGCATCCGACAAAGCCTTATGATACGGCGCGTGATAGGTCATACGGCGGGTTTCGATCTCGTCCTCAGACGGCTCTTGCCCGTGCTTCCAGATGGGCCGCCCATCGAAATCGGTCAAAGGCACCAGCGTCGTCGTGTTTTGGCCCGGATAGAGCGACAGGCCGTCAGGATCCCGATTGGCGTCGATCACATAGCGGTGAACATTGGATTTAACCACACTCGCCGACGGCAAAAGCCCTTCATAGAGTCTGGTTATATGCCAGTCCGTATCCGACAAAGCCGCGCCATTCTGGTTTAGCCGCACGGCAATTTCAGGCGGCACATGGGTTCCCCCATGCGGTTGGCCCATCACGATCGGACCATCGCCAGAGATGACATCAAATACCTGCATCACCCAAGCTCCGGCATGTCAGAGCCCATAGCAGCAATGATCGCACCCGACGCGACAAGCTCTTTCGCTCGACTGAGATCGGGCGCCATATAGCGGTCATCTGTCAGGGGCGAAATGTCTTCTCGCAGGCGGGCGACGGCGTTCTGCAAAGGCACGCTCGTGACCAAAGGCGCGCGGAACTCGACACCTTGGGCGGCACACAATAGCTCGACACCCAGAATGTGGTTCAGGTTTTCGCACATCTGCCCCAACCGCCGCGCCCCATGCGCGGCCATCGAGACGTGGTCTTCTTGGTTGGCCGAGGTCGGCGTGCTGTCGGTCACGCAGGGGTTGGCGAGATGTTTGTTTTCGCTCATCAAGGCGGCGGTGGTGACTTCGGCAATCATCAGGCCTGAGTTCAATCCGGGCTCAGGCGTCACGAACGGAGGCAGGTCAAAGCTGAGGGTAGGATCGACCATCAAGGCAATGCGCCGCTGGGCGATGGCCCCGATTTCTGACAGGGCCAAGGCGATCATATCGGCGGCGAAACCCACCGGTTCCGCATGAAAATTTCCACCGGACACGATCAACCCTGCTTCGGTCAAAACCAAAGGATTGTCCGTCGCGGCATTTGCTTCGATTTCAAGAGTCACGGCGGCTTGGCGCAAGACATCCATCGCAGCGCCTGTGACCTGCGGCTGACAGCGAATGCAGTAGGGATCCTGCACGCGGCTGTCGCCTTCACGGTGGCTCTCGCGGATCTCCGAACCCTCAAGGATCGCACGCATCGCACTGGCCGCCTCGATCTGGCCGCGATGACCACGCAAGGAATGAATCTCTGGCTGCAGCGGCGCGGTGGAGCCCATGATCGCGTCAGTCGACAACGCCGAAATCGCCAAAGCATTCCGTGCCGCGCGCCATGCCTCAAACAGGCCCGCCAAGGCGTAGGCTGTCGAAAACTGTGTGCCGTTGATGAAGGCCAGCCCTTCTTTGGGGCCTAGCTCAATGGCCGTGAGACCCGCTTTGGCCAAAGCTTTTTGTCCGGGGAGTGTTTCGCCCTGAAAATCCGCCTCGCCTTCGCCGATCAAAACCGCCGTCATATGAGACAAAGGCGCGAGGTCGCCTGAGGCTCCGACGGATCCCTGGGCGGGCACGATGGGGGTCACGCCGAGAGCCAACATATCCTGCAAAAGCTGAACGAGGTCCCATCGCACACCGGACGCGCCACGCCCAAAACTAAGCAGCTTGAGCGTCATCATCAGCCGGACCAATTCGGCGGGCATCGCCTCGCCGACGCCGCAACAATGGCTCAGGATCAGGTTGCGCTGCAGCTTGGCTGTGTCTTTGGCTTCGATCTTAAGGCTCGCGAGTTTTCCAAAGCCGGTATTTACGCCATAGACGGGCACATCCCCATCTGCAGCCTCCGCAATCCGCGCCGCCGCACGACCAACTGTATCGCGGCACCCTTCGTCAAGCTGTGCGACCGCCTCTTGACGATAGACGGCTTCCAATTGGGCCAAGCTCACTTGCCCGGGTACGAGCGTTATGCGCTGCACAGCTCACCTCCGAAAATACGTGTGTGTAAGGGGTTGAACCCGATGCGATAGGCAAGTTCAGACGGGTGGCTGACGTCCCAAATCGCAAGATCCGCACGCAGCCCTTGGGCAACGACACCCCGGTCCGCCAGACCCAAAGCCCGCGCCGCATTGCGCGTGACGCCGGCAAGAGACTCCTCTGGAGTCAATCGGAACAGCGTGCTCGCCATATTCATCGTCAGCAAGAGTGAGGTCAGCGGAGACGAACCCGGATTGCAATCCGTCGCCAGCGCAATCGGCACATTATGTTGGCGCAACAGATCGATGGGCGGCTTTTGCGTTTCGCGCAGCGTGTAAAATGCCCCCGGCAGGACCACCCCAATCGTGCCCGCGTCTGCCATCGCGATCACACCGTCTTCGTCGAGATATTCGATGTGGTCCGCGGACAAAGCACCGTAGGACGCGGCGAGTTTTGCGCCTCCGAGGTTGCTGAGCTGTTCTGCATGTAGTTTGACGGGCAAGCCAAGCGCTTTTGCCGCGTCAAAGACTCGCGCGATGTGATGGGGCTGGAACGCGATACCCTCGCAGAAACCGTCGACCGCATCGACCAAACCTTCTGCATGGGCGTCATCGAGCGCGGGAAGAACAACTTCGTCGATATAGGCATCCTCTCGGCCCTTATACTCCGGGGGAGTCGCATGCGCGCCGAGGTATGTTGTTTGAACATCAATCTGGCGCAGGATCGCGATCTGGCGTGCGGCCCGCAGCATCCGCAGCTCAGTTTCCAGATCCAGCCCATAGCCGGATTTGATCTCGATGGTAGAGACCCCCTCGGCGATCATCGCATCCACGCGCGGCAAAGCGTCTTGCACGAGTTCATCGAGCGACGCAGCACGGGTCGCTTTGACTGTCGAGACAATGCCGCCCCCTGCCCGCGCGACCTCTTCATAGGTCGCGCCTTGCAAACGCATTTCGAATTCCCGCGCACGATTGCCGCCGTAAACGACATGCGTGTGGCAATCGATCAAAGCAGGCGTGATCAGGCGGCCTTTTAAGTCGTGCTTTTCATATCCCTCAAAGGCTGTAGGCACATCGCTCGCAGCCCCAACCCACGCGATCAAACCATCCGCAACGGCAACGGCCCCATCAGGCAAAAGACCATAGGGCGCATCCCCATCCATGGTTGCGACCGGACCTCCAGCAAAGATTTTCCGTGACGACATGAACCCTCTTTCATCATCTATGTATTAGGTATGCTTTTTATATTTTTATGTCTATACATAAAAGCAGGCCTTCGCGCTTCTTATTTTGGGTTATGTCCACTATTAATGCGATTAACCCTCGGCAAATCAGGCACCAGACATGGCGACCCAACGCGACAATATGAGCTACAAAGACATCAAGCGCGTTGTGTTGGACCGCATCCAAAAGCGGATTTGGGCCCCTGACAGCCTTTTGCCCAGCGAAATTGAGCTGGCTGATGAGTTTTCCAGCACCCGCACGACAGTGAACCGCGCCTTGCGCGAACTGGCCGAAGAAGGGTTTCTGGAAAGAAAACGCAAAGCGGGCACACGCGTCCTGAACGCGCCCTTGCGCAAGGCTCAGTTCACCATTCCTCAAGTGGGCGACGAAATCGTCGAGGCAGGCCGGACCTATCGCTATTCATTGGTGAAACGAGAGGTCATCGACATTCCAAGCTGGTTGTCGGCGACGCTAGCCACGGGATCTGCGCAATCTGTTCTCTATCTGGAATGCATGCATTTTGCCGACAATACGCCGTTTCAATTCGAAGTACGTTGGATTGTCGTCGACAGCGCCCCCTCCGCTTTAGACACAGATTTCACCCAAATCGGCCCGGGCGCTTGGCTTGCGCAGGAGTTGCCCTTCACGGATCTTGAAGTCTCGTTCAGCGCCTCCAAGGCCGACAAGCATATCGCGGAATTTCTGGACGCGCGCGACGGCGACCCAATCTTTACCACGCAGCGCACCACCTGGCTGCGTGCGCAGCCGGTGACTCACGCGCGGCTTTACTTTGCCCCCGGCTACAAAATGACCACGCGCCTATGAGCGCAGCATCTGCGCAAAGGCCTTCATCGAATCCTTGGGTGTGCGTTTCAGCGTGTCAAAATCCACGTGCACAAGGCCGAAACATTTTTTATAACCTAGCGCCCATTCGTAGTTGTCGAGCAACGACCACGCGACGTATCCCGCGACTGGAACACCCTCTGAGATCGCTTGCTTGACCGCACCAAGGTGCTGGTTGAAATAGTCGATCCGAGCCTGATCCGGCACCACCCCATCCACGCAGACATCCGAATTGGCCATACCGTTCTCGGTGACGAAAAGCGGCAGGTCTCCGGTATATTCATCAGCCGTACGCTTCAGGAATTTGTAGAGACCTTCTGGATAGATTTCCCACTCCATTTGCGTTTTGGGCAAGGGGCCTTCGACCTCGTCGTGATGCGGCCAGGGGCCGTCATTTGGCGCGAGAAGTTTGCGGGTGTAGTAGTTGATACCGCACCAATCCAATGGCTGGGAAATCGTATCGAAATCATCCTGCCACCCAACCGGGAGGTAGCGCTCGAGCTCGGCTAACACATTCTCGGGATAAGCTTTTTTGAATACACCACCCAAGAAGAACCGATTGTAATACCCGTCATAAAGCGCTGCTGCTTCGGCGGCTTCGGCACTGTCATCTGCGGGATCTGCCCACTCGAGATTGAAAACACCTCCAAGGTTTTTCATACCCAAAGTGCGCATGGCCTGGATCGCTGTGCCATGAGAAAGCAACACATGGTGCATCGCCCGCGCGGCCGCGCGAATGTCTCGACGTCCCGGTGCATGGTGACCCAGGAAATGGCTTAACCAGCTGACACACCAAGGTTCGTTGACCGGCGCGACTGAATACATGCGATCCCCGATGCGACCCATGATGATCTCGGTGAAATCTGCGAACCATTTGGCGATGTCACCATTCGTCCAACCGCCTTTGTCCGCTAGGGCTGACGGCAGCTCCCAATGGTAAAGCGTGGCCATCGGCTTCAACCTGCGTTCAAGCAGGGCATCCGTTAGGCGATCATAGTAATCCAACCCTTCCTGATTGACCGTTCCCGTCCCCTCCGGCAGCACCCGCGCCCAGCTTGTGGAAAAACGATAGGCATCGAAGCCTGCGTCCTGCAGCAAGTCAAAGTCTTGTTCATAGAGGTGATAATGGTCACAGGCGCGCGCGCCATCCTCGGCCCGCACGACATTGCCGGGTGCCTTGGCGAAGGTGTCCCAATGGGTTTCGCCAGCACCGCCAAATTGGTGACCTTCGATTTGATACGCAGAGGTGGCCGCTCCGAACAGAAACCCGTTCGGAAAATCGCGTCGTGTGAATTTCATGTTTAGTCTCCGGTTGGGGCCGGTCCTGTGGACCTGCCAACAACAAGTTCAGCTTCTAGAAGTATTTGCTCTGGAACCACTGATGGCTCCTCGATCCGCCGCAATAGCATTTCGGCCAGCACCCGCCCCGCTTGATGCACGGACGATCG
The DNA here is from genome assembly GCF_037478305.1 of Cognatishimia coralii. NCBI lineage: Bacteria > Pseudomonadati > Pseudomonadota > Alphaproteobacteria > Rhodobacterales > Paracoccaceae > Cognatishimia > Cognatishimia coralii. Next base: position 15,330 of record NZ_JBBGAZ010000010.1, read on the forward strand.
GGTCGCGGTGAAGATCGGAACATCTTGCCCGTTACGCAGATAGGACAGCTCATCGTCATGGGTGATGACCGAGACATCCTTGCCAATCGTCAGCCCCGCTTCTTCGATTGCGCGCCGCACGCCAATTGCAGAAATCATCGAGGCCGCGAGGATAGCAGTCGGGGGATCGGACAAGGCCAGCATGTCGCGTGTTTCGTGGTGACCATAAACCTCAGTCATCTCGGCGCTGCGCATCAATGCCGGGTCAGGCGTGACACCACGCTCAGCCAGCGCCTCAAGGTATCCAGCGCGGCGACGTTGCGCGAAGTCCATGTCTTCGAGACCGTTGATCAAAGCGATGCGGCGATGCCCAAGATCCAGAAGAAACTCTGTTGCCCGCTTAAAGGAGCGGCGGTTGTTCACATCGACCCAACTATAGTCCTGCCCAGCGCCCGAGGACCGTCCATGCACCACAAAGGGCAACCCAAGCCGCGTCAAAACCTCGATCCGCGCGTCGTTTACTTTTGGGCCCTGCACGATAACGCCATCGACCGTCCCTTTGCGCTTGAGATCTGTGTAGGCGCGTTCTTCGTCCCCATCGGTGACATGCGAAAACAGCATGTCGTAGCCTTCCTCACCATAGACGCCTGCAGCACCCGCTACGAAATCCCCAAAGATCGGGTTGACCATTTCGTGCTGCGTCGAGGCAGGAATAACGTGACCAATGGTCATTGACCGGCCAGTCGCCAAGCTCGTCGCCCGCCGGTTCGGACTGTAGTTATGCTTGCGCGCCGCAGCCTCAACCCGCTCGCGCGTTTCCGCGTTCACCTCAGGATAGCCGTTCAGCGCGCGGCTGACGGTTGTTTGGGACAATCCCAAGATCTCTGAGAGCTCTTTCAGGTTCATACTGCGTCCAAAGCGGTTTCAAATTTCCTAAGGCGTACGATTCGTCTCAAAGGTTTACATCGGATTTCGCGAACCACGCAAGAAAGTTAATTTTGTCCATATATAAAAGGGGATTATTTAGAGTCTGAAATTTCCTTGTTGACATCCGGGCTGTCGTTAGCGCTATAAAAATGCCATTCAAAGCGCTTTGAAAGCCTTTGAAATCGAATTACGAGTTAGCGCGAGAGCGCATTTTGGGAGGAAAACCATGAAATCTGCACTTTACGCAGGCTCAGCGGCTATTGCCCTGTCGGCCGGTGCTGCTTCTGCCGGTGGCCATTTGGCATTTCCGGTGGGCGAAGGCCCCTTCAGCTGGGACAGCTACACAACCTATTCCGATGGCGCTCCGGACCTGTCCGGTCAGTCCGTCACCATCTCTGGCCCATGGCTGGCCCCAGAGGATGGCTTCTTTGACAACATGATCGCTTACTTCGAAGCAGCGACCGGTGCAGACGTAACCTACGTCGGCTCTGACAGCTTTGAACAGCAGATCGTTATTGACGCCGAAGCAGGCGCAGCCCCCAACATCGCAGTCTTCCCGCAGCCGGGTCTCGCAGCAGACCTTGCAGCGCGTGGCCTTCTGAGCCCACTGCCTGCAGGCATGGGCGACTGGGTTGCGAACAACTACGGCGCAGGGTCTTCCTGGGTTGATCTGGGCACCTATGCCGACGCAAACGGCGCGGATCAGCTGTTCGGCTTCTTCTACAACGTGAACGTAAAGTCTTTGGTCTGGTACAACCCAGAAAACTTCGAAGACGCGGGCTATGACATCCCGACCTCGATGGAAGAGCTGCGTGCTCTTACCGATCAGATTGTCGCCGAGGGTGAGACCCCATGGTGCATCGGTCTGGGTTCCGGCGCAGCGACCGGCTGGCCAGCGACCGACTGGGTCGAAGACATCATGCTGCGCACCCAGCCAGCAGACGTCTATGACGCATGGACCAGCAACGAAATGGCCTTCAACGACCCACGCGTCGTTGCTGCGATCGAAGAGTTTGGTTGGTTTGCACGTGACGACGCGAAAGTGTCTGGCGGTGCGGGCGCAGTTGCCTCCACCGACTTCCGCGACAGCCCTAAGGGTCTCTTCTCTTCGCCTCCACAGTGCTACATGCACCGTCAGGCGTCCTTCGTTCCAGCATTCTTCCCAGAAGATGTTGAGTTCGGCGTAGATGCGGACTTCTTCTACTTCCCATCTTACGCGAGCAAAGACCTCGGCAACCCAGTTCTGGGCGGTGGTACTCTGATGGCGATCACCAACGCCTCTGACGCAACCACCGAGTTCATGAACTTCCTGCAGCTGCCAATCGCACATGAGATCATGATGGCACAGACCGGCTTCCTGACACCACATAAAGGCGTCAATCTGCAAGCCTATCTGAACGACACGCTGCGCAAGCAGGGTCAGATCCTGATCGACGCGACCACCTTCCGCTTCGACGGCTCTGACCTGATGCCAGGCGGCGTAGGTGCAGGCACCTTCTGGACCGGTATGGTCGACTACACTGGTGGCAAGGACGCTCAGACCGTTGCGGATGAGATCCAAGCTTCCTGGGATGCTCTGAAGTAAGATCTTCCTCCTGCTCTAGGGGCGGCATGACTTAACCGCCGCCCCTAGGCTATCCTTCTCCTTAACAATTTCTCAACGGTACGAGGGCCCCATGCATCCAGCGCTTCAAGGCGTGATGACCATCGCAATTGGTGTGATTGGCTGCGTCGGATATTTCTACTTTTCAAACCTGTTTCTGGATAAGGTGCTCTACCCTGCCAAGGGTCCCAACGCTGGTCGCAACATCAACCGCGCCAACCAGATCCGCCCTTGGCTGTTCCTGTTTCCAGCCTTTTTCGCCCTGTCGCTCTATCTGGCCTATCCGGTGTTTGAGACCCTGCGCCTGTCGCTGACCGAACGCCTTCCTGGCAATCGTTATGAGTTCGTGGGACTTGAGAATTACACAAAAATGTTCGCGGAACCCAAGTTCTGGGAAAGCATGCGCAACAATATGCTCTGGCTTTTTGTGGTGCCTGCGGCCTCGACCGGTTTTGGTTTGCTGGCCGCGCAGCTGACGGACCGCATTTCCTGGGGCAATATCGCGAAATCGCTGATCTTTATGCCCATGGCGATCTCTTTGGTCGGCGCCTCGGTGATCTGGAAACTGGTTTATGACGCGCGCCCCGAAGGCACCGAGCAGATCGGCATCCTAAACGCGCTCTATATTTTCTTTAGCGGCGGAGAGCCGCAGACTTGGCTAACCGTTCCCTTCTGGAACAACTTCTTCCTGATGATCGTCCTGATCTGGATCCAAACGGGCTTTGCCATGGTGATCCTGTCGGCCGCTTTACGTGGCATTCCCGAAGAAACCGTCGAGGCCGCGATTGTAGACGGCGCGAACCCGTTCCAGATCTTTTTCAAAATCAAAGTGCCTCAGATCCGCAATACGATCCTTGTGGTCTGGACGACGATCACGATCGCCGTGCTCAAGGTCTTTGACATCGTCTTTGCCATGACCAACGGCCAATGGGAAACGCAGGTCTTGGCCAATTACATGTTCGACAAACTGTTCCGTGCCAATGACTGGGGCATGGGGTCGGCCGCCGCGATGGTCATCATGCTGCTCGTGACGCCGATCCTTGTCTGGAACGTGCGCAACGCGCGCCGAGAAATGCGCTGAGGGAGGGCGGATCTATGGACAATATCGCAGGCCAAAAATCGACGCTCACCTGGGTCGTACATATATCAGTCGCGGCCCTTGTGGTGCTCTGGATGTTCCCGACGGTTGGGCTGTTCGTGTCATCCTTCCGCACGACGGATCAGATTTCGACCGGCGGCTGGTGGAAGGCGCTGTTCCCGGCTGAGCAGAACCTGACGATCCGGGCGGCTGCGCCTGACACTCAGGTCAATATCGATGGCATGTTCGTGATCGAAGGCACGCTTTTCGAAGAAGGCTTTGACGCATCGGTGTCCAGCTGGGGCATTAGTTCCCGAGACATCAACGCCTTTGTTCCCGGCGAGGCCGCAGAGTTGCGGCGTGGCGGCACGATCACTGTAGATGCGGCTGGCAACTACCGGATGGAAAACACTGAGGAGTTCTCGGGCTCTCGCGGTCAACGCGTCTTTGTAACCGCGACCACACCACCAGAGTTCACCTTGGACAACTATAACAAGATCCTCTTCAGCGGGTCGCCTTCGGAGAACATGGGAACTGCTTTTGTCAGCACACTCACGGTGACAATCCCCGCGACCATCATCCCGATCTTGATCGCAGCTTTTGCGGCCTATGCATTGGCGTGGATGGAATTTCCGGGGCGACCGCTGTTGATCGCGTTCGTCGTGGGACTCTTGGTGGTGCCGCTGCAACTGGCGCTGATCCCTCTGTTGAAACTGCACCTCGGCATTGGCATCGGCAAAGGCTACCTTGGCGTCTGGCTTGCGCACACCGGGTTCGGCCTGCCGCTCGCGATCTATCTTTTGCGCAATTATATGGTCGGCCTACCCCGTGACATTATCGAGAACGCGCGCGTAGACGGAGCGACGGACTTCCAGATCTTCACCAAGATCATCCTGCCACTGAGCTTCCCGGCGCTGGCCTCTTTCGCGATCTTCCAGTTCCTCTGGACGTGGAATGACCTCTTGGTTGCCAAGGTTTTCCTGATCGACGCCACCGGCCAGACCACCGTGATGACGAACCGCATCGTCGAGATGCTGGGCACACGCGGCGGCAACTGGGAGATCCTCGCCACCGCAGGCTTTGTGTCCATGGCGGTGCCCCTTCTTGTTTTCTTTGCAATGCAGAAATACCTGGTCCGCGGTTTGCTGGCCGGGTCCGTGAAATAGGACAACTTAAATGACTCAGGCCGCAGAACTCGCACCTGTTAAATCCACATCAAACGCCGATTGGTGGCGCGGCGGGGTGATCTATCAGATCTATCCGCGCAGCTTCCAGGACAGCAACGGCGACGGCATCGGAGACCTTAAGGGCATCACCAGCCGTCTTGACTACATCGAGTCCCTTGGGGTCGATGCGATCTGGATCTCGCCATTCTTCAAGTCTCCGATGAAGGACTTTGGATATGACGTCAGCGATTATCGCGACGTGGACCCGATGTTTGGCACGCTGGCGGATTTCGACGAGCTGCTCGACAAGGCGCATGCCCGCGGCATTCGCATTATGATCGATCTTGTGTTGTCGCACACCTCGGATCAACACGTCTGGTTCGGTGAAAGCCGCAAGTCGCGCGACAATCCGAAATCTGACTGGTTCGTCTGGGCCGATCCCAATGAGGACGGCACGCCGCCCAACAACTGGCTGTCGATCTTTGGCGGCTCGGCTTGGCAATGGGATACACGTCGCGAGCAGTACTATCTGCACAACTTCCTCGCCTCTCAGCCGGATCTGAACTTCCACTGTGTCGACGTGCAGGACGCACTGTTGGATGTCGCGCGGTTCTGGCTGGATCGCGGCGTGGATGGGTTCCGCCTGGACACGATCAACTTCTATTTCCACGACAAGGAACTGCGCAGCAATCCCGCCCTGCCGCGCGAGGCCCGCAATGCCTCGATCGCGCCGATGGTGAACCCCTATAACCATCAGGATCACCTCTATTCCAAAAGCCAGCCCGAGAACCTTGCGTTCCTGGAGCGCCTTCGCGCGCTATGTGACGAATACGAGGGCCGTGCTTGCCTTGGCGAGGTCGGTGACGCCCAGCGCGGGCTGGAGATCATGGGCCAATACACCGACGGCGATAAGCGCATGCATATGTGCTATGCCTTCGAGTTCCTCGAGTCCAAACCCGCAACAGCAGATTTCGTCAAAGACGTGATGGACAAACTGAACGCGGTGGCAAGCAACGCTTGGGCCTGCTGGGCGTTTTCCAACCACGACGTGAAACGACACGCATCGCGCTGGAACCTGTCGGAAGAGGCCGCCAAGACCTATGCTACGCTGATGATGTGCCTGCGCGGATCAGCCTGCCTTTACCAAGGCGAAGAGCTTGGCCTGCAGGAGGCCGACGTACCGTTTGAGGCCCTACAAGATCCCTATGGCATTGAATTCTGGCCAGAATTCAAAGGACGCGATGGGTGCCGCACGCCGATGGTCTGGCAGGCACAGGACGAATTTGCGGGCTTTGGTTCCAGCAAACCCTGGTTGCCGGTCAGTGAAATGCAGGCCGCCATGGCCGCGGATCGACAGCAGGATGACCCGGGGTCGATGCTGAACCACTACCGCCGCGCGATTGCACTGCGCCAATCAAACCCGGCCCTTTCGACCGGCGATCAACTGGATCTTGCGGCCGAAAACCGCGTTCTGAGCTTCACCCGCAAGGGTGAGACGCAGACCATCTTCTGCGCCTTTAACCTGTCTGAAGCGCCCTCAGAGGTGAGCATGCCAGCCGGCGCATGGACCTCGATTGGCAGCACTGTCGGCGCCGTTGCGCCAAGCTCCACCCTCACCCTTGCCCCCTGGCAATGCGTGATCGCGACAAAACAAGGATAGACCCATGGCTGACCTGAAACTGACCGATGTCGAAAAGACCTATGGCGGCAGCGTCAATGTCCTCAACAACATCAATCTGGACATCAAAACCGGAGAATTGATCGTTTTTGTGGGCCCATCCGGCTGCGGCAAATCCACCTTGCTGCGCATGATTGCGGGGCTGGAAAAGATCACCGGCGGCGTACTGGAAATCAACGGCGAAGAGATGAACGACATCCCGCCCGCCCAGCGCGGCATTGCAATGGTGTTTCAAAGCTATGCGCTCTATCCGCATATGACCGTGCGCGAGAATATGTCCTTTGCTCTGAAAATCGCGAAGAAGAGCAAAGCCGAAATTGATGAGGCCGTAACCCGCGCGGCCAAAATCCTGCAGTTAGACGAATATTTGGATCGCCTGCCCAAGGCGCTTTCTGGTGGTCAGCGTCAGCGGGTCGCGATTGGCCGTTCGATTGTGCGGGACCCTAAGGTCTATCTGTTTGACGAACCGCTCTCCAACCTCGACGCGGCTCTTCGGGTGGCGACGCGGATCGAGATCGCGCGTCTGAAAGAGGCGATGCCCGACAGCACCATGATCTATGTGACCCACGATCAGGTCGAAGCCATGACTCTGGCCAGCCGCATCGTCGTTCTGGCCAACAAGGGCATCGCGCAGGTGGGCACGCCGCTTGAGCTTTACGAGACTCCGCAAAACGAATTTGTGGCACAATTCATTGGCTCGCCTGCAATGAACCTTTTTGCAGGTGAAATCGTTGAGACTGGCGCGCAGACGAAAATCGCGCTGAAGAATGGCGGCAGCGCTGTATGCAATCTGGCAACCACGGACGGCGACAAGGGCCGGACTGTCAATCTGGGTGTCCGTCCTGAGGACCTGACCCTCACAGACGGGGACGCGGTTCTTTCAGGCGACGTGAGCTACACCGAAGCACTCGGCGAAGTCACCTTGATCTATATCGACAAGGCAGAGGGCCAAGACCCTTACATTGCCAAGCTACCGGGTATCCACAAAAACCTGCGTGGCACGTCGGTGCGGCTGACGGCAGATCCCTCCAAAATGCACGTCTTTGACGCCACAACTGGCCTGCGCATGTAGGTCACAAACCTTTTGCGAGCGGGGTGTTTCTCGAATTATAGTTTCGAGAAACCCGAAGGAACGTGCCCATGCCCGCTCACCGCAAGGATCTCAGCCTCAAATGGCTCGAGCTATTCCAGATCTGCGCGCGCAAAGGGTCTTTGCAGGACACGGCGGCGGAAACGGGCCTGTCGATCAGCACGGTGTCTCATCACCTTAAAAGCCTCGAGGATCACCTCGGCATTGCGCTGTTTGATCACAGCCGCAGACCGATGGTCCTGACGCCCAAAGGGCATGTTTTTCTGCGCAACATCGATGATGCCTTGCTCGCAATCCGCAAGGCGCAGGCCGAGGCCTCGTCGGGTAACCTCATCGAAGCACGGTATCTGCGGATCGGGAGCATCGAGGATTTCGACAGCGACATCACCCCGGCGCTGGCTGTGCATCTGGCGCGTCTAATGCCCGAATGCGATTTCCTCTATCACACCGCCTCAAGTCGCGACGTTCTTGCCAAGTTGCGAGACCGAAAGCTGGACATGGGGATCACAGTCAGCCCGCCGGAACGGCTGCGCGATCTGGAAGAGAAACCTCTGCTGCGCGATCCTTTCGCCGTGGTCTTGCCCGCCAAAGGCGCGCCGAGCGTGGATGCGATCTTTGCAGGCACTGGCGATCTTCCGTTTCTGCAATTCACCAGCGATCTCATCATCGCGCAGCAGATCGAGGCCCAACTGGCGCGGCTGGGCATTACTATCCCAAGGAATTTCGCCTGCGACAGCAACCAAACGCTGATGGCAATGGTCGCCGCAGGCGCGGGCTGGACGATCACGACACCGCTTTTGTTTGCGCGAGCGCGTCGGTTTCAGCCGGATTTGGTGCTACATCCATTTCCGGGCAAAAGCTTTGGTCGTCGGTTGTCTTTGGTTTGGACGCCGGATTGCGCACGGTCAGTTTTGCGCCAAATCGACACATTCCTGCGCGCGCGCATTGAAGCAGATCTCGTTTCCTCGATGCATGCGCAGGCTCCGTGGCTCAAAGGTCAATTTGGCTTGATTGACTAGGCCGAAAGAATGTTAAACCGCGCCCTTATTTCTGCGTCTTGCTCGGGCGTCAGATAGGCTGGGTGATGCTCCGCGAGGATGGTTTTCGCCTTCTCCCGCGCCCGCGTCCAAGCATCCACAGATCCCGCGTCCGTCCATGCTTTGGGGTCATTCCGGTCCGCCAGATCGGGATAGAAATAGTCCCGTTCCATGGCCTCAAGCGTTTGCTGACCTCCAAGAAAATGTCCTTCGCCCAGAACCGCCTCGCAGATGGCGTCGAACCCAAGACTGTCTTCGCTGACCTCAATTCCTCGCAGGGCACGGTAGGTGTTTGAATGCATCTCGTCATCCAGAACGAAGCCCTCAAAGCTTGCGCCCAAAAGCGACGACGTCATGCCTGAGCTTTCATAGATCAGGTTCCCCCCAGCCAAGGCCGCTGCCATCGACGTCAGACCCTTTTCAGCGCCATATTGTGCATCGATCGCCTTGGCGTCGGTCATTGAACTGGCCACGCCCGACGGCAACCCCAACCAGTTCGACAGTTGCGCTGAGGCCGCGTTGAGAACGGCAGTCTCCCCGCTCCCTCCGGCAAAAGCTCCGGTCCGCAGGTCGATGACGAAGGGCCAATTGGAGAAGATCATCGGAAAACCCGGCTGAATGGCGTGGACCATCACGAGGCTGGCGAGAGTTTCCGCCAGCGATTGCGCCAAAAAGCCCGCCAAAGGTGCGGGGGCCGTTGCACCTGCCTGCGCGGCAGTGATGCAGGACATCGGCACGTTGTGTTTGATGCATTCATAGACCACGTCCACCGCGTCCTCACCGTAGCGCATCGGTGAAATAATCGGGCTGATGTGGGCTTTGACAAAGGGGCGCTTGGCGAATTCACCCGGGCCTCCGGCGGCGATGTCAAACATCTCGACGATGGGGGCGACATGTTCGGCCAATGTGAACGCGGTCGCGGTGGGCTTTGTGGTGTTCTTGATCAGCGCATAGGCCGTGTTGATGTCCAGATCATAGATATCCTCGACATCGGTCGCGATGCAGCAGCGCGTGAACCAACTGACATTGGCAAGCGTATCCTGAAGCCGCGTGAAATCATGCAGGTCCTGCAAGGTCGAAGGCCGATAGGCCTGCGTGTCGATATCAAGGGCCTGAACCGCGGCACCGCCTGTCCCGAAGTAGACCTTGTTGCCCCCAACTTCGACAGATCGCGCCGGATCGCGGCCATGCAGGACAAAGGTCTTGGCGGCTTGATCAATCGCAGCCTCAACGAGCGCAGGAGGAAAGAGTACCCGCCCGTTGCTGGCCTCCTCAGCACCGACTGCCAGCAGATCTTTGCGCAAACGATCGGGCACCTCACCCAACCCCAGCTTCGCCAAAAGCGCGAGCGTCGTGTCAAAAATCTGCGAAAGCTCGCCTTCGGTGAGCGGCTTATATGCGCCGCCGATCTGACCTGGAGGACAGGGATCGATCACGGGCTTCGCCGCCCGTTGCGCAAGGCGCGATTTGCGACCGCCTCTTTTGCTGCGTTGTGTGTCCATGGGCCTCACTGCTTTTGACCCGTTTAGTGAAAGCCGCATGCGGGTGTTTCGCAATCAGAAGTGCATTGGTGCGAAATATTCGAAATAGAATTTCTAAATTCTCAAACATCATCGGTTTCCGTTGATCATGCGGGATTTCTGGCAAACCTGAAGGCTGCACTGCGCTTGGGAGTTCAAAATGAAGTCACGCACGAAAGTTGTTGTCATCGGCGGAGGCATCGCCGGCTGTTCCACGCTCTATCACCTGACCCAAGAAGGGTGGAGCGACGTGGTGTTGGTCGAACGCAATGAGCTGACGTCTGGAACGACCTGGCATTCAGCCGCGCAAGTGACGAACTTTGGCATGAACCAGACGATGGTCGGGCTAAAGTCCCATTCCATCGCGCTTTATAAAGAGCTGGCCGAGGACCCAGATTATCCGATCAATTACCACCACGGCGACGGCGGCATTCGGCTGGCCAATACAGCGGAACAGATGCAGGGCTATCACCATTTCGCCTCTATGGCGCGCGGGATGGATGTGCATTTCGAAGTCATCGACGCCGAGGAATGCGCGCGCAGGCATCCTCTGATCTCCACGGACAATCTGGTGGGTGGCCTCTGGGATCCTCTGGACGGAGACATTGACCCAGCGCAGCTCTGTCAGGCCTTGGCGCGGCGGGCGCGCAAAGCAGGGGCCGAGGTCTATCGCAATACGCCTGTGGTCGCCTTGACCCAGCACAAGGATGACACCTGGACAGTTCATACCGAACACGGCGACATCGATTGCGATATTGTTGTGAATGCCTGCGGCTATCGCGTCAATGAGGTTGGCGCCATGATGGGCGTTCACCACCCTGTCGCCTCGATGGAGCACCAGTATTTCCTGACCGAGGACATCCCCGCCATTGTCGAAGCAGGCCAACGTATGCCCCTCCTGCGCTGCCCGATCAGCGACTATTATTGTCGTCAGGAAAAACAGGGGCTGTTGCTTGGGTTCTATGAACAGGATTGCAAACCCTGGGGCATGGATGGGATCGATCCGAACTTTGTGAACGCTCTGTGTCCTGATGATCTGGACCGCGTGACCGATGTTCTGGAAGGTGCTTTCGCGCGCATGCCTGCGTTGATGGAAACCGGTATCCGTACGGTAGTGAATGGTCCGATCACCTATACAATCGATGGCGCGCCTTTGGTGGGCAGGGTCCCCGGCAAACGCAACGCCTTCTGCATCATAGGATTGCGTGCGGGGCTTGGTGAAGGCGGCGGTCACGGTTGGCTTTTGGCGCAGCAGATTGTGCATGGCGAGGCATGCTATGACACGTGGTGTCTGGACCCGCGTCGGTTTACGGGCCACGCGAATGTGGAACTGACCTCGCTTAAGGCGATTGAGGATTATCAGAACGAATTCAGGTTCCACTTCCCGCATGAACATCGCCCTGCAGGGCGACCTGCGAAAACCACACCGCTCACGCCGATTTTGGCCGCAGAGGGTGCTGAGTTCACTGTGGTGAATGGCTGGGAACGGGCAGAGTATTTTAAGCCGACCCCAGACTTTCACCCCTCTCTCAGCTTCCATTTTGACGAGGCCTTTTATGTCGTGGCGAAAGAGGTTACTGCCGTTCAAACCGGCGTTGGACTGGCTGAAGTCAATGGGTTCAACCGCATTGAAATCACAGGCAAGGATCGCCACGTCTTTCTGGACCGCATGTTCTGTGGCGCCGTGACGAAACGCGACGGGCGGCTTGGTCTGGGCTATCTTTTGAACCATCATGGCATGGTCAAAGCCGAGGCAACCGTTGCGAATATTCCGGCCTCTGATCGGGGGCCAGACCGGGTCTGGTATGGCTCTGCGGCCGCTGCAGAGTTTCACGATATGGATTGGCTGACGTCACATGTGCGCGATGACGAGGACGTTCAGCTCAAAAGCCTCACGAACGATCAAACCATATTGGTCCTCGCCGGTCCAAAGGCGCGCGATGTACTGTCCGAGGTCAGCCGAGGCGATTGGTCCAAAGAGGCCTTCCCGTGGCTTTCCCTACGCGAGTGTTTCATCGGCTTTGCGCCTGCGACAGTGATGGGCGTCAGTTTCTCAGGAGAGCTGGCCTATGAGATCCACATTCCCAATGCCTCGCTCTATGCCGCCTATCTCGCGTTGCGCGCGGCAGGAGAGACCCATGGGATGACCCTCTTTGGCGCGCGCGCGGTAGAGTCCATGCGCATGGAAAAAGGCTTCCTTCACTGGAAGAGTGATCTGATCACCGAATTTGATCCCTTCGAAACCGGCTTGGATCGCTTTGTGAAAATAAACAAGCCCGGCTTTTTGGGCAAAGAGGCCCTGATGGCGCGTCAGGCTGAGGGGCCGCGCAAAATGCTGGTCTCTTTAGAGATTGATGCCACCCATGCCCCGGCCCACCCGGGGGCGTCTTTGATGCACGACGGGGCCGTGGTCGGCACGATTACCTCCGGCGACTGGGGGCATCGGGTTGGCAAAAACCTCGCCTATGCCTTTGTCGATCCGGCCATGGCTGCCGAGGGCACCGAAATGGCGCTCGACCTTCTGGGCGTGCAGGTGCCGGCAAAGGTCATCACCGCCGTCCAGTATGATCCTGATCACAGCCGGATGCGCGCTTAGACCTTGTCCGGGTGCGCGTCTTGAAAGGCAGGAAGCGCACCACAAGCGGCTTCGAGCGCTTCAATGCGCGGGCAGTCCTCATAGGAGACGCCCCAGCGATTGGCATTGTAGAGCTGGGGGATCAAACAGATCTCGGCCAGCCCTGGCGTTTCACCATTCACGAAATCACCCTCGGGGAAGCCAGTCAGCAGAGCCTCAAAAGCGCGCAGGCCGGGGGCTATGAAATGATGCATCCAGTCGGTACGCGCAGGTTCCTCGCCACCCGTCGCGTGCTTCATGACCGACAGGTTGCAGACTGGGTGTACGTCCACCGCAAGTGACATCGCCAAAGCACGCGTCTTGGCGCGCAAAGTAGGATCTTGCGGCAGAAAACCGGCATCACGGGTCTCGTTCAGATAGTCCAGAATGGCCAGTGACTGGGTCAGCCTTTGGCCGTCAATATCCAGAACCGGCACAAGCCCTTGCGGGTTGCGAGCCAGATGATCCCCACCACGGTGGCTGCCATCCAGCAGGTTCACGGTTTCGATAAGGTAGCTTTCCCCAAGCAGGTTCAGGGCAATGCGCAGCCGATAGCTGGCCGAGGATTTGGGGTAGTCCCAGAGGACGGTCTCAGTCATGGCATTGCCCTTTCACAGGTTTACTTCGGAAACGTCACGGCAGGCTTGATGGTGCCGACCACTTCGCCAAATCCGATTTGATAGCCGTCGCCCTTGGCAGCCCCTTTTAGGGTCAAGGTATCTCCGTCCTCGATAAAGGTCCGGACCTCGCCGGTGTCCAAAGTCAGAGGCTCTTTGCCGCCCCATGTCAGTTCCAAAAGGCTGCCGCGTTCGGATTTCTCTGGGCCCGAAATGGTGCCCGATCCCAAGAGGTCGCCTGTCGACATTGCACAGCCGGAGCTCGCGTGGTGCGCCAATTGCTGCGCCGCCGAGTAATACATCCGGTTGTAGTTGGTCTGAGCAATCGTGGTCGCAGGCTTGCCTTCTGGTGCCATGGTGACATCCAACGCGATATCAAACAGCATCGGGGACGGCTCTTGCAGATAGGGCAAAAGGTCTTTTTCCCGTTCTGGGGTCGACGTGCGGAACGGTTCAAGCGCCGCTGGCGTGACAATCCATGGGCTGATCGAGGTGGCAAAGGCTTTGGCTTGGAATGGGCCGAGTGGCTGATATTCCCAGGCCTGAATGTCCCGAGCAGACCAATCGTTGAGCAGCACGTAGCCAAAGATCATCTCATCAGCTTGCGCGACAGAGATCGGCTGACCAAGCTCAGATCCGGTACCGACGATGGCGCCCATTTCCAGTTCGATGTCCAGCCGCTTGCTGGGGCCAAAGCTTGGCATATCCGCGTCAGGCGCTTTCGTTTGCCCGTTGGGACGGACAACATCCGTGCCAGAGACGACGACAGAGGACGCGCGGCCATTGTAGCCAATCGGAATATGCAGCCAGTTCGGCGGCAGGGCGTTTTCCGGGCCGCGGAACATTGTGCCGACGTTCATCGCATGGTGTTTGCCTGCGTAGAAATCTGTATATTCGGCGACCTGAAACGGCAGGTGCATCTGCGCATCAGCCTGCGCGATGAGTGGCGCCGAGGTATCACCCCCCTCGCTTAGCAGAGCCGTCAACTGAGCACGCAAGTCGGCCCAGACGTCTGGCCCCATCGCCATCAACTTGTTCCAGCTTGGTGCGTCAAAGGCGGTCTCTGGCAAGGACACGAGACCCTTCGTTTCGGCCTCAGTCAGATCGAGGATCATATCACCAATCGCAACGCCGCATCGCGCGGGTGCATGCCCAACAGAGAACACGCCATATGGCAGGTTATTGAGCGGAAATGGTGTCTCTGCAGAATTTGCCGAAGGCACCCAGCTTGTCATCAAAGTCATTGTCATAGTCCTATTTCTTTCCTGGCGTTCCATCGAATTTCTTTTCGATGTCAGCCCAGCAATCGATGTAGTCGTCCTGCAAGGGGGCTTCGTTTGCGGCAAAGGCAGTCAGATGCTGGGGGAAGCGGGTTTCAAACATGAAGGACATGGTGTTGGCGAGGTATTCCGGTTCCAGATCCGCATTGGACGCGCCTTCAAAGGCCTGTTTGTCAGGCCCGTGCGGCAGCATCATGTTGTGCAGGCTCATACCGCCGGGAACAAAGCCCTCGGGCTTGGCATCATAGACGCCATAGATATTGCCCATCAGCTCGGACATGACATTCTTGTGGTACCAGGGCGGACGGAAGGTATCTTCGGCCACCATCCAGCGATCCCGGAACAGAACAAAGTCGATATTTGCGGTGCCTTCGACGCCCGAGGGCGCTGTCAGCACGGTAAATATCGAGGGATCGGGGTGGTCAAACAGGATCGCTCCGACGGGGCAATAGGTGCGCAGGTCGTATTTGCAGGGCGCATAGTTGCCGTGCCACGCGGCCACGTCCAGCGGGCTATGGCCGATCTTGGTTTCGTGGAATTGACCGGCCCATTTCACGGTCACTGTTGAGGGCACTTCGCGGTCCTCGAAAGCCGCGACAGGCGTTTTGAAGTCGCGGGGGTTCGCCATGCAGTTCGCGCCAATCGGTCCGCGTCCCGGCAGTTCGAATTTCTGTCCATAGTTTTCACAGACAAACCCACGGCACGGGCCGTCGATCACTTCGACTCGATAAACCAAACCGCGAGGGATCACTGCGATCTCTTGAGGTTCCAGATCGATCACACCCAATTCGGTGCAGAACCGTAGACGGCCTTCTTGCGGCACCACCAACAACTCGCTGTCGGCCGAGAAGAAATAGGCATCCACCATGCTTTCGGTGACCAGATAGACATGGCTCGCCATGCCGACCTGCGTGTTCACGTCGCCAGCTGTCGTCATGGTGCGCATACCCGTGAGCCAGGTCAGAGGCTGATCGGAATGCGCGACAGGATCCCAGCGGTATTGACCCAAAGAGGTCACATCCGGATCAACCAGTGGCGCGGATTTCCAATAGGGCAGATCGATCTTTTCAAACCGATGCGTGTGTTTCACAGACGGGCGGATGCGATAGCACCATGTGCGTTCGTTTTGGTGGCTTGGCGCAGTGAAGGCTGTGCCCGAAAGCTGCTCTCCGTAAAGGCCATAGTTCACCTTTTGCGGCGAGTTCATACCTTGAGGCAAGGCGCCCGGCAGAGCTTCGGTTTCAAAGTCATTTCCGAACCCCGGCATATAGCCAGCATGAGTCCCCACAGGCGTATCCGCAACGTGTAATTCAATCGAGTTTGCGCTCTTGGTCATGAGATAGTCCTTTTTGAAACTAACACCGACCTAGTAGTTGCTTTTGTAACTAACAACGTTTATTTTCACGCAATGACGCAAAATGACACCTTCGAACTTCAGGGCTTCACGCCCTATCTTCTGAACCAGGCGGCAGAGGCCACTGGGTCTCGGTTCCAATCCATCTACAAGTCCAAATACGGAATGCTGCGCACGGAATGGCGCGTGCTTTTCCATCTGGGCTGCTACGGAGACATGACGGCGAAGGACGTTTGCGACCGAGCCGGCTTGCATAAAACCAAGGTCAGCCGCGCCGTAAGCGCTTTGGCTCAGAAGAGGTTTCTAGAGCGACATGAATTGCCCGAGGATCGTCGGCACGAACGCCTAACCCTTACACGCGCAGGCCGTCGCGCCTTTGAAGACCTTGTCGAGGATGCGCAAAATTTCGATCAGCAACTTATCGAGCACTTTAGTGAAGGAGAGATCGAAACCCTAAGGCTGGTGTTGAAAAAACTTGCTGAGCTCTAGGACTCGGAAACTTTGAAAGTTTCCGACGTCGATTTCTTTCAAAGAAATCGCGCTGACGCTGGGTTAGCTTTCACCCGCGTTGATTTCGTAGCCGTGATATGCTGCCGTACCCATGTTTCAGGTATTTTGGGAGGGGTATCATGGAAATCTTAGTAGAGGTGTTTTTACCGCTATCCTTGGCAATCATTATGCTGAGCCTTGGGATCGGGCTTACGCCTTCAGATTTCAGGCGCGTGGTCGAACGGGGCTGGGCTTTTGGCATAGGCGCTCTCTGTCAGCTTATCCTCATTCCACTCTTCGCCTATGTGATCGTTCTGACCTTTGGCTTCACGGGTGCCATTGCAGCAGGCGTTATGCTTTTGTCCTTTTGCCCCGGCGGCGTCACCACTAACGTCATGGCGCGCTTGGCGAACGGGGATGTGGCTCTGTCTGTCTCGTTGACCGCATTAATCTCTCTTTTGTCCATTATCACCGTACCGGTTTTGGTGGGCTGGGCGGTAACGCGTTTTATGGGAGCAGATGTGCCTGAATTCTCGGTGACCGAGATCGCAATTGCGATGTTCCTGATCACCACCCTTCCCGTTTCCATCGGAATGCTGATCCGCTACCTGGCACCCGGCTTCGCGGATCGGGCTGAACCCAAGCTCTTCGTGTTGGCCGGTGTGCTCTTTGTGGTCATTGTTCTGGCTGCCATCGCCACAAACTGGGACCTGTTCGTCGCAAATTTCACCGCCCTTGGTCCTGCATTGGCCGTGTTAAGCATCACGACGATGCTCGCAGGTCTGACGATAGCTGGAGTCTTTGGGCTCACTTGGGCAGAACAGAAAACGGTGGCCGTCGAGGTGGGTCTTCAAAACGGCACGTTGGGGATCACGCTGGCACCAATCATCGCAGGCGTGGCGACTGGAATTCCTGAAATCGGCCTGCCGGCGGCGATCTATAGCGTGATCATGTATCTGACTGGGATTCCCATCGTGCTCTGGCTACGGAGCCGACGCCGTGAAAGCTGATGTCATCGTCGTCGGCGCAGGGCTCGCAGGCCTTGCCGCCGCAGCCGAACTTGGCGATCGCGGCAAGCACGTCATTGTCGTCGATCAGGAAGGCCCGCAGAACCTGGGCGGTCAGGCGCATTGGTCCCTAGGTGGGCTCTTTATGATCGACACGCCCGAGCAACGGCGTATGGGGATCAAGGACAGTCGCGCCTTGGCGCTAAATGACTGGATGGGCTCTGCCCAGTTCGATCGACCAGAAGACGACTACCCGCGCCAATGGGCCGAAGCCTATTTAGACTTTGCAGCAGGCGAGATGCGTCCATGGCTTTATGATATGGGCTTGCGCTGGTTTCCGGTGGTTGGATGGGCAGAACGCGGGGGGAGTTTCGCCAATGGCCATGGCAACTCTGTTCCGCGCTTTCACATCACATGGGGCACGGGTCCCGGTGTGTTGGAACACTTCATTCGCCGGTGCAAAGAACACGAAGCCGCTGGGCTGGTTTCCTTCAAGTTCCGTCATCAAGTCGACCAGATCGAGATGCAAGACGGTGCGGCAGTGGGTGTCAGCGGATCGCTTTTGGCCGAGGATGATGCGGTGCAGGGCGCTGCAACCTCTCGCGAGGTGGTGGGAGAGTTTCGCCATGACGCGGGATCCGTCATCGTGGCCTCCGGCGGCATCGGCGGGAACTTTGAGCTGATCCGCAAAGTCTGGCCGAAGGATCGGCTTGGCCGTGCGCCCAAATCAATGTTGTCCGGCGTGCCAGCTCATGTGGATGGCAGGATGCTGGGTATCTCAGAAGAAGCGGGCGGCCATGTTATCAACAAAGACCGACTGTGGTTTTACACCGAAGGCGTCAAAAACTGGGATCCGATCTGGCCGCACCATGGCATTCGGATTTTGCCTGGTCCGTCCTCGTTGTGGTTTGACGCAGAGGGTAACCGATTTGCTCCACCTGCCCTTCCCGGATTTGACACCAATGGCACGTTCAAGGCCATCCTGGACAGCGGGTATGACTACAGCTGGTTCATTCTAACTCAAAAGGTGATCAAGAAAGAGTTTGCCCTGTCTGGGTCGGAACAGAACCCAGACTTCACCGATGCCAAGTGGAGCAAAGTGATCAAAGAACGTTTCTTGGCAGGTGCGAAGGCAACAGGGCCAGTGGAGAAATTCAAAGAACACGGCGAAGATTTCATCGTCGCGGATACGCTGTCCGAGCTGGTCAAGGGCATGAATGCTCTTACCGAGGACGCTTTGATTGACGAAGCCCACATTCAGGCGCAGATCGAGGCGCGGGACTCTCAGGTCGACAACCCGTTTTGCAAAGACGCACAAGTCATCGCGATCCAGACGGCACGGCACTATCGCGGTGACAAACTCAGCCGCACAGCCAAGCCTCATCGCTTCCTTGATCCCGACAATGGCCCTCTGATTGCGGTGCGCCTGAATCTGATCACACGCAAAACACTCGGAGGCCTGCAGACAAATCTCGACAGCCAGATGGTGGGCTCAAACGGACAAGTCATCCCGGGCCTGTTTGCAGTCGGAGAGGTCGCCGGTTTTGGCGGCGGTGGCTATCACGGCTACAATGCACTTGAGGGCACATTTCTAGGGGGTTGCATCTTTTCGGGCCGCGCGGCGGGGCGCAGCAAGGCGATTTCCTAGCGGTAAGTCTCGCGCAGAAGGTTTTTCTGCACTTTACCCATCGTGTTTCGGGGCAGAGCCTCAATCAATTCATATCTTCTTGGATGTTTAAATCGTGCGAGCTTCTCCTCGACCCCAAGCGCCAGTGCCTTTGGGTCGAGAGCGGCGTCAGCCTTTGGCACGACCGCCGCTATGATCGCTTCACCAAAATCCGCATCGGGCACGCCAAAGACTGCGCTCTCCACGACGCCTTCGATGTCATTCAGAACGTCCTCGACTTCTTTGGGATACACATTGTAACCGCCTGTAATAATCAGGTCTTTTGAACGCCCGACAATCGAAAGATATCCATCCGCACTGAGAGACCCGAGATCACCGGTGATGAAAAACCCAGAATCACGCAACTCTGCCGCGGTTTTCTCCGGCATGTTCCAGTAGCCCGCAAAAACATTCGGGCCACGCACTTCAATCATGCCGACCTCGCCTTGTGAGACATCTTTACCTGTTTCGGCGTCGGTCAGTCGCACCTCGATATCAGCAATCGGGCGCCCGACAGTGCCTGCCCGCCGTTCGCCGTCAAATGGGTTTGAAGTGATCATATTGGTTTCTGTCATACCATAGCGTTCCAGGATCCGGTGGCCGGTTCGCGCAGTGAAGGCCTCATGAGTTTCTGCCAGCAAAGGAGCGCTGCCAGAGACGAAGAGGCGCATCTTCTGCGTCGCCTCTTTGGTCAAACGCGCATCCCCGAGCAACCTCGTGTAGAACGTCGGCACGCCCATCAGCATGGTGGACTGGCTCATCGCTTCAAAGATCGCATTTAGATCAAATCCGGTTTGGAAATCCAAACGAACACCCGCCAAAAGAGATGTGTTCAATGCGACGAACAAACCATGCGTATGAAAGATCGGAAGAGCATGGATCAACGTGTCAGAACTTGTGATTTGCCAAAGATCACAGAGAGCGCGCGCATTTGAAAGCAGATTGCCGTGGGTCAGCATAGCGCCTTTACTGCGACCCGTCGTACCTGAGGTATAAAGCAATGCTGCCAAATCGTTCTTAGTTCTTGGAACGGGGTCGAAATGACCAGGCATGCCTTCGATTCCGTCGGTCAGAGTGCCCTTTCCATCGGAGTTCAACGTGAGAACATGCCCGTCACCAGCCACAGCCCGCACTTCGATTTCGCGCGCCCCGTCACACACGACAATTCTTGGTGTCGCATCCGCGATGAAATAGGCCAGCTCGTCCCGCTTGTAAGCGGTGTTCAAAGGCAGAAACACGCCTCCCGCCTGAAGGGTCGCGATATACAGTGCGACCATTTCAACGGTTTTCGGGGCTTGCACGACAACCCTGTCACCCGGCAAAAGCCCTGCCTCAACAAGACGATTTGCCAGACGTGAGGCGAGTGTTGCAAACTCCCGAAAGCTCAAATCAGGTTTACCCGATTGGCGCACAAAACAACGCTCGCTCGAGGCTTGAGGCGCCATAAGGGCGTCGTAGAGATGATTACTCATGCGAGGATCCGTTTTCTATTTGTGGCCATGCCTTGGGAGTTTTTGAATTGTGGTGCGAGGCTGACCTCTTGGTCCTGCACGAAACGCTCGTGGTTCTGTTCAATCTTCGACAAGTCATATTGATAGTTCACCATCGCGCCAAAAGATTGCGACACGCCGTTCTCGCTTAGGTCGGCTTCTGCATGCACCGCATAGACCTGAGCACCATTGCCAAGATGAAACCGCGCTACTGGATCAAAGGGACGGCCTTTTGCATCCTTAGCCGTCAGTAGATAGTCGCTGGCTGCTTCTCTGACAGACCTATCGTCTGATGGGTCTTCGCCATTCACAGAGCGCGTCCACTCTGCCAACCTTGGGATTGGCGAGAGAGTTACGAAAGTTTCGAGCTGCGGCAATTCTCGCGACAGTTCCGCAACCACCTGCTTGATCAGCATCGAGCCAAAGGACACGCCCGCCAAACCCTCTTGGCAATTGGAGATCGAATAGAATACCGCGACCTTTGTTTCTTCAGCTTCACGTTGGTCTCTATGCTCGGAAAGCACGTGCTGGATCGAATCTGGAACACCCAGCGTCAGGGCCACCTCGACGAATATCAAAGGCTCGTCGGGCATACTTGGATGAAAAAACGCGAAACAGCGCCGATCTTGAGGGTAAAGCCTGCGCCTGAGGTCATCCCAGTCTTGAATGGCGTGGACGGCCTCATAGGCGACGATCTTTTCCAGAATACTGGCAGGCGTATCCCAGTTGATTTGGCGCAGAACCAGAAAGCCGCGATTAAACCAGCTGCGCAGAAGATGCTGGAAATCCTGTTCAGTGCGCGCGAGATCCGTATCCCGCGCTTTCGCACGGATCAAATCCGCCCGCATATTGACAAGAGCTTGCGTGGCGCCTGTCGGCTGATTGAGGCGGCGCAGCAATTCCTGGCGTCGCGGCTCGGCTAGTCGTCCTATTCTGCGATAGTCTTCGATAGATTGTCCGTTTTGGAACCCACTAACAGCCGCTCGCAACGCTGCCGGATCGATCTCGAGATCTGTATTTAGAAACTGAAAGAACCGCAGTTTCTCGTCTGGGTCCATGCCTGCGTAGCGGTCAAGAACGGCTTCGGCCAAAGCAATGCCGGAAACTTCACCTTCCACATCCAGGAGCGCATGGCACATCTCTTCAATGGACCGGGACTGAAGCACACTGCCTTTTGACCCCCGCCGCTCAAATAGTGTCTGCACGATATCTGCAAAGGTGCTGCGACCCGACATGGCAGGTTCTAACCCAATTGAACCGTTTGCGCGGACAGACTAACCGACAGAGACAAGCTGCCCTCATTGATCAGCCAGCGTCGAAGTGTGAAGCTGCGCGCGCCTTTGGAATGCATTGGGTCATTTTCGGCCAGACTGCGCGCGGCATTCAGGCTTTCGGCACGATAAATGATCAGCCCAACACCCTGCATTTGATCACCTGTCTCATCAGACATGGGCCCTGCAAGGAATAGATTTCCAGCGGCCTCTTGCTCTGCCTGATACGCCAGATGCTCTGGCAACACCGCCCTGACCTCTTCCGGCGATCCGACCGGCGTTGACTGCACCACATAAAGCTCATGAGCGAGCGCTCCACGTGCTTTGGCCTCGGCCTTATAGTCATTCCAAAGGGGCATCCTGACCTCCTGCGTGATTTAAAAAAATCGATTTTATTTGACTTAAGGATTTTTTATCGCCAAAAAGTGAGTCGATCAACAGGGAGTTTTCTATGCGTTTTCTCGTTGGAACAATCGGACCCACTCAGAGTGTTTTCGCCGTTTCAGAGGGCATGGCCGTCAATCTGACCGAAGCTGTTCCAGCCATCGGAAGGGATCTCGCAGCACTCACGGCCTCTGATGATCTCATGGCGCAGGCCAAAGAGATTGCCGAAACTCGGACAGGGGATGCGGTCCCAGTTCCGGCAATCACGCCCGCCTTGCCGATTGCGCGCCCTCCTTCGGTTCTGTGCCTTGGCTTGAACTACATCGAACACATCAAAGAGGGCGGCTATGACATTCCGGACTATCCGGCGATGTTCATCCGGACGCCCAATTCGATCATGGCAGCCGGCGCGCCGATGGTGCGCCCTGCCTGCTCTGAAACGCTCGACTATGAGGCCGAGATGATGATCATCATCGGCAAAGGTGGGCGGCATATCTCCGAGGAAACCGCATTGGAGCATGTCTTTGGATACACCGTCTTCAACGACGGCTCCGTACGCGAATATCAGCGCAAAACTCACCAATGGACGCCGGGTAAGAACTTTGATGATACCGGCGCGATTGGGCCTTACGTCGTCACGCCCGATGAGCTGCCAGAGGGCGGCAAGGGTTTGAAAATCGAGAGCCGTGTTGGCTCGGAAATCCTACAGTCGTCCAATACGTCGAATATGATCTGGTCCGTGGCCCAAACCATCGCGATCATGTCTCAGTTCAAGACTCTGGAAGTCGGCGACCACATCGCGCTTGGAACGCCTCCGGGTGTGGGACATGCCAAGAAACCCGGCCCACGCTGGCTGCGCCCTGGTGAAACTGTGGATATCGAGATCGAAGGCATTGGCATCTGTTCCAGCCCCATCGTCGCCGAAGAGTCCATGACCAAGACCGAGGCGGCTGAATAAATGACCGCAGACGCGCCTACTCTAGATCACGCACGACAGGCCGCGCAGCAAGCGGTGCGGGACTTGCGCTCGCGCGTGACGCGGCTGGGGGATGGCGAAATCGATCTGATCCTGCGGGATGCACGCTCCCACTACGCGTGGACCGACCGGCAAGTGCCCGACACCATCCTGCGTGCGCTGTTTGAGATCACGATCCAAGGCCCCACCAGCATGAACACCTGCCCCGCTCGGTTCATCTTTGTGAAAAGCGACACGGCCAAGGATCGACTGGCGAAGTCTTTGAAAGCAAAGAATATCGACAAAATGCGCGCCGCACCGATGACGGCCATCATCGCGTGGGATCCGCTTTACTGGCAGCGTCTGGACTTCTTATTCCCGCATGAAGATCGCAAGCCGCTGTTTGCCGGAAACGAGACCTATGCCCATGACACCGCCTATCGCAATTCCACTCTGCAAGGCGCTTATTTCATGATTGCCGCCCGCGCCTTGGGCTTGGACGTTGGCGCGATGTCCGGCTTCTCCAACGAGATCGTCGATCAGGAGTTTTTCAGCGAAAACGGATGGAAATCGAATTTCCTCTGCAATTTCGGCTATGCTGATGAAACCGCATTGTTCCAAAAACTCCCGCGGTTCTCCTTTGATGACGTCTGCGAGGTAATCTAGCCATGGCGATCAGACAAAAGACAGTGATGACGATCAAACTGGCAGGGCGTGGCACAAGCCACTCTCGCAGCGAGGCCCATGTGCGCGATCTGGTGCAGGTCGTGGACGAGCCGATCGAGCGTGGCGGCACCAACGAAGGCCTTGCGCCAACCGAAACAGCCTTTTCCGCCTTGATCGGCTGCACCAATGTCATCGGTCACAAATGCGCCGCCAAACTGGGCGTCGATATAGGAGATCTGGACTTCGCAATGGAGGTCGATTTCGACCGTCGCGGCGTCCTGTTGATGGAAGAAGTGGAGGTGCCATTCAAAGCCATCCGCCTCTCTGTCACATCCAAAGGCAGTGCCACCGCAGAAGAGCTTCAGCGCGTGGCAGAGGAGACTGCCAAATATTGTCCAATCGCAAAACTCTATGAAAACTCGGGCACTGAGCTGACCGTGACTTGGGAGAGCGGCTGACGGGCAAGTTTACGTAATGGTACTGGGAGGAGAACTATGACGACATTCAAATCAACGGCCTTTGGCCTGGCGCTTGCGACGCTCGTCGCGGCTCCGGCCTTTGCGACAGAGACGATCAAAGCGGTCGTGATCGACGGCTATCCGGCGCGGGCGCTCTGGGTGAAAGAGTTCACGAACTTCTTTATTCCCGAAGTCGACAAGCGTCTGGCGATGACCGGCAACTATAAGATGGACTGGCAGGAAAGCTATGGCGGCACGATTGTGAAGCCAAAAGGCGTTCTTGAGGGCGTTAAGCTGGGTCTGGGTGACATTGGTATCGTGACCACGATCTTCCACAACTCGAAACTGCCAAGTCAGGCGATTTCTGCGGCGACGCCGTTCATTGCGGCAGACGCGCGTGCGGTTGCGAAAGCGGTCGATGAGATCGCCAAGGAATTCCCGGCGATGCAAGCGGAATTTGACAAGCAGAACCAGGTCTATCTGGCGACCGGCGTCGTTCTGGACACCTACCAGGTCTTCTCGCGCAATCCGATTAACTCGCTGTCTGACCTTGAAGGCAGCAAAGTCGCCGGCGCGGGTATGAACCTGCGGTACCTTGAAGGCATCGAAGGCGCAGCCGGTGTTCGCGGCGGTCTGACAGACTTCTACAACATGGTCCAAACGGGCCTTGTGGATCACGCGATGCTGTGGCCTGAGGCCGCCAAGACCTTCAAGATTGCAGAGGTCGCACCTTACATGCTGCGCGCCGATCTGGGGGCCGTGAACTCCAAAACTATCACGGTCAATAAAGACTATTGGGCGAAGCTTCCGGATGAGGTCAAAGACGTGCTTCTTGAGGTCGCCGTTGCCTACCGCGACCATGTTGCGGGCATCGCAATGGACCGCGCGGAAGCCAGCCGTCAGGCCTATGTTGACCAAGGTGGCACCGTGGTCGAGATGGATCCAAACGAGCGTCTCGCTTGGGCCGCCAGCATGCCAAACATCGCTGCAGAATGGGCCGCAGGTCTTGACGCATCAGGCCAGCCCGGCACCGAGATGCTGAACGCCTACATGGCGAAGCTCTCTGACGCTGGCTTCACCCCAGTCCGTGACTGGGCTGCCGAAGCGGCTACGAACTAGGGCCGCTTCGTGAAGGAGCTGATCCATAAAATCGCCAGCGGCGTGGCCATCATGGCCAACGCCGCTGGCACATTTGTCGTGGTCGGACTGATCGCCGTGGTGAGCTATGACATCATCGCGCGCGGGATCTTTAACCGCCCGTTCCTTGGTGCTGTCGAGGTCGTACAATTCTCGATGGTACTGATTGTTTTTCTACAGCTGCCTGACGTGATCCGCGTTGGACGGCTGACCCGCTCTGACGGTTTTCTCGGCCTGTTGCGCCACCGTCGCCCCGCCGCGGGGCACATGCTGAGCCGCGTGATCGATCTCATCAGCGCGACCTTTATGGTGCTTGTCGCCATCGCGATCTGGCCCGAGTTTGTCGAGATGTGGGAGACCCGCGACTATTTCGGCGTGCCCGGCGTTTTCACCGCACCTTGGTGGCCAGTTAAGTTGGTGATCTTCCTAAGCGCCTGTCTCTGCACCGTGCATTTCGCGCTGCATATTTTGTTCAACGCGGGCGATGACGTCCCAAGTCAGGAAAGCGGTTCATGAGCCCAGTTGAAATTGGCCTGATTTCCATCGGCGCCATCATCTTCATGATCTATCTCGGCGTTTATATTCCGATTGCCCTTGGCGTCGTAAGCTTTGTCGCGATCTGGATTATGCGTGACAGCTACGAGCTGTCCTTTGCGCTGCTGAAAATCGCCATCGGCGACAGCGCGATGGAATATACATTTGCGACGATCCCCTTGTTCACCTTTATGGGATTAATCGTCTCTAAAGCTGGGCTTGGGGCCGATATTTACGCCGTGATGAACCAAGGGTGCCGCCGCATCACAGGTGGCATCGGCATGGCAACCGTCGGCGCAAATGCGGTCTTTGCGGCGGTCACTGGGTCTTCGATTGCCTCGGCCTCGGTGTTCTCGAAGATGTCCGTGCCAGAGATGCTCAAACACGACTACAACCCGCGTTTCGCAGTAGGGGTCGTCGCAGGATCGTCGGTCTTGGGCATGATCATTCCGCCGTCGGCCATGTTGATCATCTATTCCTTTGTGGCCGAACAATCTGTCGGAGAAATGTTCCTCGCAGGGGTCGTGCCCGGCTTGATGTTGGCGGCTGCTTACGTTTTGGCAATCTGGTTTATGGGCCGGTTCACGCCCGCCTTCGTGGGCGGCAGCAAGATCAAAACTGAAACCCTCATGCCTTGGTCTGAGATCGCTGCGAAAACGATCCCGATCCTTGTGCTGATCGTCGTCGTGCTAGGCGGAATTTACACCGGCTGGACCACCGCTGTCGAAGCGGGGGCTGCTGGATCGCTGCTTGGCATCCTGATCGCCGCCGTCCGAGGCCGCATCAATCTGCGCAGCTTCTGGGAAACCGTGATCGAAACTGGCCATATCACGGCTGCCATCTTGTTCCTGATCACAGCCGCGTCGATGTACGCGCGGATGCTTGGCCTTGCGGGTCTGCCGAACGAGCTTCAGACCCTCTTGGCGACTGTAAATTTCGACTTTTTCTGGATAATGGTGATCCTCGTCGTCCTGATGCTTTTCCTTGGCACAATCCTGGACACGGCTTCGATCATCCTGATCGTGGTTCCGTTATTTTTGCCTTTAATAGACTCTATGGGCCTGAGCCTCGTGTGGTTCGGCATCGTCGCAGTTGTCGCCGCGGAGATCGGGCTTTTGACCCCTCCGCTGGGCCTCAGTTGTTTCGTGATCAAAGCCACCCTGGACGATGATCGCATCAAACTGAAAGACGTCTTCCTAGGCGCCCTGCCCTTCGCCTTTGTCATGCTCTTGGTGCTGATCCTTCTGATCCGATTCCCTGCCTTGAGCCTTGCAATCCTATCCTAACCTGAACGAGTCCTCACATGCGTAACGTCACAAAAGAGAGCATCACCGATGTCTTCATGGGATACCTCGGAGACGACGTGAACCCGCGTCTGCGCGAGGTCATGGGCAGCCTTGTGAAGCACCTGCATGACTTCGCCCGCGAAGTGAACCTGACCCATGAAGAATGGAACACAGGCATCGCGTTCCTCGAGCGCGCGGGCGAGATTTCGGATGCCGAGCGACACGAGTTTGTGCTGCTGTCTGACGTGCTGGGTCTCTCGTCTCTGGTCGATATGCTGCACTCGACACCCGAGGGCACGTCGTCCTCAGTCCTTGGCCCCTTCCACATTTCAGGCTCTCCGCCACTGGCTGTGGGTGGCGACATGCGCAAGGGCTTTGATGCGCCGGTTCTTTTGGTCGAAGGCACGGTCAAAGACACCAACGGCAAACCCATTCCGGGTGCAACCCTGGACATCTGGCAAACCGCGCCGAATGGTCTCTATTCCAGCCAGGATCCGGATCAGGACACCTATTCTTTCCACGGCTTTCAAACCGTCGGTGCGGACGGTCGCTATGCCTTCACCACCGTGCGTCCTGTGGAATACACCGTGCCCTCAGATGGCCCCGTCGGAGACATCCTGCGCGCGTGTGGGCGTCATCCGTGGCGCCCGTCTCACCTGCATTACATCGCCGAGGCGGACGGGTTCAAACCACTGGTTACAGAGGTCTTTCCCGAGGATGATCCCTACCTTGATCAAGACACAGTTTTTGGCGTGCGTGACGATCTAGTAATGAGCTACCAACAGATGCCCGCGGGCAGTTTTCCGGAGACTGGCTTTGATCTAAGCGGTCACGTCGAGGGAGACTACCTCAAGGTCACATTCGACCTAGTTCTTGTTGCCAAATAACTCGGCGTTCAGCGCCGAGCCTTCACCCCAAAGCCCCGCCAAATAGGCCCCCGTCAGCTGGTAGTGTTTGAACAACCGTTCGCTTGCCATATCCGCGTCCCTTGCGACAGCGGCCTGCAGGATGCTCGCGTGCTCTTCGTCCACATCGCGCAGCTGATAATTCAACCCGCTGCCCGCCAGATAGCGATAGCGGATGTTGAGATCATAAAGCTGCGAGCAGAACTGCAAAAGGATCGGTGACGGCGCATTGGCAATGAGCGCCATGTGAAAGCCTTTGTGCAGCTCTTCGAAATCGTCGCCACCTTTGGCCTTGACCATGCGGTGGTGCGCGAGCACGACATTCTCTTCCCAGTCTTGGGTCGCATTGGCGATGCTTTCGCGCAGGGCGAGGTCTTCGAGCGTGCGCCGCAGAAGCAGGATTTCCTGAAAATTCTCGGCACTCACTTCGGCGGTCCGGAACCCGCGTTGATCCAAACGATCGACCAATTTATCCGACGTCAAAAGGCTTAGCGCCTCGCGGATCGGAGAGGCGCCCGTGTCCAGCCGTTTGCGCAGAACTTCGATCTTGAGCTTCTCGCCGGGTTTGAGGTCTCCGGTCACGATGAGGTGTCGCAAACGCCGATACGCCTGCTGCGTCGCAGAGCCGTCTGACCCGGAAATATCAAGCGCGTTCATCGTGTTGGCCTCCCTCACAAAATATCGATTATTTTGCCTCTTCTGTCAAATAATCAACTAGCGCAAATTTCGCGGTTTCCAAGGGAAAACCACGACTTGCGACAGAGGGTTTTCGATGCAAATCTCGGGATCGCAAAGGGCAGAATATGACAGACAAGCGGTACGAAAACTGGATAGGTGCTCAGCAATCCTCGCGGGATTGGCTCGCCCCTCAACCTGCGCGGTTTATGCAGGCCACTTTGGACCGAGACCAAGATCTGCGCGACGGGGATCACTTGCCGCTTCTGTGGCATTGGCTCTACTTTTTAGAGGCAAAACCCGCCAGCGAATTGGGCCGCGATGCGCATCCAAGGAAAGGTGGGTTTCTTCCACCAGTCGATCTGCCGCGTCGAATGTGGGCGGGTGGTAGGTTCGAATTCAATGCGCCACTCAGACTGGGCGATTGGGCCGAGAAACGCTCGACCATTTTGAATGTTTCCGAGAAGTCGGGGCGCAGTGGAGCGCTCTGCTTTGTCACTGTCCAACACGAAATCTTCCAGCAGGACCGGCTCTGCCTGATTGAAGAACACGACATCGTCTATCGCGAAGACCCTGCCCCCGGATCCCCGAAGCCAGCTCAACAAAAAGCGCCAGAGAGCCATGAGTTTTCGCGCAGCGTGACTCCTACGGCAGTCATGCTATTCCGCTATTCGGCCCTGACATTTAACGGTCACCGCATCCACTACGACGTCGACTACGCGCGGGATGTAGAGGGGTATGACGGGCTGGTCTTTCACGGCCCCCTTACGGCCACGCTTTTGGTGGATCTCGCCTGCGCAGAGGCGGGTCGCCACCCCAAGTCCTTTTCGTTTCGCGGAGTTTCCCCGCTGGCAGGCATGCAGCCGTTTGACATCCAAGGCACCAAGTCTGGGTCAACTCTCGATCTTTGGGCAAAAACCGCGGGCGGGGATCTGGCGATGTCGGCTCAGGCTGTTTTCTGAGGCGCTGGTCCTAGGGATCCGCGCAGCCTTAGCGTGGCTTCCAACTCGACGCTTTCCCCCAAACTGCGATCATTGCGCATTGCAATCAATGTGGTGGCAGCATGTTTGCCCATAGCGCGATGCGGGACATGCACCGTCGTAAGGCGGGGTGTTACGATTTCGGCAATTTCGATGTCGTCAAAACCGGTGATGGACACATCCCCAGGCACATCGACGCCCATCCGATGAGCCCGCGAAAGAGCTCCTGCGGCCAGAACGTCGTTGCCGCACATCACCGCTGTCGGAGGGGTTCCCGAACGCATCAACCGTTCAAAGGCATCGCCTCCATTGGCGATGGAATAGGTCGTTTCTATCACGTTGAGGTCCTGGGCATTCAAACCAAACTCGGCAACGGCATCCATGGCACCCTCATAACGCTGCCGCGCGCGGTCATTGCAATCTCGTTTACCCGCAATGAGCGCCAGCTTGCGGTGGCCTTGTTTTAGAACCTCAAGAGCAAGGGCTTTCATGGCTTTGCGATTGTCAAAGCCAACTGAGACCCTTGGTTCAGCTTCATCATAAACCCAGGCCACGACATGAGGGATCTGGCGTTTTTCAAGGAACTCATAGCTTTCTGACGTCCGGGTGTGGCCAATCAAAAACAGCGCGTCTGCACCTCGTGCCACAAGGTTGCGGATCTGCTCTTCTTCGACATCAGGGTCATATGAAGAGCTTGCCACAAGCAAGGTAATCCCATGCTGCCCGAGCTCTTCTTGAAAAGCCTGAAGACCCCGCGCAAAGATCGCGTTTTCCATCGTGGGCACGATAGCCCCAAAGGTATTCGTGCGTTTCGCCGCCAAGGCCTGAGCCCCGAAATTTGGCGCATAGCCCAGGTCTTTGACCGCTGCCATGACTCTGTCTCGCGTGGATGCGCTGACTTGCGATGGCGAGTTCAAACACCGGGACACGGTCGCCGTCGAAACCCCAGCCTGCTTGGACACATCCGCCAGAGTTGGCGACAGCGAGGGCTGGGTTGTGCGGGTCTTGGCCATTGGGTCGTCTTGGTCCGTCCAGATCTGATTTCGGCGTTTTATCATATTTTGAGCAATCGTAAGCACCAAAAGCTTGTAGCTCTTTGGGTACCAGAATGTAAGCGCTTGCAGGAAAAATTGTAAGCGCTTACATTTGACGCGAATCGTCCGGTGCAGGTGCGCATTGAACGGATCGTCTCGCGAATGACTTCAAACGTGCTGACGAACTGTTTGCACCAAAGCCACTAGCTGCAAATAGGATCGAACATGGCCAGAGAATACCTCAAAAAAGCAACACTAACCGCCAAAAGCGATGCGACAGAAACAAAGAAAATCGTTCGCGAAATTCTGGACGATATTGAAGCAGGTGGCGATGAGGCCGCGCTGAAATATGCTGCTAAGTTTGACCAATATGACGGCGAGATCATCCTGTCAGAAGCGTCAATCGCTGCGGCCACAGCCTTGGTGCCGGAAAAGCTGAAACGCGATATTCAGTTCGCCCATGCCAATGTGAAACGTTTCGCCGAAGCGCAGCTTGGCACCGTAAACGACTTCGAAGTCGAAGTCGTTCCGGGCCTCGTCGCAGGTCAAAAGGCGATCCCAGTCACGGCAGCGGGATGCTATGTGCCCGGTGGCCGTTACAGCCACATCGCCAGCGCAATCATGACCGTGACAACCGCAAAGGTCGCCGGATGTAAGAACATCGTCGCCTGCTCTCCTCCGCGCCCCGATGTAGGCATCAACCCTGCAATCATTTATGCCGCCCATGTTTGCGGTGCAGACAAAATCCTCGCTATGGGAGGCGTGCAGGGTGTCGCGGCCATGACATTCGGTCTCTTTGGATTGCCAAAGGCCAATATCCTCGTCGGCCCCGGCAACCAATTCGTGGCAGAAGCCAAGCGGATGCTCTTTGGTCGTGTCGGCATCGACATGATCGCAGGCCCGACAGACAGTTTGATCCTTGCTGACAGCAAGGCCGATCCGGCGGTTGTTGCCGCAGACCTCGTGGGACAAGCCGAGCATGGCTACAACTCTCCGGTCTGGTTGGTCACAGACAGCCGCGCTTTGGCCGAAGAAGTCATGACGCTGGTGCCCGAACTGATCGACGATCTACCAGAAGTGAACCGCGACAACGCCACCGCAGCTTGGCGCGACTATGCCGAAGTCATCGTCTGCGCAGATCGCGAAGAAATGGCCACAACCTCTGATGACTACGCGCCTGAACACCTTACCGTGCAGGCCGAGGATTTGGATTGGTGGCTTGACCGGCTGAGCTGCTATGGCTCACTCTTCCTTGGTGAAGAAACCACAGTTGCGTTTGGTGACAAGGCCTCGGGCACGAACCACGTCCTGCCGACGTCTGGCGCAGCCAGCTATACGGGAGGGCTCAGCGTTCACAAGTACATGAAGATCGTCACATGGCAGCGCGCCACCAAAGAAGGTGCGCGTCCGGTGGCTGAGGCGACGGCGAGGATTGCGCGCCTTGAAGGGATGGAGGGCCATGCCCGCACCGCGGACATTCGACTGAAGAAATACTTCCCTGACGAAGTCTTCGACCTGACCGCTGAAGTATAAAATGAAAGCAGACGACAGTATATTTTCGGTGCGCGGGCGTGTGGCCTGCGTCACTGGGGCGAGTTCCGGTTTGGGTCAACGCGCGGCAACTGTGTTGGCGGGGGCCGGTGCGAAAGTTGTCGGCGTTGCGCGCCGCGCAGAGGCGTTGGAACAATGGTGCTGGGAAACACAGGGCGATTGCGCCTCTGTGGCGGGCGATGTCGCAGATCGCGACGGTCTGGATGATCTCGTGGGTCGGATTTCCGCCCCCTTCGGTGCGCCTGACATCGTGATCCACGCAGCAGGGCTAAACACGCGTCAGCCCGCGGATGAGGTCACAGCCGAGGGCTGGGACGCCACCATCGCAATCAATCTGTCGGCGCCTTTCTTCCTTAGTCAGAAATTGGTTCCAGCCATGCGCGAGAAGGGCTGGGGCCGCATCGTCAACTTTGCGTCTCTCCAGTCTTTCCGCGCGTTTCCCGGTGGAATCGCATACGGCGCGACAAAGGGGGGTGTCGCGCAGTTGACCCGGGCAATGGCAGAGGCTTGGTCCAAAGTGGGTGTGACCGCTAATGCCATTGCTCCGGGCTTTTTTCATACAGAGCTGACGGCGGCGGTCTTTGACGACCCCGAACGCGCGGCCCGCAACGCCGCCCAGACCTGTATCGGCCGTAACGGAGAGGACGCGGACCTTGACGGACCGCTGTTATTTTTGTGCTCTGACGCGTCCCGTTATGTGACGGGGCAAGTGATGATGCTGGATGGGGGGTTCACAGCGAAATGAAGGCTCTTGTCTACACAGGTCCTGAACAATTGGAGTTTCAGGATTTCGCAGACCCTACGCCTGCGGATGGAGAAGTGATCGTTAATGTCGAAAGCGTCGGCATTTGCGGATCCGACATGCATGCGTTTTTGGGGCACGATGAACGTCGACCCGCGCCTCTGATCCTAGGCCACGAAGTCGCTGGTACCATGATGAAATGGGGCACGCATGAAACCCGTGTCACGGTGAACCCGCTTGTGTCTTGTGGCGAATGTCGCGCGTGCAAGGCTGGGCAAGACAATCTCTGCCCCAATCGTCAGATCATTTCGATGCCGCCGCGCGAAGGTGGTTTTGCTGAGCAGATCACCATGCCGACTGGCAATCTGGTGGAAGTCCCAGATCATGTCAGCGCGGATCAAGCCGCCTTGGCAGAACCGATTGCCTGTGGCTGGCATGCTGCCCGTATCGCGCGGAGTCATCCGGCAGGCGCTGGAATGGACGTGCAAGCCTTGGTCATTGGCGGAGGCGCTATCGGCCTTGGTGCAGCGCTGAGCCTGAAAGCGCAAGGCGTGTCTGACGTGGTGATGATCGAACCCAACGACCTACGGCGTCGGTATTTGATTGATCACTGCGGGCAAACGGTCATTACCGAAGGCGATCTTTTTGAGGAGCATCAGATTGACGTGGTCGTCGACGGCGTCGGCTATGCACCAACCCGCGCGCTGGCTTCTGCCAAAGTGAGGCCGGGAGGCGTGATCGTCCACATTGGATTAGGCAGCGCCGAAGGTGGCCTTGATATCCGTCGTGCAACCTTGCAGGAAATCACCTTTGTCGGAACCTACACCTACACGGCGCAGGACTTCCGTGATTGTGCGCAAGCGATGTTTGACGGCAAACTTGGCGCTCTGGATTGGGTGGAAACGCGGCGCCTATCAGAGGGCGCACAGGCTTTTGCGGACATTCGCGCGGGCACCGTTGCGGCCCCAAAGATCATCCTGAAACCTTAAGCTATTTCAAGTCCACAAAATAGGACGTGGCACCAGTCAAATACCGGCTGGTGCGCAGTTCTACCACGCGGTCTTGCAGGTCCCGCGCTTGTCTGCGTGCAACGATCACGGGCGTGCCTTTGGGTTGATCCAAAGCCTGCGCCAAATCATCCGACAAAGTCTCGGCCACCAGATGTTCTTGCGCCGAAATAATGATGCAGGAATAGGCGTGCTGAAACAGAACATAGAGCGCGTTTGGCAGGTCTCCGCGATCCTTGAGGCCGGGGAAAAGATTGGCCGGAACGACACTACGTTCATGGCACAGAGGCGCGCCTTTAAATGACCTTAAACGATTGATTTCATAGACTTTATCCGGCGTGTCAAAGAGTGCGGCCTTCTCGTCCTTCAGTGCATTGCGAAGTACGATGGACTCTTGTTTCAACTCCGGTGCAACCTGCTGTCCGTCCTGATCCCGCAGCCGGAAAAAATGGAACAGAGAATTCTCGGGTGTGCGCAGTGTCACAAAGGTGCCCTTGCCCTGACGACGCTGCACAATGCCCATCTGCTCAAGCTCGATAAAGGCCTTGCGCGCGGTGCCCTGACTGACCTCAAGTTCACCGGCAAGATCAAACTCGCTGGGCAGCATAGAGCCGGGCACATAGCTGCCCTCTACGATGCGCTGCACGACCGTATTGAAGACCTTCATATAAAGCGGTTCTGACACCCTGCCCTCCGTTTTCGGTCTGCTAGCACACCCAAGCCAATCCTCGCAATAATGTAGATTGACTCTTATATAAGAGTAAATATATATTTTGCCCAAGCTGTTTTAGTAAGAATCGGAGTACCCCATGGCTGAAATCCCGCATCTTTTGGTTCACGAGCACGACGACAACGTCGGCGTTGTCGTGGTTGAAGGCCTGACCGCAGGCACGGACATGCTGGTCTGTGTGACCCACGACAATTCCACCTTCCGCCTCACCTCGGGCATGGATGTGCCGATCGGGCACAAGATCGCTCTGAAGGATTTCAAAGAGGGCGACACCGCGATCAAATACGGCGAAGACATCGGCAAAATCATCGCCGACATTGCCAAGGGCGACCACGTCCACACCCACAATTGCAAAACCAAACGCTGGTAAGGAGAGACGTCATGGCTTCCAAATATTCAAACCTGACCGTCAAAGGCTACCGTCGTGAAAACGGCCGTGTGGGTGTGCGCAACCACGTGGTGATCCTGCCGGTGGACGACATTTCGAACGCGGCCTGTGAAGCGGTTGCGAACAACGTCAAAGGCACAATGGCCTTGCCCCACGCCTATGGCCGTTTGCAATTCGGCGAAGACCTTGAATTGCATTTCCGCACCATGATAGGCACCGGCGCGAACCCAAACGTCGCCGCTGTTGTGGTGATCGGGATCGAACCCGGCTGGACCAAACGCATCGCCGACGGCATCCGCGCGACCGGCAAGCCTGTGTCCGAGTTTTCGATTGAACAGAAGGGCGATTTCGAAACGATCCGCGCCGCAAGCTGGGCCGCGAAGGAATACGTCCACTGGGCAACCGAGCTGCAACGCGAGGAATGCTCGATTTCCGAACTCTGGGTCTCGACCAAATGCGGAGAGAGCGACACGACGACGGGTCTTGGTTCCTGCCCGACTGTTGGCAATATGTATGATAAGCTGCTGCCAGAAGGCATCTACGGTTTCTTCGGCGAAACCTCTGAGATCACCGGTGCCGAGCACATCTGTCAGAAACGGGCGATCAACGAAGAGGTTGGTGAGCGTTGGTACAAGATGTGGAAAGCCTATCAGGACGATGTGATTTTCGCACACCAAACCGATGACCTTTCTGATAGTCAGCCGACCAAAGGCAACATTGAAGGCGGTCTGACCACCATCGAGGAAAAAGCTCTGGGCAACCTCGAGAAGATCGGCCGGACATCGCAGTACATCGACATTCTGGAACCAGCCGAAATGCCAGCCTCTGGAAATGGCCTCTACTTCATGGACAGCTCGTCTGCGGCAGCGGAATGTGTGACCCTGATGGCCGCAGGGGGCGCCGTGATCCACACCTTCCCAACCGGGCAAGGCAACGTGGTCGGCAACCCGATCGTGCCTGTAATCAAGATCACTGCGAACCCGCGCACCGTCCGCACCATGAGCGAGCACGTCGACGTGGATGTCTCGGGCATCCTGCGCCGCGAGATGACCATTGATGAAGCAGGTGACGAGTTGATCGACATGATCTGTCGCACCGCGAATGGCCGCAACACGGCAGCCGAGGCTCTGGGTCACCGCGAGTTCTCGATGACCAAGCTTTATCGCTCGGCATAAACCAAACTGGCGGCCCTTGCCAAAGGGGCCGCCGATCTGCCTAATCCCCCCATGAGCGACGTTGAAAATATCAGCCTTTCTGAGGCCAGATCCTTGATGACCCGCGCCTTTCGCGCTGCGGGCGCACCAGAAGCCACAGCCGCGTCAGTCGCCGCAGCGCTCGTGCAGGCCGAAGCCGAAGGGCAAGTCGGCCATGGGTTTTCCAGGCTTTCTGACTACGTGGCGCAGGCCAACAGCGGCAAGGTGGATGCCAGCGCCATAGCAAAGCTCTCTAAACCGTCAACGACTGCGATCCACGTGGATGCAGGCAATGGCTTCGCCTATCCAGCTCTAGATATGGCGTCAGAGGCTTTGATCGAGACGGCACAGACTCACGGCTGCGCCTTTGCAACCATCGCGAATTCCCACCACTGCGGTGCGCTTTCTGTTCAGGTCGACCGGATCGCGCAGTCCGGTTTGGTTGGCATCATGATGGCCAACACGCCCAAAGCCATAGCCCCCTGGGGCGCGAAAGACGCTATGTTTGGCACGAACCCAATTGCCTTCGCCGTGCCGCGTGCGGATGAACCGCCGATGGTGATCGATCTGTCCTTGTCCGTCGTTGCCCGCGGCAAAGTCATGCACGCCAAGAAGTCGGGCAACGCGATCCCCGCTGGCTGGGCCTTTGACGCGGACGGCAGTCCCACGACCGATCCAGAAGCGGCGCTCGCAGGGACAATGGCCCCAATCGGTGGCGCAAAGGGGACCGCTTTGGCGCTGATGGTAGAAATCCTCGCGGCCTCAATGACCGGCGCAAATCGCAGCACCGAGATGTCGTCCTTCTTTACCGCCGATGGCCCGCCGACAGGCGCAGGACAATTCCTTATGGCGCTGAAGCCACATGACGCAGAGGGGTTTTCCGCAAGGTTAGAGCCTCTTTTGAGCGACATCGCGGGGCTTGAAGGCGCGCGCCTTCCCGGCACGCGGCGCATCGTGTCTTTGGAAAACGCGCAGGAAAACGGGTTGAGTGTTCCTAAGGCCTACTTGGACCAAGCACGCGAATTGGCGGGTTAGGCTTCAACCCACATTTTTGAGATCTCTGAATGCGCCGTCTCTACAATGTCTGGGAAGGCCACGTCTGATCGCCGTAGCAGAAACACCTTGCGGCGCTCCGTCAGCTCTTCGATGTCGCGAAAAACCAGACCGTCGCCGCCCAAAGGCACCACCGAAGGTGGCAGAACTGACACCCAATCCCCTTCACGCAGCATCGCGAGCAGGGATTGCAAGTTGCGGACAGTCAGGCCCACGTTGCTCAGCCGAGTGCGAAACTTGGACAGCTGAATCTGGTCGCAAAGCTCGTTTCGAATGAACTCAGCTTCAAACACGTCGGCCAGCGTAAGCGGACCCGGTTTCAGCGCCAAAGGGTGCGCCTCGGACATAACGAGGCCAAAGGCATCGCTGAACAGCTCGACCGCCGTCACGCCTTTGATCGGCTGTGTTGCCGAGGCAATACCGAGGTCAGCCCACCCACTGCTCAGCGCCTCGATGACTTGCGGCGTATCCGTGTCGCGCAACTCCAGCTTAATCCCAGGAAACGCGCGCGACAGGGCGCGCACCAGCTTGGGAAAAACCAGAGCAGCCAAAGACGGCACGGCGGCGACTTTCAAAACCCCTTGCGGTGCCTGCGCCAAAAGGTCGATCGACTGAACCGTCGTGTCAAAACTGCGCACCTGAGACTGGCTGAGGTTCAAGACCTGCTGCCCGAGAAGGGTCAGGCGATTTTTGCGGTCGCTTTCAAACAAGGGGCGACCAAGATGGTCCTCTAACGCCTTAAGGGTCATGGACACAGCCGATTGAGTCCGCCCGAGTTGCGCCGCGGCATCCGAAAGATTTCCCGCCTCGGCCACGGCGCAAAAGGCGCGCAGCATCTCTAGCTTGATCGTCACTTCAGATTTCCTGAAATTTACTTCAATTGTTTAAATTTGACTGATGCGACGATGAAAGTCCACTCTGACCTAAACTTCCAAAAGATCGAGAGCGCACGTGACTCATAAGAACCTCATCGCCGGTGACTGGCTGGATGGCGAAACAAGCATCGAAAACCGCAATCCTTCGGATGTGACGGACCTCATCGGCCGCTATGCGCAGGCCTCATCGGAGCAACTCGAGGCAACACTCGATCAAGCGCGTCAGGCCCAGCGCGAATGGGCGGCCTATGGGCTGGAACGCAAACAAGCTGTTCTGAACGCAATCGGCAATGAAATGATGGCGCGGGCCGAGGAACTTGGCCACCTGCTGAGCCGCGAAGAAGGCAAACCGCTGGCTGAGGGCAAAGGCGAGGTCTATCGCGCGGGGCAGTTCTTTACCTATTACGCGGCCGAATGTCTGCGCCAAATCGGTGAGAACGCGGATTCGGTACGCGACGGGATCGAGATTGACGTGCGCCGTGAACCGGTCGGCACGGTCGCTATCATCAGCCCTTGGAATTTCCCGACGGCCACGGCCTCGTGGAAAATCGCTCCGGCGCTCTGCTACGGCAATGCCGTGGTCTGGAAGCCGGCCAATGTGACACCTGCCTCCGCAGTCGCACTCACGGAGATCATCGCAAAACAGGACATCCCAAAGGGTCTGTTTAGCCTTGTGATGGGGGCAGGTGGCACGATTGGTCAGGCGCTTGTCGAAAGCCCAAAGATCGACGCAATTTCTTTCACTGGCTCTGTGCCCGTGGGCAAAGGCATTGCGGCGGCGGCGATCCAGAACCTGACCAAAGTGCAGATGGAAATGGGGTCCAAGAACGCTCTGGCCGTCATGGATGATGCAGATCTGGATCTGGCCGTGTCGCTCGCTTTGGGCGGCGCTTTTGGCGGTACGGGGCAGAAATGCACGGCCTCGTCGCGGCTGGTGGTGCATGCGGGCGTGCACGATGCTTTTGTCGAGAAACTGATCGCAGGCGCGCTGGCCATGAAGGTCGGCCATGCACTGGAAGACGGCACCCAGATCGGTCCGGTGGTTAGCCAGCAGCAACTGGATGATAACCTCGCTTATGTAGAGCTTGGCAAATCGGAAGGGGCAGAATTGGCCTGTGGCGGAGCACGACTGACGATGCCGCATGACGGGTTCTATATGTCTCCGGGCGTATTTCTGGGCACGAATAACCAGATGCGGATCAACCGAGAAGAGATGTTCGCGCCTCTGACCTCGGTGATCAAAGTCGACAGCTACGATGAGGCTCTGGCCGTGGTGAATGACACCAACTTTGGTCTGACCTCCGGCATCGTCACCCAAAGCCTTGCCCGCGCCACCCATTTCCGCCGCAATGCACGTACAGGTGTTGTCACGGTAAACCTGCCGACCGCAGGCACCGACTACCACGTGCCATTTGGCGGACGTGGAGACAGCTCTTATGGCCCGCGCGAACAGGGCAAGGCGGCGGCTGAATTCTATACGACGGTGAAGACCGCCTATATCTCGGCCGGGGATCCAAGCTGATGCTCATCGACGGCCTTCAGTATGCCAATTGGTCGGAAAAGATCTTTCGCCAGATGCGTGAAGGGGGCGTTGATGCGGTGCATGTCACCATCGCTTACCACGAGACATTCCGCGAAACGGTTCTGAACTTTGAAAAATGGAACCGCTGGTTTGAGCAATACCCGGATCTGATCTTGAAGGGTCAATGGGCCAGCGACAT
This sequence comes from Cognatishimia coralii, assembly GCF_037478305.1. Classification (NCBI taxonomy): domain Bacteria; kingdom Pseudomonadati; phylum Pseudomonadota; class Alphaproteobacteria; order Rhodobacterales; family Paracoccaceae; genus Cognatishimia; species Cognatishimia coralii. Next base: position 55,470 of record NZ_JBBGAZ010000010.1, read on the forward strand.
TGACCGGGCGCGGGAAACGGGTCGCACTGCGGTGTTTTTCGGCTTTCAGAACCCCTCGCCGATTGAAGACGACATTGGCCTTGTCGAAATCCTCCACACGCTCGGCGCTCGGTTTATGCAATTGACCTATAACAATCAGTCGCTGCTTGCGACCGGCTGCTACGAGGCAGAGGACACCGGCATCACGCGTATGGGCAAGCAGGTCATCAAGGAAATGAACCGCGTCGGTCTGGTCATCGACATGAGCCACTCGGCGGATCGCTCCACGATTGAAGCCGCCGAGATTTCGGAACGCCCCATTGCCATAACCCACGCCAATCCCCACGCGTGGCACCCTGCCCTGCGCAACAAGCGCGACGATGTGATCCGCGCGGTCACCGAGAATGGCGGTATGATTGGCTTTTCCGTCTATCCGCACCATCTCAAGGGGAAGACGGACTGCACTCTTGAGGACTTCTGCGAGATGATTGCGCGTACGGCCGACAGGTTTGGCGTAGAGCATTTGGGGATCGGCACCGACCTATGTCAGGATCAACCGGATTCGGTTGTAGAGTGGATGCGCGTGGGACGCTGGAGCAAAGATATCGACTATGGCGAAGGCTCTGCCGCAGCGCCGGGCTTTCCAGAAATGCCGAGCTGGTTCAAGGACAACCGCGACTTTGGCAACATCGCCCAAGGCCTACGCGCGACTGGCATGAACTCTGACGAAGTGGCAGGGATCATGGGTGGCAACTGGTACCGCTTCTTTGCTGAAAATTTCGGACCTCAGGGATGATCGAGCGCCGCCCCGCCCGTCAGGTCATGCGCCTCAAACGGCTGGGGTCTTTGCATCAATGCCGGCTAAGCTTCATGCGCCAGCTCACCCGTCGTATGGCGTCAGAAAACTGGACCTTTGAGCGGATGGTCTTCGACATTGATGCGGCGGGCGTGGGTCATGCGGTCTATGCCACGACGGGGCCTGACAGGTCATACTCATTGGTCGCCTTCGCACATGACCTGCCAGACGACATGCGCAGCGACAGAGTCATCGCGACCGCCTGGGATACGACCTTTGCTCTTTTTGATGGCACCCCTACCGCGGACGACATCGAGCGTTTGTCAAAGAACGTGCCCTTCCAGGAAGCCGGGCGGATCTCGGAAAGCGAGCTAACTCTTTCGCGCGCCAATCGGTCGATGCGTCTTTGGTCGCATGTGGTCTCGGCTTTGGCCTCTGGGCAACAGCCCGATCCCGCGCAGATCGAGGCGGTTGGATACCTAATGCGCACGACGGCGGTCTATGGGTCAGGAAAATTCGGTGCGGCGGATCGCGCGACATATGCCAAGCGACCTGAGTTCCAGAGTCCGTTCCAAGCTGAACTTCTAACGGTTTATTTGATCCGCTGGTTTGTCCGTGATCTGATCGAGCATATGGCACGAGTTCAAGGCGGTGCATCTGCGGTACCTCTGGCCCCAGCTATCGCCCGACAACTTGGAATTGGAAACTCGACTGGCCTTGGCATGGCGCCTTTCCTGATCAATCACCCAGTGCTGTTCAACAACTGGATCATGGCGCGCGAAGAGGCGATTGCCCGCGTACGGCGTATACCCGAGGCTTCGCCGCTTGAGGTGTCGACTTTTGAAGCGCTGTTTGTGCGTACTAAGGTTTCAGTGGCGCGCTGGCGGTCAGAGCATCCGATCCAGATTGAGAAACTGGCCGACTTGCGCCGGGACTTAGGGAAACTGGAAGCAAGGCTGGCTAATGGTGTTCTGAACCAGAAAGATCCATGGAACTCACTGTACCGATGGGGCGAAGGGAACCTGAGCGAAGAGGGGCAGGAGCTCGTCGCCTCGCTCATGCTGGAGGCCTATCCAGAGCTAACGGACGGCTTGGCAAGCTGCATGACCGATGCCCGCGAAGATGCCTTGGCTCTGGACGGCAGCGCGTCGGTGGCACAAACCCGTGGACAGCTCGAAACCGCCTTCGGTTGGGCAAAGGAGGTCGACTGGCACGAGCAAACGAATTGCGCACGAGCTTGGTATGTTTCGGAAGAAAAGCTGGAGCCGCGTCTGGGCGAGCGTTTTCAAGAACCTATTGCAGACTATGAGCAACCGCTTGCTCCGGCGCGCGACGCCGTTGCTGCACTGAAGGATTTGGAAAACTGGAACCCTGACGCTCCGATTGCAGAGTTTCTCGAGACGCATCCAGAGCACCGCCACACAGTCCGCCGCGCTCAGGTCGTGGAGTTCGCGCCTTACAGCGAGATACAGGACAATACGATTTCGTCCGAGGTGATGCCCATCGATATGCTGCGTGCCAAACTGTCGTTTTTTGGGGCCACGCATTTTGATCCCAGGTCCGACCGATGGGTGCGTATCTGCATGTATGCCGGCGCGCCCTATCCGGAAGACCTGACACCCGAGACGTCAGACTTGTGGGTTTATCCTGAGGCCGCACCATGAGCTTTTCTCTGAATGAAGTCGAGGCTCAGGCCAAAAAGGCGACACGTGGCGCTGGGTATTCCTGGGGCATGGCTGAAGAGGCGGGAAGAGCCACAGCATGGCTCTGTGCACAGGGGCGCGATGGGGTTGCTGTCCTCGCGGCTGTTTTGGACGCAGCTCCGGACGCTGACCATTGTTCGCTAGCGCAAGGCACGCGGCTTTGCGATCGCGCGAAGATCGCGCCATCACAAAATCGCGTGCTGCACCGCGTTTTTCAGCCGTTGCTTTTATTGCCTTTCGTTGGATTTGCGTCGCGGCAAATCGGGCAACCACTTTCCATCACTTGGGAGGGTGGCAGTGCAGTCACCGACGGAGCCTCGCTGTGCATCTTGGGTCGGGATCCAGATGCGCAGGCTGATCTGGCAATCGCGATCCACGCAGGTACCTTCACCGCCGGCACCAAATTCACCCGAGCCACACCCGACAGCAGCGCTTGGGACATGCTCTCGCAGTTCGCGCATCGCACCTATGCCCCCGCTACCGAGGAAAGCCGTCGCCTCGGCGCTGGCGACTCTCAATCAAACGCCCTTTAGTCCGAGGTTCTTATGATCGAAACCAAAACACTCTCACTTTCTGAAATCGAAGACATCTCGTTTCGCGCCCTGACGGCGGTTGGCACATGTGAAAGCAACGCAAGGCCCCTGGCCGTAGCGACCGCGGCCACCGAAGCGGACGGCGTTGCAAGCCACGGGCTCGCCTACATCCCGATCTACTGCGAGCACGTCACATGCGGCAAGGTGGACGGCCAGGCGACACCTGTCGTCTCCACGCCGCGTCCTGGAGTCGTGACCGTGGATGCAGCAACTGGATTTGCTCATGCGGCCATTGATGCAGGCTTTGACGCCTTGATCCCCATGGCGAAATCACAAGGCATTGCGGCACTCGCCATCCACAACAGCTACAATTGCGGCGTGCTGGGTTATCACACGCATCGGCTCGCCAAAGCTGGCCTTTTGGGGCTTGGGTTCACGAATGCCCCTGCATCGATTGCACCTTCTGGTGGAGCAACACCCGTTGTCGGAACCAACCCTTTCTCGATCGCCGCGCCCGGCGCTGATGGGCCTGCGGTTCTGATCGACCAAAGCGCAAGCACAATCGCCAAATCCGAAGTCATGAAACACGCCCGTGAAGGCAAACCAATTCCGGTGGGCTGGGCCTTGGACGCAGATGGCAACCCGACCACTGATCCAAACGTTGGCCTAAAGGGTTCTATGGCGCCATCGGGTGGCTACAAAGGTGTCGGCGTCGCGCTTTTGACTGAGATCATGGCGGCGGCCATGACCGGCGCGACCTTGGGCATCGATGCATCGCCGTTTTCGGGCACAGCGGGTGGACCGCCCAAGACCGGCCAGTTCTTCATGGCGATAGATCCTGGCGCCACGTCGGCAGGCGCATTTGCCCAGCGCATGGAAGCTTTGGTCGGTGCTGTAAAGGCCCAGGACGGCGCGCATTTGCCTGGCGACGGACGTGGTGCCGCACGCAAACGTGCCGCGGCAGAAGGCGTCGCAGTCAATGTTGCGACCCTCGAAAAAATCGAGGCGATCATAGGCTGATCGCCAATCAAACGGTACGGTGTGACTTGCTTTATAGGGTGTGCTTTCGAGCGCGCCCTGGACGTCAATTCGAGGCTGCAATCCCCAAAACTCGATTGACCTCCGGATTGCTGAAACTATTGGGACGTGTCAAACATGCGGGTAATCCATCGGATTTTCTGACTTAACGGGACAACATGGCCACACTCCTTTCTACAGAAAAAGCCTTGAAATATGCGCGGAGTGCCGAGAGCCAACAGGACTGGGAAACTGCTTTTGATCTCTACCAAGGTGTGCTGTCTCAATTCCCAAAGAACCGTCGTGCGCAAGCTGGGTTAAAAGGTCTGAAATCCAAGGCCGTCAAGAGCCTGTTGCAAGACGCGAAAGATGCGCAGGCAAAACAAATCTGGTCTAAGTCACAAGCGCATTTGGCCCTGGCTTTTAGAATGGCACCCGAGGTGCCGGAAATCGGAACCGCTCTTGCGCATCTTCATTTGCAAAATGGTGCACCATCTGAAGCCCTAGAAACGGTTGAAACGTTGCTTTCAAACCGACCCGACCTTGACGAGGCACAACTAATTAGGGGCATCGCGTTGCGCGATCTTGGCCGGTTTCAAGAGGCGAAGCGTGTCTTTGAAGACATGCCCGAGACAGCCGACTCTTTGACGAATCTTGCGATCTTGGCCCGCGCGACTGGGGATCAGGACACGGAGTATGACCTGACCCAAAAAGCCGTGAAACTCGCGCCCCAGTCGCCTACCGTCCATTGGAATTTCGCCAACGCTCAAACATACGAGGCGGGCAACCTTCACGTGTCTCAGATGCTAGAGCTTGTTGACGCCTACGCGCCAAATGACACGAATGCAGCCCCTCTCCGTATGGCCCTCTTTAAGGCGTTTGATGATCTAGGGGACAGTAATGTCGCCTTTTCGCACCTGAAAGAGGCCAAACGTTTGGCGCAGAGCGCAACGCCATACGATTTCAAAAAAGATGCTCTACGCTATGCGCTAGGCAAAAACATTTTTGCGAACAGCCAATTGCCAGCTCCGACAGACGCACTTGGGGGCCCGATCTTTGTGACGGGGCTGCCTCGCAGCGGTACGACTTTGGTTGAGCGGATCGTGTCGCAGGATCCAAGAACCACGGCCTGTGGGGAACTGTCGGTGGTAGAACGCGCGGCAAGTGGACTTTTGCAACGCTTCATAGATCGAGAGATCAGTGCGATAACGCCTCAGATCTTGCAGGACTTACGGTCAGAAATCCTCGAAGGTATGGAGAAACACGCTCCAACGGGTCAGATCATTATCGACAAGATGCCTTTGAATTTCAGATGGATCGGCTACATCTGTGCAGCCCTGCCAGAGGCACGCATCATTCACCTGAACCGCGATCCGATGGCCGTTGCTTGGTCTCTTTACAGGCATCTTTTCGCAGGGCTGGAGAATGGCTTCTCAAACTCGATGGAGGACATTGCTCGGTTCATGGTTCTGCATCGCGAACTGATGACATTTTGGAAAGGCGTCTGCCCTGCGCAGGTGCTCGACATCAACTACGCGGATTTAATTGCGAACCCAAAAGACACCACGCAAAGAATGGCAGAGTTCACGGGCCTGACTTGGTCGGAAGACTGGCTGCACCCAGAGACGGCAAATAGCCATGCTTTGACGGCGAGCGCGGCGCAGGTGCGAAAACCCATTTATCAAGGCAGTGACGAGGGGTGGAGACGCTACGAGGCGCAACTTGCGCCTCTGAAGCAGATGCTGATTTCGACAGGATTGCTTTCGCCTCAGTGACCCAGAAAAGGGGGCCGAAGCCCCCCTGATCTAACGTATTGTGTTTGGCTTAGTTCAGCGCCGCATCTGTGATCGCGTGGGTCCAAGCACCTTCTGGCGCCTTGGTGATCACAGGGTCAGAACCGCCGGCCAGCAAGGACGCGACTGTGCGCTCATAGTCCGCTGGGTCCAGAGCACCATTGCTGCCCGCAGTCAGCTTGGCGATTTCACCCATCATGCGTTTCTGGTGCTTTTCGGTTTGTGCACCGGTCGCATCATTGTCCAGAACGATCTCTGCCGCCTCATCAGGGTTCTCTTCGGCGTATTTCCAGCCCTTCATGGACGCGCGCACAAAGCGGACCAGCTTGTCGACTTCGGCCGGGTCAGACAGTTTGTCTTCCAGCACATAGAGGCCGTCTTCCAGTGTTGCCACGCCATTGTCTTCGTATTTGAACACGACGAGTTCTTCTGGGGTCAGACCTGCGTCAATCACCTGCCAGTATTCATTGTAGGTCATGGTAGACACACAAGCCGCTTGGCCTTGCAGGATTGGATCGACGTTAAAGCCCTGCTTCAGAACCGTCACACCGTCCGCACCGCCATCGGTGGAGATGCCGAGCTGGCTCATCCAGCTCAGGAAGGGGAATTCGTTGCCAAAGAACCAGACGCCAAGGGTCTTGCCTGGGAAGTCAGCGGTTGTGGACACGCCCTGATCCTTGCGGCAGGTCAGCATCATACCCGAGGATTTGAACGGCTGCGCGATATTGACCATCGGCAGGCCTTTTTCGCGCGCGGCTAGCGCGGCTGGCATCCATTCGACAGTGACGTCAGCACCGCCGCCCGCCAGAACCTGTGTTGGCGCGATGTCTGGACCGCCGGCGTTGATCGTGACGTTCAGGTCTTCTTCGTCATAAAAACCCTTGTCCAAGGCCACATAATAGCCCGCGAACTGGGCCTGCGTGACCCATTTCAATTGCAATGTAAAATCGTCAGCCGCCTGCGCTGTGGACGCAAGTGCCGCGAGGGCGAAAGCTGTGAGAGTCTTTTTCATCGTAGTCTCCTGGTTGGATTTACTGGGTGCTATTGTTTTTTTCTTTGGGACGGGTGCCAGAAGGTCACGGCCTTCTCGACAAGGGCAACCCCTCCATAAAATGCCGAGCCCGCAAGAGCGGCGACGACAATCTCTGCCCACACAAGGTCAAGGGCGAGCTGCCCGACGCTGGTGGAAATTCTAAATCCCATGCCTTTGATGGGAGAGCCGAAGAACTCGGCAACGATGGCCCCGATCAGCGCCAAGGTAGTGCCGATTTTGAGGCCATTGAAAATGAACGGCATGGCCATCGGCAGGCGCAGTTTCAGAAGTGTGGTTAGGTGGCCCGCGGCGTACGTCCGCATGAGGTCGCGCTGCATGGCTGAGCTTTCCTGCAGGCCCTGTACAGTGTTCACGAGCATCGGGAAGAAGACCATGACCACAACCACCGCGGATTTGGACTGCCAGTCAAAGCCGAACCACATCACGAGGATTGGCGCGATGCCGATGATCGGCAGGGCTGCCATAAAGTTACCGATGGGCAAGAGGCCACGTTTCAGAAAGTCATAGCGGTCTACCAAGATCGCCAGAAGGAAGGCCGAGCCACAGCCGATAATATACCCGCTCAGCGCGCCTTTCACGACGGTTTGCACAAAGTCGACCCAGAGGATGTCGAGTGAGCTCGCAAAGGTCACGGCAATCACGCTGGGTGCAGGTAGCAGCACGGGTGAAATGTCGAACCCATGCACGAGGCACTCCCACACAAAGAGCAGCGTAGCCCCGAAAACAGCGGGTGGCAGCAGTGCATAGATCCCTTTGTTGGGCAGACGCGAGAGGCGCACGTTCAAAAGCCATCCCGCGACCCAAGCGATCACTCCGAAAAGAAGCCACATCATGCCATGCCCATCCTTTTCAAAGAGACCTTTTGCAGCAGACCGATGATGCCGACCATCGAGGCCGCAAGCGCTGCGGCCATCAGAAGAGCTGACCAGATCTGAATGGTTTGCCCATAGTAAGACCCAGCCAAGAGGCGCGCGCCGAGGCCTGCGACGGCACCCGTGGGCAGCTCTCCGACGATGGCGCCGACAAGGCTCGCGGCCATGCCGATCTTCATCGAGGTAAAGAGGTAGGGCATCGAGGACGGCAGGCGCAGCTTCCAGAATTCCTGCGTGCCGCTGGCGCTCCAGGTTTTCATCTGATCAAGCTGCATGGCATCGGGGCTGCGCAGACCTTTGACCATGCCGACAACGATTGGGAAGAAGGACAGATACATCGAGATGATCGCCTTGGGCAGCAGCCCCGATATCCCGATGGAATTGAGAACCACAATGATCATTGGCGCAATGGCAAGGATCGGGATGGTTTGACTGGCAATGACCCAAGGCATCACCGTGCGATCCATCACGCCGCTATAGACAATGCCAACAGCCAAAGCGAAACCCAGCAGGGTTCCCAGACCAAAGCCCAGCAACGTGGCCTGCATGGTGATCCAGCTGTGGTAAATCAGCGAGCGTTTGCTGGTGATTTTCTTTTCGACGGTCGTCTTCCAGATTTCCGCCCCAACCTGATGCGGCGCTGGCAAGCGCGGCTTTTCTTGGCTCCAAGTGTCTGCAATCAGTTCGGATGTCGAAAGGGTCACATCGGCCCGCTTGGCCTTGTCCAACGCCCAAGCGGAATTCAACGCCACAGCCGAGCCATACCAGATGGCAATCAGCGCCGCGATCATGGTGAGGACGGGAACAATGGATCTCATCGCGTCCACTCCATGCGCAATTCGCGGATGGTCGAGGGGGGATCGGGGTCGAATTCTTTGACCGGCTTAAAGCCTTCGCGCTTGTAGAACCGTTGCGCACCTGAGTTGGGCACATGGGTGTTCAGGCTCAAGAAATCGCGGCCCTCTTTCACTTTGTTCATCAGCCGCTTGCCGTGCCCCTGCCCCGGCGTGGCGCAGTAAAAGCCCCAGATGTGATTGGCCTCTGCCTCGCAAGACAGATAGGCCTCGACGGGATCACCTAAAACCCACATTTCGCGTTGGGGCATACCCTTGCCGATCATGGCCTCGATCTCTTCGGGGGGCACGTCACGATCCATCCACGGCGTCTCATCAATCCACGCGTTTATGATCGCCGCAATCGCTGGCACATCTTCCTGAGTGGGACGGCGGACCTCCATCATCACACCTCATGTCCTGCACGAAGACCGTCGCGGACGCGATGCGCGATCTCGATGAATTCCTTGCTGTCGCGGATATCCAGCGGCCGGTCTTTGGGCAGAGTGCTTTCGATGACATCGGTGATCCGACCCGGACGTGGAGACATCACGACGATCTTGGTCGAGAGGTATACCGCCTCTGGGATCGAGTGGGTCACAAACCCTATGGTTTTCCCGGTGCGCTTCCAAAGCGCCAAAAGCTGTTCATTCAGGTGATCGCGCACGATTTCATCCAAAGCGCCGAAGGGTTCATCCATAAGCAGGATATCCGCATCGAAACTCAGCGACCGCGCAATCGAGGCCCGCTGCTGCATACCACCCGAGAGCTGCCACGGGAATTTCTTGCCGAAGTCTTCCAATTCGACCAGCTCGAGCACCTCTTTCACGCGACGCTCTTGCTCGGCCTTGTCCATGCCCATGATTTCCAAGGGCAGTTTGATATTGCCAGCAATCGTGCGCCAGGGGTAAAGGCCTGCCGCTTGAAAGACATACCCATACGCCCGCGCACGGCGTGCCTCGTCAGGGCTCATCCCGTTCACAGTCAGCGACCCGCCCGTCGGAGTCTCCAGCGCCGCCACGCAGCGCAGGAAGGTGGTTTTGCCACAGCCTGAAGGGCCAATGAACGACACGAAGTCGCCCTTGTTGATTTCAAGATCCACGTTCTTCAGCGCGTGCACTGGGCCGTCGTTGGTCTCAAATGTCAGGTCCAGCGCCTGGGCGCGGATCACGGCATCTGTCATAGTTCCCCCTGTCGCAGATTTCGCGAGCATGTTTTCGCCCTTTGGGCTGTCGTTCTATACCCCGGTGGCCGGAATACCCGTGCGCCGCACAGGACGCGGCGCAGTCAGATCTTTCCAGGTCGAAAGGGCTTTGTTCACGGTGCCATTTGCGTCGCGAGACACGAACTTGCCATGACCCTCTTGCGTCTTAATTTCTCCGTCCGCAACAGCGACTTGTCCGCGTGTCAGAGTATAGCGTGGCAGGCCTTTGACGTGCTTGCCCTCAAAGACGTTGTAGTCGATCGCAGACTGTTGATTGCCCGCCGTGATTGTCTTCTCTTTCTCAGGATCCCAGACCACGAGGTCTGCATCGGCACCCACCAGAACCGCACCCTTCTTCGGATAACAATTCAGGATCTTGGCGATATTGGTCGACGTCACAGCCACAAATTCATTCGGTGTCAGACGACCTGTCGCAACGCCGTGCGTCCATAGCATCGGCATCCGGTCTTCAAGGCCTCCGGTACCATTCGGGATCTTGGAGAAATCACCGACACCATAGCGTTTCTGCTCGGTCGTAAAGGCGCAGTGATCTGTGGCCACCACACTGAGGGACCCCGACTGCAAGCCCGCCCAAAGCGATTCCTGATGACGCGCATCCCGGAACGGAGGCGACATCACACGGCGCGCGGCATGGTCCCAATCATCAACGAAATATTCCCGCTCATCCAAGGTCAGGTGCTGGATCAGAGGTTCACCCCAGACGCGCTTGCCTTGCTGACGCGCACGGCGGATCGCTTCATGGGCCTCTTCGCAGGACGTATGCACCACATAGAGCGGCACACCCGCCATATCGGCGATCATAATGGCGCGGTTTGTGGCCTCGCCTTCGACCTGGCTGGGGCGCGAATAGGCGTGGCCTTCGGGGCCGGTATTGCCTTCGGCGATAAGCATTGCGGTGAGTTCCGCGACCACATCTCCGTTTTCGGCGTGGACCATGGCGATGGCGCCAAGTTCAGAGAGGCGGTTGAACGACGCAAAGAGCTCATCATCGTTGACCATCAACGCGCCTTTATAGGCGAGGAAATGTTTGAACGTATTGATGCCGCGCTGCTGAACCACGGTCTGCATGTCGTTAAAGACCTGCTCGCCCCACCAGGTGACCGCCATGTGGAAGGAATAGTCGCAGTTCGCGCGGGTGGATTTATTGTCCCAACGTTTGATCGCGTCCAGAAGGCTCTCACCCTGATTTGGCAGGCAGAAATCGACCACCATGGTGGTGCCGCCTGCGAGCCCCGCGCGGGTGCCAGATTCAAAATCGTCGCTGGAATAGGTGCCCATAAACGGCATTTCCAAATGCACATGCGGATCAATACCGCCGGGCATGACATAACAGCCTGTCGCATCCAACTCTTCGTTTCCAGACAAGCCCTTACCGATTTCCGTGATCACTCCGTTTTCGATAAGAACATCGGCCTCATAGGTCAGATCTGCGGTGACAATTGTGCCGTTTTTAATGACTGTCGACATGGCTACACTCTCCCTTAAGTGTTGGCGAATTGCGCTGGGTAACGGGCATTTAAGAAATTTCTGACATCGTGACGCTCAACAGAGTTTTGCAGGCGGAATCGATGACACGACGATGGATAATGGCCAGTTTTTTGGGGCTGATTTTGTCTCTGATGGTGCCCCGCATCGCGGCGGCAGAAGACTGGCTCTTGGTGGAAACGCGCAAGGTGCCAGACAGTTGCGCTCATCCCCTGATCTGTTTGCCAAAATCCGAATTGGCCTCGCGCCATTTGCTTAAGCTCACGCGTAAGAACCAAAACAGCTTCTTTGGCTTTTTGAAATCTGTTGCCAGTGTCAGCGGCATTCCCGATGCGGCTGTGGCCGGACTGCATCCGCCGGAACCCCAAGCGCTGCACAAACTGGACCTCGCGCCCAAACTGCGCCCGCTTGTTGATCACCCCGGCGTCTATTTTGACACGGTGAAACTGGATGAGGGTGAGGCTACCGCAGAGTTTTCGGAGTATATCAAACGAAAGCTTGGGGCCCTGGGACTGAAGTTTCTGACCGAAGAAGAATGGGAGGCCACGCCAGGCAAGCCGACCCTCTCGATCCGCTATGCCGCGCGACTTGAGTCCGCTGGGTGCATCGTGCCCTTTTCTGTCTCTATGACCCTCAAAGAAGAGGTCGTTTTGGTGCGTGACCCAAGCCAGAAAATCAGCGCGACGATCTGGAGTTATTCGCGCCGACAGAATCTTGCGAATACGAACTACGGCCCCACCAATTCGCTTTGGGAAATCGTTGCGAAATTCGAAAAGGACTGGCGCGAAGCGAATAGCGCTGGCTGATCTTTGGCCAGAAGCGGACACGATATGATCAGCCACACTGCGCATCAGCTGACGATTTCGGCCGTCTCTAATACGGCATGCATCAAGACATCCGTGCCTGCCGCAGCCCACTCTTTGGAGATTTCTTCGGCCTCATTGTGAGACAGGCCGTCGACACAGGGACACATGATCATTGCCGTGGGCGCGACATCGTTGATCCAACACGCATCATGCCCAGCGCCGCTGACGATATCCATATGCGAATACCCTAGGCGTTCAGCAGCGTCGCGGATGGACCCAACCAGCGTTTCGTCAAAAGCTGGAGGATTGAATTGACCGACGATCTCGCAGGAAAATTCTACTCCGATCTCTTCACAAAGCTTTGGCGCTTTCTCCATAAGCTCATCTGCCATCGCGTTGAGCTTGTCCAAAAGATGCGTCCGCATATCGACGGTAAAGACAACTTTGCCCGGGATGATGTTGCGAGAGTTCGGATAGACGTCGATATGCCCGATCGCTCCAACCGCATTGGGCTGGTTCTTCATCGCGATTTCATGCACAAGCTCGGTGATCAACGCGAGGCCGCGCCCTGCGTTCTTGCGCATGCTCATCGGAGTCGATCCGGTGTGGCTTTCCTTGCCAGTCACGGTGCATTCGATCCAGCGTAGCCCCTGTCCGTGGGTCACGACGCCAATATCCTTGTTTTCGGCCTCTAGGATCGGCCCCTGTTCGATGTGCAATTCAAACATCGCGTGCATCTTGCGCGCACCGACTTCTTCGTCGCCAACCCAGCCAATGCGTGCCAATTCGTCACCAAATCGTTTGCCCTCAGCATCAACGCGGTCATAGGCCCAATCCTGCGTGTGTTTGCCCGCAAAGACGCCGGACGCCAGCATCGCAGGGGCAAAGCGCGTCCCTTCTTCATTGGTCCAGTTGGTCACAACAATCGGATGTTTCGTCTTGATCCCAAGGTCATTCATCGTGCGGATCGCTTCAAGGCCCCCTAGGACGCCAAGTACCCCATCATACTTGCCGCCCGTGGGCTGGGTATCCAAATGCGAGCCGACATAAACCGGCAGCGCCTCTGGATCCTCGCCAGCGCGGGTTGCAAACATATTGCCCATGGTGTCCACCCCCATGGTCATGCCTGCAGCCTCGCACCATTCCTGAAACAGGGCACGCCCTGTCGCATCATCATCGGTCAGAGTTTGACGGTTGTTACCGCCTGCGATGCCGGGACCAATCTTGGCCATCTCCATCAAGCTGTCCCACAGCCGATCCCCGTTGATCTTCAGGTTTTCCCCTGGAACCGCCATCTTAACCCTCCACCGAAAACATCAAACATGGTCTTGTCTGAAAAAGTTCCTGACCATATGGTCAAGAAGAGGTCACCATATGTTGACTAACCGGTCAAGATTTTTTTCAGGATGAAACCACCCATGGCGCAAGCAAAACGCGCAAGCAGCAAAAAAGAGCGTCGCCAGGAAAGCGAAACGCTTATTTTGGCAGCAGCAGAAAAAGTCTTTGCCGAAGCCGGATATGGCGGTGCCACAATGCAACTGATCGCGGATCTCGCGGGCCTGCCAAAGGCCAACCTGCATTATTACTTCCCAACCAAAGAAGCGCTTTATCGTCAGGTGGTTGAAAACATTTTCCAGATCTGGCTTGAAGCTGCGGATGCCTTCGACGAAGCGGATGGTCCTCGAGAGGGATTGGGCGCTTATATCGACGCAAAGATGGAGATCAGCAGACGCCAGCCCGCAGGCTCCAAGGTGTGGGCCTTTGAGGTCATGCACCGCGCTCCAATCATTCAGGATTATTTAGAAACCACTTTGATGGAGTGGACGAAAGGGCGGGCTCAGCTGATCCAGGGCTGGATCGAGGAAGGCCTTATGGACCCGATTGATCCGCAGATTCTCTTGAATATGATTTGGGCCACAACCCAGCACTATGCGGATTTCAGCCACCAAATCGAGGTTCTGAATGGCAGCGAACCTCTGTCGGATGCGCAGTGGGCTGCCGCAAAAGCGGATGTGAAAAACATCATTCTAAAGGGTTTGGGCGTCAAATAACGCGTCTGGACCCCGCGCCAAAGCTCACTTAGGCTAAAGACTGAGACAAGAGACTTTCTATGGCGCCGAACGAGCAGACAGCTAAGAAACCAAGCCGCATTCAGCTTCGCAACCGGAGTAAAATTCTGGAAGCGGCCTTGGATGTGTTTTCGACGCATGGGTATCGTGGTTCAACGCTAGATCAGATCGCCGAAGCCGCGGGCCTGTCTAAGCCCAACATCCTCTATTACTTCGATGGCAAAGAAGAGATCTTTGTCACGTTGCTTGGCAGCCTTGTGGATCAATGGATCGAGCCCTTGCGCCAGATTGATCCCGACGGCGAGCCCCTTGAGGAAATTCGCCGCTATGTTGCCCGCAAAGTGCAGATGTCCAAAGACATGGAACGTGAAAGCCGTTTGTTTGCGAATGAGATCCTGCAAGGTGCGCCTCGGATTGGCGAACATCTGTCTGGCGACCTGCAAGAGTTGTTTACGCGCACGACAGGCATTTTAGCGGCATGGATGGATCAAGGGAAAATTGCCCGAGTTGATCCTGAACATCTGCTGTATTCCATTTGGGCCACGACCCAGCATTACGCGGATTTCCGATCTCAGATTGATATGCTGTCTGGCCACGGAAAGATCGATAGCGCGGACGCCTTTCTTGACCAACTCTACGTCAAACTTCTGACCCCTTAAAATAGGAAAGCCGACCCAAGAGGGCCGACTTTCTCAGGGTTGGGAAAGTGGGGTTAACCCTATTCTGCGGCTTGAACAGACGGGTTATTAGGGTGTCCCAACCAGTTGCCATACTCTGCTTCAACGGGCTGCCCTGTGCGCTCATCCATGGCGCCGGGAGCGAGCGTTTCCATGGTGATGCAATTGTCGACGGGGCAGACATTGACGCAGAGGTTGCAGGCCACGCATTCATCGTCTTTGACGTCAAACACGCGATCTTCTGACATCGAAATCGCTTGATGGCTGGTATCTTCACAGGCTGCATAGCAGCGCCCACACGAGATACAGAGGTCCTGATTAATCCGTGCCTTCGTGACGTGGTTCAGGTTCAGATATTGCCAGTCAGTGACATTTGGCACTGCGCGCCCGACCAGATCGGCGGTCGAGGTCATGCGCTTCTCGTCCATGTACTGACTTAGGCCTGAAATCATCTCTTGAACGATTTTAAAGCCATAGGTCATCGCCGCCGTGCAGACCTGAACATTGCCCGCGCCCAGCGCCATGAACTCGGCTGCGTCTCGCCATGTGGTGACACCGCCAATGCCCGAAATCGGCAACCCATGCGTTTCCGGGTTCCGCGCAATCTCTGCCACCATATTCAAGGCAATAGGCTTCACCGCCGGGCCGCAATAGCCACCATGTGTGCCTTTGCCGTCAATCGTTGGCTCTGGCGCGAAGCTATCCAGGTTCACCGAGGTGATCGAGTTGATCGTATTGATCAGGCTGACCGCATCGGCCCCTCCTCGTTTGGCCGCTTCGGCGGGATAGAGGATATTCGTGATATTGGGCGTCAACTTGACGATCACCGGCAGGTCGGTGGCCTCTTTGCACCAGCGCGCGACCATTTCGATATAGTCAGGCACCTGCCCAACTGCAGAGCCCATGCCACGTTCAGCCATCCCATGCGGGCAGCCGAAGTTCAGCTCGAACCCGTCGCATCCGGTTTCTGCGATCATCGGCAGAATGCGTTTCCACTCATCCTCTTCGCAGGGCACCATCACCGAGGCCACAAGCGCGTGGTCCGGATAGTCGCGTTTCACCCGCAGCATTTCCTCAAGGTTCACCTCAAGTGGGCGGTCGGTGATCAACTCGATGTTGTTCAGCCCCAACAGCCGCCGATCTGCCCCATGGATCGCGCCATAGCGGGGGCCATTCACATTCACCACCGGAGGCCCCTCAGCCCCCAGCGTTTTCCAGACCACCCCGCCCCATCCGGCCTCAAAGGCGCGGCGGACGTTGTATTCTTTATCCGTGGGCGGCGCGGACGCCAGCCAGAAAGGGTTCGGGGATTTGATACCTACAAATTCGCTTTCGAGATTGGCCATCTTGCTGATCTCCTCTGCTTAGGCCGACAGTGCGGCATGAATATCTTCGGCCGCATCACGGCCCTCGGCGACGGCGGTCACGGTGAGGTCTTCGCCACCAGAGGCACAGTCGCCTCCGGCCCAGACGCCTGACATGCTGGTGCGCCCAGCTCCGGTTACAGTGATCTTGCCTCGGTCGACTTCGGGCAGATCGTCTCCGTCGAGCGTCTGACCAATGGCCTTGAACACCTGATCTGCTGCGAGACGGAAGGTCTCCCCCGTCGGAGCCAAATCGTCATCGGTATACTCGAACTCAATCTCGCGCACCGAGCCGTTGCCGATCACAGCACGAGGCGAAGCATTGGTGATGATCCGCACGCCCTTGGACGCCGCCAGATCCTGTTCGAACTCAGAGGCGTTCATCCGGTCTTTGCCACGACGATACACCAAGGACACATTGAGCGCGCCCAGAAGCTTTGCCTGAACCGCCGCATCAACAGCGGTCATGCCGCCGCCAATCACAACGACATCACGCCCGATCGCAACGGAACCGAACTCCGAGGCTTGCCGCAGGTCCGCGATGAAATCCACCGCATCCAAAACGCCATCCTTGTCTTCACCCTCACACCGCAGCGCATTCACACCGCCAAGTCCAATGCCCAGGAAGACAGCATCGAACTCGGAGGTGAGGTCACTCAGGGTCATCCCCTCCCCAAGCGACTTGCCGTTTTCGACTGTGATGCCTCCGATTTGAAGCAGCCAGTCGACTTCTCTTGCGGCAAAATTATCGACGGATTTGTAGGTGGCGATGCCATATTCATTCAGGCCGCCTGCTTTCGGACGCGGGTCAAAAATCACCACGTCATGGCCCTTGCTGGCCAAACGGTGCGCACAGGACAATCCCGCAGGCCCCGCTCCGACGACCGCCACTTTTTTGCCCGTAGAGGCCGCGCGCTCAAATGGATGCACATTCGCATCCATCAGCGTATCAGTCGCAAAGCGCTGGAGTTCGCCGATCTTCACGGGCTTGCCTTCAGCCGCTTCGCGCACACAGGCTTGTTCACAGAGTGTTTCCGTCGGGCAAACCCGCGCGCACATGCCGCCCAGAATATTCTGGGACAAGATCGTCTTGGCCGCCGCCTCTGGCGTGCCGGAGGCTATCTGGCGGATGAACAACGGGATATCGATGTCCGTCGGGCAGGCCGTGATACAGGGCGCATCATGGCAGAAATAGCAGCGATCTGCGGCGACCATCGCCTCGTGGCCGTCAAGCGGCGCGTGGAGATCGGCGAAGTTGTCGTCGATCACGTCCTTGGCCAATCGACCGGCCACAACACCCGGCGTCATTTGACTCGTCATAACTCTCTCCTGTCTGGGTTTTCCCTGGATCGGAATTATTTTTATCATTCGGTCAAATTTTTATTTAGTCAACGACTATTTTCGAAAGGGGACGCGGACAGGCAAAAACAAAAAGGCGCGCTCAAGATTTGAGCACGCCAAAATTTCCACGACATCGATGATTTTAATCCGAAATCTGTCTCAGATAGCGCGCGCAGCCTTTAAGGGCCGCAAAGTCATCGTCAATCAGCGTGACCGTGAACCCACTTAGCAGGTCGTTGAACTCTCCTTTGTCCGCCATCTGCGTGGCAAACCCGAGACTGTCAAAGTAAGGCGTCACGGCGCGGGACACGCCTCCGGTGAAATAGATGCCACCGTAGGGCAAATGCGTGATCGCAAGATCTCCGGTGACTGCGGCCAAGACGGTCATGTAATCGCGCATTGCGAGGTTCGCCGTCTCATCACCTTCTGAAACGAGCCGCATAACCTCTCCTGCTGGCAAACGGGTGCCTGCATGAGCTTCGTATATATTTTGCAAACCCTGCCCCGCCAGCAGCCACTCGATGCGGACGCCGCCGCATTTCGCTTCGATTTTGGCATAGAGGTCGGACAGATCTGATCGGTAGGGCGCGGTCATGTGGCCAGCTTCGCAGGACGGCACGATCAGACGGTCTTTGTCTTTGTGGACCGGCACTATATTGAACCCTGTTCCCAGACCGATCACCAACCGAGACCCGACACGCCCAGTCGTACCTTTGCTCAGCGTTTTCAACGATCCAGCCGGCAACTCATCCAGAGCAAACCCCTGAGCTTGCAAGTCGTTGATAACATCCACTGCCGGGGCTCCTGTTACGCGCGCGATGACGTCCCGGTCGATCTTCCAGTCCAAGTTGGTCATATGCGCGACGCCGTCGACGACCAGACCTGCGGCCCCTGCGCATGCGCCGGCCAACGGCCCTGGCTGTGCTTTGGCCAAATAGGCTTCGATCACGGATTGGAAACTCCCACTGTCAGCATTTTTATAGCGCTCTGTGGACCCTTCGATCAGGCCGTTTTCATCCGCCAATCCGACGCGGGTGTTGGTGCCTCCGATATCGGCAACAAGGAAGAAACGGCTTGAAGACATAGGTGCGACTTTCGGGCTCTGCGACAATGTTAGCGCTCAACAACGCCCTTTCTCTATGAACAGTGTTTGCCCATCCGTTCAAGTGGTTCTTGTCGCGTTGACTCAAAAAAACAATTTCCGATTAAAATAATAGGAATTGACTTTGCCGATTAAATTAGTCAGAATTAGAGCATAACCTTCAGACAGGAAGCTCGACATGACTTTGCAAACCCAAATCTCGACCGCAGCCGATACGACTCCGATCCATAGTGCAGATCTATTGACTGGGGAAAATGGATTGGCGCGCATCGTTCTGAACGATCAGATTTATACTCTTCGCATCACGCGCGCTGGGAAGCTCATCCTGACTAAATAGGCGCAAACATTCCCGAACCATGCTATTAAGGCGCTGATTTTTTCAGCGCCTGCTTTCTTCTCGTGCTCGATTTGACCGAAAATTTAGCATCTCTAAATAGTATTTAAAACATTTATGAAATTGCTCGCGCAAAAGTTGACTCGCGCTATGGTGGTATTTATGTAATTTCATAACCGATTAAAGAAAAGAAACGCATGTCAGTACAAGATCCTGTCCCGCCGAAACCTACGAGCATCCCCTATTATAGCGCAAAAGCCCTTCTCGGGCGGGGCAGCGAAGCGCGGATCATGTTGGACGACAAACTCTACACGCTTCGCATAACACGTGCAGGCAAACTCATTCTGACTAAATGAGCACTCTGAACCAGCACGCAAAAAAGGCGCCCTCCTTCCCCTGGCGCCTTTCTTCGTTTTTTTAGGGCTTTGACTTAGACTTTGCCCTTCCACGGGATCAGCCAGTTTTCCAAAGCGCGCATCCCGACCTCGATCATGAAGCCAATGATCCCGATCACGATGATCCCAACGATAATGATGTCGGTCTGCTGGAACTTGGACGCGGTCACGATCATCTTGCCAAGGCCAACGTTCGCCGCAACCAGTTCGGCCGCAACAACCGTGCCCCAACAGACCCCCATCGCAACCCGCGCGCCGGTGAAGATGTCCGGTAGCGAATTGGGCACGATCACGCGGCTGAGGATCTGCCATTTGGACGCCCCCAGCGAATAGGCCGCATGGACCTTGGAAATCGCCACGCCGGACACGCCGGATCGGGCCGCGATGATCATAATCCAGAGCGCGGCAAGGAAGAGGAGAACCACCTTGCCGAGCTCTCCGATCCCGAACCAAATAATGATCAGCGGGATCAAAGCGAGTGGAGGAATAGGACGCATGAATTCGACGATCGGATCAAACCATCCACGTGACCAGCTGGTCAGGCCCATGGCGTAGCCGATTGGGATGCCGACCAAGGCCCCAAAGAGGAAGCCAAGCAGAACACGTTGTAGCGAAAAGCGTGTATGTTCAAGCAGCGTATAGCCCTGATAGCCCTCTTGGTTCAGCCAGATAAAGCGGCTGAGCACGATCTCGGGCGCTGGCAGATAGAGCCGCGCCATGCGCAGACCAGTGGCCGGCGCAAAGGTCGGCGTGCCTTTGTCGGTCAAGGAAATCGTGCCCTCAGGGATCTCGACGGCCTCGCCCGGACCAACCGGAATACCGTTCAACGCAACGACAGTTGAGCCCTCTTTCTTGGACACCTCATCGTTTTTCCAAACGTTGATCACCTTGAAGCCATAGCGCGCCACGGTCAGGGAATCGTTTTTCGCAAACCCGTCGCCTGGTTCAACCGCAGCAGGCTCAGGCTCTTGGCCCGGATTGCCGTCGGCATCCACCGTTTGCTGGATGTCTTCGCGATAGACACGCATGGTGACTTCGGCATCGTCTGTGGTGCCGTCCTCAAGCTGCGCAGTGTAGGTAAAGGTCACATCGCCGCTAAACGGACCCGGCAGTTTCGGCAAAGGAATCACCGAGTTGGTGAAGGCCACCCAGAGCCAGAAAACCGTAATCACAGAGATCACGGAAGCCACACGGTTGGCTTTGACCGCGCTTTCGTCGCCAAAGGTCACCGTCTTAAGCGAGTTGAACCCTTCACGCTCAAAGAAGCTTTTCAACAGGCGCGAGGAGACAAGATACGTCCCGAAGAACGCGGCCACATAAAGGCCGAGAACAAGCAAACCGGTCATGCGTTTTCCTCCGCCCGGCCCATGATTTCTTCTTCCATGTTCCAGATCATTTCCAGGATTTCCTCGCGGGTGCCCGCGTAATCCTTGTGTTTCTTAACTTCGCGCAGGTCATTGCCGACGCCGAGGTCAGCAAATGGCAGGCGGTATTCTTTGTGAACACGCCCCGGACGTGGCGCCATCACCAAGAGGCGCTCGCCCAACAGCAGCGCTTCTTCAACAGAGTGGGTGATCAGAATGATCGTCTTGCCGGTGTCTTTCCACAGATCCAAAACGAGGCTCTGCATCTTTTCACGCGTCAGCGCATCCAGCGCGCCCAGCGGTTCATCCATCAGGATCACGTCGGGGTCATTCGCCAAACAGCGGGCCAAGGCCACACGCTGCTGCATCCCGCCGGAAAGCTCATAGATCGCTTTCTCTTTAAAATCCTGCAGCCCGACAACTTCGAGCAGGTGTTCCACCTTCTCTTTGCTTTCTGCTCGGCTGACGCCCTTCATGTCAGGCCCGAACGAGACGTTGTCACGCACATTCATCCATTCAAACAACGCGCCCTGCTGGAATACCATGCCACGTTCAGGGCTTGGTCCCGTCACCAGCTTGTCGTTGAGTTTAATTTGACCCTCTGTCGGAGCCAAAAACCCGGCTACGATGTTCAAGAGAGTTGTTTTACCACAGCCCGACGGCCCGAGCACACTCATGAGTTCGCCGGATTTAATATCCAACGAGACATTCTGCAGCGCCTGAACATGACCGCCGCTGGGCAAATCAAAGCGCATTGAAATGTTGTCTATGAAAAGTCCAGACACCTGGATCCCCTTCTTACAAAGATGGGTCGCACACGTTTAACGTGCGCGATAACGTTGAAAAAAGGGCGCTAAACTCGGTTAGCGCCCTCTCTCAATACTCTTACTGAGACGCCGCGAGCGGATCTGCGTTCACGTTGTCCGCATAAGACGCTTTGGACGCATCGATGGAGCCCGCGTTCACGAAGACGTCTGCAACACCCTTCATGAAGGTCTGTGCATTGCCACCGAGCCATGCGCCGGACAGCTGCTCGTCAACTGTTGGGAAGACAAAGGTCGACAGAGTCGCCGCGGTGTCCGCTTCGCTCATACCCGCGTCTTTCGCGATGACTGGCAGCATTTTCGCGCGGTTGGCTTCATCCGCCCACATCGCGTTTGCCGCTGCAGTCACACCCAGGAAGGCCGCCGCTTGGTCGCTGTTTTCCGCAACATAGGAGGTTGGCGCGGTTGTCGCGTCAAACACTAGAATGCCCAGCTCGGTTTTCTCGGCACCGGTCAGCAGCACGTTGCCAGAGTTTAGCATACGACGCAGCGCGCCGCCCCAGCCACAGGACATGTCCACGGCGCCTTGGCTCAGGGCCGCTTCGCCCTCGGCTGGCGCCATGTCAACGATTTCCAGGCTCGCCAGATCAACACCGAAGTGCTCCATCTGCTTCAGGAAGCCGTAGTGCGCCGCGGTGCCCAGAGGAACAGCGACTTTCTTGCCGGCCAGTTCGCCTGCGGAATCTTTGTCGATTTCCAGATCCGCACGCACAACGCAGTTGTCATTGTCCGCATAGGAGACGGCCACATCCAGAACCTGAAGGTCCTGACCCGCAGAGGTCGCAACCACAAACGGTGGAATACCTTGGCTGACAGAGATCTGTACGTCGCCAGATGCCATCGCTGCGCTCATCGCGGTACCGGTGTCAAAGCTGACCCAGTTGATGTTGACGCCCAGGGCCTCTTCATACATGCCAGTTTCTTTCGCGTACTGGAATGGCATTGGCCACTCGAGGAAGTATGCGACGGTGATATCATCAGCCTGCGCCGCTTGAGCCCCTGCCAGGATCGAAGTCGTGGCGGCCAATGCGGCGAAAGTTGTCTTGAATTTCATAGTTTAGCTCCCGTTGATACGATGCCGCAAAAACACGCGGCTTGGTTTGGGTCGCAGCTTTTCGCTGTCTATTAAGTGCGCAGGTTCCCCTGCTGCCCCTTGATCCGACGGCATTTTTTCCATTCTGGCAAATAAAAAATGAAACCGTTTACAGGGTAATTCTTTTTTTGACCAATTGGTAAATTAGCGATATGATACGCAAAATCACACGATTTCATGATGTTAGAAAGTGCATCCCATTGACGCGACTGACGAAGACCTTAATTTTGGACTTAATCAGAGATGGATCTGGACCTATTCGAATGCCCAAGATCGGAGCGAGGATGCGCCAGAACGGGGCGAGTCTGTTCTCGCTCAGAATCTCGTGAAAACGCTTTAGAAACAATAAGGAGAGCCTGCGATGGATGGCAATCACCTCGACAACGACCTGTCCCGAGTCATCGCGGCAGATAAGGCCAATGTCTGGCACCACCTGTTCCAACACAAGGTGCTCGAAGAGAACGACCCGCGCATTATTGTCGAAGGCAAAGGCATGCGCGTCTGGGATCAGAACGGCAAGGAATGGCTGGATGCTGTGTCCGGCGGCGTCTGGACTGTAAACGTTGGCTATGGCCGTGAATCCATCGCAAAGGCCGTGCATGATCAGATCTTGAAGATGTGCTATTTCGCGCAGGCGGCTGGGTCCGTTCCAGGTGCTCTATTCGCCGAAAAACTCATCGAGAAAATGCCAGGTATGAGCCGCGTTTACTATGTGAACTCGGGCTCTGAGGCCAATGAGAAGGCCTTTAAAATGGTGCGCCAGATCGCGCACAAGAAATACGGTGGCAAGAAAACCAAGATCCTCTATCGCGACCGCGACTACCACGGTTCGACCTTGGCAACGATGTCCGCGGGCGGTCAGCAAGAGCGCAACATGCAATACGGCCCCTTCGCGCCGGACTTCATCAAAGTTCCGCACTGCATGGAATACCGCAAGCACGAACATGGGATGGAGCATCTCGAGGGTGAAGAACTCGGCATCGCGATGGCAAACCTCATTGAAGAGGTGATCCTGCAAGAGGGCCCTGACACCGTCGGCGCGCTTTGCCTAGAGCCCGTCACCGCAGGTGGTGGCGTGATCGAGGCGCCAGAAGGCTATTGGCCGCGCGTTCAAGAGATCTGCAAACAGTATGACGTGTTGCTTCACATCGACGAAGTGGTCTGCGGCATTGGACGGACTGGCACCGAATGGTTTGGCTATCAGCACTATGGCATCAAGCCGGATTTCGTGACGATGGCGAAAGGTGTGGCCTCTGGTTATGCGGCGATTGCGGTGATGGTCACCACCGAAGAGGTCTTCAACATGTTCAAGGACGACGCCAGCGATCCGATGAACTATTTCCGCGATATCTCGACCTTTGGTGGCTGTACTGCCGGTCCTGCGGCGGCGCTCGAGAACATGCGTATTATCGAAGACGAAGGCCTGCTGGAAAACTGCACCAACATGGGCGCACGCTTGCGCGGTAACCTTGAAGCGCTGATGGAGAAACACGCTGTGATTGGCGACGTGCGTGGCAAGGGTCTCTTTATGGGGGCCGAACTGGTCAGCGACCGAGACACCAAAGAGCCCGCGCCTGAGGCCAAAGTTCAGGCGGTCATCGCCGAATGCGGTGCGCAGGGTGTGATCATCGGCGCGACCAACCGCTCGGTTCCGGGCCGCAACAACACGCTGTGCTTCAGCCCAGCGCTGATCGCGACAGCGGACGACATCGACAAGATCACAGAGGCCGTAGATGTGGCCCTGACTCGCGTCTTTGGCTGAAAAATCGGGCTGCGCCACTACGGCGCGGCCCATTCGCCCGATTTGAATTGAGAATCGCGGCAGACCAGATTGATCCCCCTCTAGGTCCAGTTTAACGTGGCACCATGGCAATCTCAGTCGACACGTTCTTTCTGAACCCCCATTTCCAAGGCACTCTGCAATCGCAGATCCAGCAGATCATCGCCGAAGCGATTCTGTCGGGGCGCTTTCGGCAGGGCGAGAAATTACCTTCTACACGCAAACTGGCAACGCATCTGGGCATCAGCCGCATCACGGTGACGCTGGCCTATACGGAACTCTTGGCGAATGACTATCTCACGTCGCGTGGTCGGTCGGGGTATTTTGTGTCCGAGAACGCGCCTGAACCGCCGTCTTTCAACACGCTGCGCCAGACCGAAGACGTGGTGGATTGGTCACGCGCCATCGGCAGCCGCTATACCGGTGGCAATGCCCTGAGCAAGCCGCAGAACTGGGCGAAGTATAAGTATAATTTCATCTACGGCCAGTCAGACCCCTCGATTTTTGACCACGCAAACTGGCGATTGTGCGCCCTTCAAGCACTTGGTCAGAAAGACTTTTTTGCACTGACGTCTGACTACTATGAACACGACGACGAGCGTCTGGTCGAGTTCATTCTGCGCCATTCTTTGACGCGCCGTGGCATCCTTGCGCGGCCTGAAAACGTACTCATCACGCTCGGCGCGCAGAACGCTCTTTGGCTGACGGCCCAGGTTCTTCTGACCCAGCGCCGCACGGCCGTGATCGAAGATCCCTGCTATCCAGCGCTACGCGATATTCTCAGTCAATCACGCTGTCATGTGGTACCACTGCCCGTTGATCAGGACGGCCTGCCGCCCGATACGATCCCGCCGCATTCCGACGTGATCTTTACCACGCCCAGCCACCAATGCCCGACCACAGCGACCATGCCAATGGCCCGCCGCGAGGCATTGCTGGAACGTGCCCGTGACATCGACGCACTGATCGTTGAGGACGACTACGAGTTCGAAATGTCCTTCCTCAAGTCGCCGTCGCCTTCGCTTAAGTCGCTCGATGAAGATGGGCGCGTGATCTATGTTGGCAGCTTTTCCAAATCTGTCTTCCCCGGCCTACGCCTCGGCTATCTCGTTGGTTCTGAAAGCTTTATTCGCGAGGCCCGCGCCTTGCGCTCGCTTGTTTTGCGCCACCCGCCGGGCCATACGATGCGCACGGCGGCCTATTTCCTAGGTCTTGGTCACTATGACGCTTTGATCCGCCGCACGCGAAATGAATTCGCCAAACGTCGCGATGTGATGCAAACGGCCATCGCGAATTTCGGCCTGCAGATCGCCAGCCATGAAACCCACGGAGGCTCGTCCTTTTGGATGCAAGCCCCGCGCGGCACCGACACCGAAGCCCTCGCGGCCAAGCTAATCGAGAAAAGCGTTCTGATCGAACCAGGTCGCCCCTTCTTTCACGGGCGCACCCGCCCGCGCGAATATTTCCGACTGGCCTATTCCTCGATCAATACCACCCGAATCCCGGAAGGGATCGAGCTGATTGCTCAGGCTCTGAAAGAGGGTTAGAGCCCTCTGGACTTATCGGCGCATCATTCTGGCCCTACGCGCCAGCGCGCCGAGCCGCATATTCTGTTGCAGATGAATTCACGCCTGCCACGGAGCGCACCTCATGAAAATGACCACCGAAGAAGCCTTTGTTAAGGTTCTGCAACGCCACGGTATCGAACATGCATTCGGCATTATCGGTTCCGCCATGATGCCAATTTCAGACATCTTCCCTGCCGCGGGCATTACCTTCTGGGACTGCGCACACGAAGGCTCTGCGGGCATGATGTCTGACGGCTACACCCGCGCGACCGGCAAAATGTCGATGATGATCGCTCAGAACGGTCCGGGCATCACAAACTTTGTGACCGCTGTTAAGACGGCCTACTGGAACCACACGCCCCTTCTGCTGGTCACCCCTCAGGCGGCGAACAAGACCATCGGTCAGGGTGGTTTCCAGGAAGTCGAACAGATGAAACTGTTTGAAGACATGGTCGCCTATCAGGAAGAGGTTCGCGACCCGACACGCGTCGCCGAAGTCCTGACCCGCGTCATCGCGCAGGCGAAACGTTTCTCAGCGCCGGCGCAATTGAACATCCCACGCGACATGTGGACCCAAGTGATCGACATCGACATCCCTGATCCGATTGAGTTCGAGATGTCCTCTGGCGGCGAAAACTCCGTCGCGGCGGCGGCGGCGCTGCTGTCGGACGCGAAGAACCCAGTGATCCTGAACGGTGCGGGCGTTGTTCTGTCCAAAGGCGGCATCGCGGCCTCTATGGCATTGGCCGAACGCCTCGATGCGCCGGTTTGCGTGGGCTATCAGCACAATGACGCCTTCCCGGGCAACCACCCGCTGTTCGCCGGTCCTCTGGGCTACAACGGCTCCAAAGCGGGCATGGAATTGATCAAAGAGGCCGACGTTGTTTTGGCGCTAGGTACTCGTCTGAACCCGTTCTCGACCCTGCCAGGCTATGGCATGGAGTACTGGCCTGCGGATGCGAAGATCATTCAGGTCGACATCAACCCTGACCGCATTGGCCTGACCAAGAAAGTCAGCGTTGGCATCGTCGGCGATGCGGCCAAAGTGGCAACCGGCATCCTTGGCCAACTGTCCGGCACCGCAGGCGACGAAGGCCGCGCAGATCGCAAAGCCAAGATCGCGGAAAAGAAATCCCGCTGGGCTCAGCAGCTGTCCTCCATGGACCACGAAGACGACGATCCGGGCACCACTTGGAACCAACGCGCACGTGCGGACAAGCCTGACTGGATGAGCCCACGTATGGCGTGGCGCGCGATCCAGTCTGCACTGCCGAAAGAGGCGATCATTTCGTCTGACATCGGCAACAACTGCGCCATCGGCAACGCCTATCCGTCCTTTGAAGAAGGCCGCAAGTACCTCGCACCGGGCCTCTTTGGTCCTTGTGGCTACGGCCTGCCTGCCATCGTTGGTGCAAAAATCGGACAGCCTGATGTGCCGGTTGTGGGCTTTGCGGGCGACGGCGCATTTGGCATTGCGGTGAACGAACTGACAGCCATCGGCCGAGGCGAGTGGCCTGCGATCACGCAGATCGTCTTCCGCAACTACCAGTGGGGTGCGGAAAAGCGGAACTCCACCCTGTGGTTTGACGACAACTTCGTCGGCACCGAGCTGGACACCCAAGTGTCCTATGCCGGCATCGCGCAGGCATGTGGCCTGAAAGGCGTCGTCGCGCGCACGATGGAAGAGCTCACCGACGCGCTGAACACCGCGATCGAAGACCAGAAGAACGGCGTAACCACTCTGATCGAAGCCATGATCAACCAAGAGCTGGGCGAGCCTTTCCGCCGCGACGCGATGAAAAACCCTGTGCGCGTGGCCGGCATCGACAAGGCCGACATGCAGCCGCAAGAGGTCTGATTTGCTCGCCTTGCCATTTGGCTTTTCAAGTGGCGAGGCGCTTTTCCTCGCAGCCGCCCTCTTTGGGGCGGCTGTCATTCGCGGACTGTCTGGGTTCGGCTTTTCCGCGATTTTTGTACTGTTCGCAGCCCTCGTGACCAATCCACTGAGGCTTATCCCTGTTGTGTTTTCCTGCGAGATCCTGATGACCATTTTCCAAGCCAGAGGCATCGGCCCCCATATCGCCTGGCGACCCGCGATCACGATGTTGATCGGCGCAGGCTTAGCGACGGTGCCTGCGATCTACATCATGGCGCGACTGGATGATGCGATGGCGCGGCTGGTGATCTCGGGCCTGATCCTTTGTCTTTGTGCGCTGTTGTTCAGCGGGTGGCAGATCAAACGGCCTGTCGGCGATGGTGGTCATGTCCTTGCGGGGATGGTCTCGGGCACAGCAAACAGCGCGGGCGTCGGGGGCTTGCCGATTGCAGGTTTCTTGGCCGCACAACCCATCCCGCCCGCTGTGTTTCGCGCGACGATGATCGTATTTCTGACCGGCATCGACATGATGGCCCTGCCGGTGATGGCGATGAATGGGCTTGTTGGGCCTGATCTTGGTGTCGGTATTCTCTTCGCGCTGCCGATTATCGGCGCAGGTGTCTGGGTCGGCAGTCTCTACTTCGAACGCATCCCGCAAAGTAGATTCCGGCAGGGCATCATTGTTCTGATGACGCTCCTTGCCCTCGCCAATATTGCGAGGTTGGTTCTATGACACTCACGCCTGTTCAACAGCTTCAATCTCTTGCGCCGAAAACGCGTGCAAAGATTGCCCTGAGCGAGGGGGCAGAGCCCCGGACGGTCGCCGCTACACTACAGGCGGTCGATCTGGGGCTCGCTGACATCATCCTGGTCGGCGACACCGGCGAAATTCTCGCGGAACTAGGCAAATTGGGTGCCGCGCCCTCTGAGCGGATAGAGATTGAGGACCCGAAAACCTCGTCCCTCACAGAGGCCGTCGCCAACGCCGTCTTTGAGAAACGCAAACACAAGGGCATGAGCCAAGAAGGCGCGGCTGCCAAGGCTCAGGACCCTCTGATCTTTGCGGCTGCTCTCGTGCACATGGGACTGGCGGACGGTACAGTCGGCGGCGCGATTACTGCGACAGCCGACGTTATCCGCCCAGCGCTGCAAGTGATCGGCAAGGCCGAAGACGCCGAGCTTGTGTCTTCTTTCTTCTTGATGCTTCCGCCGAAGGACGCGCAAGACGGCCAACGCGCCATGCTTTATGCGGATTGCGGCTTCGTCGTGGACCCAACCGCGCCGGAACTCGCGGCCATCGCAGCCAGCGCGGCCCAATCGGCAGACGCCTTGCTTGGGGAAACACCAATTGTCGCGATGCTTTCATTCTCGACGACCGGCAGTGCACATCATGCCAAGGTCGACAAGGTCACCGAAGCCACAGAGATGCTGCGCGCGTCCCACCCTGATCTTGTGGTCGACGGAGAGCTTCAATTCGACGCCGCCTTTGTGGCCGAAACCGGCGCGCGCAAAGCACCAGACTCACCGGCGGCAGGCCGCGCGAATGTGATGATTTTCCCGTCTCTGAATGCGGGCAATATTGCTTATAAAATCACGGAACGCGTTGGGGGCTACACGGCCATTGGCCCCATCCTTCAAGGCCTTGCGAAACCCGCCAATGACCTATCACGTGGGTGTTCCGCCGAGGACATCGTGCAGATTATCGCGGTCACGGTTCTGCAGTCCTTAAGATCGCAAACTTCATGAGTGTCGCGAGCCAGAGTTTTGGGTTTGATTCGGCAGGGTTGATGGAAACCTCGCGCCATTTTCTCAAGCACGGCCCAAGGACATCTGACGACCTCAAAAAAATTCTCAAACTCACTGCGACCCACAAGTCGAACAAAAGCGGATCAATTGTGCATCAATTTCGCAAGTTTGCTGAGAACCGAGGGCCTCATTTGGTCTCGGCGGCTGCATCAATGTCGGGAAAGTTGCGTTCGACTTTGATCAAAGCGCGAACTGAGAATCTCCTAGAGTCCAATCCCGCGAAAAAAATTATGGCGCTTCATGCGGTTTTGGGATTTTGTCCTACAGAAATGAACGCTACAAGAACGCACACCCACATCATAAATCGACGATTTTGCGCCCATTCAATGGGCTTTCGCCGAACAGACAAATCCTCCTCCAGCACCTGTCAGGCGCTGTTGGACCTGATGATGGGGACTGCACCTAAATGATCAATCGACCACTCAGATTTCGCCCAAGCGTACTGCGCCCAGCGATCTTCGCGCAGGTGTAGAAGAGAGGAAGCCAGATGCCATTCAAGCAACCTGACATCGACACGTCCCCCAAGGTCTCGGACGAGATCCGCAAGACCACATGCTACATGTGCGCCTGCCGTTGCGGGATCAACGTGCACATGAAGGACGGCAAAGTCGCCTATATCGAGGGCAACCGTGATCACCCGGTGAACCAAGGGGTTCTTTGCGCCAAAGGCTCTGCTGGGATCATGCAGGTCAACGCGCCCTCGCGTCTGCGCAAGCCGCTGAAACGTGTCGGTCCCCGTGGATCGGGCGAATACCAAGAGATCAGCTGGGAAGAGGCCATGAGCACAGCCGTCGGCTGGCTCACAGAATTGCACGAAACTGCACCACATAAGCTCGCGTTCTTCACTGGGCGCGATCAGTCGCAAAGCTTCACCTCCTTCTGGGCACAGCATTTCGGCACGCCAAACTACGCAGCCCATGGCGGGTTCTGTTCCGTCAATATGGCGGCGGGCGGCATCTATACGATGGGCGGGGCGTTCTGGGAGTTTGGGCAGCCCGATTGGGACCACACAAAGCTCTTCATGCTGTTTGGCGTGGCCGAGGACCACGATTCCAACCCGATCAAAATGGGCATCGGCAAGATCAAAGCGCGCGGCGCCAAGGTGATCGGCGTGAACCCTGTGCGCAATGGCTACAACGCGGTGGCGGATGAGTGGGTTGGCATTACGCCGGGCACAGATGGCCTGTTCATTCTGGCGCTTGTGCATGAGTTGATGAAGGCCGGCAAGATCGACCTCGACTATCTCGCACAGTTCACCAACGCGCCGGTTCTGATCGACAAAGACACTGGCCTCTTCCTGCGCGATGATGACGGCAAGCCTCTGGTCGTGGATCGCGTCACGGGCAAGCTGACCCCCTTTGATCAAAAAGACGTACAGCCAAGCCTCTCCGCGACGCATGAAGGTCACCGCACAGTCATGGCATTGATGGCCGAGAAATACCTCGACCCGAAATACGCGCCCGAAGCTGTGGCTGAGGCCACAGGCGTTTCGGCCAAGAAGATCAAAACCATCGCCGCCGAACTGGCGCGCGTCGCCTTTGACGAGGCCATCGAACTTGACCGCGAATGGACCGATTTCCGCGGCAACACACATTCGAAAATGACTGGCCGCCCCGTATCCATGCACGCCATGCGCGGGATCTCGGCGCATTCCAACGGCTTTCAAACCTGCCGCGCGCTGCACGTCCTGCAAATCCTGCTGGGCACAGTCGAAACGCCCGGTGGCTTCCGGTTCAAACCACCCTATCCAAAACCTGTTGAGGCGCATCCAACGCCCCATGGCGACCGTCGCCCAGGCAAGGCGCTCGAAGGGCCGCACCTTGGCTTCCCACGCGGTCCAGAAGACCTGCTTCTTGATAGCGACGGCAACCCGCAACGTATCGACAAAGCCTTCTCTTGGGAAAACCCCATGAGCGCCCATGGCCTCATGCATATGGTAATCTCAAACGCCTACGCGCAGGATCCTTATCCGATCGACACGCTGTTTATGTATATGGCCAACATGTCGTGGAACTCTTCGATGAACACCTCTGGTGTCATTGAGATGCTGACTGCGCGCAACGACAGCGGCGGCTACCGCATTCCGCGGATCATTTATTCTGATGCCTATAGCTCCGAGATGGTCGCCTATGCCGACCTGATCCTGCCCGATACGACCTATCTGGAACGCCACGACTGTATCTCTCTGCTGGATCGTCCGATCTGCGAGGCCGACGGGGCCGCCGATGCAATCCGCTGGCCGGTGATCGAACCGGATCGCGAAGTGCGCGGGTTCCAATCGGTGCTGATCGAACTCGGTGCCCGCATCGGCCTGCCTGCCTTCATGAAAGAAGACGGATCGCCCAAGTGGAAAGACTACGCCGACTATATCGTCAATCACGAGCGCAAGCCGGGTATCGGACCTTTGTCTGGCTGGCGCGGCGAGGACGGTGACAAAACGGGTCGCGGCGCGGTGAACCCTGACCAAATGGACGCCTATATCGAAAACGGCGGCTTCCATATTCACCACGTCCCTAGCGAGGCGGCCTACTACAAACCGTGGAACACTGCCTATCAGGACTGGGCCGTGGACCTTGGCCTTTATGACAGCCCACAACCCTACTTGTTCCAGCTCTATTCCGAGCCCATGCGCAAATTCCAACGCGCCGCCGAAGGGCACGGAGATCGCGTTCCGCCAGAACACCTGCGCGACCGCCTGAAAGAGGTCATGGACCCTCTGCCGATCTGGTATGAACCGTTTGAGGAGCAGGCTGTGGACACCAAGGAATACCCCATCCACGCGCTCACCCAGCGCCCGATGGCGATGTATCACTCTTGGGGGACGCAAAACGCGTGGCTGCGTCAGCTACATGGGAAAAACCCGCTCTATGTACCGCAGAAACTCTGGGACGAGCATGGCTTCAAAGAGGGCGACTGGGCGCGAGTGACCTCGACCCACGGATCAATCACCGTACCTGTGGCGCTGCAAGCCGCCCTGAATGAAAACACCGTCTGGACCTGGAACGCCATCGGCAAACGCAAAGGCGCTTGGGCCCTGTCCGAGGACGCACCCGAAGCCCGCGAAGGTTTCCTTTTGAACCACCTCATTCACGAGCTTTTGCCGCCCAAAGGCGACGGGCTCAGATGGGCCAATTCAGACCCGATTACAGGCCAAGCGGCGTGGTTTGACCTGCGCGTGAAAATCGAACGGGTCGATGCCCCTGCCGAGGCGCAACCAGCTATGAAACCACTGAAATCTCCGGTCGAACAAGGGCCAGACACACTTGAATGGAAGGTGGGCAAATGACAACGCTTCCTCAATCCACAGAAAAGAAACTCGGCCTTGTTATCGATCTGGACACCTGCGTGGGCTGCCATGCCTGTGTGATCTCTTGCAAAGGCTGGAATACTGAAAACTACGGCGCGCCGCTGTCGGATCAGAACCCCTATGGCGATGAACCGATGGGCACCTTCCTCAATCGCGTGCACAGCTACGAGGTCACAAGCCCCGGCGAGACCGCCAAGACAGTGCATTTCCCGAAATCCTGTCTGCATTGCGAGAACGCACCCTGCGTAACCGTCTGCCCAACCGGCGCGAGCTATAAGCGGCAAGAGGACGGTATCGTTCTGGTCAACGAAAAGGACTGCATCGGGTGCGGCCTTTGCGCATGGGCCTGCCCCTATGGCGCGCGGGAACTTGATCAGGCCGAGGGGGTCATGAAGAAATGCACCCTCTGCGTCGACCGGATCTATAACGAGAACCTGCCAGAGGTCGACCGAACCCCTGCCTGCGTGCGCACCTGCCCTGCTGGCGCGCGCCACTTCGGAGACTTCGCGGACCCAGAGTCCAATGTCTCCAAGCTGACCGCAGAGCGTGGCGGCATGGATCTGATGCCGGAACTAAACACCGCTCCGGTCAACAAATACCTGCCACCACGCCCCAAGGACACATGGGATTCTGAGGAAAGCGTGCTCGCTCCCTTCCTTGCACCAGTGGCCGAAGAAACCACCGGCTTCCTCGGGTGGCTCGACAAGCAACTCTCGAAACTGCCCGGCGATAAGGAGACCAACTGATGCATCCAGCTCCTTCAGTCATTATCTTCACAACCCTCTCCGGCATCGGCTTTGGCATGTTGGCTTGGCTTGGTATTGACGCGACGCCTCCGCAAGGATGGGTCGCTTTCGCCTTCTTCTTCATCGCCTATGCCTTGGCGGTCGGAGGGTTGATTTCCTCGACCTTCCACCTCGGCCATCCAGAACGCGCACTCAAAGCCTTTACCCAATGGCGCACCAGCTGGCTGTCGCGAGAGGGCGTGTGTGCGGTCGCGGGCTTGTGCGTGATGGGCCTTTATGCGGCAGCGCTGATTTTCCTAGGGACGCATGTGCCCATACTCGGATGGATCGGCGCTGCGCTCAGCTTGCTGACCGTGTTCACAACCTCGATGATCTACGGCCAACTGGCGACGATCCCTAGGTGGAATACACCACTAACATCAGTACTTTACCTTGCCTATGCGCTCACAGGAGGCGCTTTGCTGACCGGGCGCGTGTCGATCGCAATCACTTTGCTGCTCGTCACTACGGCGGTGCAAATCCTCTGGTGGCTGCGCGGTGACAAAGCCTTTGCCGATCGTGGCAGCTCACTGGAAACCGCAACAGGCCTTGGCAACCTTGGCACCGTGCGCTCGGTTGCGCATCCGCACACGTCTCCGAACTATCTTATGAAAGAATTCATCCACGTGGTCGGCCGCAAACATGCGCAGAAACTGCGGATCATCTCTCTGATCTTGATGGCAGGCCTGCCGATCCTGCTCTTGTCGATCCACGTCGGCCATATCTTTGCGCTTTTGGCAGTGCTTAGCCATGTCGCAGGCGTCGCCACGTCGCGTTGGCTGTTCTTTGCAGAGGCGGAACATACCGTCGGCCTCTACTACGGGATGCGCTAACCCCCAAAATCAAAAAGCCCGCAACATCTTGCGGGCTTTTTTGATGGAAAGACTACGCTGCTTACTTAGCAGGTGTATGCAGGTAATCCGTCCAGTGGTCGCATGCCTCAGAAGACTTCGCGACGGCGGCGATCTTGGCAAAAGTCGCGGCAAAAACGGAAGCGAGTTTGGTCATGGTGACATCCTTTCGGGAGCGTCGTTTCGATGACAGGGTGATACGCGGGCCGAAGCTCTCGTGGTAGATGCGATTCCGCAAGCCCGATATGCGTTCAGCGCAAGGCGCTCAGATCATTGACCTTTTCCAAACTGGAAACAATCACCGCCACATTTGTGACACATTTGCATCGCAGCACCCCCTAGCCCTTGGCATATAACTTTCGTTGCATAGACCTTTAGCGGCAACTCGCCATAGATCGACTCTTTAGCCAGTAAAAAGCCAATGGAGTGAATGGATGACCATGGGTCGCAAGTTCAACACTTTAGCCACTCTTCTCGTAACCTCGTCTATTGCCTCCGGTGCGATTGCCGCGGATTTTGTCGTGAACACCGCCGAGACCGTAACCAACGCGGGCATTGGCTATGACGACCATGATACGATGACGATCACCTCCAGCGGCTCTATTCAGGTTACCCAGTTTGAGGCCGTCAGCAACGAAGTCGACTTCTTTACGCTGACCAACAACGGCATCTTGTCGGCGATCAACGCGGTACCTCCGGTGTTCCCGCCAATTACACCTTTCGCAACTGCAGGCGTAGCATTTCTGGGCACCAACAACACAATCATAAACAACAACACGATCACCTCTTCGCATTTTGACGCGGTCAACGTGAATGGCGCAAACACAACCGTCATCAACAATGGCACGATGAATGCTGGCACCGACGGTATCGCCGTCAACGGAGCCAACACACGCGCCACAAACAACGGCACCATCACCTCGACATTTGATGGCTTCTACCTGTTCGGAGACGGCGCAATCGTGACCAACACCGGCACGGTCACCGCGGGCGACGATGGTATCGATACTGACGGCGACAATGATGTGATCGTCAATCGCGGCACAATAACAGCGACACAAGACGGCATAGAAACCAATGGTACCGGAGTTGTCGTGACCAACTATGGCGTCGTTGTCGGTGGATCGGACTCCTATGACCTGAATGGCGCCAACAGCACGCTGAACCTGATCTTTGGATCCCGCACTGAGGGCCTGCTCAGCTTTGATGGGGCAAATGCCACCTTCAACATCGGCGCGGGGTTCAACGGCGCTTTCACCACTGACGGCGGCAACCCGACCACGATCACAGCCGCGCGTGGTGCGTTCGTTCAGGACGGCAACACGATCTACGTCGTAAACCTGGACCAGAATTTCAACGGGCTGTCCCAAGCGGCCAATACCGCTTCAAATCTGCACGCGACGGCCCAAGGCCAATCCCGTGCCGGGCGCAACGATGTGGCGACTCAAGGCCTGACGCCAAATCGCGCGGGGCCATGGATCCAACTGTCCACCGACTTTGCTCAAGGCCTGAGCAGTTCCAACAGTGGAGGGTTCACCACCCGCGGCGGCCAGATCACGGCTGGCTTCGCGCTCTCAGACAGCCTCGGCTTCTATGCTGGCGTCAATGATGCACGTGCGAAGCTGGCAAATAGCTTTGAGACCGACAGTGAAACTCTGGTTGCTGGCCTCTATGGCACGTTCGATCTGGAAGGTGCTGAACTGAACTGGTCCCTATCGGCTGGCCGCACCAGCAATGACGCACTGCGCCAAATTCAGAACAACACGATTGCCGGGGGCTGGGAAACGGCGACTGCAGCCTATGACCAAAGCTTTGTCGCGCCATCGCTTAGCTACGCCCGTCGTCTGCAGCCGGGTCTGATGATGGATTTGGAACTCGGCTACGTTGCCTTGGAAACCGATGGCTATACGGAAACTGGCGCGACCAACAACGCCACTTTTGGCGCACGCACCACGCATGTGGCGAGCCTGACGCCGAAGCTCAGCTGGACCACAATCGACAGCCCGATCCCCTTTGACATGTCAGCCGGTGTTCAGTTCCGCAAATATTGGGGCGATCCAGTCAGCGTAACTATCGGCGCGGCCAATGGCAGCTTTGTCGACCACGACAGCGGCATCGAAGCGCGCGCCTTTGTGTCGGGTCGCGTAGAATATCCTTTGGGGGATGCGTGGATGTTCACGGGCTTCGGCGAGGCAGGCTTGTCCACCTATCGCACCGTGAACCTCAGCGCAGATTTCCTAATCAGTCGCGATTTCTAAACGCGCTGCGCGGGATTATTTCCCGCGCATCCGATCAATCCATCCGCGCAAACGCCCCCGGCTCTCGGCGATTGAATCGCCTGCATCCGCGAGGCTGTCTCCGACGTCTTCGATCACCGGATCAATCCGCGCACGGCGGAACCGAACCCAACGCACGCGGATTGACCAAAAGATCGCCGCAAAGATGGTCAGGATGATGATGTTCATCCATGGGATAAAACTGACATCTGGCCCCTCGACCACGCGAATACGCACGGCATTTGGAAAGATCGACAGAAACTCGTTGCGCCAGCCATAATGGCGCACAGCCACCCATTCTGGCGCGTCTTTGGTCGAGATCGCGTCATTGGCCTCGGTATAAAGGTTCGCCGTGTCGAATTTGAAATAGAACGGCCAACCCCAGCCCGTGTCCTCATTACGATAGACCATGGCTTCGCCATCAGGTTTCACACCCTGAATGAATTGCACATCACGATTGGTCAGCTCTGCCGATTGCGCGTCAGGGCTGGACCAGAACATCCGCGTCCAATCATTCAGCTCCTGGCGTTCCTCATACGTATTCACGATCCGCACAATATCGTTCTGCGGCAACGTGTAGTGAAACACCGCAAAAACCAAGAGCCAGAACGTGCCCCAGAAGCCCCATTTAACACACGCCATCGAGGGCTCCTTTAGTGAAAATTGGTGAAATAGATCGTGGCCACCATCGCCACAAACGGCAGGATGTAAACCCCAAGGATGAGGCCGCGCCGCAAGCGGCTTTCATAGGCGAGTAACTCTTGGCTGACTTTGGTTTCCTGCGCCTCGGCACCCATGCTTTCATACTCGACCAACAGCCGATCACGCCGGTTCGCGCGCAGATGGAAGTAAAGCGCGAAATACAGCACCGTCAAAAGCACGAAGGCGATGATCAAAAGCCGAGCAAAACCTGCCATTGAGAAAGTCCCCTTATTCCCGTTCCCCCATAACATAGGGGCTCGGGCGTGAAATCCCTAGGGTGAAGCCCCGCCAGATTTTCCCCACCTCCCATTCCTTGCGCGATTTTCGCGGGCTTGCCACTTCAAGTGCAAATTCTACTTGAAGGCCAGCCGTGCGGATTGCTACCCAGCGCGCGAGGTTTTGCAGTCACTTTGCCCCACAGGAGGCCCCATGACCCAAAGAGAGAAAATCGCGCGTCTGGTGGACAGCACCCGATTCCAAAATGCGATCCTTGCGGTCATTTTGGTGAATGCAGCCACATTGGGGCTTGAGACATCGGCCACCATGACCGACTCATACGGGACCTTGATCAAATTAATTGACCGCACGTGCCTCGCGATTTTTGTCGCCGAGCTTTTGCTGAAATTCTACGCCCGCCGCATGGCGTTTTTCACAAATGGCTGGTCTATGTTTGACTTGGTCATCGTCGCCGCCTCGCTGATCCCCGGTGCGTCTAATGTGTCAGTCTTACGCGCAGCCCGCGTGCTGCGCGTGTTGCGCGTGGTCTCTGCGGCCCCTCGGATGCGGCGCGTGGTCGAGGGGCTGGTCTTGGCCCTGCCGGGTATTGGATCGGTGTTCCTTTTGATGGGGATCGTCTTCTACATCGGCTCGGTTATGGCCACGAACCTCTTTGGCGACGCCTTCCCTGACTGGTTTGGCACACTTGGTCGCTCTGGCTATTCCTTGTTCCAGATCATGACGCTGGAAAGCTGGTCCATGGGCATCGTGCGCCCTGTGATGGAGGTCTACCCCTTTGCATGGCTGTTCTTTGTGCCCTTTATTCTGGTGACCACCTTCGCCGTGGTGAACCTTTTGGTCGGCCTCATGGTGAACTCGATGCAGGACGCGCATGAAAGCGATGTGGATGAGCAGACTGGCGACTACCGCAAAGAAGTCATGGCGCGGCTGGATCAAATCCAAGCGCAACTGGACGGGATGAAAAAGCAGGGCTAGCTTCGCATTCAAGCAATGCGAGACCAGACCATGCAAACCGGACCCAAGAATCTGATTACCGATGTCGCAGGCCTAAAGGTCGGTAATGCACAGGATGCACGGGTGAAGTCAGGGACCACGGTTCTGACGGCCGATGCCTCCTTTACCGCGGCCGTCCACGTCATGGGAGGTGCTCCGGGCACGCGGGAAACCGACCTGCTTGCGCCGGATAAAACCGTCGAAAAAGTCGATGCTTTGGTGCTGTCGGGCGGCTCCGCCTTTGGTTTGGACGCAGCTTCTGGCGTTGCGGACAAGCTCCGCGCAGATGGTCGAGGGTTTCTGGTCGGTGATCATAACGTGCCAATCGTGCCAGCCGCGATCCTGTTTGATCTGCTCAATGGCGGCGACAAAGGCTGGAGCCGCTCGCCTTACTATGACTTGGGACAAGCAGCCCTCGCAGGCGCATCAGGGGACTTCGCCCTAGGCACGCAAGGCGCTGGAACCGGCGCGACCACCGCCTCGTTCAAAGGTGGTCTTGGCTCGGCATCGCTCCTCACTCCGTCCGGTCATACCGTCGGAGCGCTCGTCGCTGTCAACGCGCTAGGGGACGCGGTCGTACCGGACAGTCAGCATTTCTGGGCAGCCCCTTGGGAAATCGGCGAGGAATTTGGCGGACGCGGCTGCGCGGCCAATAGTCAAACCACATGGCCCAAAACCAAACTGTCTGACCAGAACACCACAATCGCCATTGTCGCGACGGATGCAGACCTCACAAAAGCAGAGCTCACCCGCTTTGCGACCGCCGCTCACGACGGAATGGCGCGCGCACTTGTCCCATCCCATACCCCGATGGACGGAGACCTCGTCTTCGGCGTGTCCACAAACGCGAAGCCGATCCAGGACCCTCTGGCCGATCCAATCCTGCTAGGTCATGCCGCAGCCACCTGCCTTGCCCGCGCAATCGCCCGAGGCGTTTATGCCGCCACCCCGTCCGACGGCGACTTGCTCGCCTGCTACCGCTCGACCTCTCCCCAAAGCTGACCTTCTTTGTCACAAAACCGCTGCGCTCACGTCACATAGGCTTAACACCCACCCGTCATCCCGCCCCCACCTATATTGAAAATGGAGGGATTGATGTCTGCGCGTTTCCTTTGCCTGACATCGGCCGTCGCCCTGACCGCTGGTCTGGCCCACGCCGAAATGAACTTTAACCGTATCGCAAGCTTTGCCACGCCATTGAACATGGCGGCGGGCGAAGACACTAAACGCGAAACCAGCCCCGAGATCATCGATGTGACGGCGGACGGGATGACCTTAGTCTATACCGACAGCCCTCTCGAAGCGCTTGGCCGTGTCGACATCACCGACCCAGCAAACCCGCAGCCTCTTGGCAATATCGCTCTACCAGGCGAGCCGACCTCTGTCGCTGTGATCGGTGCGACCGCCTATGTGGGCGTGAACACGTCCGAAAGCTACACCGCCCCCTCCGGCATGCTGAAAGCCATCGACGTGGCAACCGGCGCGGAGCTGGCGTCCTGTGATCTGGGCGGTCAGCCTGACTCCATCGCGAAGTCCAAAGACGGTGCGTTCATCTCTGTTGCCATCGAGAACGAGCGCGACGAAGACCTGGACGACGGCCTCATCCCTCAGCTGCCTGCGGGCAACCTGGTGATGATCAACACAACCAAAGGTGGCCTGGACTGCGCGTCGTTAAAAATGGTGGACCTGCGTGGCCTCGCAGACATCGCGCCGAGCGATCCAGAGCCGGAATATGTGTCCATCAACGGACTGGGTGAGACGGTGATCAGCCTTCAGGAAAACAACCATATGGTTGTTGTGTCCAAAGACGGCGAGATCGTGAACCACTTCTCTGCCGGTGCTGTTGACCTGACAAACATCGACGCAACAGACGAACGCGCGATCTTGTCTTTCACCGAATCTCAAATGGGCCGCCTGCGCGAGCCTGATGCGGTGGCTTGGATCGACGACGACCACTTTGCAACCGCCAACGAAGGTGACTACAACGGCGGTTCCCGCGGTTGGACCATCTTCAACAAGAATGGCACCGTTGTTTACGAAAGCGGCACCGACTTTGAGCACGCCATCGTGCAGATCGGCCATTACCCTGACAAACGTTCCGACTCTAAAGGTGTAGAGCCAGAGTCCGTGACATTCGACGTCTTCAACGGCACGCCTTACGTCTTTGTCGGCGCAGAGCGCGCCTCTGTTGTGGGCGTCTATAACGTCACGAACCCTGCCGCGCCGGTTCTGGAACAACTGCTGCCATCCGGCGTTGGCCCAGAAGGCTATGTGACCATCCCATCCCGCAATCTGCTGGTCTCTGCCAACGAAAAAGACCTGATCGAAGACGGCGGCGCACGCGCGCATGTCATGATCTTTGAACAGCAAGAAGCACCTGCAGTTTACCCACACCTTACCTCTGAGGGTATGGGTGAGCTGACCGGCTGGGGCGCGATTTCCGGCATGGTTGCTGATAAGGATGGGATCGTCTGGGCGGTTAACGATAGTTTCTATCTGTTCCAGCCGACGATCTTTAAGATCGACACCAACCAGACCCCGGCGCGCATCGTCGATGCGATCCGCGTTGTCCGCCAAGACGGCAACCCAGCGCAACAGATCGACATGGAAGGCATCACGCTGGACGGCAAGGGCGGCTTTTATGTTGCATCCGAAGGCCGCACTGAGCGTGTGATCCCGCATGCGATCTATCACGTCTCTGCTGAGGGCGTGATCAAGAACCGCAAGGGCGAAATCGGGCTGCCTCCAGAATTGATGGCGGTTGAGAAACGCTTTGGCTTTGAAGGCATCACCCGCGTCGGCGACACCCTTTGGATGCCAGTTCAGCGCGAGTGGAAAGATGATCCCAAGAACCATGTGAAACTGGTGGCCTATAACCTCAAGACGAAAGAATGGGGCGCGGTCCGCTACGAAAAAGCCGAGCCTACCAAAGGTTGGGTTGGTCTGTCGGAAATCACAGCGCATGGCGACTATGTCTACATCATCGAGCGCGACAACCAGCATGACGCGCGCGCGGTGACCAAAAAGATCTACCGCGTGGCTCTGTCCGAAATGGTGCCAGCGCCTCTGGGCGGTGCGCTGCCTGTGGTCAAAAAAGAGCTGGTCCGTGACCTGATCCCGGACCTGACCTCGACCGGTGGCTATGTTCTGGACAAAGTCGAGGGTCTTGCGATCTTTGAAGACGGTACTGCGATTTTCTCGACCGACAATGACGGCGTGGATGATCACTCAGGCGAGACGATCTTCATGAACATTGGCAATATCGAGAGCCGCAATTTCTAAGACTTCAATCTAAATCAACGAAACCGCGCGAAGCTCCTTCGCGCGGTTTTTTATTGGGCTTGTGGTCAGATGCCGCCTGCCTATTCTGCTCTCGAAAGGGGCAGCCATGACAATTCAGGATCTTTCACGCCTCGCAGGTCTGGTCTTTGTGTCGGTCACTTTGATCGTCATCGGGGATACCTGCGGCAAGCTGTTGGGGCAACGCGGAGTCGATCCTGCCTTTATCGCCTTCTCGCGGTTTTTCATCGGCGCATTGGTGATCCTGCCCATCAGCGGCATTCGGATGCACGAGATCAAAGGCTTGTTGAATTGGCGCATCATCCTGCGTGGTGCTCTGATTGCAGGAGGGATCCTGTCTATCCTCACCGCCTTGAAAACAGAACCCATCGCCAATGTGTTTGGCGCGTTCTTCATCGGGCCTGTGGTAGCCTATGTTCTGGCTATCTTTCTCCTTGGTGAGCGTCCAACGCTTGGCCGCAGCCTGCTGCTTGCCCTTGGCTTTGGTGGCGTCATGCTGG
This sequence comes from Cognatishimia coralii, assembly GCF_037478305.1. Taxonomy (NCBI): domain Bacteria; kingdom Pseudomonadati; phylum Pseudomonadota; class Alphaproteobacteria; order Rhodobacterales; family Paracoccaceae; genus Cognatishimia; species Cognatishimia coralii. Next base: position 98,110 of record NZ_JBBGAZ010000010.1, read on the forward strand.
TCGTAAGGCCCGGCTTTGACATGAGCCCTGGCATCGGTTTTGCGCTCTTGGCAGGTACGTTTTACGGCTGTTTTCTGGTCGCCACTCGCGTGGTTGCGAATGAGGCACGCCCTAGGCTCTTACTCCTCTCGCAACTTGTGGTTGGCAGCGTGCTTCTGGCGCCCTTGGGGGCCTCGATCCCGTTGCCCGAGGGATCAGCCGCGCTTTACCTTTTGATCCTCGGCAGCGCGCTTGGATCCGCGTCCGGAAATTATCTGCTCGTTGTGGTCAATCGTCGTGCCGAAGCCAGCCTGATCGCCCCGTTGATTTACACACAGCTGATTTCCGCGACGGCCGTCGGACTCTGGGTTTTCGGAGACGCACCTGATCCTGTTGCGATGTTAGGACTGATCCTGATCCTACTGTCTGGCATCGGGTCTCTTTGGCTACGCTGGCGCTCAGCCTAGCGTTCAAAGATCACTGGAAACCAATCTTCTCGGAGCACCTGCCCCGCGACCATATCATGCCCCGGAAACGGCGGAGACGTGCGCCCCGGCCGTTCAACATATCTCGCGTCATCCCCAATCATACGCAAAGAAAACGCCCGTCGCCGCGCCTTTGCCTCGTTGCCCCGAGCGCCGTGCAAGATCGCAAAGTTGAACGCCACAGCGTCGCCCGGTTCCATCGCCCATTCCCGGATCTCCATGCCCTCGGCATCCGGATCCGGCACCGGCATATATGCGTCCTCATCGGGATAGAAATTCTCTTCTGAAAGCCACCGCGTCGGCAAGACCGGCTTTTCCCATTTGTGAGACCCCGCCACGCAGCGCAAGGATGCTTCGGTCACAGGATCGACCGGAGACCAGAAGCTGACGTTCTGAGTACCGTCGACGAAATAATAGGGCCCATCCTGATGCCAAGGAGTCGGCTTGGACGTGCCGGGTTCCTTGACCAGGATATGGTCGTGAAATACCTGCACGCGCGATGATCCCATCAGATCCGCCGCGACCTCGGCGGCTGCAGAGGTGCGGATCACCTCTTCAAATTCCGGGATGCGCGTCCAGTTGCAATAGTCATCAAAGAACCGGCCGGCCTCGCCCTCTTTGAGGTTTTCGGCCGCGTAGGGCCCCGGCTCTGCCATGTTGCGATCAATGCCCGCGCGCAGGGTCTCGACGTGATCGGCAAAGAGCCCTTTGATCAGGACAACGCCATCGCGTTGAAAGGCATTGATGTGGTCTTGGCTCAGTAACGCATGCATGGGCAGTCCTCCGAGGTGAGAGCCTATGACCGACAGCTAGGCATGGTCAACTTGGAAACACACCTCCAAGCCTGTCACAGCAAAACAAAAAGCGGAGGCAAATGCCCCCGCTTTGATCATCTTGGTGAACCAGCGTTTGCGCTTTAGTTCACGGCCTTTGCGTCGACCACATCCGCTTCAATCGCAGGCTTGCCACGCGCGATTTCGATGCGGCGGGGCTTCAGCGCCTCAGGCACTTCGCGCACAAGTTCGATGTGCAACATGCCGTCCTCATGGCTCGCTCCGGTGACCTTCACATGGTCAGCCAGCTGGAACTTGCGTTCAAAAGAACGGGTTGCAATGCCACGGTGCAGGAAGGTTTTCTCATCCTTCGCAGGCACCTTTTTTGCAGTCACGATCAGCGCGTTTTCCTTGACCTCGATGGCTAGATCTTCGGCGGCAAAGCCCGCGACGGCGAGCGAGATGCGGTAGGCATCATCGGCTGTTTTTTCAATGTTATAAGGGGGATAGCTGGGCACCGACACGTCAGAGGTCAGAACGCGATCCATCATGTCTGCGATTTGGTCAAAGCCAACAGAGGCACGGTACAGCGGTGCGAAATCAAAACTACGCATAGAGTCATCCTTTCAAAGCGACAACGTTTTAGGGCCTTCCCATTTGGGACAGGCGGTTATGTCTCGGACCCGACTTCGGCGTCCGATGAGGATGAGATATGAACGGGAATTTAGCGTTTCAAGGCTTGAGGAATTTTGCGCCGCTTGCAGGGCGATTTTGGTCCACTGTGATACGTTTTGCACCGCTTGAAACCTGCGGCAGGCCCTGTGGACGGGCAGCATTGCTCAGCCTGTCGACAATGCCATTTAGCTTCATACCAATGGTGCGGTTTTCACCTGCCTCCGTCTGCCAGTTCCCCGACACCAGCGACAAAACACGGATGCGACCGTCTTCCATAGCAAACACAGGAGCGCCTGAAGATCCAAAGGTCGTGTCACAGTCAAACTCCCAGAGCTGTGCGTTCTGGCGCATGACGTTGCACTCGGGCTGCCAACTCATCGCTTGGGCGCGACCGCGACCATAGGACATGACTTGCACACGGTCGGCGCGGTCATGACCTTGGTGAATTTTGAAAGGTGAGGCTTCCAGAAAGGACACAGGTCGATCCAGACGCAAGATCGCGACGTCCAATGCGGCGGCCTTGGCCATCATAATGGGGCCGTTATAGCGAAACTCTGGCGACATCGTGTAAGACACCACGCGGCGTTCAAACAGAGACTGGCCATTCAGGTAACCCGCCCGAAAGACCGCACCTTTGACGTTAATCTTGCGCGCTGTCTCGCGTTCAAACAGGCAATGCGCGGCGGTCAGCACCTGATCCTTGGAAATCAAAACACCTGTGCAGAAGCCCGACGGCAAATCGAGGCGTCCAACCGCCTCCCAGCCAATCATATCGCCGCGATCTTCCATGACTTCCAACGCGCTGCCTGCTTGTACAGCAGACGTGAAAGACGCGAGAATCCCAAAAGCGAGCGCAGTCAGTCTCTTCACGGTTTAAGAGCCTATTGCCGAGGTCAGTGTCGCCAAAACGTTGCTCACACCAACGGCCAAAGACACGGGTTCTCCATTGGCCTTCGCCATGGCCGAAACCACGGAAACCACGCGCGGATGGCCCTGCTGGATTTGCACCACAGGCGCACCACTCGTGCCAAAACCGGCTTGGCAGGTCGTCACAAAAACGCCCTCAGGACGTGCGGACATATCACACGAGCTTTCCGTTAATGCCGTATCCGCGCGATTTCGGGCATAGCTCACAACACCCACGTTGCGCCCCAATTGCGGGGTCGACACGCCAAGGCTTGCGACATCAAAAAGGTTCACGGGCTCGCTCAGCCGAAGCAGAGCCACGTCATAGCGCATATTGCTCAGCTCACCCTTTTTGGCACGAATATATTTAGGATGGATCGCCGCGCGTTTTACACGCAACGTGCTGACCGCATTTCCGCGCCTGAGACCTGCGTTAAACCTGAATTCCGACACATCCAGCCGTCGATCAGTCTTGCGATCATAAAGGCAATGAGCTGCGGTCAGAACAAGATCTGAGGACACCAAAGTGGCCGTACAAAACCCCGTGTCGCCTATATCTAACCTGCCAATCGCTTGCATCTGAGCCGTCGACATCGACTGCTCTAAAGGCGTGAGGTCCTTGGCAAGGACAGGCGCGGCAATAGCAAGCGCCGCGGCGAGGCATAGGGATCTGATCATGACAGCTCCAGGTTTCAATCCAGAGCAAGATCCGATCCCCAAGGGGCGAAACTAGGGTCGCATTGGGGCTTTGTCGCGGAGTCTTTGGCCCGCTATTGCCGCAGTTGTGTCTCAAATGAGGCGGGTAACTTGGCGGGGCGCGGGCCCCCGGTTGCCCAATCCACCAACTCTACTGTGTGGATTATGGGCAAATTAGTGCCCGAGCCGATTTGCATCATGCAGCCGATATTGCCTGCTGCGATCAGATCAGGCGACTTGGCCTCAAGCGTTTTGACTTTGCGCGCTTTGAGTTGCTCCGAGATTTCGGGCTGCAGAAGATTATATGTCCCCGCCGATCCACAACAAAGATGCGGATCCGCAGGCTCTACGATCTTGAACCCCAGTTTCTTGAGCACGTCCTTGGGCGCGGTTTTCACTTGCTGGCCATGCTGCAGCGAGCAGGCCGCGTGGTAGGCCACGGTCATGTCCTGTTCTGGCAGCTCTGGAATGTCGAGCTTGGTCAGCAGCTCGGAAATATCCATCGCGATCTCAGACACCTTCGCCGCGTCCTTAGCCAAAGCCTCATTGCGGAACATATGGCCATAGTCCTTCACGGTCGTGCCGCAGCCCGAGGTATTAATGACAATCGCATCTAGTCCCTCGCCATCCATCTCTTTGCGCCACGCGCGAATATTCGCAGCCGCGCTGGAGTGGCTCAGGTCCGTCTTGCCCATATGGTGCGTGAGCGCACCACAACAGCCCGCACCCTCGGCCACGACCACTTCACAGCCCAAGCGCGTCAGCACCCGGATCGTGGCGTCATTGATATCCGTATCCAGCGCCTTTTGGGCACAGCCTGTCATCAAGGCAACCCGCATCTTGCGCGGAGCTTTTGGTGCAAAGCTCTGCGGATCATCATTCCGGCTGACCGGCGGGATCTGTTTTGGCGCCATCTCAAGCATCGCCTTGATCCGCGCATCAGGGATCATTGGGGCGAAAGGTCGGCCGATCTTGGCCGCCAAAAGCGCCAGACGGAACCGCATGGGGTAAGGCAGGATCTGCGACAGCGCCCAGCGCAGGGCGCGATCTGTGAAAGGCCGTTTGTAGTTCTCGTCAATATAGGCACGCGCGTGATCGACAAGATGCATATAATGCACACCCGAGGGACAGGTCGTCATGCAGGCCAAACAGGACAGACAGCGGTCAATATGTTTGACCGTTTTCTCATCCGGCACCCGCTCGTTTTCCAGCATGTCCTTGATCAGATAGATCCGACCCCGCGGGCTATCGAGCTCATCGCCCAAGACCTGATAGGTCGGACATGTCGCCGTGCAAAACCCACAATGCACACAGGCACGAAGGATTTCATTGCTGCGCTGGAAATCGGGGGCTTCCAGCTGCTGTTCCGTAAACTCCGTCCGCATGGCTTACCCCATCAAACCGGGGTTCAGGACGCCCCGTGGATCAAATTTCTTGCGCAAAGACTGGGTGAGCTTCGCCACCCCCGGCGCTTCTGGATGAAAGCGGACATGACCTTCGCCGCGCATGAGCGTTGCATGACCTTGCAGCCCATCCATCTGAGCGCGCGGATCCACGCTGTCTGGCAAGACCATCCAGACAAGCCCGCCACCCCAGTCATAAAGCGCGTTTTCTGGCGCGAGCTTTGCCACCAAGCCCGGCGCATCCGAGGGCTTCAACGAGACCCGCCAAAGATTGCCCTCTTTGCCTTCAAAGACCGTACAATCCCGCACCCAAGCCCAACCGGCCTTGGTCCGCGCCGGATCCGTTTCAATCGCAACATCGCCAAAGCGGCCCAACATCTCTTTGAGCTGCGCCAAACGATAGGTGACGGACTCCTCAAACCCTTCGATCCGGATCATGGTGACTGGATGCGCATCAACGCCCGACTGCGCATGAGCCGCGCCGGTCACCTCGTAGGGCGAGCCCAAAGCCGCACTCATCGCGGCCACTGCGTCGGCGTCCGAAAGACCGTTCATCAGCAAGACGCCGGTCATCTCAGGCGTCGGCAAGACCTTGAGGCTGACCTCGGTCAGAACCCCGAGCGTGCCATGACTGCCAGACATCAGCTTGACCAGATCATAGCCCGTCACATTCTTCATAACGCGCCCGCCATTGCTGACGATGTCGCCAGAGCCATCGACAAAACGCACGCCCAGCATGAAATCGCGACACGCCCCTGCCGTGACACGCGCAGGTCCCGAGTTGTTCATAGCCGCCACCGCCCCAATCGTCGGTGCGCCTTCGGTGCCCAAAACCCCGCGCAGGTCTCGCGGATCAAACGCAAGGCGCTGGTTCTCTTTGGCGAGCAAGTCCGAGATATTCGCGACAGGTGTCCCTGCTTTGGCTACCAGAGTCAGAGCCCCCGGTTCATAGAGGGTCACGCCGTTCAGGCCAGAGGTGCTGAGGCGGGTCGCGTCATTGACGCCCATGCCCTGCGTGCCGCCCCCTTGGATCGAAAGCGGCGCATTCGCAGATGCTATCGCTTGCGCCAAATCCGCTTCGGACTGAGGGCTTAGTATGTCCGTCGTCATGCCGCGTCTCCCTGCGCACCGCGACGGTTCTCGCTTGTGTCCAAAGGAAAGACCTTGGCCGGATTGAGAAGCCACTTGGGATCAAACACGTCCTTAACCTTCATCTGCGCCTCCAAGTCTTCGGGCGTATACTGGTGGCTCATTAGGTCACGTTTCTCGATGCCCACGCCGTGCTCTCCGGTCAGACAGCCGCCCACCTCGACACAAAGCTTCAGGATATCTGCCCCAAAAGCCTCACATTTCTCGAGGTCTCCGGGTTTGTTAGCGTCAAACAGGATTAGCGGGTGCATATTGCCGTCGCCTGCGTGGAACACGTTGCCGACGCCCAGCGCATAATCCTTGGACAACTCCCCGATCCGTTGCAGCACATAAGGCAGTTCTGACACGGGGATCGTGCCGTCCAGACACATGTAATCGTTGATCTGTCCCATCGCGCCGAAGGCAGACTTGCGCCCCAGCCAGATCTTGGCGCTTTCATCAGAGGAACGGCTTTCACGCAGCTCAACCGGATTGTGTTTCCGTGCGATCTCGGAAATCCGCGCGAGCTGTGCATCGATCTCGGCATCAGACCCTTCGACTTCGATGATCAGCAAAGCCTCGCAATCCGGATAACCCGCGCCCGCGAAGGCTTCGGTCGCACGAATACAGGGGCGGTCCATGAATTCGATGGCCACCGGCAGGATGCCCGCTTTGATAATGTCGCTGACGCAAGCGCCTGCGACTGCATTGTCATCAAACCCAATCAGCGCCGGCCGCGCGCCTTCGGGTTTTGGCAGGATGCGCAGCGTGGCTTCGGTGACGACGCCAAGCTGGCCTTCAGATCCGCAAATGACCCCCAAAAGGTCCAGACCAGATGCATCCATATGCGCGCCACCGATCTCGACTATCTCGCCTTCCATCGTCACCAGTGTGACGCCTAAAAGATTGTTCGTAGTGACGCCGTACTTAAGACAATGCGCGCCGCCCGAATTCATCGCGATATTGCCAGAAATCGCACAAGCCAATTGCGACGAGGGATCTGGCGCATAAAAGAAGCCGTTTTCCTCTACCGCTCCAGAGACGCTAAGATTGGTACGACCCGTCTGAACGCGGATGAAACGGTTGGGATAATCGGTCTCCAGAACATCCGTCAGCCGCGCCACGCCAAGCACAACACTGTCAGAGGTCGGCATAGACCCACCCGCCAGAGACGTGCCTGCCCCGCGCGGCACAACGGGGACATTCATCTGGTGACACACCTTCAAAGCCGCGGCGACCTGCTCTGTTGTCTCCGGCAAAACCACCGCCAGTGGAGGGCAGCGATAAGCCGTCAGTGCATCACATTCATAAGCGCGCGTCTCTTCCGGCGCGTCGATCACGCAACCGTCCGGCAGAACGGCCTGCAACGCAGCCACAATCTCGGCCTTGCGCGACAGAACAAACGAATCTGGGGTGGGTAGCTCCATGCCTTCCTCCATTTTGGTAAACTATTATAACCAATTTTAGAGAATGACAAGATATCGGTGACACTTTAGGTAAGGGGCATGATTTGGATGGATCGCCTTGCGCTTTTTACAACCCTCGACTTTGCCGCTGTCGGGTTTGTTTTGGTGATCTGGTGGGGGATGACCCATCTGATCGAGAACCCACCCAAATCCCGGCCTTCCATGTCAAACCTCATGGCTGATTACCGCCGCGAATGGATGCAACAATTCATTCACCGCCAACCACGCATCTATGACGCGCAAATTGTCGGAGGCTTACGGCAGGCGACTGCCTTCTTTGGATCGGCCACGTTGCTTGCCATCGGCGGAGCCTTGGCGCTGATTGGCAACGCGGATCAAGTCAGTGGCGTGGCGAGCGATTTTGCCTTGATGGAGGCGCCAAGATTCGTTTGGGAAATCAAAATCGTGCTGATTTTAGTCTTTACGACCAATGCCTTCCTGAAGTTCGTCTGGTCTAATCGCCTGTTCGGTTATTGCTCGATCGTCATGTCCGCTTTGCCAGTCGACACCACGGACCCGCTTTGTGATTTGCGTGCGGATCAGGCGGCACAGATCAATATTTCCGCGGCCCGCGCGTTTAATCGCGGCTTGCGGTCGGTCTATTTCGGACTGGCGGCCTGCGCCTGGCTGGCTGGCCCATTGGCATTGATTGGAACCACTATCCTGACCGTCTTCGTGATCTATCGCCGAGAATTCGCGAGCCTGTCGCGTGCAACTTTGCTGCGTAAACTCTGATCACACCCGGTGATACGGAGATCCTGCCAGGATCGTCGCAGCGCGATAAAGCTGTTCACTCAGCATCACCCGCGCCAGCATATGTGGCCAAACCATCTTACCAAAACTCAGCGACATATCCGCGCGACCCCGCAAACTGGGATCAATCCCTTCGGCCCCGCCAATGACAAACGCCAGATCTCCGGTCCCGTCATCACGCAGCCGCGCCATTTGCTGCGCGAACTCAGGAGAGCTCATCAGCTTGCCGCGTTCATCCATTGTGCAGATCCGCGCGCCTTTGGGCAGAACCCCAGCTAAAAGCTGCGCCTCAGCCACCATGCCTCCGCCTCTACGGTCCTCGACCTCATGTAATTTCACCGGCCCGAGGCCCAAGGCCCGGCCGGTTTTGTCAAAACGGTCCAGATAATCGTCAAGCAATGTGCGCTCTGGGCCTGACCGAAGCCGGCCCACCGCACAGATGTGAATTTTCAGCGCCATCTTAAGTCCTCGGGCTAAATGCCCTGTGATAGCTTAGGCGGAACCGCCCTGAACCCACATCTTTTCAAGCTGATAGAACTCGCGCACTTCCGGACGGAAGACATGCACGATCACATCACCTGTATCAATCAAAACCCAGTCGCCGGTGTCCTTACCCTCGATCTTCGAGGTGCGGCCCGTGGTCTGTTTGATCTTGTCCACGAGTTTCTCGGACATCGCCGCAACTTGACGGGTCGAGCGCCCGGAGGCCACGACCATATAGTCGCCAATCGAAGACCGTCCGCGCAGGTCAATTTGCACGATATCTTCGGCTTTGTCGCTTTCCAGGGATTGGATGATGAGCTCTAGCAGCTCGGCACCGCCAAGATCGCGTTTTGCAACCTGCGGCATTTCGTTTTCAGCGGCTTGCGCCACGTCCACATTTAAAGACAGAGATCTGCCCTCCTTTCATACGCACCGTAACGCCCCGGTGCCGGTCATAGGGTCAAGATAACCCTTCTTTTGGATATTTCCAATGCGCCTCACGAGATTGCGAGGCAGTCATGGTAATTTTGCCGACTGGCGCGACATCATGAGTAGTTTGAGCCTTCATTCTGAAAAATCGCTTTTGGGGAAAGTGTTCGAAATCGCTGTTGACGAATCTCTTATCAATAATTAATTGCTGTTTTACGATAATTTTTATGCCTTAAAGGTGAACTTATGTTCGAATCCAAATCTCTCGCCCGACTGCTCAAATGGGCCTGCACCGCCGTCCTCGTGGCCCTGCCTCTCCTGATCCTTGCCTATGTTTTCTTTGAAAGGCCGACGCCTGCGAACGCGTCAGACATTTACTCCGACGTTATGATCCTGAGCGCACCTCCGACCTGGGCCTTCATGCTGGCCAATGTGTTTTCACTCGGTAGCCTGGTCGTTCTTTTGGCCATGGTTCTCAACATGCGCCGCCTGTTTGATCACTATAGCCAGGGTCGTGTCCTGACGTTTGAATCCGCACAACTGCTTCACCGCATCGGTCGGTTCTTGCTGGCTGTTGCGCTACTGAGGCTGGCGTCCTACCCTGTCCTGAGTGTGCTGCTCACGCTCGGAAATCCTGAGGGTCAGAGACAGCTGAGCATGGCACTCACCGAAGGCGACATCGGCTTTTTGATTGCAGCAGGGTTTGTTTTCCTTGTGGGCACTGCGATGCATGAGGCTGCACAGAACGCAGAAGACATCAAAGGGTTCGTCTGATGCAGATCATCGTAAGACTGGATGTCGTCATGGCCCAACGCAAAATGAAGGGCAAAGACCTCGCAGAGCAGATCGGCATCACGGAACAGAACCTGAGCCTGCTTAAATCCGGCAAGGTGAAAGGCGTGCGCTTTGAAACGCTGGCGCGGATCTGCGAGGTGTTGGACTGTCAGCCCGGCGACTTGCTTGAGGCGTCGCCGTCCTGATCGGACAGCATCCGGACTTCCCGTTGCGGGAACGGGAAGTTGATGCCCGCCTCTTTGAAAGCATCCCAAAGCGCGAGGTAAACGGCGCCTCGGATGTTCGTGAGGCCTCCGGTCGGGTCGCTGATCCAGAAGCGGAGGATGTAGTCCACGGAACTGTCGCCAAACCCCACGATATGGCAAACGGGTGCCTTTGGATTGTTAAGAACACGATCCACGGAGGTCGCGGCTTTGATGGCCGCTTCGCGCACCAGATGCGGGTCATCGCCATAGGCCGTGCCGAAAAAGATATCGAGGCGAACGAAGTCATTGGAATGGGACCAGTTGACCACTTGGCCGGTGATCAGGTCTTCGTTGGGGATCAGATATTCTTTGCCGTCCCGCGTAACGACGCTGACATAACGCGCGCCCAGCGAATTGATCCAGCCAAAGGTATCCCCCAAGGAAATCACGTCGCCGGGTTTGATCGACTTGTCCAAGAGGATGATGACGCCCGACACGAGGTTGGACACGACCTTTTGCAGACCAAAGCCGAGACCTACACCGATTGCACCGGACAAAACGGCAAGGCCGGTAAGGTCTACGCCGACGATCCGGAGACCGATGAAAAAGGCGGCACCGTAGAGCAGCACCTGCAGGAACTTGATCATCAAGACCTGCATAGAGGGGCTGATGTCCTCGTTGCGTTTGATGCTGGCAGAGGAAGTTCCAGACAGAAAGCGCGCGACAGCAAAGGTCAGACCCAGCATCACCGCCGCCTGAACAACAGTCCAAAGAGAAAGGCGAATAGAGCCGACGTTCAAGGCTGCAGCGTCGAGCAATTGGCGGGTTTCGTCGCTAACGCCGAGCACGACCAAGGTGACCCATATCCATGCGCCATAGCGGATCACGGCACGGATCAGATTGTTGTGCACAAGTCGCGCCACTAGGGCGATCAGCAGCCATGCCAGTGACAGGTTCGCGATTATTCCGAGGATATAACTGCGGCTCGGCCAAGTGACCTCGCGCATGACAAGGACTGTGGCCCAGATCAACAACACAAAAAAGATCAAAGCCAGACGTTTGTGAAGTAGCAGCAAATAGCGATAGCGCCACTTGGGCCAACCTTCTCGGCTGCGCATCCAATCCAGCAACATCGGCCCGAAAATCCGCGACAAGGCAAAGGCCACAAGGATCAAGCCAATCGCAATGCCGACCTGATAGGCGTTCCAAGGCCGCATCAAGCCGACGCCGAAATCCAACACCTGATCCCAGAGGCTCAGAGCGATATCTTGGGTATCTTGGACGCCTTCGACAGGGGTCTCCTGTTCGGCCGCCTCATCAAGGCCAGAGGTTTCGTCGGACATAATATGCTTTCTTTTGTCCGATCAAAACACGGGGGCGGCCCGCAAAACAAGGGAATTCCCTTGCGGCATAGGGCGACTCTCTATATCTGCGAGACCATGAAACGCATCTATGACATTGCGGACCGCGCCTTTCTGCCTTGGCGCTTTTACGGTCAAAGCAAATCCGTCATCGCCGCCCTATGAGGGCGCGGCGCGCTTTCGCGTGCCCGTATTGCAGCCTTAATCGCCAATTTCATCAATACGGAGAGGACCCATGTCCCCCAAAACACTCTATGACAAAATCTGGGACGCCCATGTCGCCCATGAAGCCGAAGACGGCACCTGCCTGCTGTATATCGACCGCCATCTGGTCCACGAAGTGACCAGCCCGCAGGCCTTCGAAGGTCTGCGTATGGCGGGCCGCAAAGTGCGCGCGCCAGAAAAGACCATCGCTGTGCCGGATCACAACGTACCGACCACTCTGGATCGCACCATGGGCATCGACAACGAAGAGAGCCGCATTCAGGTCGAAGCGCTGGATAAAAACGCCAAGGAATTCGGCGTGCATTATTATCCGGTCTCTGACGTGCGTCAGGGCATCGTGCATATCGTTGGCCCAGAGCAAGGCTGGACCCTGCCCGGCATGACTGTTGTGTGCGGTGACAGCCACACGGCGACCCATGGTGCGTTTGGCGCACTGGCGCATGGTATTGGCACATCCGAGGTGGAGCACGTTCTGGCGACCCAGACGCTGATCCAGAAGAAGTCCAAAAACATGAAGGTCGAGATCACTGGCAAGCTCAAGCCAGGTGTGACCGCGAAGGACATCACTCTGGCCGTGATCGGCGAGACCGGCACCGCTGGCGGTACTGGCTATGTGATCGAATATTGTGGCGAAGCGATCCGCGATCTGTCCATGGAAGGTCGCATGACCGTCTGCAACATGGCGATCGAAGGCGGTGCACGCGCGGGTCTGATCGCTCCAGATGAGACCACCTATGAGTATTGCAAAGGCCGTCCGCACGCACCAAAAGGCGCGGCTTGGGAACAGGCGCTGGCGTATTGGAAAACGCTTTTCACCGACGAAGGCGCGCATTTTGACAAAGTTGTCACGCTGAAGGGCGAAGACATTCAGCCGGTTGTGACTTGGGGTACCTCTCCTGAGGATGTTCTGCCGATCACTGGCGTTGTTCCAAACCCTGAGGATTTCGAAGGCGGTAAGGTCGAAGCGGCCCGTCGTTCTATCGAGTATATGGGCCTAACACCGGGCCAGCGTCTGGATTCCATCGAGATCGACACCGTATTTATCGGCTCTTGCACCAACGGTCGTATCGAAGACCTGCGTGCCGTCGCCGAAGTCGTCAAAGGCAAGAAAATCGCCGTGAACCGCGCGATGATCGTGCCGGGTTCTGGCCTGGTTCGGGCGCAAGCGGAAGAAGAAGGCTTGGCAGAGATCTTCCAGGAGGCCGGCTTTGAATGGCGTATGGCGGGATGCTCGATGTGTCTGGCGATGAACCCTGACCAGCTGGCACCTGAAGAGCGCTGTGCCGCGACGTCCAACCGGAACTTCGAAGGTCGTCAGGGTTATAAAGGGCGTACGCACCTTGTCTCCCCTGCGATGGCTGCAGCCGCTGCCCTCACCGGCAAGCTGACCGACGTACGTGAACTGAACTAAGGAGCCAGACAGATGGAAAAGTTTGAAAAACTCCAGGGTATCGCGGCCCCTATGCCGCTGGTGAATATCGACACCGATATGATCATCCCAAAGGTCTTTCTGAAGTCGATCCAACGCTCGGGCTTTGGCAAGCACCTCTTTGACGAGATGCGCTTTAACCGGGACGGCACCGAGATCGAAGACTTCGTGCTGAACAAGCCGCAGTATCGAGACGCAGAGATCCTGATTGCCGGAGACAACTTTGGCTGTGGCTCCTCGCGGGAGCACGCCCCTTGGGCGATCGCGGATTTCGGCATCAAATGCGTTGTCTCGACGTCTTTCGCGGACATCTTCTTTAACAACTGTTTCAAGAACGGCATCTTGCCAGTTGTCCTGCCTCAAGAGCAGGTCGACATTCTGATGGCAGACGCCGAGAAGGGCGCGAACGCGCGCGTGACTGTGGATCTGGAAGCGCAAGAGATCACCACATCCGAAGGCGAGGTCATCAAGTTCGACGTGGATTCGCATCGCAAGCATTGCCTGCTGGAAGGTTTGGATGACATCGGTCAGACCATGCAAAAACAGTCGGCAATCGACGCATTCGAAGCACAGGCTTCCGCGGCCCGTCCTTGGGTCTAAGACGCGAAACGGTGGTTGCGAGGTACATGCCGCTAGCCACATTTCTGCCATAAGGTTTAACGCGCCCCGGTCTATTGGGGCGCGTTTTTTGTATTCAAGTGGGGGCATTTGACGCCGAGCCGTGCATCGACCTGACGTCGTGCAAATCCAAAAATCCCTTGTTTTCAGGCATTTCGGTGCAATTGAGCACCATTTTTCACAACCAACACGCGAAAATTGTGAATATCCAAACAAATTCTTGAGCAAATTGAAAAACATAGGCACAATTAACGAAATATGAGGCAAGCCGTCCTGAACTGGCGGATCAAGCTTGAAACAGCACGCGACAAAGAATTGCGGCGGTCGAGTTTGAAGGGAAAAAAGGCAGTGTTCGCACAAATCACAAGCGCGATGACACGCGCGATCCTTATGGCGGTGCTGGTGGCAACTCCGGCTCTTGTGCTTCCGGACATCACGTCGGATGCGCAGCAATTCGCGTTCATTTGTGCTTTCTTCGCGGCTGCCTTGGTCTTTATCGAGTATTTCTCGGCCTACCCCAGCATTCTGGAATTTCGCTTCGCGCCGCCATTTAACCGGATCCGCTTTGCGACGGTCTTCTTTTCGGTGTTCACACTGTCCTCGGCCTTCACCTTTGGCACCTCATCTAATCTCGTGAATGGCGTCATGCATGCGCTGGCGTCCGTGCTGGGCAATATGACCGATGTGCCCTATTCCCCCGTCCGCCTGGTTTTGCTGACCTTGCCTGTCCATGCAGACGGAGAGGCATTCTCTTATGTGCGCATGGCCGCGGGCGTATCCTATATGACGTCGATATTGAGCCTGGTCCTGTTTTATTTCTTTGTCCGGGTTTTGGATTGGCCAACACGCAACGGTGCGTTCAATGTCTGGGTCAACCTACCCCTGTTTGACCCCACTGCTGGCGGAGACGTCCTGCCGCGGCTTATTCGCGATGGGCGCGTGAATATCGTTTTGGGCTTCTTGTTGCCGTTTATCTTCCCAGCATTGGTGGAACTTACATCGGGCTCACTGGGTCCGGCGCTGTGGTCAGATCCTCAGACCTTGATTTGGACCATGACAATCTGGGCGTTTTTTCCAGCCAGCATGGTCATGCGCGGCATCGCCATGTTGCGGGTTGCGAACATGATCGATCAGGATCGTCGCCGTGCCTATGCGGAAGCGCAGAACCTGCAGCACATCTGATCCAAAAACACCCTTCGTTTCTTGATCTTTCCGAGGCTAGCCGCTAGGCCCAAGGCAACGTGAAAATCGAAGGATAGTTCCATGGGCAACCCCTCACTGCTGATCCTGCCGGGCGACGGCATTGGCCAAGAAGTCATGAATGAAGTGCGTCGTATTATTGATTGGTACGGCGAAAAACGCGGCCTCAAATTTGAAGTCTCCGAAGACCTCGTCGGCGGCGCAGCTTATGATGCCCATGGCACCCCATTGCATGATGACACAATGGCCAAGGCGCAAGAGGTTGACGCGGTTCTGCTCGGCGCAGTTGGCGGTCCGGCCTATGACGATCTGGATTTCTCGGTGAAACCAGAACGCGGCCTGCTACGGCTTCGCAAGGAGATGGATCTGTTTGCAAACCTGCGCCCTGCGCAGTGCTTTGACGCGCTGGCGGATTTCTCGTCGCTGAAAACTGACATCGTGTCTGGTCTGGACATCATGATCGTGCGCGAGCTGACGTCGGGCTCTTATTTCGGCGAGCCTCGCGGCATCTTCGAAGAAAACGGCGAGCGTGTTGGCATCAACACTCAACGCTACACCGAAAGCGAAGTCGATCGCGTGGCGCGTTCTGCGTTTGAGCTGGCGAAACGTCGTGGCAACAAAGTTTGCTCGATGGAAAAAGCCAATGTGATGGAATCCGGCATCCTTTGGCGCGAAGTCGTCCAGAAGGTCCATGACGAGGATTACCCTGAGGTGGAACTCAGCCACATGTATGCCGACAACGGCGCCATGCAACTGGTCCGTGCGCCGAAGCAATTCGACGTCATCCTGACCGACAACCTTTTCGGCGACCTTCTGTCTGATTGCGCGGCCATGCTGACTGGCTCTCTGGGTATGCTGCCCTCCGCATCGCTAGGTGCTCCGATGGAAAACGGACGTCCAAAGGCGCTTTATGAACCAGTACACGGCTCTGCTCCTGATATCGCAGGTCAAGGCAAGGCAAACCCATGTGCGTGCATTCTCAGCTTCGCTATGGCGCTGCGCTATAGCTTTGATCAAGGCGCGGAAGCGGATCGGCTGGAAGCAGCGGTCGAAAAGGTTCTGGCCGATGGCGTTCGCACTGGGGACTTGATGCAAGCCTCTGATGCACAACCTGTGAGCACTTCGCAAATGGGCGACGCTGTTCTCGCCGCTTTGGACGCATCTCTCTAAGATTTTGACCGCGCAGCCTCAGGGGTGCGCGGTTCACCCTTGTCAGACGCAAAGCCTATGGTATTGCTGACGTTAGCGATAACGCTTCAGGATTCCAAACCATGTCTGACAATGTGAAAGGCGCAGTATTCGCGCTGTGCGGCTTTGCTATTTTCGCAATCCACGATGTTCTCGTGCGTATCGTTGGCGGAAGCTTTTCGCCGTTTCAGATGCTCTTTTTCACGAGCCTGCTGAGTTTTCCACTTCTGACAATCGTGCTCGTTCAAGACAGCACACATGGCACCATGCAACCCAAACATCCTTGGTGGGTGGCTCTAAGGTCTTTTGTGATGGTAGGCGCCAGCATCTGCGGCTTCTTCGCCTTCGCCACGCTTCCTTTGGCGCAGGTCTATGCCATCTTGTTCATGGTGCCTTTGCTCGTCACCCTCATGTCCATTCCTCTTCTAGGTGAAAAAGTCGGCGCGCACCGCGCGGCTGCGATCCTTGTTGGCCTGGCGGGCGTGATTGTTGTTGTTCAACCGGGCTCTACACAGCTTGGCCTAGGTCACCTTGCCGCCGTCCTAGCGGCCTTTGGAGCAGCGCTCCAATCCGTGATATCCCGCAAAGTAGGCAATGACGAACGACCCGTTGTTATGATGCTTTTCCCTCTGCTTGCAATCTTTGTGACAATGGGAGGCAGCCTCGCATTCGTATATGAGCCGATGGCCTTGATTGACATAGCAGGCATGGCAGGAATCGCCGTATTGGGGTTCATCGCGACCTTCTGTTTGGTTGCTGCTTGTCGCAAAGGCGAAGCGGCGATCGTCGCACCTATGCAGTATAGCCAGATAATCTGGGCGACGATTTATGGAAGCTTGCTATTTAACGAACAAGTAACAACGTCGGTGCTCGCAGGTTCTGCTTTGGTGATCACCAGCGGCCTTTACATTGTAGCGCGAGAGGCGATTTCCGGCACATCTTCGAACCAACCGGTAACGCGCACCAGGTCGCGTGGGTTCGCACCTGGAAGCCTGAGGGTCTCGACATTGTTGAAGGGGCGAAAATAGACACCAGGGTAACCTGGCTATTATCAACCTCAAAACACGTTCATTAGTCTCTAATCTTTATCCAGAGAATTGGAGCACGAGGCATTGCAGTTGAAGCAGTTGATAGTTGGGTAGGCGATCGATAGCGTGCGGTGCTGCCTTGGTTTAGCGTCACTTATCGTTTTACTTAGATGGTAATTTTTGGTTTTGTGCGCAGGCTTTGGCCCTTCGACCT
>NZ_JBBGAZ010000011.1:0-104159 GCF_037478305.1 Cognatishimia coralii
TACAAACCAAACCGCCCGCATATCTCTTCGATATCATCACAATGTCAAAAAACGTGGCCAGCTAAAAAACCAACCGAAGAGACAAACAAGACCAGATGCGCCCTAACTTCCGGCGCGCCCCGCCTCAAATTCCCTAGATGACCAACCAACCAGCGTCGCTGCCCCGTCGGTGAAGCGGGTTCTATGCTTAGTCTCAGAGAGTCGCAACACCCTTTTTCAAACTTTCTGAAAAAAGTTCACCAAAAGGTATTAAGTTGAATAAATTCAGATGATTAAGGGCATGAAGAACATTCAAAATCTTCACCCCGGAACGAATACGGCCCGACAGAATTGCCGGGCCACATCGCATAACACCTATATATTGCGGCAAACCTTTACGACTCTACTAGAAAACCAGAACGTCCGAGTCGCCTCATTCTCAGAATCTTTGTGGGATTCGCCTGACTTACGCCTTTTGAACCCCCGCCATGCGCTTGCTGCTTTTTGGCAGGCGCATCGCCAAAAGCCCAACGATCAAGCCAAGATAAATCAAAGGTTCGAGCTGAAAGCCTTTCACAAGCCAGACGAAGTGCACACCCCCTAAAAGACAGGCCGCATAGGTCAGCTTATGGAGCCTGCGCCATGTCGGCCCCAGTTTGCGCACGGACCAGTTGTTCGACGTCACCGCCAGCGGGATCATCACGAGGAAACCAGCCATGCCAATCGTCAAATAAGGACGCTTCAGGATGTCCGCCCAGACTTGCGAGAGGATCTGAACATCCAGCACCAGCCAGACCAAGAGATGCGCGAAGACATAGAAGAACGCAATCACACCAATCGCGCGGCGGAATTTCATGAGGTTCAGCCCAACACGCTGACGCAATGGCGTGACCGCCAACCCTAGGATCAAAAGCTGCAGGGCACGTTCACCCAATGCATGCTCCATAACCTTGACCGGGTCTACGCCAAGGCCGCCAGTCAGACCTTGGTACAAAAGCCAAACAGGATAGGCAGCCCCAAGGACGTAGAGAACCCAGGTGGGGATCTTGCGCAGATATGTGTTGAGCGTATTGACCATCAGTAGAACTTCGCCAGATCCATGCCTTCATAAAGGCTCGCGACCTCGTCCTCATAGCCGTTGAACATCAGCGTTTCTTTGCGGCGCGCGAACAGGCCTCCGCCAATGGTGCGTTCAGACGCCTGAGACCAGCGCGGGTGATCCACATTCGGGTTCACGTTGGAATAGAAGCCATACTCGCGGGAATTGGCTTTGTTCCAGCTGGTCGGAGGCTCTTTATCGGTCAGAGTGATTTTCACCACGGATTTGATCGACTTAAAGCCGTATTTCCATGGCACCACCAAACGCATCGGTGCGCCGTTTTGGTTGGGGATGTCTTGGCCATAGATGCCTGTCGCCATAATGGTCAGCGGATGCATCGCCTCGTCCAGACGGAGGCCTTCCACATAGGGCCAATCGAGCGTGCGGAACCGTTGGCCCGGCATTTCCTCAGGACGGTAGAGCGTCTCAAAGGCCACGTATTTCGCGCCGGACTTCACTCCGGCCATGTTCAAAAGATCCGCCAGTTCAAAGCCGTTCCATGGCACCACCATCGACCAGGCCTCGACACAGCGGAACCGGTAGATGCGTTCTTCGACGGTCATCTGGGACATGATGTCCTCAAATGAATAATCGCCGGGATTGTCCACCATCCCATCAATCGTCACGGCCCAGGGCTTGGTGGTCAGCATATGCGCGTTCTTGGCCGGGTCATCCTTGCCCGTACCAAACTCATAGAAGTTGTTGTAGGTCGTGATGACCTCAAAGCTATCTGGTTCCAGCGTGGCAGCGCGCGCTTGCCCAGCGCCCAAGGTTGTTGCAAGACCGGCCCCCGCAATCCCCACCATAATCTGGCGGCGGTTCAGAAACGCCGCGTGGGGCGTGACGTCGTCATGGGTCAGGTCATTCTTCCAACGGTGGGCCATAGCTGTCTCCTCTTTCGTGTTGAGACTGATGTAGGCGGAGGTGTCGCGCAAGACAAAGCACGATGGGTCACGAAGAGGTGCAGGGATTGTAACAATGCAGGTTCTAAGGCGTTACCGAGCCAGCACGTCTCCCAAAGGTTCCGACTTTCCGGCGTCACCCACAATGCGCACGTGATGACGGCGTAACTTGCGCGGCTCACTAACGCCGACGGAGTGCGCAATGGTTTCGACATCGGAAATGATGCCTTCGGCATAACGCGCGACTTTCTTGTATTTGTCCTCAACAACCAGCCCCTTTTGGAACCTTGGATCATGGGTTGTGATCCCGGTCGGGCAGGTATTCTTGTTACATTTCAACGCCTGAATGCAGCCCAAAGAGAACATAAACCCACGCGCCGAGGTCACGAAATCAGCCCCTGCAGCCAGCGCCCAGGCGACGTCTCCGGGATTGACGAGCTTACCACTGGCAATCAGGCGAATGCGGTCTTGAAACCCATAGGCCTTGCGCAGATCTGCCAGCATGGGCAGAGCTTCTCGCACTGACATGCCAACCAGATCCATGAGCGGCATTGGGGCCGCGCCCGTGCCGCCCTCGCCGCCGTCAATCGTGATGAAATCAGGCACATCATCTGGTCGCGAGGCGAAAGCCTCAAACATCTCTTCCAAAACCACCCGAGACCCAGCCACCGTCTTTATGCCTACTGGCAGACCACCGACCTCTCTTAGATGCGCGACGAAATCCAAGAGCGCGCTAAATGAGTCGACTTCGCGGTGACGATTAGGGGACAGACTGGCCTGACCTTCCGGGATACCCCGAATTTTCGCGATTTCAGAATTGACCTTAGCCGCAGGCAGGATGCCACCCTTGCCGGGCTTCGCCCCCTGCGCAAGTTTCAGCTCGATCATCTTCACCTGAGACGTTGCGGCGACCTCTTTTAGGCGATCGTCAGATAGGTTCCCCTCAGCATCGCGCACCCCGTATTTTGCGGTTCCGATCTGATAGACGATGTCGCAATTGCCCTCGAGGTGAAACGGAGACATGCCGCCTTCTCCGGTATTCAGCCAGACACCCGCTTTGGCCGCGCCTTTGCTGAGCGCGGTTACGGCGGGCCGCGACAGTGCGCCATAGCTCATACCCGAAATGTTAAAGAACGACGGCGCTGCGTAGGGATGTCGCGCGGTCGGCCCAATCAACAGGGGTTCTGATTTGGCGAACTCATCGTCCAGTGGCGGGAATGGGGCGTTGGCAAAGATGGGCGTGCCGGGAACAGAGGTGTTTCGCGTTGACCCGAAGGCGATTGAATTCGACTTGCCCGAACTCGCCCGTCCAATCCACTCTCGTTGCGCGCGGTTGAACGGCATTTCCTCGCGATCCATGGCAAAGAAATACTGGCGAAAGAACTCGCCCAGTTCGGAAAAAATGTGACGGAAGCGTCCGATGACAGGATAGTTCCGCCGGATTGCGTCCTGTGTCTGAGAGCGGTCGATGATGAACAGGATCACCGCGACCAAGGCCAGCAGTCCCACGGCCCAGACAAACATAAGGCCGAGAAATTCCACGACATAAAAGGCGCGTTCCATGGACATCGCAACTCTCTCCAACTGACAAAACTAAGGTCACTGTGAGAGATGCCACCCCGACGAGCAAGTCACGATGGGCGCAAGCGCGCGAGCAATTTCGTGAGCTTTGTTGCAAAAACGGCGGACCGAAGCCCGCCGTTTCGAGTGTTAGTGTACGACCGCATCATCCGGTCTGGGTGACCCCGAGGATCCAACCCGATCCCCGATCATCAAACCCTCGGGGCTTGCGGTCACTGGGATCGTCTCGCCGTCTTTTACGTCTCCCGCCAGCAGCATTTCCGCCAGTGGGTTTTGCAAAGCACGCTGGATCACGCGTTTCAGAGGCCGCGCGCCAAAGACCGGATCATAACCTTCATCCGCCAACCATTTGCGCGCATCCTCATCCAGAGAGATCTCGATCTTGCGAGCCGCCAGACGTTTGATCAGACGCGCGAGCTGGATATCGACGATGCCGTCCATATCCGCGCGACCCAGGCGATCAAAGATGATGGTTTCATCCAGCCGGTTCAGGAACTCGGGCCGGAAATGGGCGCGCACCGCATCCATCACATCACGCTTGGCCTGAGAAGCGTCTGCACCATCGGGCAATTGGCTCAATGCCTGTGCGCCGAGGTTAGACGTCAGGATGATCAGCGTCTGTTTGAAATCAACGGTTCGGCCCTGACCATCTGTCAAAACACCATCATCGAGCACCTGCAGCAGCACATTGAAGACATCCGGATGCGCCTTTTCGACCTCGTCAAACAACACCACCTGATATGGCCTGCGCCGCACCGCTTCGGTCAACACGCCGCCTTCGTCATAGCCGACGTAACCCGGAGGCGCGCCGATCAGGCGGGCGACCGCATGTTTCTCCATGAATTCAGACATGTCGATGCGAACCATGGCGCTGTCGTCATCAAAGAGGAATTCCGCGACGGCTTTGGTCAATTCCGTCTTGCCGACGCCGGTTGGGCCAAGGAAGAGGAAAGAGCCCAAGGGGCGGTTTTCATCGTTTAGCCCAGCGCGCGCCCGACGCACAGCGTTTGAAACGGCGCGGACCGCCGGGCTCTGCCCGATGACGCGCCGGTGCAGATCATCTTCCATGCGCAAGAGCTTCTCACGCTCGCCTTCCAGCATCTTGGACGTTGGTATTCCGGTCCAGCGCTCGACCACGGCCGCGATCTGTTCAGGGCGCACGGCTTCTTCGACGATCAGATCGTCCTCAGCCTCTTCGGCCTCCGACAGTTGTTTTTCCAAGGCTGGGATCACGCCGTAAGACAGCTCTCCGGCCTTTGCCAGATTGCCGTCGCGCTTTGCGATTTCCAGATCGGCGCGCGCCTGGTCCAATTGTTCTTTCAGATCCCGAGCCGAGGCCAGCTTGTCCCGACCTGCCTGCCACTTCGCGGTCAGCTCGGCAGAGCGATCCTGCAGATCCGCAAGATCTTTTTCCAATTTGCCCAAACGATCCTTGGACGCAGCATCATCCTCGCGCCGTAAGGCCTCGGCCTCGATCTGCATTTGCAGGATCTGACGGTCCAAAGCATCAAGTTCCTCTGGTTTTGAGTCCACTTCCATCCGCAAACGGCTCGCGGCCTCATCCACCAGGTCGATGGCTTTGTCCGGTAAGAACCGGTCGGTGATATAGCGATGGCTCAGGGTCGAGGCCGACACCAACGCGCTGTCAGAAATCCGCACCCCGTGATGCAGCTCGTATTTCTCTTTGATGCCGCGCAGGATCGAGATCGTGTCTTCGACTGTCGGTTCCTCAACCACCAAAGGCTGGAACCGCCGTGCGAGGGCCGCGTCTTTTTCCACGTGTTTGCGGTACTCATCTAATGTGGTCGCGCCCACGCAGTGCAACTCTCCGCGCGCCAAGGCCGGTTTGATCAGGTTCGCCGCATCCATCGCACCATCGGTTTTGCCGGCCCCAACAAGCATATGCATCTCGTCGATAAAGAGGATCACATCGCCCGCGGCCTCGGTGACTTCGGTCAGAACGGCCTTCAAACGTTCCTCAAACTCACCACGATATTTCGCACCGGCAATCAAAGCGCCCATATCCAGCGCCAAGAGTTGTTTGTTGCGCAGCGACTCCGGCACGTCGCCATTGACGATCCGCAGTGCAAGCCCTTCGGCAATCGCGGTCTTACCCACGCCCGGTTCCCCAATCAGAACTGGATTGTTCTTGGTCCGGCGGCTGAGGATCTGCATAGACCGGCGGATTTCATCATCTCGGCCAATGATCGGGTCAATCTTGCCCTCGCGCGCACGTTCCGTCAGATCCTGCGCGTATTTCTTAAGCGCGTCATAACCCTCTTCGGCCGTCGCAGAATCCGCTGTGCGCCCTTTGCGAATGTCATTGATCGCGCCATTCAACGCCTGCGCGTTCACCGCGCCCGCTTCCAAAGCCTCGCGCGCCTTGGACTTCACCAAGGCCAAAGCCATCAGAATGCGCTCCACGGGAACAAAACTATCGCCTGCCTTCTTGGCAACCTTCTCGGCCTCATCCAGAACCCGCACCGAAGCATTGTCCATATAGGCCTGCCCCGCATCGCCCGAGACCCGCGCGATCTTGCTTACTGCCAGATCCACAGCCTCTACTACGCGGTTCGGTGCCCCGCCCGCGCGTTTGATCAGATTGGACGCAAGCCCCTGATCATCATCCATCAATGCTTTGAGCAAATGTTCGGGCATCAACCGTTGGTGATTTTCCCGCATCGCAATGGTCTGCGCCGCCTGAATGAATCCGCGCGACCGCTCCGTGAACTTGTTCAAGTCCATGGTTCTCTCCTTCTCTAAAGCGCCCCAGGTCGGTCTGGCGCCCGCTTTGCGGCACGCCCCAGTCTTGGGCCTCTCTCTTAATTTGGCAATTGTCTGTTACAATTCAAGAATACCCTGCCCCATAGTGGCATATTTTTCGCCGCTAGGGGTTTGTTAATGATGGCCTGCCATACCGATCTGTAAGGTACGGAGAATTTTATGAAAGTTGTTCGCGTGGATCTGCTGGAGCGAGAGATCACCCCATGCGGGCGCTGCATTGGCAAAGCGCGTATCTGCTTGTCAACGGGCGAGAACATCGTAGTGGACTGCACCTTTCCCTTCGCGGGCGTTGGGGGATTGCATGGGCTCAATAGCCTGTTTGCGCGCGCCGCCATTCGTCAGATGAAACGCCTGCCCGAATTCGCCGGAACCTCCTTAGAAATCGCCAAACACGCGATGCCTCGGGCGATGGAATGGGCCTGACAGGGTTGCCCCCACGCGCTGAGGCTCTTAGAGAGAGACAATTTTGTCCACACGCCAGATCCCGGAGCCCTACCCATGTCAGATGACCGCCTCATCGTCGCCCTCGATGTCCCAAACGCCCTGCAGGGGTTGAAACTGGCTGAACAGATCGGCGAAGCGGTGTCTTTCTATAAAATAGGCTTGGGCATGCTGACGGGCGGAGGCCTTGCGCTCGCCAACGAGCTGAAGACAGAGCACGGCAAACGCATCTTTCTGGACATGAAGCTTTTTGACATCGGCGCGACCGTGGAAAACGCGGTGCGTGGCCTGGCGCAGTTTGATCTGGATTTTCTGACGGTGCATGGGGACCCCTATGTGGTGAAAGCTGCCAAAGAAGGTGCTGCAGGCAAAGGCCTCAAGATCCTTGCGGTCACCATTCTGACGTCGCTGGATCGTCAGGATCTGGATGGGGCCTTGATCAAAGACGGAGAGATCCGCGATCTGGTACAGGAACGCGCGGGCAAAGCCTTTGAGGCGGGTGCAGATGGTGTGATTGCTAGCCCACAAGAGGCCGCTTTGATCCGGGCATTGCCTGAGGCCGAAGGCAAACTGATCGTGACGCCCGGCGTGCGTCCAACAGGCGCGGCGCTCGGCGATCAAAAACGTGTCGCGACGCCTGCAAATGCGATCAAAGACGGCGCAGACCATATCGTCGTGGGCCGCCCTGTCTGGCAAGCCGCCAACCCGAAAGGCGCAGCACAAGCGATCATTGACGAACTCAGCGCGCTCTAAAGGCCCGCAATCCAATCCGCCAAGCGCTGCTGAAACTGCGGCACGGCCATCTCATGAGACAAATATGCATCGGGCGTCATCCGCCCGAGCGCTTTGCCTTCGTCCTGCAAAGAAATGGAAGCGGCACGCTCAACCGGCACGGATGCCACAAAGAACCAAACGTTTTTGCCGCGCGAATTGACGTACTGACGCGCCCATAGCAAATCGCTTGGCTCCAACTCCAAGCCGCTTTCCTCTGTCGCTTCACGCGCCGCACATTCCCAAGGGCTCTCGTCCCCCTCGCGACCTCCTCCCAAAACATCCCAATGTCCCGGCCATGGAATCGTCGGAATATCATCCCGCAGCAAGCAAATGATCTCGCTCCCGACAAAAACTGCCACCTTGGCCCCGACAAAGCGGATGTGCGCGCCCGCCTCAAATGCTATGCTGGGGATCTCATCACCCGAGTGAACCATGCCTGCCCTCTGCCGCGATTGCCTCTCTGACGTCTCCGATGCCCGCCGCTGCCCAAACTGCGGCAGTATGCGGATCGTGCGCCATGAGGAACTCTATGATCTTAGCATCGCTCATATGGATTGTGATGCCTTCTACGCAAGTGTGGAAAAACGGGACAACCCGGAACTGGCCGACAAACCTGTCATTATCGGAGGCGGCAAACGCGGCGTTGTCTCCACCGCCTGCTATGTCTCGCGCATCCGAGGCGTGAGATCGGCGATGCCGATGTTCAAAGCGCTGGATCTTTGCCCGGACGCCGTGGTCGTGAAACCCCGCATGTCGGTTTACGCAGAGGTCAGCCGCCAGGTGCGCGCCCTCATGGATGAGCTCACACCGGCGGTTGAACCCCTGTCGCTGGACGAAGCCTTCATTGACCTGACCGGCACCGAAAAACTCCACGGAGCCCCGCCCGCCGTCATGCTCGCCCGCCTCGTCAAACGAATGAAGGACGAGCTAGGCATCACAGGCTCCATCGGCCTCAGCCACAACAAGTTCCTCGCCAAGGTCGCCTCTGACCTCGACAAGCCCCAGGGCTTTGCCATCATCGGAGCGGCTGAAACAGCGGATTTCCTGCATGACAAACCCGTACGTTTGATCTGGGGCGTCGGCCCAGCGGCCCAAGCGGGCCTCGAAAGCGCGGGGATCCACACATTCTCAGATCTCCTGCGTTGGGATCAACGCGAACTCACAGACCGGTTCGGCTCTATGGGCTTTCGCCTCTGGCACCTCGCGCGCGGCGAAGACCGGCGCAAAATCACCGCCCGCGCGCCGGTGAAAAGCATCAGCAAAGAAACCACTTTCTTTGAAGACACGTCCGATCTTGATATCCTAGACGGTCACCTATGGCGATTGGCCGAACAGGTTGCAGACCGCGCCAAGGCAAAATCCAAAGCAGGCCGCGTTGTGACGCTTAAACTCAAACGCAAAGACTTTACTCTGATCAGTCGCCGCCAAAGCCTGCGCGATGCCACGCAAATGACCGACACGATCTACACAACGGCGCGCGCCCTTTTCGACACTTGCGCACGCAAAGGCCCGTTCCGGCTCATCGGCGTTGGCATCTCAGATATCGTCGAGGACTCTGCTGCCGACCTAAGCGCAGATCTACTCGACCCAAAGGCCGCCCAACGCCGCGAAGCTGAACGCGCAACCGACAAAATCCGCGCGCGATTTGGCAACGACGCAATCCTCAAAGGCCGCGCGATGCGTTAAGCCTTTCTCTTGTCAAAAATATCCTGGGGTGAGCGACGCATGACGCGAGGGGCAAAGCCCCTATTCTGCCGCCAATTGCTGTGAAGGCCGCCCAATAGCAACTACATCAGAAATGACCCGAGACAATCGTTCCCGCACCTCATCAAACCCGCCATGCGGCTCAATCAGCTGTTCATCCATATAGATCGACCTATCAATTTCGATCTGAATCGCATGTTGATTGCGTCCCAAGCGCCCATAGTGCTGGGTCACATAAGCGCCGGCAAACGGGGCATTGCGAGCCACGACAAAGCCAGCCGCAGCAAAAGCCGCCTCAACTTGCTCTACGATCTCGCCACTCGCCGAGGTACCAAAGCGATCCCCAAGCACGATCTCTGGCCGCGTTCCGCTCTTGTCGCGCAAACTGTCCAAAGCCTCTCGCGGCATGGAGTGACAATCCAACAAGATCGCCTGACAGAAATTCGCAAGCGCGTCATTCAGCAAAGATTGCAACGTCTTATGGTAGGGACGCCAATAGGTTTCTAAGCGGCTTTCCGCCTCATCCAGCCCGATTTTGCCGCGATAGATCGCACGTCCATTGGACACCACCCGTGGAATCACCCCGAGTCCAGAGGCCACACGTGGATTGTTCCCAATGCCCCTCACACCGGTGATCAAGGCTGGATCAAGCTCATCTGCACTGCGATTGTAATCGACAAAGGCACGCGGCACCCCGGCGCGCAACAGAGGCGCTCCAAACTTGGGCGCAGCGTCAAAAAGCCTGTCTACAAAGGCGTCTTCCGAGCTTCGGATCGCATGCGCGTTCAAAATCGAGCGTCGCAGGAGCGCATCAGGATAGGCGTTGCCGCTATGGGGCGACGCGAACACCACAGATGAGGTGCAAGGATCTGGGCGATCCAGCATATAGGCCTGACTGCTCATGGACTCTCCTGTTCCATGCATAAGATAGCGCGAAAAAGATATTTTTCGAAAGCCCTTGATCCCCCCTGCGACTCCTTTTATAGACGCCTCCACCAGCGCGGACTTCCGCGCTCCTTTTTCTTGAGGAGCAGGGATTTGCAAAGGTTTCATGGGCGATTAGCTCAGCGGTAGAGCACTTCGTTGACATCGAAGGGGTCACTAGTTCGATCCTAGTATCGCCCACCATGAATTCATCGCTTGGATCAAGGTCCAGGTAGCCCGCTAACCAGGCGCATGTCGCGCCGCGAAATGAGGAGAAGGCCATGAAGGTCAAGAACTCGCTCCGCTCGCTCAAGCAGCGTCACCGCGACTGCCGTGTTGTGCGCCGTAAGGGCCGCGTTTATGTGATCAACAAAACGCAACGCCGGTTCAAAGCACGTCAGGGCTAAGCCCAAAACGGACTTGCTTCGTAAAAAAGGCCGCTCTTTTGGGCGGCTTTTTTGATTCTGGGATTCCGGTTCCTGCTAGGCTTTCCCGGCCTGTGCAACGATCGGGCGATTGTTCTTCATATGCCGCGCCATCAATTTATTCGTCCGCTTGCGAGACGGAATTGGGCGTGCCGGCATCGTATAGACTTCGCCGCCACCGACATGCGGGAACAGGGAAATAAGCTCTTTAACAGCCTCCGCCCCGAGGGATTTCATAATGCCTGGCCCGATCAAAAGGCTTTCCGTCTCGGCGCCCTCGGCAAGGATGATTTCATGATCATCAAAGACCAGATGAAAATAGCCGACATCAGTCAGAGAAGAGTCCACAAAGACCCCCGGAACCTCCAACAGCTTGGCCGCTGCAACCAAAACCTCGGCCTGCCCGAACATGCGCTGCGCGATGGCTGATTTGATCACCATGCGATGCTGCCGAGACACCAAAAGATCCCGAGTCGGCATGCCGCCACCAAGCGCCCCGGCGACAATGCGGATAGGACGCAGATGCGGACTTCGCACCTGTCGTTTTTGCGAAACAGTGGTCGACATCACCCCGCGCAAGGTCAGAACACGCCCATCGGCGGCGCAAATCTTGTCGCCTTCTTCCAAATCTTGAACAGCGCGCGGTCCGTTCGGAGTCGCAACCCGTGTTCCTGCAACCAGACACGCAGGACCTAGCAGATCTACATCCAGAGACCCCGAGCCTGTGACGTAGGTCGTAGACACGAGCGAAGACTCTTTAAGCACAGTGCCGTCCGTCGGCGTGAACACTTCGCGCCCGTCTGCCAGATACAGCGTGGTACCTGTCACCGTCGTTTGGCCGCCGCCCGGCAGGCGCACTGTGATTGTATCGCCCGGATAGGCTCGGATCACATCGCTGCCATCGATGCTATCGCCGCCCTCACGACCGATGTCGCCATCATCATCGGCATCGATCATGTCAAACGTATAGACATGCAACGTGTTCCCCGCTGGAGGCGGAGAAAACGCGTCAATCAGCCAGAACTGATCGGTATAGGACGCTGGCATAGCTGCTCTCTTGCTCAACCGGCCCAGATTTGCGGGCTCTTTGTCTAATTAGAACAGCGAATACCACGCCCGGACGGAAAAATCGAGGCGTGGCAGCAAGTTACAACCAACGGGAGAACTCAACCTCCGAGCAATAACCTTACCATTGTGGCTTGGTCGATATAGCCAGTCACGTTCAACCCACGTGCCTTTTGAAAGCGCCGGATTGCGCGGCGGGTTGAAGCATCGAACTCTCCGTCCACTGTCCCAGGATCCAATCCCAAACCAGAGAGTCTCCCTTCGATCAGCAGGCGGGTGGCCGAATTGCGCGCTACGGCGTTTTCGGTCGCGCCAAATTGCGCGCGCAGCTGTTCCGAACGGGCTTCTTCTTCCAGCTCTGCAATCCGAGTTTTCGCAGTCTCTGCAAAGGCCCCGTCGGGGTAGTCCGCAAGGAAATCCTCATAGGCTTGAATCGTATTATCCGCCTCAGCACGATCCCAAGCGGCGCGTTCCCGACCGCTCAGCTCGGCACGCCGTTCGGCTTCAAAATCCGCAATACCGTCGCGGGCGATATCGGCGAAGATTCCGTCAGGATAGCGATCCAGATACAGGCGGTAGTCTTCTTCCAGACCGGTGATGCCGGTTGCATTCCAATAGGCACGGTCCCGCGCCTCTTCGACCAGACGACGACGGCGGGCTTCTTCTTCAAGCTCGGCTGCGCGACGGGCTGCGACTTCCGTCAACAATGACAGTTGGTCGCGATCAAGAAACCCATGCGGCTCGAGGCGATTGTCTTCTTGCCACGCCACGATAGCGCGCCGCGTCGCAGGGCCAAAGACGCCATCAATGCCGCGCGGGTCATAACCCAACAGCGCCAGAGACCGTTGGATTTCTTGGCGCTTAGACCGGTTCAACCGCAGATCCGTCTCAGCCTGTTTGATGGCCGCCTCGCGGTCTTGCTCAGTCCCGATGATCGCCTGCGCGGCTTGATCCGCAAACAGACCGTCGGGATAGCGATTGAGATAGGCGTCATAGGCCTCTGGTGTGCCGATGTCGCGCACAGCGCTCCAATAGGCCAGCTCACCGATATCCTCAGGCGGCTCGCTTTCGGCCACCGTAAAGGCCGTTGTGCTGGAGACGTACCCGTCGACCGTAGCGCCAGATGAGGCCAGTTCTGCCGTCGTCGATCCTGGCCTTAAAAGCGCGTTGATCGCCCGTTGCACCTGACGAGATGTTCCGGACACAGAGGTCACGCCCTGCGGTAAATTCAGCGCACCAAGGCCGTTTTCAAGGTCAACCAATCCATCCAGCGGGCGCGGGCTGGGAATGGTCGCCAGAACGGCGCTGCCGGCAGAGGATCCAAGCGCGCGGTCCAACAGATAGAAGGGCAGAGCCTTGCTTCCCAGATCATAGCGATCCGGCGTGCGCCCGCCTTGCGACATGATCCACGTGCGCTCATCATCATGGACGATATGCCCCCGCAACAGGATAATCGTACGCCCCGGTTCTCCTTGGGTTGCGGCCTCCAGTGCAAAGACGGCCGCGCGCATCCGTGACAGGGTCGGGTTGTCGAGCCGGTCGACCTCGAAGCCTTCGGAAATCAGGCGCGACCGGATCGCATTGATCCGCCCGTCACTCGGCAGATCGGTCAGATGTTTGTAATTGCTCAGATCCACGATCAAAGCGCGATCTTTGGCACTGGCGGCAGAGGCCAGCAACGCGGTAACCATCGCGGCAACGGCCGCCCACTTCATACGCATAAATAGAACTCCTTACATGCGTTTGCATGCATCCCCAGACACAGTCTGCGCCAGAATCGGGCGTTTGGGAAGGTTCTTACGACGTCAGCTCAGGGGGAAAATCGCGGATCAACTGTCGTAGCTGCGTTGGTCTTCGATCACCAGACCATCGTTAGGCAGGCTGCCCGGCGCCACCAATTCGACCTTGCCGCGCAGTTTCAAAACGCTGGCGATACTGTCCTCATAGGCACCTGCGTCCTGCGCCTCGGTCTCTATCTGGACTGTCATGATGTCTTTCTCGTCCGCGCGGCTCGCGATGACGCGCGCACGGCGGACGTCTTCGTGTTTCGCGACCAAAGCGGCCACCTGTTCGGGGCGCACGAACATGCCTTTGATCTTGGTGGTTTGATCCGCACGACCCATCCAGCCCTTGATGCGCATATTGGTGCGGCCACAGGGGCTTTGGCCCTCAAGCACGGCGGACATGTCGCCAGTGGCAAAACGAATGAGCGGATAATCTGGGTTCAATGTGGTCACGACGACCTCGCCGACCTCACCCGGAGCCACCGGATTGCCGGTGCCGGGGGTGACGATCTCGACGATCACGCCTTCATCAACAATCATGCCCTCCATCGCGTCGGACTCGTAGGCGATATTGCCAAGATCCGCCGTGGCATAGCATTGGAGGCAGGTAATGCCTCGATCCGCATACTCCTGACGCAAACTTGGGAAAAGCGCCCCACCCCCGACAGCGGCTTTCGTGATCCCAAGCGACACGCCCAATTCAGCAGCCTTGTCCAGAATGACCTTCAGGTAATCTGGCGTCCCCGCATAAGCCGTTACGCCCATCGCTGCCGCGGCTGAGACCTGCAGTTCCGTCTGACCCGTTCCAGCTGGAAGAACCGTCGCCCCAACAGCCCGCGCGCCGTTTTCAAAGATCATGCCAGCGGGCGTGAGATGATAGCCGAAACAGTTCTGCACCACGTCCATCTCAGTCACGCCGCAGGCATGCAAAAACCGCCCCATCCGCCACCAATCGCGTGTCATTCCGCCCGGTTCATAAATTGGGCCCGGAGACTGAAAGATATGCGCGAACTCGGTCACAGGAATGGCGTTGAACCCACCCAACGGCGGCTTCTCACTCT
The DNA here is from genome assembly GCF_037478305.1 of Cognatishimia coralii. Taxonomy (NCBI): domain Bacteria; kingdom Pseudomonadati; phylum Pseudomonadota; class Alphaproteobacteria; order Rhodobacterales; family Paracoccaceae; genus Cognatishimia; species Cognatishimia coralii. The sequence continues at coordinate 14,524 of NZ_JBBGAZ010000011.1, forward strand.
GCGCTTGCACCAGATCCGACTTGCGCAGGATCGGCAGCTTAGAGAGCGCCTTCGCATCCGTCACATTCGCCGGGTTCACCTCTGCAAACCGCGCCGCATAGCCCGACAAAACCTTAGCCCGCGCAATCTGTTGCGGCAGCGCCATGGCCAAATCATTGGCGCGCTGATCGGCGGTTCTGGTCTCTAGGGCATCGAAGTAGCGGCTCATGGTGTCTCCTGTCGCTCGTGGGTTGGGGTGAAACGCGGGGCTTAGCTCAGCCAGCGTTTGCGGCGACGATACGAGCGCACATCGCGGAAGGACTTGCGGCCTTCGTCTGACATGCCGAGGTAGAATTCTTTGACGTCCGGGTTCTCGCGCAGCTCGGCGGCGGGGCCGTCCATCACGACGCGACCGGATTCCAGAATGTAGCCGTAGTGCGCAAAGCGCAGCGCCACATTGGTGTTCTGTTCGGCCAAAAGGAAGGTCACGCCTTCATTTTCATTGACCGACTTCACGATCTCAAAGATCTGCTCCACCAGTTGCGGCGCAAGGCCCATCGAAGGCTCGTCCAAGAGGATCGTCTCAGGCCGGCTCATCAAGGCGCGGCCCAGCGCGAGCATCTGCTGCTCGCCGCCCGAGGTATAGCCCGCTTGGCTCTTACGGCGCTCTTTGAGGCGGGGAAAATATGTATAAACCATCTCAAGATCCTGCTGGATCTCGGCCCCAGAGGCGCTGCGTGTATAGGCACCGGTCATGAGGTTTTCTTCGACTGTGAGGTGTTCAAAACAGTGACGGCCTTCCATCACCTGAATGACCCCGCGCTTGACCAAAGCCGCCGGATCCAGATCCTGAATACGGTCACCGCGATAGGTGATCTGGCCTTTGGTGACTTCACCGCGCTCGGAATGCAGCAGGTTAGAGACCGCCTTAAGCGTCGTCGTCTTGCCCGCACCATTGCCGCCCAGCAAAGCGGTGATGCCGCCCTTGGGGACGCTCAGGCTCACGCCTTTGAGCACGAGGATCACGTGGTTGTAGATCACTTCGATGTTGTTGACCTCAAGCAGGGTCTCATCTTGTGGGGCCGCATCCAGCATGAGTTTGAATTCCTTAATAGGTTGGATGCCCCGGCCCGCATTTGGCAGGCCGGAGCAATGTCACTTAGCTGCAGTTAGACGCGATGTTGTTCTCAGCCGCGTAGGCCGCGCTGTCTGCTTCGACCAGCGCGCCGATCACTTCGCCGTCTGTCGCCGCAAAGTCAGAGATCAGAGACCAAGTCTTGGACCCAGCATCCCACTGCGCAACGCCCACAAGGCCTTCGCCGCCGTGGTTCTCACAGGAGACGTCGAAGGAAGGGCCGAAGTTAGGCATGCCCAAAGCCGCCATCTTCTCTTCGGTGATCGAGAGCGCTTCCATACCGTCGCGCATCATGCCCGGGGTGATGTCTGCCACGCCGTGGATGCCCTGTGCGGTCTTGATCGCCTCGGCTGCGAGCATCGCGGCATAGAGACCACGGTTGTAAAGCACGTTGCCAACTTGATCGCCTGCACCTGCCGCTTTGCCCGCATCAACGACGTATTTGTTGATGTCGTCAAAAACCGGGAAGTCACGACCCACGTTGTGGAAGGCCAGCGCCTTATAGCCGTTGGACTTGTCGCCCGCTGGCAGCACGTCATGCTCTGCACCGGACCACCAGATGCCGATGAAGTTCTCCATTGGGAAACGGATGTTCGCCGCTTCTTGGATCGCCACCTGGTTCATCACGCCCCAGCCCCACATCAGGACAAAGTCAGGACGGTCACGACGGATTTGCAGCCACTGGGACTTCTGTTCCTGACCTGGGTGATCCACTGGCAGGAGGCTCAGCTCGTAGCCATGCTTGGCAGACAGCTCTTCCAGAGTACGGATCGGCTCTTTGCCGTAAGCAGAGTTGTGATAGACCAGCGCGATTTTCTTGCCGGACAAGTCACCGCCGTTTTCCGCGAGCAGATAGTTGATCGCGCCGGACGCGCCGTTCCAGTAGTTGCCAGGGTAGTTGAAGGTGTGGCTGAACACGTCGCCGTTCGCGGCAGATGTCCGGCCATAACCCATAGTGTGCATTGGAATGTCATCCGCGGTGGTCTTTGGGATCAGCTGATAGGTGATACCGGTAGACAGCGGTTGATAGACCAGAGCGCCTTCGCCCTTGGTGGACTCATAGCATTCAACGCCTTTTTCGGTGTTGTAGCCGGTTTCGCATTCAATCACACGCACAGGCACGCCGCCGATGCCACCGTCACGCTCGTTGAGCAGGGTGAAGTAATCTTCATAGCCATCCGCGAACGGGATGCCACCCGCTGCGTAAGGGCCGGTCCGGTAGCTGAGCGACGGGATCACAAGATCCGCCAGAACCGGGCTTGCCGCCATCACGGCGCCGACTGCCAATGTTGCTAGTTTCTTCATAGGGTGTCTCCTCCCATTGGTTGACCCATGATTAGGTGGCGGGTTGGCCCGCCTTGTCAGCTTGGCCCCTCTTAGTGAGGGAAGGGCCAGAGCCGTAGTTTCTCCTTGGCGACGCGCCAGAGTTGCGCGAGGCCATGGGGTTCCGCGATCAGGAAGATCACAATCAGTGCTCCGATGATCAGGAATTCGAGATGCGCTGCGAGGTCGGTTGGCCAGCCCAGACCGCCCACAAGCACGTTTTTCAAAAGGACGGGCAGCAGGACAAGGAAAGCCGCGCCAGCAAAGCTGCCGAAGATGGATCCAAGGCCACCGATGATAATCATAAAGAGGACAAGGAAGCTTTTGTTGATGCCAAAGACTTCGCCCACCTCAACCGCGCCCAGATAGACCGAGAAGAACAGCGCGCCCGAGACACCGACAAAGAAGCCCGAGACCGCAAAGGCCGAGATCTTGGCTTTCAGCGGGTTCACCCCGATGATTTCCGCCGCAATATCCATGTCGCGGATTGCCATCCAGGTCCGGCCTATTGTGCCGCGTGTCAGATTGCGGGCGATCAGAGCCAGCACGGTCAGGAACACGAGGCAGAAGAGGTATTTCGCCCAGGCGTCCGCATTTGGACCGGTGATGGTGATGTCAAAGAGGCTGCGCTCCGGCGAGTTGATCTGACCCGAGGCCGAGTAATTGTAGAACCATGGCACGCGGTTAAAGAGCCACACGAGGAAGAACTGCGCAGCCAGCGTCGCCACCGCGAGGTAGAAGCCTTTGATCCGCAGGGATGGCAAGCCAAAGAGGACACAGACAAAGGCCGTGATCCCGCCCGAGATGATGATGTGGAAGAACAGGTTGATCTCGGGAAATCCGGTCATCAGCTTGTAGCATGCATAGGCGCCCACAGCCATGAACCCGCCGGTCCCTAGGCTGACCTGACCGCAGTAACCCACGAGAATGTTCAGACCGATTGCCGCAATCGCATAGATCAGGAACGGCAGAAAGATCGCGTTGACCCAGTAGTCGTTGATCAGGAAGGGAATGACCGCAAAGGCTGCGAACATCACCGCGTAATACCGATAGCGATCAAACTTGATCGGAAAGGTCTGGTTGTCGTCTTTATAGGTGGTTTTGAAGTCACCGGCTTCACGATAGAACATGCTCAGACCCTCTCGATGATTTTTTCGCCAAACAGGCCCTGCGGCCTAAAGACGAGGAACAAAAGCGCCAGTACATAGGCGAACCAGTTCTCAGTTGCGCCGCCCACCAGAGGGCCGACGAGGAATTCAAACATCTTTTCACCGACACCGATAATCAGACCGCCCACGATGGCTCCGGGGATCGAGGTGAAGCCGCCGAGCATCAGAACCGGAAGGGCTTTGAGGGCAATCAGTGACAGCGAAAACTGCACGCCGGATTTGGTGCCCCACATGATGCCTGCAACCAGCGCGACGAACCCTGCAAGAGTCCAGACCATGACCCAGATGAAGTTCAGCGAAATGCCCACGGACAGCGCGGCTTGGTGATCATCCGCCACGGCGCGCATGGCGCGGCCCTGTTTGGTGTATTGCGCGAAAATGATCAGCGAGATCACAAGGAGCGCTGCAATGACCGTCGCCACAAGATCGAGGTTGTCGATAAAGAAGCCATAGCCGAACCAGCCATAGGTGGTCTCATCAATCAACAGGTTGATGCCTTGAGGCAGACCCACGTCGAGTTTCTTAATGTCAGAGCCCCACATCAGGTCGCCAAATCCTTCGAGGAAATAGGCCAGACCGATGGTCGCCATGAAAAGGATGATTGGTTCCTGACCCACCAGATGGCGGAAGATGAACTTTTGCACGCACCAGGCAAAAGCTGCCATGACTGCGACGGTGAAAGCGATGCCAAACACCGCTGGCAAATGCCAGCCAAAGTGGTGGATATGCGTACCAAAAATCGCGTTGATCAGATGGCTAAAGGGTACACGGCCCTCCATGATCCCAACCAAGGTCATCGCGGCAAAAAGCGCCATGACACCCTGGGCATAGTTAAAGATGCCCGAGGCTTTGTAGATCAAGACAAATCCCAGCGCGACAAGAGCATAAAGCACCCCGGCCATCAGGCCATTGAGGAAGACTTCCATGCCAAAGATAAAGGTATCAGGCATAAGCGCCTCCCTTTGAGGTCAAGTGTTCGAATTCTTTGAAAGAATTCGGCGCGGAGTTTTTGAAAAACTCCGTTTGGCGGGGGGTGAAATCAGTCATGTGACACCCCCAGATAAGCGTCGATAACCGCCTGATTGCTTCGCACTTCATCAGGCGTGCCGTCACCGATCTTTTTGCCGTAGTCCATCACAACCACACGGTCGCTCAGATCCATAACCACGCCCATGTCATGCTCGATCAGGGCAATCGTGGTGCCAAATTCGTCGTTCACATCGAGGATAAAGCGGCTCATGTCCTCTTTTTCTTCGACGTTCATCCCGGCCATAGGCTCGTCCAGCAGCAGTATCGAAGGTTCCGCCGCCAAGGCGCGCGCAAGTTCGACGCGCTTTTTCAGACCATAGGGCAAGCGGCCAACGGGCGTTTTGCGGATGGATTGGATCTCGAGGAAATCGATGATCTTTTCCACGACCTCGCGGTTCGCGACCTCTTCGGCCTCGGCCTTGCCCTTCCAGATCGCTTGCGCAAAGAGGCCCGCTTTCATGTGGTTCAAACGACCGGTCATGATGTTGTCGAGAACGGTCATGCCCTCAAACAACGCAATGTTCTGGAAGGTCCGAGCAATGCCCTGTTGTGCCACCTGATAAGGCTTCATCGGCGGACGCAGCGCGCCTTTATAGTAAACGTCGCCTTCCTGCGGGTTATAGAACCCCGAGATCACGTTCAGCATCGAGGACTTCCCTGCCCCGTTCGGTCCAATGATCGCGCGGATTTCGCCCTCACGGATATCAAAGGAAATGTCCTTGATCGCCACCACGCCGCCAAAGCGCAGGGTGATGTTTTTCATCTCCATCACCACACCGCCAATGGTACGGCCGTCCTCGGTGACGTAGCTGTCGGAATTGTCTAGCATCTCTGTCTTTCCTTATTCCGCAGCCACTTTTTGCGCCGCCGTCGGCACCACTGCCGCATCGCGCAATTGTAAGGTCGCGCTGATTGCGCCCTTGCGGCCGTCCTCATAGGTCACTTCCGTGGTCGTCGAGACCTCAGAGCTGCCGTCATAGAGCGCGGTGACCAGGTCGTTGAACTTGTCCGCCACGATCACACGGCGCACCTTGCGGGTGCGGGTCATTTCACCGTCGTCGGCGTCGAGTTCCTTATGCAACACGAGGAAGCGGTGGATCTGACAGCCCGAGAGCATCGGGTCTTCGGCGACAGATTTATTCACGGTTTCAACATGTTGCTGGATCGTATCCAGAACCTTCGGGTGGCCCGCCAGTTCCTGATACGACGCGTAAGCGATGTTGTTGCGCTCGGCCCAGTTGCCGACCGCTGTCAGGTCGATGTTGATGAAGGCCACACAGCGATCCTTGCCATTTCCAAACAACACGGCTTCCAGAATGTCTGGGTAGAACTTGAGTTTGTTCTCGACATATTTCGGGGCAAACATTGCACCATCGGCCATCTGACCCACGTCTTTCGCACGGTCGATGATCCGCAAATGCCCCGTCTTTTCTTCAAAGAAACCTGCGTCACCTGTCGCAACCCAGCCCTCGCTATCTTTGGTCGAGGCCGTGGAGTCTGCGTTCTTGTAGTACTCCACAAAAACACCTGGCGAGCGGTAAAAGATCTCGCCCTTGTCGTCGATCTTGATCTCAACATCAGGTGCTGGCACGCCGACCGTGTCTGCGCGGACCTCGCCATCGGGCTGTAGAGTGATGAACACCGAGGCTTCGGTCTGGCCATAAAGCTGTTTCAGGTTAATGCCCAAGGAGCGATAGAATTCGAAAATCTCCGGTCCAATCGCCTCGCCCGCGGTATAACCCACACGCACGCGGCCAAAGCCCAGCGTATCCTTCAAGGGGCCATACACCAGCGCATTGCCGATGGCATACTGCAGCCGATCCATCGCGCCAACGGATTCACCATCCAGAATTTTGCCGCCAACCTTCTTGGCGTGCTCCATATAGCGTTTAAACAGCCAGCGTTTGAACCGACCTGCGTCTTCCATGCGGATCATGACGTTGGTTAGCTGGTTTTCGAACACACGCGGCGGGGCGAAATAATATGTCGGGCCGATCTCGCGCAGATCGGTCATCATCGTGTCGGCACTTTCCGGGCAGTTCGTGCAGAACCCGCTCCAATAGGCCTGACCAATCGAGAAGATAAAGTCGCCAACCCATGCCATCGGCAGATAGGCGAGAATTTCCTCGTCCGGGCCGAGTTTATCGAACTCGCAGGCGTTTTTCGCGCTCTCAATGATATTTCGATTGCTCAGCACCACGCCCTTAGGCTTGCCGGTGGTGCCCGAAGTATAAAGCATCACGCAGGTGCTGTCGTAAGTCAGCTTTTCGCTACGCGCTTTCAATTCAGCGGCATGTTTCGATTTCGCGGCGCGGCCTTGTTCCTGCAGCTTGCTGAACTGATGCAGCTTGCCGTGGTCGTATTTCCGCATGCCGCGTGGATCCAGATAGACCATCTGATCAAAGTCGCTCAGTTGGTCCTGAACATCGATGACTTTGTCGACCTGCTCTTGATCCTCGGCCACGACGTATTTCGCACCGCAATGGCCCAGGACATAGGCCATCTCTTCGGCAGCGGAGTCCTGATAGACCGGAACCGGCACGGCGCCCACTGACTGAGCGGCTACCATGGTCCAATAGAAATATGGGCGATTGCGTCCGATGATCGCGATGAAATCGCCCTCGGCCACGCCCATCTCGAGAAACCCAAGCGCAAGCGCTTCGATCTCGTCAGCGGTTTCCGCCCAGGTCCAGCTTTGCCAGATCCCGAATTCTTTTTCACGATAGGCCGGTTTGTCGCCGAATTGCGCGACATTACGGTTCAAGAGCGCCGGGATCGAAGCCAATCCCTGCGTCGCTTGCGACAGCTGTGTCAAATTTTTTCCTCCCTGAGCCTGCTTGCGCAGGTCCACCGCCCTGAAAGCGATTCCTCACATCCATTAGGCGATAGGGAAAACTAAACCGTCAACTTTTTCCTGAACATTTCTCAATCCTTACGAATTGTAACAGTCGACATTATTCCCTTTTCGACCCAACCGTCCCGATGCTAGCCCTAGGAGAGGAGACGGATCATGACACCTCGATCAGGACTATCGCAAACCGTTATTCAGGCCATGACAATAGCCGGTCTGAACCTGATCAAACAGGCTCTGTCGATCTATGACAGCGAGTTGCGCCTTGTGGTGGCCAACGAGCGTTTTCGCGAGATGTTTGAGATCCCCGATCACCTGATGCGCCCCGGCGCGAGCTTTGAGGAAACCATTCGTGTCATCGCGACACGCGGCGAATATGGCGATGTGGAGGACATCGAAACGCTGGTAAAAGAACGCGTCGAACGCGCACTTGCGTTTGAGCCACATTACATGGAACGCGAGCGCGAAGACGGGCGCTGGATCAGCGTCGAAGGCTCTCCCTTGCCCGATGGCGGATGGGTGGCCGTCTATACTGACATCACGAACGTAAAGCGGCAGGAAGAATTGTTGCGCGGCAGGTCCGAGGAACTCTCGGAGACATTGCTCAAATACTCCGAAGATCTGGCCAGCGCGAACCGCAAGCTTGAAAGCACGGTCATTGCTTTGGAAGAAGCCAAACGGCTGGTATCAGATTCTGAGGCCCGCATGCGCCTGACCACTGAAATGATGCCCGCCCATATCGCGCATGTAGGGCCCGACTATCGCTATACCTATTCAAACAGGCGACTGTCGTCAGTCATGCCCGGGCGGCCGCGCAATATCGTGGGCACGTTGATCAATGAAACGCTCGGCGCATCTGCTTACGCGCGTCTTGAGCCGCATCTGGAGACGGCTTTTGGCGGAGAACCGTCGGTCTTTGAATTCACCGATCAAGACAGCCAACGCCGCATCCGCGTCGCCCTAACCCCTGACGGAGAAGCGGCCGAGCGGCGGGGTGTCTACATCCTCTCCATGGACATTACCCAAGAAGCCCAGACCCGTGCCGCACTGCAACAAACACGTCGCCGCGAATTGGCGGCGCAGATGACCAGCGGTTTGGCGCATGATTTCTCAAACCTGCTGACCATCATTCTCGGCACCCAAAGCAAGCTGGAGAAGATGGACCTTGATGGGGCCGCCCGCGAGCTTGTGGACACGACGTTGACGGCGGCACGGCGCGGCGGCACGCTGCTCAATCAACTGGCCGATATGACAGGGCAACGCGCCCCGAAACTCGCGCGCCATCAGATCCGCGATCTTTTGCTGAACCTTCAATCTTTGGCGAAACCTGCGCTTGATGGGCAGGTCAGCCTGATGGTTAAGAACTATGTGCCCAACCGCGCGCTTTTGCTGGATGCGGGCGTGGTACAAGACAGCCTGTTGAACCTCATTCTGAATTCGCGCGACGCGCTGAATGGTGTTGGGCAAATAACCCTGACCGTTGATGTAGTGCAGGACATCTGGCTCAGGCTCGAAGTCCGCGACGACGGACCCGGGTTTAGCGAAGAGGCCTTGGCCAAAGGGCTAGATCCGTTCTTCACCACTAAAGGGTCCGAGGGCTCAGGCCTTGGCCTTCCGATGGTCTATGACATGGCCAAATTGATGGGCGGAGACGTGCGCCTGTCAAACACCGGCGAAGGCGCCGCCGTCTCGATCCGCCTACCCTTGCGGTGGGCGCGCGGGGCCGAGGCCCCGGGGCTCGTGCTCTTGGTCGAAGACAACCCCGATCTGCGCGGCGCAATCCGCGAGATGTTGACCGAACAGGGCCACACTGTAATCGAAACCGCTGTTGTCGAAGAGGCCTTGGCCCTGTTGGAGAACGTCCCAGATATCTCGCTGGTTTTGTCCGATATCAAACTAGAAGGCGTGGCGACCGGCGTGGATCTGGCACGCAACGTCAATGGATCTTTGCCCTTGTTCTTGATGACCAGCCTGCCCGAAGATGATCCCCTATACCTGCGCGCCGCCGCCCTAGCGCCTGTGCTGCGCAAACCTTTCGTCGCCAAGGATCTGGCCAGCTTTTTGAATGCCGAGGACTCAGAATGAGCGCCCCATTGATTACAATTCTGGATGATGAGGCTGGTGTGCGTCAGGTCCTTTCGGACGCTTTGGAAGAGGCCGGCTTTCAAACCATGGGCTTTGGCCGTGCAACCGAGTTTGAAGCCGCCTTGCGACGGGTGACGCCCGATGTGTGCCTCGTTGATCTAAGCTTGCCTGACAAAGACGGACTGACGCTCGTGCATCGGCTGGCGCTGGAGCTGGGGGCGGCTGTCATTATCATTTCTGGCCGTGCGCAGGTTCAGGATCGGGTTACCGGATTAGAGCTGGGGGCCGATGACTATATCACCAAGCCTTTCGACCCTGCCGAAGTGGTGGCCCGCGTACGCGCACGCCTGCGCAAGGACCGCGCACAACCCCTCAACAGCTCGAACACAGCGAAGTTTAACGGCTGGACCGCGCATTTTGATCGCTATGTGCTGGAAGATCAGCACGGGGATGAAACCACCTTTAGTCACGCAGAAGGCGAGGTGCTGCGGTTGTTTCTGGACAGCCCCAAGCGATTGATCAACCGCGCGCAGATGCAGGAAACCTTGGGCGGGGCTGCGGGTGAAAGCTTTGATCGGGCGATGGATGTGCGGATCAGCCGATTGCGCACGAAGTTGCAAGAAGACCCGAAAAATCCGCGACTTATCAAGACGATCTATGGGGCCGGCTATATCTTTCTGGGCGATGTGTCTTGGGTTTGACCGTCAGAATTACGCAATATAAGCGGTAGGAAATGCCCCACACCCACAATATATAGACAACTCGCCCTAAACGGGATATGTTTGAGGCAGGAGTTTCAGATACCATCTCTTCCTGGGTATCACTTCAGGGTTTTGCAGCGTTTCATCAGTGACCTGACTGAGAAGCGCGCGTGCAATTCACATCACACTCCCACTCCCCCGTGTGCGGGTCAGACGCCACGGGGGCTCTTTTTGGAAAGTCCGCCCTTGCCGAAGCGCACCACAATCAGCAGTGAAGATGTCTATATTTAGGCGGCAACCCTACCAGCACAACTATTTGTTGATTCGCACGTAAACACATGCCATAAACAACCTATGGCAGAGTGCTTCCTGTATAGACACCTCCCCTCAAGCCCGCCGCGTTTCTATCGCGTCGAGATCGCTTATGATCTTTTTGATGATGTTGCCGTGATCTGCGAATGGGGTGTCGTCGGTGGGCTAAAACACAGGACATCCCAAAGCTTTGCCAACCTTCGCGAAGCCTCTCAACTGGCCGACGGGCTTCGCGAAGACGCGGTTCAGCGGGGATATCAGGAAGACGCTCTTAGCTGGCAAATGTAGGTAACTGCCGCCAGAGGGGGGTGCCTCCGGCGGGAGTATTTTCGGCAAGATGAAACCAGTTATTCCGCTGCGATTTGCTGGTCGATTTTCTCGACTTTGACGGCGGAGAACTTGAACTCTGGAATTTTGCCATAGGGGTCGATGGCCGGGTTGGTGAGCACGTTGGCGGCGGCTTCGACATAGGCGAAGGGCACAAAGACCATATCCTCGGCAATCGCGCGGTCGGCGCGGGCCATGATCTCGATGGAGCCGCGGCGCGTTGAGAGCCGCAGCATCTCGCCCGGCTGAATACCTAATCGGCGCAGCGTCTTGGGGTGCAGCGAGCAGTTCGCCTCTGGTTCAACGTGATCGAGCACCTGCGAGCGGCGGGTCATCGAGCCTGTGTGCCAATGTTCAAGCTGACGGCCCGTGGTCATGATCATCGGGAAGTCCGCATCCGGCGCCTCATCCGGTGGAATCACGGCGGCAGGGGTGAACTTGGCGCGGCCCTCTTCACGGGGGAAGCCATCGCCAAAGACAATCGCCTGACCGGGATCTTCGGGGGAGAGCGATGGGTAGGTGACGGTTTCAGTTTCCAGACGCTCCCAGGTGATATTATCCAAGGATTTCATATTGAGCTTCATCTCGGCAAAGACTTCGGAGACGTCTTTGTAGTCCCAAGGCAGGCCAATGCGCTGGCCGAGCTCAACTGTGATCGCCCAATCCTCGCGCGCCTCGCCCGGAGGAGTCACCGCCGGACGCACCCGTTGCACCTGACGGTTGGTGTTGGAAACCGTGCCGTTTTTCTCATAAAGCGCAGAAGCTGGCAGGATGATATCGGCATAGTTGGCCGTTTCCGTCAGGAAGATATCCTGCACGATCATCAGATCGAGTTTCGCGAAAGCGTCGCGTGCGTGTTCCACATCGGGGTCCGACATCGCGGGGTTTTCACCTTGGATATACATGCCCTTGATGTTGCCCGCGTAGACCTGATCGACGATCTCGGTGACGGTTAGGCCTTTCTCGTTGGAGAAATCTCCGCCACCCCAAACATCGGTGAAGCTGCGCCGCACATCGTCGCTGGTCACCGTCTGGTAGTCCGGCAGGAACATCGGGATGAGGCCCGCATCAGAGGCGCCCTGCACGTTGTTCTGGCCACGTAGCGGGTGCAGACCTGCGCCCGGTTTGCCAACGTTGCCGGTCATCAGCGCAAGGCTGATCAGGCAGCGCGAGTTATCGGTGCCGTGGATATGCTGGGAAACACCCATACCCCAGAAGATGATGCCTGCCTTGGCATTCGCGAAGGTGCGCGCCACGCGGCGGATCTGTTCGGGATCAATGCCCGAGATCTTCTCCATCGCCTCAGGCGTGAAGTCCTTGAGATGGGCTTTCTCAGCCTCCCAGTTCTCGGTCCAGCGGTGGATGTATTGGCTGTCGTAGAGTTCCTCTTCGACGATCACATTCATGATCGAATTGAGCATCGCCACATCGGCACCGGGGCGGAACTGCAGCATTTCATCCGCAAAACGCCGCAGTCCGACGCCGCGCGGATCCATGACGATCAGCTTGCCGCCGCGTTTGGTGAACTGTTTGAAGTAGGTCGCGGCAACAGGGTGGTTCTCGATTGGGTTGGCGCCGATGACGATGGCCACATCCGAGTTCTTGACCTCATTAAAGGTCGCGGTCACAGCACCCGAGCCGACGTTCTCGATCAAGGCCGCCACAGACGATGCGTGACAAAGTCGCGTGCAGTGGTCGACGTTGTTATGCTTGAACCCCTGACGGATGAACTTCTGGAAAAGGTATGCCTCTTCGTTGGTGCATTTGGCCGAGCCAAAACCTGCGACGGACTTAGGATCCTCATCGCGCAGCTTGATCAGGCCCTTGGCGGCCAGATCCATTGCCTCTTCCCAAGTGGCTTCGCGGAAGTGGGTCGAAAGATCGCCGGGGTCTACGTTCAGCCCCTTGGCCGGTGCGTCATCGCGGCGGATCAGCGGCACGGTCAGGCGGTGTTTATGGTGGATATAGTCAAAGCCAAAGCGGCCTTTCACGCAAAGGCGGCCTTCGTTGGCAGGGCCATTGATGCCCTCGACGTATTTAACCTTGTTGTCTTTGACCTTGAGCGAAACTTTACAGCCAACGCCACAAAACGGGCAGACGGATTCGGTTTCCGTGTCAAAATCCTTGCGGTCGCCGACTTGGTTCTCGTCGACCACAGTGGCTGGCATCAGAGCGCCGGTTGGGCAGGCTTGCACGCATTCGCCGCAAGCCACGCAGGTCGAGTCGCCCATCGGGTCGGCAATGTCAAAAGTCGGATAAGCATCATGCCCACGACCGGCCATTCCAATCACGTCATTGACCTGCACTTCACGGCAGGCCCGCACGCAGAGGCCACAAGAGATACAGGCATCCAGGTTCACGCTCATCGCGACATGAGAGTCGTCCAAGAGCGGAATGCGGCCCTCTTCCAGTTTTGGAAAGCGCGACTCGGAAACGCCATTCAGGTCCGCCATATCCCAGAGGTGGCTGGATTTATCGTGGCTTTCTTCACGCGACGGCTGATCCGCGACCAACATCTCCACCACCATCTTACGCGCGCTTTCCGCCCGCGCGGTGTTGGTGTGAACGACCATGCCCTCAGAGGGTTCACGAATACAAGACGCCGCCAGCACACGCTCGCCTTCGATCTCGACCATACAGGCGCGGCAGTTGCCGTCGGGGCGATAGCCCGGCTGAGGCTTGTGACACAGATGCGGGATCACCAGACCGCGGCCATTCGCGATCTCCCAGATCGTGAGGCCTTTGTCAGCCTCAACTTCCTGGCCATCCAATGTGAACTTAATACGCTCGGACATGCTGGGTCTCCTTAGATTCCACGACACAGTAGCCCAAAATCCGTATCTGCCTAGGAGCTTTAACCGACAGCCGAGATGCGTTTTGCGCCAACGGGGAATTTCAATTCCACCACAGGTTTCCGATACACACGCAACCGCCTTTACAGAAAATTCACTTTTCGCAGCCTCTGGCCTGCCCTACAAGTCTGTCTTCTAAAAGAAAGCGGGGCAAAGATGAGCCAGATGATGTTGGTGCGCCATGGGCAGGCGAACTCGGGTGCACGGGATGAAGAAAGCTATGATCGGTTGTCGGATCTTGGGCATCAACAGGCGGCTTGGCTGGGCGCCTATCTGCGAGACACAGGTCAGCATTTTACGCGGGTTTATTGTGGGTCGATGCGGCGCCATCAAGAAACCGCGCAGGGCATGGGGGCTGAGCAATATGGATCGCTGCAGATCGACGCGCGCCTTAACGAGTTCCCATATTTCTCTTTGGCGCAGGCCTATGAGCGTCAAACAAGCGAGCCAATCCCAATGACGCGCGAAGGCTTCGCGATGCAGCTGGAGCGCGTGCTGGCGGCATGGGCGGCAGACGAGCTAGAAGATATTGCCGAGCCTTTCGCGGATTTTGCCGCGCGGGTGGATGCGGTGATTCAGGATATAGCGAGCGGTGACGGCCCGGCTTTGGTTGTAACATCCGGTGGTTTGATCAGCACGGTATTGCGGACCACATTGGCGTTGAACACCCCCGCATGGGCACAGATGTGTCTGGCGATCCACAATACGTCGCTACACCATTGGCAGGCTTTCATGGGGCGGCAATTGTTGACGCAATTCAATAGCGTCCCCCATCTAGACACACCAGAGAGACGCCACGCTTTAACGCATCTGTAAGGGTGGCTTAGGCCAGTTTGTCCGCAAAGTCGCGATGCACATATTTGCGACCGCAGTAAGGGCAGACCACATAGCCAACTTCGCGCGGGATCGTCAGATAGACGCGCGGATGACCCAAGGCACCTTCTCCACCGTCACAAGCCACACGATAGCTGTCCACGATGATGGTTTCGGGCGCGTCAGTGGTCATCGTCTAGATCCTTTGGCTGGCTTTGATCGCTTCGGTCGTTTCGCGCGGACTATGGGGCAAGCGGGCAGCGCTCGCAAGAGCGCGTTAAGTTCTGCCCTGCGGCTTTTGGTCAGACCTGTGATTAGTCGGCAAACATATGCGGCGTTGCTGCGATATCGCGCGCCTGATCTTGCGAGACCGACAAGAAGGCCTGCAAAGGGTCCAAGAAGTCGTCAAACTCGTCCTGTTCGCGGATGTAGTGGTAATTTTCAAATCGCGCATCGCGAATGGCGTCGCTTTCGTCGTCGATCCCACGACGAATGGTTGGTAGGATCCGCTCAAACGTATCCTTGGGCGTGCTTTCCCCAGCCAGTCCGATGCGCGCGGCATGGCCTTTGAGGTAGTCGTCACTGTAGTTGCATTGAATTTCCAAAGCCCGCGTTGTCGAGCGATCCGCATAGAAGTCTTTCAAAAGCTCAAGGCCTTGCGGATCCATACAGATGATCATCCGGTTGGTTTGGAAATAATCAAACATCATCCGCAACAACGCGCGGCGATGGCGGTGACGTTTTGCAACCGTGCTTTGGATGCCGCCAAGATCGGGCAGCTCGGTGTCCTCTTCTTGGAACAGGAATTCCACAGCGGGCACATTGGTGACCTGTTTGATCTTGGCCAGAACGCGTTTGGCCACATGCCACTTCTTGCACACCACGATCATCAGCTCGCGGTCGCGGCCCAGCGTGGTTTCGACCTCCCAGAAACGGTTGCCATAGCGACGGCTGATCCGGCCACGTTCGGTGACGAATTTGAAAAGGCCGGGGCCCTCGTCAGAAATCTCAAAGGACACGCCTTTGGCCGCATACAAATCGCCGAGCCTTGCTTTCAGTTCGTCCGCTTCGGGGCTGATCTTGCGCGCGAAAAGGAAGTTCTGATTGATCAGCATGTCATAGTGATCGTTGTAGAACACCAGCGGCATGCCGTAATCAGTAAACATCAAAAACGTCAGAGTGCGGCTTTCGATTTCCTCAGCAGGCACCACAAGGCGAATGAGCGTTTGAAAGAAGGTCTCGTCTGGGATCCAAGTGAATTTGAAAAACCGCACCAGATCGCGCCGCTCGCGCACCAAATCCATCAGCTTTTCCATGGTCGGACGCCGCAAACACCACCATTGGCTGCCGATATGCACCTGAATATCCTTGGGAATTTCCCGAGACATGCCGAAACGCTTTTGCAGGTTATAAAGCCGATAGAACAGATCTTTGCGCCCACGCTCATTGACGAAATGGCGATAGATCAGACGGTCTTCTTTCATACCCGTCTTGATCCAGTCGCTTTCGAAAAAGTCGTGGCTTTCGATGAAATCGGCGTCCTGTTCGGCCAGAAATTCTTGGATATACTCCGAGGTTTTGATCGGCATGCAATCGCCAGACAGCATGTAGAAATGCGTGGCCTTCGGGAAGGCATCCAGCGCGGCACGCACCGCGCGCAGCGTGGCCTCGACCAGAGACCATTCGCCCCAACCGCACTTCACACGACGCCTCACCAAAACGACGTTTGGATTGTCTGCCAACTGAGATTGTATCTCGCGAAAACCTGCGGGATCCGCGCTTTTGTCGTAGTGGATGGAAATACAATCACCAGTTGCGGTGAGCCGCATAGCTTGTTCCACAACAGCGCCAGGGTCTTTGTGACAAAGCAAAATAAATGCAATTTTTGCCATTGTAGAAACTCTTGCCCCGTATACCGCTCGATCATTATTCTTAACGCCCAGTATATCAAAACGAGCGATTTGCGAAATTTGTTTTTTACTCTTCCCGGATTTGCCCTAAAAATAATCACAAAATACTAAGAGAGGCCAAAGCAGATGGGATTTCCCGGCGTCTGGATGACGGAAAGTCAAAGCGTGGTGTACCGCGTTGTGCCGAAATGCGCCTGCTCGACCATCGGGCAGATCATGTATTATTCCGACAACGGCGACTATTTTGACGGCGACATCCACGATGCAACCGCAGGGATGCACAAGTGGGCACTGGATGACAGCAAACCGCTGATTACCGATGCCGTGAAAGCGGGTGAAACCTATGCGTTTACCTGCGTGCGCAACCCCTATACGCGGATCCTCAGTTCGTTCTTTGACAAGATCTGCGGCATCCAGCGCAACGGGCGACGCTATCGCGGCAATATGGTGCCGATGCTGATCCAGAAATACGGGATTGATGTTGGCGGCGAGGATGGCACCGAAGACTTTGACCAGATCAAAAGCTTCCGCCGTTTTCTGTTATTTGCCCGCGACACTATTCGCTTTCGCCGCCCAATGGATCCCGACATTCACTGGTCAGCGACGTCTGGCCATGTTTCGACCTTCATTCAGAATGGCGGTCGCTACAATAAGATCTTTTGGACTGAGAGCTTTAACGACGGGATGCAGGATGTGCTGGATCACATCGAGGTGCCCAACGCAATCAAGCTGAAGGACGTGCCGCGGTTTAATGAATCCGAGGGCCACGGCCCCAAACGCGCGCATCCGGTTGAGGAGTATTTCGACGATCTCTCAATGCATCTGATGTATGAGATCTACAAACGCGACTTCAAACTCTTCAAATATGATTTCGAGAATCCGGCCAATAAGATGCCCATCGGGGAAATCGATCTGGATGAAGTGCACGCGAAGCTCGGTGACTAGAGCCCAGTTTTCGCCACCAGATTTCTCTAATGGCCTAAAGGCTTTGTTAACTAGAATCGCTGTTAAGTCGGCCTTGCGCATCGTCCAGGGGGTCGTGCGCATACTCAAAGTGTCTTGCTGGGGAACGGGTTCGACGGGGGCCGATACGTCCCCCAGCAAGAGCTTTTAGAGCAGGCCTTCTTTGCGGAACAAGGCCTTCAGATCTGCCTCGGGACGCGCACCAAAGTGGCTGATGACTTCGGCAGCCGCGACACAGCCCATACGGCCCGCTTTCGCCAAAGGTTGGCCGGTCGCATAGCCATATAGGAACCCTGCCGCGAACAGATCGCCAGCGCCTGTGGCATCCACAGGGACAATTGTGCGGACAGGTGCCGTCGCGGTCTCGCCGCCTTCGACCATGATCACGTCTTCGCCGGAACGTGTGCAAACGATCAAACCAGTCTCTTGGGCCGCTTGATCCAGCGCTTCTTGGAGGTCTTCGGTCTGATAGAGCGACTTCCACTCGTGGTCATTGCCGATCACATAGTCCAGCTCTTTCACAAGGCGACGGAAGTCATCGCGGTGACGGTCTACGCAGAACGGGTCAGACAGGGAAATCCCAGCCTTGCCACCACCTGTTTTGCAAAGCTCTGCAGCCCGTTCAAACGCCTGCTTGCCCTGTGGCTTGTCGTAAAGATAGCCCTCAAGGAACAGAAGCTTCGCATTGCCAGCCACATCCTCGGATACGTCCTCTGGTCCAACCTCGGATGAAATCCCCAAGTAGGTGTTCATCGAGCGCTCGCCATCCGGCGAAACAAAAATCATCGAGCGAGAGGTCGGCAGTTCACCGCCCGCAACAGGCGCGTTCGGGAAGTCCGTGCCACCTGCGACCATTTCGGATTGGTAAAACTTGCCCAGTGCATCGTCATTCACGCGCCCGATAAAGGCAGTGGTCAGGCCCAGCGCCCCAAGGCCCGCGAGCGTATTTGCGACAGAGCCACCCGGCGCCTGCACGCGGTTGGTCATCCCGCCATACAGCACTTCGCCGCGTTCTTTCTCGACCAGCTGCATAATGCCTTTTTGGATGCCCATGAGGTCCAGAAAGCTATCGTCACATTGGCTGATGACATCAACAATCGCATTACCGATGCCGACGACTTGATATTGGGTCATAAGTTTTTGTCCTCAAATAGGCAGAGATCTCGAATCAGGCAGGTGCCGCACAGGGGTTTACGCGCTTTGCAGGTGTAGCGTCCATGCAGGATCATCCAATGATGCGCATGTTGTTGGAAATCGGTCGGGATATGGTCTTCGATGGCGCGTTCGACAGAAACGACGTCCTTGCCGGGGCACACACCTGACCGGTTTCCAAAGCGATAGATATGCGTGTCCACCGCCTGCGCGGGGTATTGCCACCACATGTTCAACACCACATTGGCGGTCTTGCGCCCAACACCCGGCAGGCTCTCTAAAGCAGCGCGAGAATTGGGGACAATTCCATCGTACTCATCAACCAGAATACGGCTCAGCTTCATCACGTTCTTCGCTTTATTGCGGTAAAGACCGATGGTTTTGATATGTTCAATCAGCTGCTCTTCGCCTAGGTCCAACATCTTTTGCGGCGTGTCGGCGATGGGAAAGAGGTTCTTTGTCGCCTTGTTCACTCCAACGTCTGTCGCCTGCGCGGACAGGGCCACTGCGACCACCAAAGTATAGGCATTGACGTGATCAAGCTCTCCTTTGGGCTCGGCTTCGGCGGCTTCAAATCGGGTAAAGATCTCGCGGATCGTGTGGTAATCAAGTTGCTTGGCCATGGGCTGGGTTTAGCCCGTATGGCACCTGCGTCAAACCCTTCCTGAGAAAAACCGCAACAAACGGGTCGTTTGAGCAAGGCATGCGGCTTAAGTTACCCTAACGAAGAACGCCCGAAGGAAGCGATGAGCACATGAGCGATATGGAACAAAGCTACCACTATGGCGTAATGCGCCGGGCAATCGAGATGATCGATCAGGGGCAGGACGCGCTTTCCCTCGAAGACCTGGCCGCAGCGCAAGGCATGAGCCCCGCGCACTTCCAGCGTCAGTTTTCCAAATGGGCGGGTATTTCGCCGAAACGGTTCCAACAATATCTCACGCTCGGGCATGCGAAATCGCTTTTGCACGAGCGCTTTACCACATTGGACACTGCCCATTCGCTTGGTCTTTCGGGCACCGGGCGACTGCACGACCTGTTCCTCAGATGGGAAGCCATGAGCCCCGGCGAATACGCCCAAAAAGGCGCGGGCCTTGTGATCTCTTACGGCTGGTTTGATGGTCCCTTTGGCGAAACTCTTGTCATGGGGACACCTAAAGGCATTTGCGGCGTGGCTTTCGCCTCCGAAACCGGTCGAGGCAACACATACGCCGATTTGACCTCCCGCTGGCCCAACGCTGAGTTTATCGAAGATCCAGACATGCTGTCACCCTGGATCGCCAATGTCTTTGGTACGTCAGACGGTGAAACCCCGTTGCTGCTGATTGGCACGCCTTTGCAGATTAAGGTTTGGGAGGCGTTGATGCGCATCCCCTCAGGACAGGTCACAACCTATTCCGAGATCGCGCATGCCGTGGGCTCGCCTAAGGCAGTGCGGGCTGTTGGAACGGCGATTGGGAAAAACCCGATCAGTTGGATCATCCCCTGTCACCGCGCGCTTCGTAAATCTGGCGGTCTTGGCGGCTATCATTGGGGCCTACCGGTCAAACGCGCCATGCTGGCCTATGAGGCCGCCCAGTCCGAAAGCCTTGCTCAGGCCTCCTGAACACGGTGTTTTGAGCAAAGCCTTGCCGAATTCCCCCTTGTGAACCATGGCAGGAAGCCTCAGACTCGCTTTAGCAGTAAACCCATCACGACTAAGCGAACCGAAAGGGGCATGAAGATGGCTCGAGCAAGATTTTCACTGGCATTGGCCGCTGGCGCAGCATTGACGCTCAGCGCTTGTACAGATCCTCAATACGCGGGCATTGAACGCGACAACACGCGTCAGGGAGCGACTATCGGCGCGATCCTCGGCGGCGCTATCGGAGCAATTACCGCAGACGACAAAGTGGGTGGCACCGTGCGGGGTGCTGCGATTGGCGCGGGCATCGGCGCAATTGCAGGCGATATTCTGGACCGCCAAGAAGCAGACCTGCGCCGCGATCTGGACAATTCTGACGTCGACATCACCAACACGGGTGACCGCCTGATCGTGACGATGCCGAACAACATTCTTTTTGCCACCGACAGCTACACCGTACGCGCCGATTTGCAGCGTGACCTGCGGTCTGTCGCAAGCAACCTCTTGGCCTATCCGAACTCTACCATTCAGGTCATCGGCCACACCGACAACGAAGGTGACGCGACCTATAACCAGACCCTGTCTGAGCGCCGCGCAAACGCGGTCGCAGATGTGCTAATGGCCGAGGGCGTCCCATTCGGCCGGATCGACGCGATTGGCCGCGGAGAAAGCCAGCCGGTGACATCGAACCTCACACCAGAGGGCCGCGCGCAGAACCGCCGCGTTGAGATCGTGATCCTGCCGACTGCAGGCTAAGGTCGAAACACTTCGAAACCCCGCGTAGAGGCCATCTGCGCGGGGTTTTTCTGTGCGTGATCAGCTTGACTCCTGTGCGCAATCGCCAGTTGCCCCGCTGGTTTGTCGCTATACCTTAGCCCCAACGCACAGACTGGAGGCCATCATGGCAACGAAGATATTGGGCATTTCGGGTTCCCTTCGCAAAGACTCGGTCAACAGCAAGCTCATCCGGGAAGCCGCGCGTTTGTACGGCGAGTGTGAGTTTCTGGAAGCCGACCTCAATATCCCGCTCTACGACGGAGACCTTGAGGACGAGCACGGTCTGCCAGACGTGGTTGAGACACTGGTGTCTCAAATTGCCGACGCTGAAGCGGTCATTATCTCGACGCCTGAATACAACGGCGGCATAACCGGCGTTCTGAAAAACGCGCTCGATTGGGTGAGCCGCGCAAAACCGTCCCCTTGGGCGGGTAAACCTGTGGCGGTCATGAGTGCTGCTGCTGGCCGCGCCGGAGGCGTGCGCGCGCAAACCATGCTGCGTACCTGTATGACACCTTTCAGCGTGCGCATCGCAGCAGCGCCGGAAGTCGGTATTGCCTCGGCGGGATCAGAATTTGACGATGAAGGTCGTTTGGTGTCAGAGCGATATCAGGCGTCGGTGGAACGCCTCATGCAGGCTTTGAAAGTCGAAATCACAGGATAATTTGAGTATTTCTGGCAAGATGAATAGGTCAGAGTGAGGCTTCAGGGCGGAAGCCTTCTGGGATCTTGTCGCGGCTTTCCAGGATCAAATCCGCCATCACCTCGCCTGCTTTTGGTGCCATTCCAAAGCCGATTTTAAAGCCACCGTTGGCGATGAAGTCACCCGCGCGCGTAGGATGGTTCCCGAGCATGGGCGCTCGACTTTTTGCACGCGGGCGCACGCCGGCCCAGCGCGTGAGGATTGGTGCATCTCTTAGAGCGGGCACTGCGTCTATCGCGCGCTGATAGATCTCGTCCAACTGCGTATCTGTCGCGTTTGGATCCTCAAAGTTACGCTCAGAGGTCGAGCCGATCGCAACTGTCCCATCCGCATGAGGGATCACATGCAACGCATCTGCATAGAGCTGAGGCATCCCAGCGCGATTGAGCTCTAGCAAGATCGCTTGCCCTTTGACCCCATTGCCGATTGGGCGCTCCGTTTCCTCTGAAAGTTCAAGCAGCCCACGCCAGCCCGTCGCCCAGACAATGTGACCCCTGGGCGCTCCATCCGCAGTGATCTCTACACCTTTTGCCCCAAGAGCCGCTGCAAGCGCCGTGCAGGCCTGACGCGGATGAATGCGGGCTGAGAGTGTGTCGTGAATGACAAGGTCTGTGGGGCTTTGGGGGCACCAACCTTCGAAATCGGCCGCAAGTTTGATCTCCCAAATGGCCTTGCCGCGCCAGAGATCCGCCGCCTCTTGTTGGCGCTTGAGCGCAAGATCGTGAGCACGCTGATCGGCGATGGGTTGCAGACGACCTGATCTTGCATAGCCGGGGGACTGTCCACTCACCCCGGCGACCTCGGCCCAGTAGTCCTCTGCCATGATCAGGCTTTGAAACTGGAACTCTTTCTTGTCGTTCCAATTCTCTGGCGTGTGAGGGGCCAGCGCGCCGACAATACCACCAGAGGAGCCAGTGGCGACACCATTTGGATCGATCACCTGCACCTTGGCGCCACGTTTGACGCAAGACCAGGCGACCGAAAGCCCAAAGATCCCAGCCCCATAGACCGTCACATCCACCATTGCCAAATCACCCCAAGCTGCGTCACAGTTGCGCGTCGGACCACGCGTCCCTCTCTTTAAGGCAATCCGCAATGAGCAACCAGAGTGCAGAGCTGATCTGGCGCGATGGCACGATCCCCGTGTCGACGCGGTTTGATGACCCCTATTTCAGTTTGGAAAACGGGTTGAATGAAACGCGCCATGTGTTTCTGGATGGCAATGATCTGCCCGCACGGTTTGTCGATGGGTTTCATATCGCAGAGTTGGGTTTTGGCTCTGGCTTGAACCTTTTGGCTGTTTGGCAGGCTTGGGAGGCAGCGGGGATGGAGACACCGCTAAGCTTCACAAGCTTTGAAGCCTTTCCAATGAGCGCAACAGAGATGCGCCGCGCGCATGAGGCCTTTCCCGAGCTCGCGCCCTTTGCCGCGCGGCTCTCTGCGGCTTGGGAAAAGGATCCGACGCTGGCGAAGCTCGATGGGATTGAGGCACGCGTGATCCTGGGTGATGCGCGCGAGACCTTGGCGCAGCAAGATTGGCAGGCGGATGCGTGGTTTTTAGACGGGTTTTCGCCTGCCAAGAATCCAGAACTTTGGGATGTAGACCTGATGCAAACTGTCGGGGATCTCACAAAAACTGGCGGAACCTGCGCGACCTATACGGCGGCGGGTTTTGTGCGACGGGGGCTTGAAGATGCTGGCTTTGCGATCGAGCGCGTTCCGGGGTTTGGGCGCAAGCGGCACATGACCGTCGGCGTGAAAGGATAAACCATGGCACAAGCGTCCAACCGTCTTGGTATTCTTCTCATGTGCCTGACGACCTTCGTCTTTGCCATGCAGGACGGGATTTCGCGGTTTCTGGCGGAAGAATACAACCTCTATCTCGTGATCATGATCCGCTATTGGTTCTTTGCCGCCTTCGTTCTGGTGTTGGCTCAGCGCAGCGGAGGTATCCGCAAGATGGCCCGCACGAAGTTCCCCCTGACGCAAATCTTTCGCGGCGCGCTTTTGGCCGCCGAGATTATCGTGACCGTCTTGGCCTTTACCCTGCTCGGCCTCACCGAGACCCATGCGATCTTTGTCTGCTATCCTCTGATGATCGCCGCCCTGTCTGGTCCAATTCTGGGCGAAAAGGTCGGCTGGCGCAGATGGGCGGCGATTGGCGCGGGCCTCGTGGGCGTTCTCATCATTCTGCAACCCGGCGTGGGTGTATTCTCTCCACTTGCTACGGTGCCTTTGCTGGGTGCTGCCATGTTCGCGGTTTATGGGCTGGCGACGCGGTATGTCGCGCGCGAAGACGATGCGATGACGAGCTTTTTCTATACAGGCGTTGTGGGCTGCGTTGTGATGACGGCGATTGGAGTGTTTCACTGGGAAGTCATGACAGGAACGCATCTGATCTGGATGGGCATCCTCTGTTGCAGCGGCGTCTTTGGACATTGGCTTTTGATCAAGACCTATGAGGTGGCCGAAGCCAGTGCGGTGCAACCCTTTGCCTATCTGCAGCTGCCCTTTGCGGCGTCCCTCGGGATCCTCGTCTTCGGGGAAACCCTTCGCATCAACGTCGCGGTGGGTGCAGCGATTGTCGTGGGCGCTGGGTTGTTTACGCTTTGGCGCGAGCGGGTGTCGTCGGAATAATCCATGGACCCAATGATCCTCATAACAGTCGGTCTTGGCGCCTTTGTGGGTGGCTTTATCAGCGGCTTTGCGGGGTTTGGCTTTGCGCTTGTGGTGTCAGGCATCTGGTTCGCCGCGCTCCCGGCCTATCTGGTGCCGCCATTGGTCGTTCTGAGCGCTACCGCAGGGCAACTGACGGGACTTGCGAAACTGGCGAAACATATCTCTTGGCCCAAGGCCTGGCCTTTGATCTGGGCGGGTATTCTCGGCATTCCTATCGGTACAGCCCTTGTCGCCTACGGTGCGCCCGAAAGGGTCAAACTCATCGTGGGTGTTTTCTTGATCGCCTATACGCTCTGGCAATTCATGGCGCGGCGCTCGGTGCCGCAAATTCGCGTAACAGGGCTGATCTGGGATCGTATCATTGGATTTCTCGGTGGCATTCTCGGTGGGCTTGCTGGCCTGTCCGGAGCCCTGCCAGTTGTGTGGTATCAGATGCGAGGCCTGCACCCCGCCGAACAGCGCGCACGCTATCAGCCCTACAACCTTGCGATCTTGGCGCTGTCTACGGTGTCGATGCTCGCCTTTGAGCAACTGACATCTGAAGTTCTGCGCCTGTCACTGGTCTCGATGCCGATTGTGATCCTCGGAGCCCTTGCGGGCGTCTGGATGTATGATCGCGTCACAGCCAAAGGGTTCAAACGCGCGGTGCTGACACTCTTGCTGTTCTCGGGGATCATGATCCTCGTGCAATCGCTGGGTTAATTCGCCAGAGTGCTGCCGCGAATTTCCTCAGAAAATGGGATCGGCAGAGGATCTTTCCCCAACCGAGCGCGATAGATCGGCAAGCTTTCGGACACGCGCATCACGTAGTTCCGCGTCTCTGTGAACGGGATATGTTCAATCCAGTCGATCATATCTGGCCCGCCCGCGCGGCGAGGGTCACCGAGCCGCGCCATCCAGGCTTCGGGCCGACGTGGGCCCGCGTTATAGCCCGCGGCCATCATGATCACATTCCCCTGAAATTCCTCGCTGAGCCCATCCAGATAGGCCGCCCCAAGGGTCACATTATAGGCCGGATCACTCAGCAGTTTAGACCGGGAATACCCCACGCCCAACGCGCCTGCGACGAGCTTTGCTGTACCGGGCAAGATCTGCATCAACCCATAGGCATTTGCGTGGGAGACAACTGAAGGATCAAACTCGCTTTCGCGGCGGGCGATGGCGAGCGCCAGCTCTTTTGGAACAGGAAGATCCGTGCGATTGGCCAGAGGGTGCAGCGGGTAATAGGGCGCGTGGATTTCTATGCCTTGGCTGGCAAAATACTTACCAAGCTTCACCGCGATATGAGGGTCATTCAACTCAATCGCCATCGCGCCCAACTGCGCCATTCCAAGGACATCCTGTGTTTCAGCCAGATGCAGCCAAAACCTCTCGGCAAGAGCTCCTTCGCCAGATGCCAAGAACATCTTTGCAGCCTCGTGCACCGTTGAGCGCGCAAAGGCAGCCCCACGCCAGTTCGGGACATTTGATTGCCCTGACAGGGAATGATCGACCGGCAGTCCCGCCTTTTCGGCCGCCAAAAGCCCGTAGAATGTGGTTTGATAGGCTCCGCCTCCGGCATAGGCCCGTTGCGCCGCAGCTTGATCGCCCATGGCTTCATAGGCACGGCCGATCCAATACCCTGCGCGGCCAAGGGAAATCGGGGTCTGCACAGCCTGTTCAAAGAAAACGAAATGTTGAAGCGCCAGCCAGTGTTCGTCGAGATACCTGAGGGCGATATATCCCGCGAGCCATTCAAGTTGTGCAAAGTCACTGCCGCCAATCAACCCATGCTGAGCGGCAATATTATAGGCTTGCGCAGCGCGCCCTTCCCGCATTTCAGACCGCGCGAGTGCCAGACGCCGCTTGGCCCAGGCCTCGGGATTGCCCAAGGTTCTCGCCTCGCTCCGCGAGAGGATCAATTCGGCGGCCCCTGCATCTCGGTCTTTTCGCATGCGCCACAGAAACCGCTCGTAGGCCAACCCCGGATCGTCGGAGAGGCTTGAGGGCACCGCGTTGATCAATACATCTACGCCCGTACGGTTCTCGCGCAGCGCAAGCCGCGCGGCACCCAGCTTGCGCCAACCATCTGGTACAAGCGGGTACATCCGCTGAGAGTTTTCCCGCCAGCCTTTCCAAAGCATCGCATCTAGGCGGTCCACATGGCGCGATTTCAGGACATCGCCATAGCGCGCGAGATAGGCCACATGTTCCTCGTCGCTCATGGCGCGTTCCAACCAAGCCTGCGTGATTGTCGCATTGGCTTCGTCGCGCAACCCTCGCGCCTTCAACGCATCAGCTAGTAGAAGCGCGCCTTCAGCGGTTTGCGCTCCGGTTTCGGCAAAGACCTGATAGATCGCATCGGCGGGCGCATCGGCGAAATTGGGTTCCTGTTTACGACGCAACAAGGGCAACCCTGGCCAATCCCCATTGCGGCGCAGGAAACTCTGTGCATCGCGCCAAGTGCCGTCGCCCGCGCGCAAACGGTGCCATTCGACGATATCCTGAACCACAGGACCATAACTGCGAGATTGCCGCGCAGCTTCGCTCCAGTTTTGAGACTGGATAGCCCGCATCACAGGCGAAATATCCACCGCCTGCTGTGCCCAAGCTGCACTGCTGACGATGAAAACCAAAAATACTGCCCAAATCCGCTGCATCATCTCTTGCGTTTTCCACCTCGCTGCGGGTTATAGGGCAAACATAGATGCGGATTGCTCATGGTCCAATGAGTAACTTGGCAACCTCGCCACTTCCGGCTAGGGTCCGCGCGAAATTCAACCTGGGTCGGCGACTTCCGGCCTGTCACTTGGGCGTCCTGCCCAGATCGCACAACAAAGGAGCGTGTTATGTTCAAAGGGTCTATGCCTGCACTCATCACGCCGTTCAAGAACGGCGAGCTGGATTTGGATACGCTCAAGAAGCTGGTTGAGTGGCATATTAGCGAAGGCTCTCATGGTTTGGTTCCGGTTGGGACGACGGGTGAAAGCCCGACATTGACCCATGAAGAGCACGAGACCGTGATCGAAGAGGTCGTCAAAGTGGTGGCGGGCCGTATTCCTGTGATCGCGGGCGCTGGGTCAAACAACACCGTTGAAGCCGTACGCTTTATGCAATTCGCAGAAAAAGCCGGCGCGGATGCGGGCCTTGTTGTGACGCCTTACTACAACAAGCCAACGCAACGCGGATTGCTGGCGCACTACCGCGAGCTGCATGACTGCTGCGATCTGCCGATCGTGATCTACAATATTCCAGGCCGCTCGATCATCGATATGACGCCTGAGACCATGGGTGAGCTTGCGAAACTGCCTCGGATTGTGGGCGTGAAAGACGCCACTGGAGATGTTGCCCGCGTAAGCGACCAACGCGAGATGTGCGGTGCGGACTTCATTCAGCTCTCTGGCGAAGATGGCTCGGCACTTGGCTTCAACGCACATGGTGGTGTGGGCTGTATCTCTGTTACAGCCAACGTCGCGCCGCGTCTTTGCGCAGAGTTCCAAGAGGCCACTCTGGCAGGTGACTACAGCAAGGCGCTGGAACTGCAGGACCGATTGATGCCTCTGCACCGTGCGATCTTTGTAGAGCCCGGTCTGGTTGGTGCGAAATACGGTATGTCTCAGCTGGGTCTGTGCTCGGATGAGGTGCGCTCTCCGCTGACAGGGTTGCTGGACAGCACCAAGGCGCAGATTGATGCGGCCATGCGTCATGCGGGGCTGATCAACTGATCTGATTTCTTTTTGCTAAAAAACGCCCCGGCCATTGGTCGGCGCTTTTTGTAGCGATGCCTGGATTTAAGTATTTCTGGCAAGATGAAACCAGCCGTGCAACGCGGCGGGCACGCAGTGTTGCCAAATGCGGAATGGTTGACCCGCCGCTAGAGCAGGGTCACCGCGAGGTACACGGCTCCAATCCCAAGGCCCGCGCCGAGCACCATGCTGCTGGCGACAATGGGCCAGATGCGACGGCGTGGTTCTGGTTCTTCGGAAATCTGTTTGATCAGCGCAGATTCAACGAGGCCTGGCAAACGCGGGCCGAAACGTGACAATACCTGCGCCGTTTTCCAAAGATCACGAGCAAGCGCTTTGGGGCCAACAGAGTCGCGGATGTAGTCGCCGACGACCGGTTTGGCGACGTCCCAGATGTTGACGCTTGGATCCAGCGAACGGGCGACGCCTTCGACGACAACCATTGTGCGTTGTAGAAGGATCAGCTCGGTGCGGGTTTCCATGCCGAAGCGTTCGGTGACTTCAAAGAGGTAGTTCAGCAGGCGCCCCATCGAAATCTGAGTGGCGTCCATGCCAAAGATCGGCTCGCCGACGGCACGCAGGGCGCGGGCGAATTCGTCGACGTCTTGATCGGCGGGCACGTAGCCTGCCTCGAAATGGACTTCGGCGACGCGTTTATAGTCGCGTTGGATGAATCCAAAGAGGATCTCGGCGTAGACCCGACGGGTGTATTCGTCGATATGGCCCATAATGCCAAAGTCATAGGCGATGATATCGCCATTCGCGGCCACCTTAAGGTTACCTTGGTGCATGTCCGCGTGGAAATAGCCATCACGCAGCGCGTGGCTAAGGAAGAGCTGCAATACGCGTGCCCCAAGGGCGTGCAGGTCGTGTCCTGCAGCGCGCAGAGCGTCGTTGTCGCCCATGGCCGCGCCTTCGGCCCAGCTCATGGTCATGACGCGGCGGGCGGAATGGTCCCATTTGATGGTTGGGACTTGGAAGCCTGCATCATTCACGGTGTTTGAAGCAAACTCGCTGGCGGATGCACTTTCTAGGCGGAGGTCCAGTTCGCCGGTGACGACTCCGTCGAAATGTTCAATCACATCATGCGGGCGCAGACGCCGAGAGAAAGGAGCTACGAATTCGATGAAATCTGCCGCGAAGTAGAAAGCATCCACGTCCTTGCGGAAGGCGCGTTCGATGCCGGGGCGCAGCACTTTGACTGCGACGACCTCGCCGGTGTCAGCAAGTTTGGCTTTGTGAACCTGCGCAATCGAGGCAGCCGCGACGGGCTCTGAGAATTCCGAGAAGATCTCATCAGGCGCGACGCCAAGTTCTGATTCAATCGCGGCTTTCGCCTCGGCGACGGAAAACGGCGGCAAGCGATCCTGCAGGACCCGCAGTTGCGTCGCCATTTCAGAGCCGACCACATCTGGACGCGTGCTAAGAACCTGACCGAATTTGATATAGGCCGGCCCCAAGGCGGTCAGGGCCCGCACAACAGGCGGCATATTCGGGTCACCCTTGATGCCAATCCAGCGAAACGGCCAGACCAAAGTGCGCGCCAGAATGCGCAAGGGTTTGGGCGCCTCAAAGGCTTCGAGCACCACGCCCATTGCACCTGTACGTTCAAGCGTTGCGCCGGTTCGGATCAGGCGCCAGATATTGTGAGGTCCGCGCACTTAGAGTTTCCAACCCGAATGCAGCGCCGCGATGCCCATTGTCAGATTGCGGTATTTCGCGTTCTCAAACCCGGCCTTGCGTAGCATGGCAAGGAAGGTGTCCTGATCTGGGAACTTGCGGATGCTTTCCACCAGGTATTGATAGCTGTCGCGGTCATTTGCGATGGCCTGACCCATGCGAGGAATGACGTTGAAGGAATACAAGTCGTAGGCCTTCTGCATCATGTCATTCGGGATCTGGCTGAACTCCAACACCATCAGACGGCCACCGGGTTTCAACACGCGGTAGGCCTCGTTCAGGGCCTCTTGCGGGCGGGTCACGTTTCGGATGCCAAAGCTGATCGTGTAGACATCAAAGGTGTTGTCCTCAAACGGCAGCGCCATGGCATCGCCCACAACCCAATCCAGCTGATCCGCCATTTTGTCTGCTTCGGCGCGCTTGCGGCCCTCGACCAGCATTGGTTCGGTCAAGTCGCAAACCGTGGCATGCCCCGCACCTGCGCGATCCAGAAACCGGAACGAAATGTCCCCTGTGCCGCCCGCTACATCCAAAAGCTTTTGCCCCGGGCGTGGTGCCAGCCAATCCATCATCGCGTCTTTCCAGATGCGGTGGATGCCCATGCTCATGACGTCGTTCATGATGTCGTATTTTGAGGCAACCGAGCCAAAAACGCCCTGCACACGCCCGGCCTTTTCGGCTTCTGGCACGGTTTCAAACCCGAAATGCGTGGTGGTTTGGTCAGCTTGGCTCATGTCGCGGCCCCTCAGAAATTCCCTGCCTTACATATAGAGCCAAAGCCGCGCTTACAATGCGATCTATTGGCTCGGTGGACGCGGGCTTTGCCTGTCCTATCTGAGCCGCTAAGAAGAGCCAAAGAAGGAGCGGATCCCATGCCTGAATTGCCCGAAGTTGAAACCGTCCGCCGAGGGCTTGAACCCGCGATGACGGGGGCTGTGATTGCAAAAGCTTCGGTAAACCGCCCAGACCTGCGTTGGCCGTTCCCAGAAAACATGGCGGGGCGGCTGACCGGGCAAAAGGTTTTGGGGCTGAGGCGCCGGTCGAAATACATCCTTATGGACCTTGCCAGCGGAGAGACCTTGCTGGTGCATCTGGGCATGTCAGGACGCATGACGGTCTCTGGCGACCCACTGGGGCAATTTGCGCATAACCATCCTCAGACTGAGAAACACGATCACGTGGTCTTTGACATGGACAATGGAGCTCGGGTTACGTTCAATGACCCGCGTCGCTTTGGAGCTATGGATCTGCTGGAGACTGCAACAGCTGATGCCCATAAGTTGCTTTGCGATATTGGCCCCGAACCTTTGGGTAATGATTTCAATGAGGACTACCTGGTCGAGCAGCTCAAGTCCCGCAAAACGCCGATTAAATCGGCGCTCTTGGATCAGAAAATCGTCGCTGGCCTGGGCAATATCTATGTATGCGAGGCGCTTTATCGTGCTGGCATTTCCCCCAAACGCCACGTCAACAAAATTTCCGCGCCTCGGATCGCCGCTTTGGTGCCAATCATTCGTGAGGTGCTGTCAGAGGCCATCGAAGCAGGCGGCTCCAGCTTGCGTGATTTCCGCCAAGCCGATGGAGAACTTGGATATTTTCAGCACAGCTTTGATGTCTATGGGCGCGAGGGCGAACCCTGCAAAACGCCTGATTGTGACAAGGTGATTCTGAGAATCACGCAGTCTGGACGCTCATCTTTCTACTGTGCGCAATGCCAAAGATAACTTGATCCCCCCTTCCGACATGGTAAGGAATCGAGCTTACTTGGAACAACAGAAAGCGGATCCATGGCTTTTGAGACGATCATCGTCGAAGTTGAAGACCACGTAGCTCTTATCAAACTGAATCGCCCTGATGCATTGAACGCTCTGAACTCAGAGCTGCTGAAGGAATTGGGCCAAGCTCTGTCTGAGGCCGATCAGAATGACAAAGTCCGCTGCATTGTAATCACAGGCTCGGAGAAGGCCTTTGCCGCCGGTGCCGACATTAAAGAAATGAGCGAGAAGACATTCGTTGAAATGTTCCTCTCTGACTTTTTTGGCGACCACGGTGATGCGATCACTAAGATCCGCAAGCCGATCATCGCGGCCGTCTCTGGCTACGCGCTTGGTGGCGGCTGCGAACTGGCGATGATGTGCGACTTTATTATTGCGTCGGACACCGCGAAATTCGGCCAGCCCGAGATCAATTTGGGCGTTATCGCGGGCCTAGGCGGCACGCAGCGCCTGACGCGCTATGTCGGCAAATCTAAATCCATGGACATGCATCTGACCGGACGCTTCATGGATGCTGACGAAGCCGAACGTTCGGGTCTCGTGTCTCGTGTTGTGCCGGGCAAGAAGTTGATGGACGAAGCCATGGGCGCGGCGCAGAAGATCGCCGAGAAATCCATGCTGAGTGCGATTGCCGCGAAAGAAGCCGTAAACCGCGCCTATGAGACAACCCTGACCGAAGGCCTGCTTTATGAGCGCCGCCTGTTCCATTCGCTCTTTGCGACGGAAGATCAGAAGGAAGGCATGGCCGCCTTTGCAGAAAAGCGTCAGGCTCAGTTCCGCGACAAGTAAATTGTCCGAACCTGTTCTAGGCCGTCCGTTTCGGGCGGCCTTTTTCATGGGCGCACGTCAGCGGTGCAATTTTTTTGAGCATTGGGATTCGATCGGAACGATTCGCTTTGCTGCAGGTGCAAAATCCTCGCTTGGATTTTTGCTATTCCATTCACCAGTAAAACTCTGTAAAGACCGCCGTCATACATGCGCGTGATGCCCGCTTAGGCAAGAATCGGACCCGGGAAACCGGGCAGACCCGTTGTCTTTGGTCTCACGCAGAATAGAGAAACGAACACGAAATAAAGGTCTGAGATTCATGGCAAACTCACCACAGTCCAAAAAGCGCGCACGTCAGAATGAACGCCGTGCTCTGGTCAACCAATCCCGTCGCTCCCGCATCCGCACCTTTCTGCGCAAAGTAGAGGAAGCGATTGCGTCTGGCGATCACGCCGCAGCCGCAGAAGCCCTCAAGGCAGCTCAACCAGAAGTAATGCGCGGTGTGAACAAAGGTATCTTCCACAAGAACACGGCATCCCGCAAAATCTCTCGTCTTGCGGCACGGGTCAAAGCTCTGGGCTAAACCCTTATCAAACAGTAAAAAAAGGCGCCTCCCCTATGTGGTTGGCGCCTTTTTTTATGAAAATTTGATCTCACTGAGAGAGATTCTTTTCGACCATTTCATGAGTCAAGTTCGAAGATCAGTTGCGACTCTCATTCCGAAATTGCTAGCTTCATAAGTGCGATTCATATCGCCGCTTCGGGGGGCGGACAGCATTCGGGAAAACCGAATACCGACAACCAAGCTCAACCAAAGGTTGTAGTGCATCTTTCTGTGTGCAAACATGGTGATGTTCTTGAAGAATCTGGTTGAGGGCTTGCGTGTCCGATCCTTTTTTGAACGCACAAAGGTGCGCAAGAAACTTACGCTGTGAGGGTGGGGACTTTCACGGAATGGGACGTATTGTTTTTGCAAGGTGCTGACTGCTCAGCATCCAGCCAAGGTGTGAGTGCGGAATTGGGTTGCGAAACTGGCAGGTTCGACTCTTTCGGGGTCGATTGAATTGGACGCGGAATCGGGGACAAATGACACTAGATCAACTGGGGGCTTTCCAACGTGAAATGTTGGAAACGGTCGGGCAAAATAACTACAAGGCGTGGATCGAACCGCTTGAGTTTGCTGATATTCAGGACGGCGTAGCAACGTTCAACGTTCCGACGAACTTTATCGGCAACTATGTGTCCCAGAATTTTGGCGACCTTCTTATTCACAAACTGACCTCTCTGGGCGAAACCGTTCAGCGCGTGCATTTCCGGGTCGCGAATTCCGCCGCAGCGCCACGGGTAACTTCTCCGTCCATCGAGACCGCAGCGCCTGTCTCAGAAACAGTGCGCCCTTCTCCACAAACGCGCCTTGAAACCTCTAAGGCCGAGCTGCCGGGCGCCCCGCTTGATGCGCGCTTCACCTTTGACAGCTTTGTGGTTGGCAAACCGAACGAGCTGGCCAATGCCGCCGCCCGCCGTGTCGCTGAAGGTGGTCCTGTCAGCTTCAATCCGCTGTTCCTCTATGGCGGCGTTGGCCTTGGTAAGACCCACCTCATGCACGCGATTGCATGGGAGTTGCAAAACCGTCGTCCAGACCTGAATGTCCTTTACCTATCTGCTGAACAATTCATGTATCGCTTTGTTCAGGCCCTGCGTGATCGCAAGATGATGGACTTCAAAGAGCTGTTCCGCTCTGTAGACGTTCTAATGGTCGACGATGTGCAGTTCATCGCGGGCAAGGACTCCACCCAAGAAGAATTCTTCCACACGTTCAATGCTTTGGTGGATCAGAACAAACAGATCATTATCTCTGCCGACCGCGCTCCTGGCGAAATCAAAGGCATGGAAGACCGCATTCGCTCTCGCCTGCAATGTGGCTTGGTGGTGGATTTGCACCCGACCGACTATGAGCTGCGTCTGGGCATCCTGCAAAGCAAGGTCGAGCAGTACCGTAGCCAATATCCAGATCTGGTTCTTGCCGATGGCGTACTGGAATTCCTCGCGCATCGCATTTCCACCAACGTGCGCGTGCTTGAAGGTGCTCTGACCCGTCTGTTTGCATTTGCCTCCCTCGTAGGTCGCGAAATCACGATGGAATTGACGCAGGATTGTCTGTCCGACGTGCTTCGTGCCTCTGAGCGTAAGATCAGTGTCGAGGAAATCCAGCGCCGGGTGGCTGAACACTACAACATCCGCCTGTCCGACATGATCGGCCCCAAACGTCTGCGCAACTTTGCGCGCCCGCGTCAGGTTGCCATGTTCCTTTGCAAACAGCTGACCAGCCGCTCCTTGCCAGAAATCGGGCGTCGTTTTGGCGGACGGGATCACACCACCGTCATGCACGGGGTGCGCCGTATCGAAGAGCTGCGTAGCTCGGACGGTCAAATCGCCGAGGATCTCGAACTTCTCCGCCGCGCCTTAGAAGCATAAAGGCGGGGCACTCCCCACCTTACAGCGGGCTTTTGGGCCCGCTTTTTCTTTGGGTGCTTGACGGCCCCGTAAATA
Source organism: Cognatishimia coralii (assembly GCF_037478305.1). Lineage (NCBI taxonomy): Bacteria > Pseudomonadati > Pseudomonadota > Alphaproteobacteria > Rhodobacterales > Paracoccaceae > Cognatishimia > Cognatishimia coralii. The sequence goes on from NZ_JBBGAZ010000011.1 coordinate 49,406, forward strand.
CAGCCGAAAAAACCAAAAAGAGCTTGAGCCTAAGGGTGAACAGGCTAGTCTGTCACCCCCGGCTACTTCGGAGGACGAAGGGATGAAAATCAGCATTGAACGTGGCACCCTGCTTAAGGCCGTGTCTCAGGCGCAATCGGTGGTCGAACGCCGCAACACCATCCCGATCCTAGCCAATGTGCTGATCGAAGCGGATGGCGCGAATGTGTCCTTCCGCGCGACAGACCTTGATATCGAAGTGGTCGACAAAGCGGCCGCGATGGTTGAACGCGCGGGTGCAACGACCGTTTCTGCAAGCACTCTGCATGAGATCGTACGCAAGCTGCCGGATGGCGCGTTGGTGACTCTGTCTGACGACGGGACCGCTGGGAGGCTGACCGTCGAAGCAGGTCGGTCGAACTTCTCTTTGGCGACGCTGCCGAAAGAGGATTTTCCGGTCATGGCGACCTCGGAATATGCCTGCAACTTTACGGCCAAGGCGGCGAATCTACGTCGCTTGTTTGATAAATCGAAGTTCGCGATTTCGACGGAAGAGACCCGCTATTATCTGAATGGCGTCTATATGCATGTCTCTGATGCGGATGGCGGTCAGGTGTTGCGCTGTGTGGCCACAGACGGTCACCGTCTGGCGCGGATTGATTCTGATCTTCCGGATGGCGCGAGCGATATGCCGGGCGTGATTGTGCCGCGCAAAACCGTTGGCGAGCTGCGCAAGCTCTTGGACGACGATGATATGGATATCGCGGTGAGCGTCAGCGACACCAAAGTTCGCTTTGCAACGCCAGATATTACGCTGACCTCTAAAGTCATCGACGGCACCTTCCCTGACTACACACGCGTTATTCCAGCGGGCAACACGCGTCGTCTAGAAGTGGATGCTGCAGAATTCGCACAGGCTGTGGATCGTGTGGCCACCGTTTCTTCAGAGCGGTCTCGCGCGGTGAAACTGGCATTGGATGAGGACCGTTTGGTTCTGTCCGTCAACGCGCCTGATTCCGGTGCTGCGGAAGAAGAGCTTGCGGTGGCCTATGGCGATGAGCGTCTAGAGATTGGCTTTAACGCGAAATACCTGCTGGAGATTGCCAGCCAAGTGGATCGCGAGAACGCTGTCTTTATGTTCAACTCCGCAGGTGATCCGACATTGATGCGTGAAGGCAATGACACCACGGCCGTTTACGTCGTGATGCCGATGCGCGTGTGAGGCAGGGCGGAATTTTCCAAAAATTCCGCGCCGTTTTCTTTGAAAGAAAACGAGGCCGGTCATGACACAGCTTGCGCTGACCAATCTGAAACTCAGTCATTTTCGCAGCCATAAGGCCAGCGAAATAAGCTGTGACGCGCGTCCAGTCGCGATCTATGGGCCCAATGGCGCGGGCAAAACCAATATCCTAGAGGCCGTATCACTTTTCTCGCCCGGTCGGGGTATCCGCCGCGCCTCGGCGCAGGACATGATGCGCCGTCCCGAGGCTTTGGGATGGAAACTCAGCGGCATTCTGACGTCATCTGAAGGCACTCAGGAAATTGAGACGTGGTCGGAAAGCGGCGCGGCCCGTCAGGTTAAAATCAACGACAAAACGGCCCCACAGACCAAACTCGGCGCGCTCTGTCGTGTGATATGGCTTATTCCCGCAATGGATCGATTATGGATCGAAGGCGCGGAAGGAAGACGACGGTTTTTGGACCGAACAGCATTGTCTTTCTTTCCAGACCATGCCGAAGCGTCACTGACCTATGAAAAGACCATGCGGGAACGCAACCGGCTTTTGAAAGAACAGATTCGCGATGCACATTGGTACAAGGCGCTCGAGGATCAAATGGCGAAATGCGCCACTCAGATCCATGCCAATCGCCTGGCCACACTCGCGCAACTCACTGAGGCGCAACGGAAAACCTCGACCGCCTTCCCCATTGCCGACCTGGACCTACTGCAAAGCGAAGGCGAGAGCCCGACCTCTGAGGACGCTTTTCGCGAGGCCTTTGCAGAAAGCCGCAGTCGAGACCTGATCGCCGGTCGTACGCTGGTCGGCCCGCATCGCTCTGACCTTTCTGCGACCTATATCGCCAAGAATGTTCCCGCATCAGATTGCTCGACAGGCGAGCAAAAAGCGCTCTTGATCTCGTTGATCCTCGCCAATGCGCGCGCGCTTGCCGACACGCTTGGCACCCCGCCGATCCTGCTCTTGGACGAAGTCGCCGCCCATCTGGACGCGGATCGGCGCGCTGCGCTTTATGATGAGTTGATTGACTTAAAGGCTCAGGCCTGGATGACCGGAACCGAAGACCACCTATTTGATGCGCTCGGCGACCGTGCGCAGTATCTTACAGTGTCAGAGGACGACGGGATTTCCGCCCTGTCAAAGGCCTGATTTCATCTTGCCAAAAATACTCAAATTCGCTCGGTTCCCGTGCTCGCGACACGACCGGGATTCCGCCCAAAAAAACACGTCAATTGCGTGACACTCCCCTCCAAAACGGCTATAAATTGGGCAAGAAATAAGGGGTCTCATCACATGAGCGACGACGCGCAAAACACCGAGCAATACGGCGCGGATTCTATTAAAGTTCTCAAAGGCTTAGAGGCGGTTCGCAAGCGCCCTGGCATGTATATCGGTGACACCGATGATGGCTCGGGGCTTCACCATATGGTCTATGAGGTCGTGGACAACGGCATCGACGAGGCTCTGGCAGGTCACGCCGACTATGTGACCGTGAAAATTCACGCGGATAGCTCTGTGTCAGTCAGCGACAACGGGCGTGGTATTCCAGTCGACATCCACCCCGAAGAGGGCGTCTCGGCGGCCGAGGTCATCATGACCCAGCTGCACGCGGGCGGTAAATTTGACAGCAACTCCTATAAGGTCTCCGGCGGCCTGCACGGCGTGGGTGTGTCTGTTGTGAACGCGCTTTCGGATTGGCTGGAACTGCGCGTCTGGCGCAATGGGAAAGAGCACATTGCTCGGTTTGAACGTGGTGAAACCGCCAAGCATCTTGAGGTTGTCGGCGACGCGGGTGACCACACGGGGACCGAAGTGCGGTTCCTGGCCTCGACGGACACCTTCAGCAATCTGGAATATTCCTTTGAGACGCTGGAAAAACGTCTGCGCGAGCTGGCCTTCCTGAATTCCGGCGTCCGCATCATCCTTGAGGACGAACGCCCCGCCGAGCCACTGAAAACCGAGCTTTTCTATGACGGCGGCGTTAAGGAATTCGTCAAATATCTCGATCGGTCAAAAACCGCCATGATGCCCGAGCCGATCTATGTGCGCGGCGAAAAGGACGACATCGGTGTCGAAGTCGCCATGTGGTGGAACGACAGCTACCACGAAAATGTGCTGCCCTTTACCAACAACATCCCGCAGCGGGATGGCGGCACCCATATTGCGGGCTTTCGTGGGGCTCTGACGCGGACCCTGACCAAATACGCGCAGGAAAGCGGGATCGCGAAAAAGGAAAAGATCAACTTCACCGGTGACGACGCCCGCGAAGGTCTAACCTGCGTGCTCTCGGTCAAAGTGCCTGACCCGAAATTCAGTTCTCAGACCAAAGACAAGCTCGTCTCATCCGAGGTCCGCCCCGCCGTCGAAGGCTTGATGAACGAGAAGCTGACCGAGTGGTTTGAGGAGAACCCGAATGAAGCCAAGATGATCGTGTCTAAGATCATCGAAGCCGCTATGGCCCGCGAAGCCGCCCGTAAGGCGCGCGAGCTGACTCGCCGCAAAACCGCGCTGGATGTGAACTTCTTGGCAGGCAAGCTTAAGGATTGTTCGGAAAAAGACCCGTCCAAGACCGAAGTCTTCTTGGTGGAGGGGGATTCTGCTGGTGGATCCGCCCAAACCGGTCGGGACCGGGGTACGCAGGCCGTCCTGCCTCTGCGCGGGAAAATCCTGAACGTCGAACGCGCGCGGTTTGACCGTATGCTGTCGTCTCAGGAAATCGGCAACCTTGTGATGGCGCTTGGCACCGGAATCGGGCGCGACGAATTCGACGCAAGCAAGCTGCGCTACCACAAGATCGTCATCATGACCGATGCGGACGTCGACGGTGCGCACATTCGGACGCTCTTGCTGACCTTCTTCTATCGTCAGATGCCAGAGCTGATTGAACGTGGGCATCTCTATATCGCTCAGCCGCCGCTTTATAAAGTGAGCCGCGGCAAGTCCGAAGTTTACCTCAAGGACCAAGCCGCGCTGGATGATTATCTCGTAGAACAGGGCGTCGAAGGCGCGATCCTGAAGCTGGGATCGGGCGCGGATATGGTCGGCGCTGATCTGGCGCGCGTTGTGACCGAGGCACGTCAGCTCAAGCGCGTTCTTGATGCCTTCCCGACTCACTACCCTCGCCACATTCTGGAACAGGCTGCCGTCGCGGGTGCCTTTGTGCCGGGCGCGGTAGACGCAGACCTCCAAGGCGTCGCCGATAAGGTGGCCAAACGTCTGGACCAGATCGCGTTGGAATATGAGCGCGGCTGGCAGGGTCGGATCACACAGGATCACGGCATCCGACTGGCGCGTATCCTGCGTGGTGTCGAGGAAGTCCGTACGCTGGATGGCCCAATGCTGCGTTCTGGCGAGGCCCGCAAGACCGGCAGCTTTACCGAGAGCCTGCAAGAGGTTTACGGCGTCGCAGCCACTTTGGTGCGCAAAGACCGCACACAGGTCATTCACGGGCCGCTGGATCTCTTGCAAGCGATCCTCACCGAAGGCGAACGTGGTCTGACATTGCAACGCTACAAGGGTCTGGGCGAAATGAACCCGGATCAGCTCTGGGAAACCACGCTGGATCCGGATGCGCGTACGCTGTTGCAGGTCAAGGTCGAGGATATGGCCGAGGCCGATGATCTCTTTACCAAGCTGATGGGCGATGTGGTGGAGCCACGACGCGAATTCATCCAGAAGAATGCGCTGAGTGTCGAGAACCTGGATTTCTAAAAGATGATGGGCCCCGCTTGGGGCCTTTCATATTTTATGGGCGCTCGGCGAAGTGCGCTTGCAGGACTGCTGTTACCCTCGTCGGATCAGCGAGTCTTCAGCGTCAATCAAAGAAATGCCAAGCGCTTCCATGCCGTTTTCCAGATGATCCGACAAATGGGGTGTGCCAATCAAATAGTCGACCGTCGGAGTCGTGGCGTGCTCCTTTGCCGACTGAATGGCCTGTGCAAGGTCCTCTGGCTCAAAGCTCTCACGGCCGATCCACATCACCGCGACCAAACTCGTCAGTTCTTCTTCGTTCAGGCGATCAAAAAAACCGCGTAGCTCGCCCTCGGCCCGGTCCAATTCACGGCCCATCAGAACGATCTGAGCGACTTTCCTCGGTGTAATCTCAAGCATGAGAATCTCCTTCCATGAGGAAAGAGTGTCACCGCGCGCCGCAGATGGGCTTTGACTTGCATCAATTTAAGGCAAAAACACTAGGCTACTCACCCGGCTGTTTGGCCAGCGGAACCACGTTATCAGCCTCAGGCGCCAGTTCCTCGAAATCAAAGTTATCGAGTTTATGCGCCCTTTTGCTGGCCCGAGAGCTGGCGGTCAGGATCCCGGCAACGTCCTCGCCCGCCTGCCGAAGATGGGTTTCCAGCTTTCCGGCGCGTTCGCCAACAATCTCAACATCGCGATGCAGGTTTTTCAGAGCCTTACGGATCTCCCCCGCCTGCTCACGCATCCGAGCGTCCTTCAGGATTGCGCGCATTGTATTCAACGTCGCCATGCAGGTGGTCGGCGAGACAATCCAGACCCGCGCCTCAAACCCCTCTCGGACAAGATCAGGAAACTTTGCGTGCAGCTCGGCGTAAATAGCCTCCGAGGGCAGGAACATCAGCGCGCCATCTGCGGTCTCGCCTTCGATGATGTATTTCTCTGAGATATCCTTGATGTGCTTCCTCACAGAGGTCTTAAACATCTGGATCCCAGCCTTGAGCTCAGCCTCAGACGTCGACGCCAGCATCGCCTCATAGGCCTCAAGCGGGAACTTGCTGTCGATCACAATCGGGCCCGGCGGGTTTGGCAAATGGATCAAACAGTCCGCCCGTTTGCCGTTACTGAGCGTGACTTGCAGCGCATAGCTGTCTGTAGGTAGCGCCTTGCCGACGATGTCATTGAGCTGGATTTCTCCAAAGGCACCACGGGTCTGTTTGTTGCTAAGGATATCCTGCAGGCTTAGCACGTCGCCCGAGAGCTTGGTGATATTCTCTTGTGCTTTATCGATGGTCGCGAGCCGCTCCTGAAGCTGGGTCAGACTGGTGGCAGTCTGTTTCGCATTGCCCATCAGGCTCTGGTTCAGCTTTTCCTGCAAATCCGCCAGCGATTGGTTGGTCCGCAGCTGCATATTCGCGAGGTTTTCCTGCAGCTTTAACTGTTGCGCGCCAAGATTATCAGCCATCTGCTGCTGCATCTTGGCCAAATTCTCGCCCGTACCACGCTGCACTTTGGCGAGGTTTTCATGCATATTGATCTGCACCTCGCCAAGCCGTTGCTCGACCAATGTACCAATCTGCCCCTGAGACTGCGCAAGCGTCGCCATATTGCCGTCCAGCTGCGCCTGCCCGGTCGCCAGTTGATCCACACGCTGCGCCATCATGGCGACTTGATCTGCGGATCGGGAGGACGCGCGCAGAACCGACCAGAGCATTAAGATGATCACACCCAGAACGACGGCTCCGACCATCACATAGGTCTGCATTTGCGGGTCAGAAAAATCCATCACGTCCGTCCAAACAGCCGTTCAATATCGGCCAGTTTCAATTCCACATAAGTCGGGCGGCCATGGTTGCATTGGCCAGAATGCGGCGTTGCTTCCATTTCACGCAAAAGCGCATTCATCTCTTCGCCCCGCATCCGGCGACCAGATCGGATCGACCCGTGACAGGCCACGCGACTTAGAATTGCTTCGATCTTGGCCTGCACCAACAGGCTTTCGCCCTGATCATCCAACTCATCCAGAATATCGAGCACCATCGCGCGGGCATTGACTTCGCCCAGAATGGCTGGAGTTTCTCGCACGGCGATCGCGCTTCCACCAAAGGGCTCAAGCGTCAGGCCGAAATTTGATAGTTCTTCGGAGACCGCAAGGATCCGTGCGCAGTCGCCTTCTGACAGATCAATGATCTCGGGGATTAAAAGCGCCTGCGCCGCCACGCCATTTTCCGCCATCTGGCGTTTCAGCCTTTCATAGACCAGCCGTTCGTGCGCCGCATGCTGGTCCACGATGACCATGCCGTCGGCCGTCTGCGCGATGATATAATTCTCATGCACCTGCCCACGTGCCGCACCCAATGGTTGAGCCTCGGCACTCTCTTCAGTCCCTTGCGGTTCCTCATCGAGCGCATCAACCCGGCCCGCAACAGGCGCCTCCATCAACCCCGCGCCGGGGGCGCTGTCCCAAGCCGTGGGCGCCTCGGCCAGACCCGGCGCTTGCGCGTGGTAGGCTGCCGTCCGTGCTCCCAAAGACGGACGGTCCATCTGGTAAACCCGCGCACCACCGCCTGCAGGGATCGGCTCGGGACGCATCGCGCCCAAAGTCGCCCCCGCCACCGTCGTTGAGGCGCGATGCCCCGCCTCGGCCAGAGCATGCCGCAGAGCCGAAACGATCAGCCCCCGCGCCAGACCCGGATCACGGAACCGAACCTCGGATTTCGCCGGATGCACGTTCACATCCACAAGCTGCGGGTCGCAATCGATAAACAAAGCCGCCGCCGGATGACGATCTCGGCTGAGGAAATCGAAATAGGCCCCGCGCAGAGCGCCCACGAGCAGCTTGTCCTTCACAGGCCGCCCATTCACGAACAGGTATTGCGCCACAGACGAGCCCCTCGAATAGGTCGGCAGCGCTGCATATCCGATCAATCGCAGCCCTTCGCGCTCTGCATCAATCCGCAGCGCGTTCTCGGCAAACTCCGCCCCCAAAATCCGCGCCAAACGGCCATGCAGCGCGTCAAACAGATCTCCGTTTTCGGGATCCGCGCGAAACGAAACACGCCCGTCGCCGCCGCCCGTCACATCGCGCAAGGTAAATCCGACGAAAGGTTCCGCCATCGCCAAGCGTTTGACGACATCGCTGATCGCCTGAGATTCCGCGCGATCCGAGCGCATGAATTTCAGCCGCGCCGGTGTCGCGTAAAACAAGTCGCGCAACTCGACGATCGTGCCTCCGCCCAAGGCCGCGGGCCTCACCGCAGACATCTCGCCGCCCGCAACGGAGATGGAGAACGCACCCTGCCCTGCAACCCGCGAAGTGATTGTCAGACGCCCGACCGCACCGAGGGACGGCAGTGCCTCACCGCGAAACCCGAAGGTGTGGATATCCAGCAAATCCGAGCCATCGATTTTCGACGTGGCATGGCGGCTCATGGCCAAGGGCAATTGCGCCTCAGAGATACCGCAGCCGTCGTCCGTGGCGCGGATCAGCGTTTTGCCGCCATCAGCAATCGCCACCTCGATCCGGCGCGCACCCGCATCAATCGCGTTCTCGACCAGTTCTTTCACCGCGGAAGCCGGGCGCTCTACCACTTCGCCCGCCGCGATCCGGTTGATCGCGCCATCGTCCAATTGACGAATAACCGGTAGATTTTCGCTTATTTTGCGGTCTTCTTGTAGCATACCGCCAAATCTAGCACGCCCAGCCGCGATTCTGCCAGCCCTTCCGAGTTAGGCGACAGGGGCTCCGCTGCGCGTACGGCAGGGGCCGAAGACAGCCGCCAACCCCAGTAAAATACCGGAAACCGTCGCGATCATTCCAGCGGCGGAGACCGCGTTGGCCGCGCCGAACCAAAGTGGGCCATAGCCAGCGAAAACATATCCCAGAACGGCAGAAAGCACCGCGAAAACCACGCTCCAAAACACTTGCCGCTCCAGGCTATTCGTCATCATACGCGCCGCAGCCGGAGGGCAAATAAACATCGCGATCACAATGATCGAGCCGACCGCATCAAAGGCCGCAACCGCTGCAATCGCCGAAACCACAACCAACCCCAATCCCACCGTGCCGGTCGGCACGCCGACGGCTTCAGCGAAGCCTGCATCGAAGGTCGAGATCTTTAGTGGTCTCCACAGAACCCAAGTGAATAGCCCAACGACCAGCAGAGTAATCGCCATCCGCAAAAGCTCGTCAGGCAGACCTGCCAAAGCGACCGGATCCCAGAGGCTCTGCCAGCCCGTCGCGTCTAGCCAGATCAAGCTTTCCAGATTGCCATAAAGTGCGTGTTCAACGTCCAGATGTACCGAGGACGTATCGCTTTGCTCCAAGAGCAAGACACCACCCGCAAACATCGCCGTAAACACAACACCCATCGCCGCGCCCGGTTCAATACGGCCAAGGCGGCGAATGGCTTCGATCAAGCCGACAGCGACCAAGGCCGCAAGCGCTGCGCCTATCATCATGGGCCAGGCGGACACCACGCCAGTCACCAGGAAAGCGACGACGATCCCAGGCAGGACGACGTGGCTTATGGCGTCTCCGATCAGGGCCTGTTTTCGCAGGACCAGAAAGTTCCCGGGCAAGGCACAGGCGACAGCCGCCAAGACCCCGATCACGAGGGGGGGCAAACTGAGGGGGACGAACTCTGCGCCGCTCATGCCAGGGCCTCGGGTGGGGCAAGTTTGGCGTCGACCTCTGCGATTTGGTCGACCGTCAGCACAGTTTCCAAGGCGCGCATGCCGTCATAGAGCGCCGCCGCGCCCTCCATCGCCTGATCAGCACGCACAATCTCCCAACGCTTTTCGTCAAGCAGCGCCTTCGCGGCGCGGGCACGGCCTGCTTCGGTGGCGACACCGTCAGCGGACACAAGACCTGCGCGTTGCAATATCCGAGACGTGTAACGTTCGTAGATGGGTTGCCCCTGCGCCAGCGCCAAAAGCCCTTGGCGCAGATGCACCCGCGCCTGAAAGCGACGGTGGCGCAATACGGCGGCGAGCACCCCCCGGTTGGGCGCAAGTAGCAACGAGACGACGAAACCCGCGAAACTGACCAAGACGATGATCGGCCCCGTCGGCATCGAAGGAACGACGGCGGACCATGCCGCCCCGAGATAGGCCGCAAGCCCCCCAGCAGCGCCGGAAATAACCACCATCGTGTCGGTGCGGTCAGTCCAAAACCGCGCGGTCACCGGCGGAATAATCAGCATTGCAACGATCAGGATCAGACCGACGATTTTTAACCCGATCACGGTCACGGCCATGGCCAAACCCATGATGGCAAGGTCGATCTGGGCCACATTGCGCCCCGTTGCAGCGGCGTATTCGGGATCAAACGCCACCAGAGTCATTGGCCGCCGTAACGCTACAACCAAGGCCAAAGTCACCGCGCCTCCGAGGGCGATCACCATGGCTTCGTTCCACAGCATGCCGGCGGTCGAGCCCAACAAGAAGCCTTCGAGCCCGGCCTGACGGCCAGAGGACATGGTCTGAATAACCGTCAGCAAGACGATCCCAAAGCCGAAAAACACTGAAAGCACCGCGCCGATGGCCGCGTCTTCTGCCAAACGGGTGCGACGCGTCAGCCAGTTCACACAAAGCAGCCCGATCCCGGCTGAAACAGCGGATCCAAGAAGCAAGCCGATCAGATTTCGGCCGTCCCCTCCAAGGGCGACCATAAGCATGAAGGCCAAGCCGACTCCGGGCAGGGTCGCATGGCTGATTGCATCGCTGACCAATGCGCGTTTGCGCAGAAACAGGAATGTCCCTGTGACCCCAGCCGCCACGCCCAAACAGGCCGCGCCAAGCATGACAAGCGTGGCGTTATAGCCCAGCTGTAGCGTCACCGCCTGCCAGAACATCAGCCCGCGGCCAGTTCCAGCTGGTCGATCTGCGCCATCGCAAGACGGCCGCCATAGGTTTTATTAAGATTTTCCGCGGTGAAGGTGGTCTCGACCGGGCCTTCTGCCACTTTGCGTGTGTTGATCAGGAAAATGTCGTCAAAATATTCCGTCACAGTCGCCAGATCGTGGTGCACGGCGACCACGGTTTTGCCCTCTTCACGCAGGGATTTCAGTACGGCGATGATGGCGCGTTCTGTGGCGGCGTCTACACCGGCAAAGGGCTCGTCCAGCATATAGAGATCAGCATTCTGCGACAAAGCGCGCGCCAGAAACACCCGCTGTTGCTGGCCTCCGGAGAGCTGGCCAATCTGGCGATCGGCGAAATCTTGCATGCCAACACGGTCCAGACAGGCCAAAGCCCTTTCCCGATGATGGGCACGGACACGCCCCAAAAGGCCAAGCTCGCGCTGCAAGCCCATCAGCACCACGTCAATCACACGGGTCGGGAAATCCCAATCCACAGAGGCGCGCTGAGGCACATAGGCAATCCGGTGACGCTGGGATTTCAGCGATTTCCCATGCACCAAAGCCTGCCCCGCCAAAGGCGAAATGATGCCAAGGGCCGCCTTAAGCAATGTGGATTTGCCGGCCCCATTGGGACCGACAATGGCCGTCATACGACCTTTGCTCAGAGTCATGTCGACCGAAAAGACAGCTGGCTTTTCGCCATAGGACACGGTCAAACCCCGCACAGCCAATGGGCTGATGGTTGGATCTTCTGCCTGAGACCGCCCGTCCAAAGAAGCCAGCGTCATTGCCATCGTTTAAGACCCCGCACTCAACTTGTTGTTCATGCCACGCAAAGGTGCATTACCGCCAAGCGCGTTGGTGATCACCGTCGCGTTGTGATCGATCATTCCAATGTAGGTACCCTCATAGGTGCCATCCTCACCCATAGCATCCGAGAAAAGCTCGCCGCCGATAGAGACCTTGTGCCCCTTGGCCGCAGCACCTTCAATGACGGCACGCATGGAACGATCCGACACAGAGGTCTCGACAAAGACCGCGCGGATGTCGCGGGTTACCAGAAGGTCAACCAATTCAGAGATGCGGTTCAAACCGGCCTCGGACTCGGTCGAAATGCCCTGGATACCAAGGACTTCGAACCCGTAGGCCTCACCAAAGTAGCCGAAAGCGTCATGGGCAGACAAAAGGACGCGCGACTGTTCCGGCACGGATGCCAAAGCCGATTTCGCATAGCCCGAGAGACGATCAATCTCTGCGAGGTGCTCTTGCGCATTGGCTGCAAAAACATCCGCGCTTTCAGGTTGCGTTGCCGTCAAAGCGCTTTGCACTTGCTCTACAATCAGTGCCCAGATGTCCGGGTTCATCCAGACATGCGGGTCAAACTTGTCGTCATAGTCATCATGGCCGCGCAGCAGGGATGTATCCAGTCCAGCGGCGACCTCAACAACGTTACGTTTCGCGGAAAGATCGGTGAAGAAATCTTCCATCTGCGCTTCAAGATAGAGACCGTGCCAAAGCACCAGATCCGCGCGAGTCATTGCAACGATATCGGTGCGGGTCTGGCGATAGGCATGCGGGTCCACGCCCGGCCCCATCAGGCCCTTGACCTCGACAAGATCGCCCCCGACTTGACGTGCCGCATCAGCGATCATGCCAGTGGTCGCAACCACATTCAAACGATCCATCGCAAAGGATGGAGCAGCCAAAATGGCCATTACAAAAGACAAGAGAACACGACGATAGAATCGCATTGGGTTTCCTTCGATTTCAAATTGAATATGAGAACCATTCTCAACTCTGTCAATGTTATTGAGAATTATTCGCAATTAAGTCAAGCAACTTGAGAACCATTCTCAAATAAATTTTGACTTTTTGGTCAAATTAGAAGCTGTACCAAGCGTCACACCGCTTGAACTCTTAAAACACGCATGAGACGGTAGTTCGGAATTTGCGAAGGACGAGTCATGGAAACTACGACCATCGAGGCAGCGACGCATCAACTGCCTCAGGCGATCGAGCCGCGCAATCCGGGCATGGATCTGGATTTGGATTGGGTGCGCGCCGTACAGGTAAATACCTCGGCCGTAGAACGGCGCGCGGCGACTTTGCCGGGACGGCGCTCGGTTAAGAAAGACTATCAGGCGGCTTGGCTGTGTCGCGCGATTTCCTTGATCGACCTAACCACCCTGTCTGGTGACGATACCGAAGGCCGGGTCAAACGCCTTTGCGCCAAAGCCAAACAACCGGTGAACCCTGCCCTTTTGGCCGATCTCGACCTTCCCGACCTCACAACCGGCGCGATTTGTGTTTACCACGACATGATCGAAACCGCGGTTCAAGCTCTGGAAGGCACCGGCATACCTGTGGCTGCTGTATCGACCGGCTTTCCTGCGGGCTTATCGCCGTTCCACCTGCGAGTCGAAGAAATCCGCCAATCCGTGGCCGCTGGGGCCTCCGAAATCGACATCGTTATTACTCGCCGTCATGTACTGCAAGGCAATTGGCAGGCACTTTATGATGAAATGAAAGCTTTCCGCGAAGCCTGCGGCGACGCTCATGTCAAAGCCATCCTCGCAACTGGAGAACTGGGCACCCTTCGCAACGTCGCCCGCGCCTCGTTGGTGTGCATGATGGCGGGCGCTGATTTCATCAAGACCTCGACCGGCAAAGAGAGCGTCAACGCCACCCTACCCGTCTCGCTGACCATGATCCGCGCGATCCGCGATTACTATGACCGCACCGGTTATCGCGTGGGGTACAAACCCGCGGGCGGGATTTCCAAGGCCAAAGATGCGCTGGTCTATCTGGCCCTGATGAAAGACGAACTTGGCGATCGCTGGTTGCAGCCTGATCTGTTCCGTTTTGGAGCCTCGTCGCTGCTGGGTGATATCGAACGTCAACTCGAACATCACCTGACAGGCCGCTATTCCGCGGGGTACCGCCATGCCATGGGGTAAACGCATCGCATGGGTGCTGTCCCTTGCTCTGGCCACGACGCTTGTCACAACGGATGCAGACGCCCGACGTCTGTCCGGCGAGCGGTCGCTTAGCAAAACTAAATGGGGTTATCAGATCGTGAAATCCCCGGTGCGCGCAGGTAAGCGCGCGCAGCGTTTCGAAGTGCGCCCCGGCGATTGCGCCAGCGAAGGCAGCTGGAGCGATTGCAAAAACGACAGAGAGCGCAGCGAAATTCGCCTGAAGCAGGTCTGGCGCTATGGGTCAACGCAATGGATCGGCTTTTCGGTCTACGTGCCACAGGATTTCAAAACGAGCAGTAAGGTCAACACGACGGTCGGTCAGATCCACCAACGTGGTGGGCCCTCGGGAACGGCAGGGGGGCTTCCGTCGTTCCCTCCGCTGATGCAGCTCGAAATGCGGGGCAATTCCTATGTCGCGGGCGTTCACATCCTGACGGGCAGCGCTGACAATGTGCGCGACAACGTCAAGAAATTCACGCTGGCGAACATAAACACGATGCGCGGGAAGTGGACGGATGTGATGATCCATCTGGATACGGACAACGACCGCGAAGTTCTGGAAGTCTATGTGAACGGAACCCGCAAGGCGGCGATCAAAGACTTCATCAATTTTGTACCCCGAGAGTTCTACTTCAAATATGGGATCTACCGGTCTTTCGTAAGCCGTCATAGCGGACCGATGCCGACACAGGTCCTATATATCGACGAGGTGAAACTCGGGAAAAGTGCAGACAAAGTACGCGTCAACGACGCCCGGCCAATGGATTGAGACATGACCGTAAAAGAGATTTTTGACACGATGGACTATGGCCCCGCCCCCGAAAGCGCTGGTGATGCGCTGGCCTGGCTTGTGGACCAAGGGGCCTCGTTCGGCCACTTCATCAACGGCGAATTCACCGCACCGACGGCTGACTTTGAATCTAAGAACCCAGCCAATGGCGAAGTCCTCGCCCACCTCAGCCAAGCCACGCAAGCCGATGTAGACTCTGCTGTTATGGCGGCGCGTGCTGCCTTTCCGGATTGGTCCGGTATGTCGAGCCATCACCGCGCACGCTATCTCTATGCCATTGCGCGCCTCTTGCAGAAACACAGCCGCCTCTTTGCGGTTCTGGAAACGCTCGACAACGGCAAGCCAATCCGCGAGAGCCGCGACATCGACATCCCACTGGTGCAACGGCATTTCTACTACCACGCAGGCATGGCCCAACTGATGGCCAGCGAATTACCTGATCGCGAGGCGCTTGGCGTGTGTGGCCAGATCATCCCCTGGAACTTCCCGCTGTTAATGCTGGCCTGGAAAGTTGCGCCAGCGCTGGCGATGGGCAACACCGTGGTGTTGAAACCTGCCGAATATACGTCCCTGACGGCTATCCTCTTCGCAGACATCTGCCGCCAGGCGGGCCTGCCCAAAGGCGTCGTTAATATCGTCACCGGAGACGGTTCTGTTGGTGAAAAGATCGTCACCCATGAGGATATCGACAAAATCGCCTTCACCGGCTCCACCTCTGTCGGCCGCAAAATCCGCGAAGCGACCGCAGGAAGCGGCAAGGCCCTAACGCTAGAGCTGGGCGGCAAATCCCCATATATCGTCTTTGACGACGCCGACATCGACAGCGCCATCGAAGGGCTGGTGGATGCGATCTGGTTCAACCAGGGCCAAGTCTGCTGCGCCGGATCGCGCCTTTTGGTGCAAGAAGGCATCGCAGATCGCTTCTACGCCAAGCTCAAGGCCCGCATGGCCAACCTGCGCATCGGAGACCCGCTGGACAAATGCATCGACGTCGGTGCCATCGTTGATCCAGTGCAGCTAGACACAATCACCTCCATGGTCGCCGCCAACACAGCGGGCGAAACCTATCACGCGCCGTGCGATGTGCCAGAAGACGGCTGTTTCTATCCGCCAACCCTGATCACCGGCCTCGCGCCCTCTGACCTATTGATGCAAGAGGAAATCTTCGGGCCCGTGCTCTGCTCAATGACCTTCCGCACACCTGCAGAGGCCGTCGAGATCGCGAATAACACACGCTATGGCCTCGCCGCGACGGTCTGGACCGAGAACGTGAACCTCGCCCTCGACATCGCCCCAAAACTGGCGGCCGGTGTGGTTTGGGTCAATGCGACCAATCTCTTTGATGCGGCGGCAGGCTTTGGCGGCATCCGCGAAAGCGGCTTTGGCCGCGAAGGCGGTTGGGAAGGGCTTATGGCCTATACCAAGCCAAAAGCCGAAACCGAGGCTTTGGACAAAATCGAAGCCTTCCCGGGTGACACAAGCGAAATCGGGTCTATCGATCCCCTGGACCGCACACCAAAGCTCTATATCGGTGGCAAGCAGGCACGTCCTGACGGTGGCTATTCGCAGAACATCTATGGACCGGATGGCCAGCTTTTGGGCCAATCCCCAATCGCCAATCGCAAAGATGTGCGCAATGCTGTCGAGGCAGCAGCAGGCGCAAAAGCATGGTCTAAGACCACAGGCCATCTGCGCGCGCAAATCCTCTACTACATCGCGGAAAACCTCGCTGCGCGATCTGAGGAATTTGCCGCGCGGATCGACAGCCTAACCGGCGGTAACTCCGGAGCCGTTGAAGTCGACGTCGCGATCTCGCGTCTCTTCACCTATGCCGCTTGGGCCGATAAG
This sequence comes from Cognatishimia coralii, assembly GCF_037478305.1. Lineage (NCBI taxonomy): Bacteria > Pseudomonadati > Pseudomonadota > Alphaproteobacteria > Rhodobacterales > Paracoccaceae > Cognatishimia > Cognatishimia coralii. The sequence continues at coordinate 65,796 of NZ_JBBGAZ010000011.1, forward strand.
TTCGACGGCCAAGCCCATAATGTGCCAATCCGAGGCGTTGCCCTTGCCATGCGCGAACCCGTCGGCGTGATCGGAGCCATCTGCCCCGATGACACCCCGCTTCTGGGCCTTGTCTCGCTCATGGCACCGGCCATCGCGATGGGCAACAGGCTGGTTCTTGCGGCCTCAGAGGCCTTCCCCCTGGTCGCGCTGGACTTCTATCAGATCCTCGAGACATCTGACGTCCCTGCCGGAGTTGTAAACATTCTCACAGGGCCACATGCGGACCTCGCAGGCCCAATGGCGGATCATCTGAATTTGGATGCAATCTGGAGCTTCTCGTCTTCTGACTTGTCCGGATCCATCGAAGCCAAAAGTGCTGCCAACCTGAAACGGACCTGGGTGAACAATGGCCAGGACCGCGACTGGCTGGGCGATGCGGGCGAAGGGCGCGAATTCCTAGAGGCCGCGACCGAGGTCAAAAATATCTGGGTACCTTACGGCGAATAGGCGCCCCGTTTCATCTTGCCCTAAATACTCAAACAAACCCGGCCCAAGGCCGGGTTTTTCAATCGCGTGCCGCGTCCATATAGCCGCGCAGACGCTGTAAAAATGGCAGGGCGGCGGCGAATTCATCTGCTGGAAAATCACCCAAGAGCGTCTGAAACTCGGGCATGATCGCAGCGATTGCCTCGGCATGAAACCTGCGCCCCGCATCTGTCAGCATCACGCATTTAGACCGTGCGTCTTTTGGATTTGGCGCGAACTCAATAAGCCCTGCTTTCTTTAAGCCGGCTAACGTATGGGTCATCGTGGTTTTAGGCACCTGATGCGCCGTCGCAATCTGCAATGGCGTGCGCCCGTCACCCAAGCGCATCAAGTGATTGATCACCCCGAAATGCGAAATCAAAAGACCACCCGGCAATTTGCTTTCCAGCTGCCGCGTGGCCAATTGATTGATGATCCCGACTTCGTTGAAAAAGCCGAAAACAAGTTTTCCGATTTCGTCAGCTTGCGACAATCTTATGTTCCAATGACCAGCGCGGGCTAGGCGGCAGATCCGGACCATAGCCAATACGTCCAAACATTTGAACCGTTCCGCCCTCGGGCGCAAGTCGTGCGTGAATATCTCGGTAATGCGCGGCCATTTCGGGATATTCTTGCAAGGCCTGGCTGAGCGGATGAATCCCAAGACCCATCCCAGTCGCCGCAAGATTCACCCGTACCCAGTTCCGACCGGCGTTCAACTGGTCAATCCGCGTATTCGTGGCCGTCGTGAGCCAGACATACCCCATGGCAGTTTCACAATATCCAGCGACCATATCCAGCCCAGCCTGAAAGGACATGGACGTCGGATCGGCCGCTTGTTCCCGATCAAACAGACCTGCCAATTTCAGACTCTCAAACATGGGCCCAGAAAGATCGATCCCATCGGGCGAGGCATCAACCTCTTTGTGGCCGATCCGAAAGACTTCCACACTTTCCATATGGGTGCGCGGTGTGTTGAGTTCGACGAACAAGGCCTTCGTTGTGAGATCCCGAAAGTAAGCGATGTCTTCGGCATCCAAAGTGCTTCCAAAAGCAAGGTCGCTGCTCGCAGCCTTCAAAACCTCGACCGTTGACCCCGAAACTGGCCGCGAGGTGTCATAGGGCTCTTTATTGGACCGTCGCGTCAGAACATGCGCGAAAAGCGGATCGGGGTCTTGCGCCGCATCCTTTACAAAGACCGCCCGCGCGATCGGACGTGTATCCAGCGCTTTGGCGTCAAACCCATCTGGAAAATAGTCCAGATCAACGCGAAACCCATCCTGTGCCGCTGCAATACGCATCACCTCTAGAAAGGCCCCCAGTCCAATCGTGATTTGGCGGCTCATCGGATCAGTTTCGGGCAAGAGCTTGTCCGGATTGGCATAGAGCACGACCGTGTCTGGCTCGGACAGATCCACGAGCCAAGGCTGAAGGTTATGCGGGTTGGGGGATAGCAACGCGAAGGACAGCGCTTTTTGCCGAGGTTCGGCGTAGGTGCCCGCGAGTTCCCATGGTTTCACCGCGGCCTGCGGGCTGCGCGTCACGCGATAGCCGGTTGTAGCCGCTGCGGCGAGAATGACGCCGCCGCCGACAAGGGCGATGGCTTTGCGACGGGAAATAGTCATCTGCTTACTCCATTTTAATGCGACATCGTACTATTTAGTTCGATATCGTATTAAATGGAGATTCTGTCAACCCATTTCACAAAACAAAAAACCCCAGCGGACATCGCTGGGGTTTTCAGTGGCTTAAATTAAAAGGAAATCAGCTTTCAGGCTGCCCCACGATCACAAAATGCAGATCCTCTGGCCGCATCAGCCGCGCCGCCACACGCCGCACGTCCTCTAGCGTGACCGCGCGCACCTTGTCGTTGCGCCCCGCGATATAGTCGAGGCCCAAATCATCCATCTGCATGCCGACCATAATATTCGCAATCGCGGCGTTGCCATCAAAGCGGAGCGGATAGGCCCCGGTCAGATAGGCCTTTGCCGCGTCGAGCTCTTCAGGTGTTGGCCCTTCAGACGCCATCCGCGCCCATTCAGATTTCACCACATCCACCGCCTGCATCACGCGATCATTGGCCGAGGCCACAGAGCCCAGATAAAGCTCGGCTTGATCCATCGCGATCAGATAGGTGCCGATGCCATAGGTCAGTCCGCGTTTCTCGCGCACCTCTTCCATCAAGCGATTGTCAAAGCTGCTGCCACCCATGATCGTATTCAGCAAAAAGGCTGCAAAGAAATCAGGATCATCTCGCTCGATCCCTTCGTGGCCGAAGAGTGCGACCGACTGAGGCGTCGCGAAATCGACGATGGTCTGACCTCCGGCGAGGCTGAATTCCGCCGGTCCGGCAAATGCTGCGCCTGTTTCTGGGAGGCCCATCAGCAAATCATCCAGCATCACGCCCAGTTCCTCGGCGGTGATATCCCCGACAGCAGAAACATAGACCCGATCCAGTGCCAGAGCACCGCGATGCGCGTCTATGATATCGTCCCGCGTCAGGCCAAGAACGCTGTCCTCGGTCCCATCCATCGAAGACCCATAGGGGTGGTCCCCAAAAGCCAATTCATCAAACTTGGCCGATGCAATCCTGTTTGGATCTTTGGCATCCGACCGGATCCCACTCAGCACCTGTTCGCGCACACGGTCGATAGACACTTGATCAAAGCGCGGCTCTACGACCGACTTGCGGAACAGAGCAATCGCTTCATCACGGTTCTCGGTCAGGAATTTGGCCGAGAGCGCGATGGATTCATCATAAGCGCGATAGCCAAATTGCGCGGCCAGTTCTTCGGTCGCCTTGGCAAAGTCGCGTGCATCCATATCGCCGGTGCCTTCCTCCAGAAGGCCGACCATCAAGTTTGTTGCACCACGCTTGCCCGGCAAATCGAGCGTCCCGCCGCCTCGGAACCGCAGTTCCAGCGCCACGAAGGGGATCGACGGTTCTTCGACAAGCCATGCTGTAATCCCGCCGGGGCTGGTCACCTCTTTGATGTCGATTTCAGCCCGCGCAGGCAGGGCTGCAAAGATCATCACAACGCCTAGGACAAAACGGATCATTGGGTCACCTCCTCAGCAGGTTTACGCAACCAGCCGGTCACAGAGTTCTCGATTTTGAACACGCGCTCTGCCGCAGCAACAATTTCTTCGCCGGTGATCGATTGAAGGATATCCGGCCAGTCTTGCACGTCTTGAATGGTCAATCCGCTGGTCAAAGCGCGCCCATAGCGGTTGCCGACCGCATCCGCATCGTCCCGCGCATAGATCTGGGCCGCACGCAGCTGCATTTTGATGCGCTGCAAGTGATCCTCATCCACGCCATCTTTGATGAATTGGCGCACCGAGGCATCCATCGCGTCCTCGGCCTCTTGCAGGCCCACGCCTTCGGACGGCACGATCACCAGCCCAAAGGTTGTGTCATCCAGCGACATGCCGCCGTAGAAGGCCGTTGTGTAGACCGCTTGCTTGCTGCCAAATTGCAGATCGCGTGGCAGAACCGCCGTCGGGCCATCGCCCAGGATCGCGGCCAACAACGTTAGCGCCGCCGCTTCTCGCTGATCGCCTGCATCCCGTTCCGGCGCGAGATAGCTGCGGGTCACATATTCCTGTGCCACGCGGGCATCGCGATAGACCATACGACGTGCCGACAATTGCGGAGGCTCTTGCGTCCGGGCACGTGGTTTCAGATCAGGATTGGCCGGGATCACGCCGTAGTATTTATCCGCCAACGCGCGCACGTCTTCGGGTTCGACATCACCAGCCACGATCAGAATCGCATTATTCGGCGCATAGAATTCTTCGTAGAAGGCCAGCGCGTCGGCCATATCCAAGGTCTCCATCTCATGACGCCAGCCGATAATCGGCACGCCATAGCGATGGTTCATATATTGCGCGGCCATGCGTTGTTCGCGGAAGAGGGCGCCTGCGCTGTTTTCGGTGCGTTGGTTGCGTTCTTCGATGATCACATCGCGTTCTGTCAGGATATCCTCTTCGGTCAGCCGCAGATTGACCATGCGGTCGCTCTCCATCTGCATCATCAACTCCAGTCGATCCGCTGCGACGCGTTGGTAGTAGGCCGTATAGTCATAACTGGTGAATGCGTTGTCCTGCCCACCTTGGGCGGTCACGGTCTCGGAAAACTCACCCGGGGCGAGGTTTTCCGTCTGCTTGAACATCAGATGTTCCAGAAAATGCGCGATGCCTGAGGTGCCAGCGGGTTCATCGGCAGAACCTGCTTTGTACCAGACCATATGCATGACAACGGGGGCACGATGATCCTCGACCACCACGACCTGCATCCCATTGTCCAAGGTGAAATCCGTCACCGCTTCTTGCGCGCGGGCCGGAAGCGTCGCCGCAATGGCAAGCCCGGCCAGCAAGATCATGCGCCGCATGGCACTCTCCTCTGTCGTTTGAACAGATAGTTACGCCGCGCGGGGCGCGCTTCAACCGGTTTTACGCGATTGTGAGCGAAGATTACTGAGGCGGCGTAGGGGCCGTCGGCGTTTTCACGCCGGCGCGACGCCAGCGGGCGAGCTCGCGATAGGCGTTCAGGTGATAGCGGCGATAGATTTCGTTGTAGCGGTCGTTAGACCCAAGACGCCAGGACACAAAGCGGTTGAATTGACCTCGGACGGCCTCGTCATCCTGCGCCAGTTGCTCGCGGATATTTGGGTTCGTGCCATTGCGAGATGCATAGCTGACAAGCGCGCTGTCCGTTGCGGGGAAGGACGACCCAGCCGAGGCCGTGGTACGATTGCCGCCCAAGGCCGCTGCGCCTTCAGCCAATGGATCAACGTCTGCAAGGTTGGTGCCCCCCGGCGTTGGTTCCGGCAGACTGGAATAACTTGCAGGCGCTGCGAGTTCCTTGGTCGGCATGATCGCGAATTCATCCGGGCCTTCGTCGCCAGAAGACAGCACACGGATGCCTTTCTCGTTGGCACAACCGGCCAAGACCAGAACCATTCCCAAGATGACTGCGCGCATTCCGCCCATTCAGACGTCTCCTGTCGTTTCGCTTATGCTTAACGGATCGGATCCGATCCGTCACGCCTGCTTTTGAGCCCCGCCCCAAAAAGCCAACCCCAGTGCGCCGATAAACACAGAGATATCGGCCACGTTGAAGGCATATGGATTGTCAAAGCCACAGCAGCTCATGTTCAGAAAATCCGCCACGGCTCCGTAGATAAACCGGTCCACAACGTTGCCCAAAGCCCCGCCAATCAGCAAGCCCGCAGAGACCAGTCCCTTTATCTGAGGTCGATCCCGCCAGATCCAATAGATCACAAAGGTGCAGATCGTCAGCGCCACAAAGATCAACGCCCAGCGCGCGACGTCACTGTTTCCAGCCAAGAGGCCGAAGTTCACGCCGGTGTTCCAGGCCATGTGAAGGTTGAGGAAGGGCGGCCAGACCTCGATCCGCGTGACACGATCCAGTTCCAGCATATGGACGACATAGAATTTGGATGCCTGATCCAGCAGGAAAATCCAAAATCCGATCCAAAATACCAGCCGCATCTGCCGCCCCTTAACCTGTGCCTCGCCCTTAGTGGCGGAAGTGACGCATGCCTGTAAAGACCATTGCGAGTCCGGCTTCATCAGCGGCGGCAATCACCTCATTGTCGCGCATGGATCCGCCCGGCTGGATGACACAGGTGCCACCGGCTGCAGCGGCCTCAAGCAGACCGTCGGCAAATGGGAAGAAGGCGTCAGAAGCAACCGCAGAGCCTTTCGCGAGGCTTTCGTCCAGACCCAGCTCCGCCGCCATGCGCTCGGCTTTTGCGGCGGCGACATTCGCGCTATCCACACGGCTCATCTGGCCCGCGCCAACGCCGACGGTTGCGCCGTCTTTGACATAGACGATTGCGTTGGATTTCACGTGTTTCGCGACTTTCCAAGCAAATTGCAGATCGGCCATCTGCGCATCACTTGGCGCTTTCTTGGTGACGACCTTCAGTTCGTCCTCGGCCACGGAGCCTACGTCTTTGTCCTGCACCAACATGCCGCCTGCAACTTGCTTATAGGCCATGATCGGCTTTTTCGGATCCGGCAGACCGTCGGTCAGCAACAGACGCAGGTTTTTCTTGCTAGCAAAGATTTCTTTCGCCTCGTCAGACGCTCCGGGCGCAATCACGACCTCGGTGAAAATCTCCACGATCTTGGTCGCGGTTTCGGCATCCAAAGGCTGGTTCAAGGCGACAATACCGCCGAAGGCCGAGGTGCGGTCACAGTCAAAGGCCTTTTGATAGGCTTCCACGAGGGTCGCGCCCACGGCCACACCACAAGGGTTGGCGTGTTTAATGATCGCGCAGGCTGGGCCGTTCTCTGGTGCAAACTCTGCAACAAGTTCGAACGCGGCATCAGTGTCGTTGATGTTGTTGTAGGACAACTCCTTACCCTGCAACTGCTGAGCCGTCGCAACACCCGGACGACCGGAGCCATCGGTGTAAAAGGCCGCCTGCTGGTGGCTGTTCTCACCATAACGCAGGGTTTGCACCAACTCGCCTGCAACAGCGCGGCGACGTGGGGCTTCTTCGCCAATCGCCGCCGCCATCCAATTCGACACAGCCGCGTCATAGGCCGCGGTGCGCGCATAGGCGATCTGAGCTTGCTTGCGGCGGAAAGCGTAAGTCGTCTGACCGTCATTGGCATCCAGTTCTGCCAGAAGGCCGTCATAGTCCTGAACGTCCACAATCACCGCCACATCATCGTGGTTCTTCGAAGCCGCGCGGATCATCGCAGGGCCGCCGATGTCGATGTTCTCGATGCAGGTCTCGTAATCACCCCCCGCAGCCACGGTGGCCTCAAACGGGTAAAGGTTCACGACAAGCAGATCGATGCCGCTAATGCCATGCTCTTCCATTGCGGCGACATGCTCTGGGTTTGAGCGCAGCGCCAGAAGGCCACCGTGCACCTTGGGGTGCAACGTCTTTACACGCCCATCCATCATTTCAGGAAAGCCCGTGACATCCGCCACATCCACAACCGTCAGACCCGCATCACGCAGCGCTTTGGCGGAGCCACCGGTGGACAGCAGCTCTACACCACGATCGCTGAGGGACTTTCCGAGCTCGATCAGCCCCGTCTTGTCAGATACAGAAATCAGGGCGCGGCGGATCGGCGTCAGGTCGGTCATCGGTTTTGGGGTCCGTTCAATGGGTCAGGTCAAGCTCTTCCCGGTGAAGATCCCTGATTGCCATTGCAGAGTCCTGCGCCTTGGCCAGAGACCACCGGATGCGCGTCGCATACTCCATCGCGACCCCAGATAAAACTATCTGTTTGGCCGCACGTGGCTTTAATCGGCCTTTTTCTAAATAAACTGACGGTTCCACGGACAAATGCGCGCCAGAATCATGGCGGAATATCCAGATCTCCCCGCTTTTCAGCGCAACTGAGACGGCCGCTCCGCCCATATCGATCTCGGCACTCGCGTCAGGATGCAGGTGGAATCGCGCCTGATAGGGGATGCCTTGCAGCTTTTTGGCGTCCATCACGCGATCAAATTGACGTTTCGCGTTGTCTTGCAAGGCCAAGAGCAAGTCTTCTCCGGCCAGACCGCGCCCGTCAAACGTCAGCTCCAGCGTGCGCGCATGGGTCAGGCCATGCGTCGCGACAAATCCGTCATGGCCGCCTTCAAAGCGGATGCCATCTGCGACGGGGCTCATCTGGATCGGCACCTCTCTGGGTGCGTCAATCAGCTGTTCATCCCGCCAACCACGACCACTTTCGCCCAAGCGCGCGGAGCTGAAGCCATCTAAAGCCACCGTCGAGTGGCTTGGCGTGGCCCGCCCGGCGCGCCGCCAGTCCTCGCCGAAACTGACGCCAGAGCCGCAGTTCACAATTACAGGCCGGCGTCCGCTGGTCATCTCAAAGGCCAAGGTTGACGCATGGGCGTTCTGGGATTCCTCGCCAATGGTCGGAGAGCTAGCATCCACGATCACCGAGGTCCGCCCGCCAGACAGCCGCGCAAATCCCATCGCCAGACCATCCGCCTGCCGAGATTTCACATCGCTTGCTGCCAAGGCCGCGTCCAGACGCCCTTCCAGACCACGCCCACCGCCATGAAACCGTGCCAATCCCCCGTCGGAATGGCGCAAGGTGCGCAAGGTGGGCGCGATCCGTTCAATCGCCACCTGATGCGGGGCGGTCAGCGGTTGATCCGCGTCCGTCAAAGCCGCGCTTGCCCAGGTGAGCAACGTAAAGACTTCGAGAAGCTCTTCCGGATTGCGCGACGGCATCCCGCCCTCGGCATCGATCCGCGCCTGACATTCGCGGCCCAAAGCCTTCACCGCGGGCTTCACATGTTTACCCATGCCCTCAAGCGCGAGGCCAGCATAGACGAGCCCCGTCAGCGCTTCAAACCGCTGCAAGCCCGGCTGCGCCTTGTGCCAACGGCGGGACAGAAAGATCGTCTGCTGCGCCAAAGACCGATAGAACCGCGCCTGCTGATCCTTGTCCTGACGTTGCAGCAAGAGCATCGCGTGGTTGATCCAGCGAATAAGCCGCCGCCCCGTGAGGTCCGGCGTCCACCCGGGCCCATCGCCCTTGCCGTAACGATCAATCCACCGCCACACCCAAAGCTGAGCCTTTTCACGGCATGGCGTGTCGCCAACGGCTGCGAAATCATCGAGCCAGGCAAAACCGTGCAGGTCTTCTTCGAATTCGGGATCGGGTGTGTCGAGATCCCAAATCGAGGTCTCTGGTGCGACAACCAAATGACCTGCAAACAGGAAATTGCCTGCCAAAAGCTGCCGACCTTTGGCAAAAACACCGATGGTGCGCGGCTCTGGTGTCGAGGTAAACGCCGTCGCGGGCCGAGCACGGGTGCTCAGCCGGGCATGAAAACGGTGCATCGCCCGCGTGTATCGCGCGCTCAGACTATCCGGATTGAACATCTCGATCTGCCTCTACGCTCTTTGGCGTTTGCACCAGAGTCTACTCCTCTCAACTGCCAAAGTCACCTGCAATCGCTTTATCGCGGCTTGGCAAAGGTTCGGTTAAAACGGGCGATACAGCGACCCGTTCGACATCTTGTTAAAATACACCCATGGACAGGCCCGCCCCAAAGGCCTCGCCCAGGTCTTTGCACGGCGCCAGTTGGGCGTCGGTCAAAGTCTTTGGGGCCAGTATCGCCTCAGGCGTTTGCGCATCCGTGTTCACAATGATCGGCTCTTGGGCTTGACGCAAGCGTAAGCCCGTCGCGATGCGCGACATTTGGCGCACGGCGCTCTCTCCGTCGCTGCCTGCGCAGACCATGAGAGCATAGGCGCGGCCTTCGATCCTGCCCAGCAGGGGGTAGTAGCTGCGGTCAAAGAACTCTTTCATTTCGCCGGTGATGGCCGCGAGGTTTTCGGGGCAGCAAAAGATATAACCCTGCGCGGTCAGCAGGTCCTCGGGCGTGGCATCCTTTGCGTGCACAATCACCGCATCACATTCGCTCTGCGCGGCCTCAAACGCGGCCTGCGCCATCGATTTGGCCCCGCCTGTTCGGGAATGGTAAATGATAAGAAGCCTGCTCATGTGCGCCACCCTAACGCGGGGGGCGACGCGGGCCTAGTCCTTGCGAATGCAGACGATGTAAAACCCGTCCATGCCGCCTTGATCCGACCAATAGTCTGGACGCAGACGCAGCCCGCCTTCTTCAGAGCGCCAAGCGGGGTCGATGCCCTCGATGTCCAGCGCTTCGGCGTCGACGCGCAGACCTTCATGGCGTTCGAGTAGTTCTTCCACCTGAGCTTCGCCTTCGTCCGGCAACAGAGAGCACGTGCAATAGACCAACCGTCCCCCGGGTTTCAGCAGGTGCACCGCGTGATCGAGCATTTGCGCCTGAAGATTGAACAAATCAAAGAAATCACTGCCGTCCTTGGCATGAGGCAAATCGGGGTGACGACGGATGGTGCCTGTGGCAGAGCAAGGAGCATCTAGCAGGATCGCGTCCCATTGGCCCTCTTCGGCCAGAGCGTCTCCGACCACGAGGTCCGCCTCAAGTTTCGTGCGCTTTAGGTTCTCCGCGACGCGCGCCATGCGGGATTCACTCGTGTCCACAGCACGAACCTTGGCCCCAGAGGCTGCGATCTGCATGGTTTTACCGCCCGGCGCTGCGCAGAGTTCCAGAACCGCCTCGCCCTCTTTCGGAGCCAAGACCTGCACCGGAATCGCAGCAGCCGCGTCCTGCACCCACCATGTGCCTTTCTTAAAACCCGGCAACATTGAGACCTGACCCGCCTCTTTCAAACGCACAGACCCCGTTGGCAAAAGCGCGCCTTCGGTCGCGCGTTGCAACGCGCCTTGGTCGGATTTCGCGGTCAGGTCCAGCGGAGCGCCCGCGAAATGGGCTTCTTCGATGGCGGCGACTATCTCGGGGCTATAGGCTTCAACCAGCGGACCACGCAGCCATTTCGGCAGGCGAGGCGTGCGCAGGGTCGGATAGACCTCGGCTCCGTTGGCGGCCACTTTGCGCAGAACCGCATTCACAAGGCCCTTCATCGAGCCATGGCGTTTGCTGCGTGAGACGATCTCGACAAAGGAATTCACGACGCCATGGGCCGCGCCACCGATGCAAAGCTCGTAAGCGCCGATCCGCAGCGCGTTACGCACGGTGATCGGCGGGTATTTCTGCAAGTGTTTCTGCAAGATGCGGTCAATGCGTTCGAGGCCGCGCAGAGTTTCCGTCGCCAGACGTTGCGCCGTGGCGCGGTCGGCGGGATCCAGACGCTCCAAGGCTCCGCCTCCGATGGCTTCGGACAAAAGACGCCCTTCGCCCAGAACCTGATCCAGCAGGAACACGGCGGCGCGGCGCGCGGGCAGACCGGCTTGAGGCATCAGGGACTCCTTGTCTCACTTGTGCAGGGGTGCGGCGGGCGTATATCAGGGGTGATGTGGGAAAGAAACCCCGCCAAAGGAGCGCATGCGATGTCCGAATCTGAGAACAAAGACCTGCCCCCCGCCGCGCACCGTGCGCTGGCTGAGGCCGAAGCGCGCCGCAAAAAGGCCGAAGAGATGGAACTGGCACCAGAGCTTGGCGGTCGCGATGGGCCCGAGCCTGTGCGCTATGGCGATTGGGAAAAGAAGGGTATTGCCGTCGATTTTTGATGCAAACCTTTGGTCCAAGGCTGGGGCTCTGCCCCAAACCCCGGGATATTTGGAGCAAGAGAATGAGTGACTTGAGTGTGAACGAGCCAGATGATCGCCCTTTGATGCCATCACTGATGAAAGGCTTGCAGTGCCGCTGTCCGAATTGCGGCGAAGGGCGCTTGCTGCACAGCTATCTCAAGGTTGTGGATCACTGTCCCGAATGCGGCGAGGATTATACGCCTCAGCGCGCGGATGATGGACCCGCCTACCTGACGATTCTGGTTGTCGGCCACGTGGTGATCTTTTTCCTGACCACCATGTGGGAATACATGCGTCCGTCGCCTTTGACTTTGGCCGTGTCGATGTGCGCGCTGGCCACGGTTGTGGCCTTGCTGGTCTTGCCGCGGTTCAAGGGCATGATTGTCGCCTGGCAATGGGCCAAGCGGATGCATGGGTTTAAGTAGAGCTTAGAGCCCCAACACATCCAGCATGTCATATTGGCCGGGCATTTTGTCCTGGCCCCAGAGCGCGGCCTTCAATGCGCCGCGCGCAAAGATCGCGCGATCGGTGGCCATGTGGCGCAGAATGATGCGCTCGCCTGCGGCTGCAAAGAGCACGTCGTGTTCGCCGACAATGTCTCCGCCACGGATGGCGGTGAAGCCGATATCGCCTTTTTTGCGCGCGCCGGTGATGCCATCGCGACCCGAGTCACGCACGTCATTGAGCGCTACACCACGTCCTTCGGCGGCGGCTTCGCCCAGCATGAGCGCGGTGCCTGACGGGGCATCTACTTTGTGATGGTGATGGGATTCGATGATCTCGATGTCAAAATCCTCATCCAGAGCAGCCGCGACCTTTTTGGTCAGCTGCGTCAGCAGATTGACGCCGAGGCTCATATTGCCCGCGCGCACGATCACGGCGTGGTGGCTCGCGGGTTCAAGTTGCGCGATTTCCTCGTCGGTCATGCCGGTGGTCCCAATGACATGCACCGCGCGGGCTTGCGCCGCCAATTTGGAAAAGGCGATTGTGGCTGCAGGTGCTGTAAAATCAATAACAGCATGCGCTTTGACAAAGGCTTCCAGAGGTTTGTCGGTTACAGACACCCCAACCGCAGCACCGCCCATGGCGACGCCAACATCCTGGCCGATCCAGTCATGGCCCTCGCGTTCCACAGCCCCGACGAGACGCGCCTTGTCGCTCTCAAGCACGGTCTTGATCAGCATTTGGCCCATACGACCTGATGCTCCGGTGATCACAATGCCTGGCAGCTCTTCCATATCCGTCTCCTTTGGGCTATCCGCCTGCCCTTACCTTATAAGCCTCGCTTGGCAAAGACCCTGAAAGGACATAAGTCAGTCATATGGGAAAGAACAAGTTCCACGACGGCCCCGGCCCATCTCAGCGCCAGCTTCGCGTTGGCGAATTGATCAGGCGTACCCTGTCGGAAGTCCTGCAGCGTGGCGATATCCATGATCCGGACCTCAACCGCATGTCGATCACTGTGGGCGAAGTCCGCACGAGCCCGGATCTCAAGATCGCGACGGCCTATGTGCTGCCTTTGGGTGGCAAGGGGCAGGAGAATGCTCTGAAGCTGCTGGCGGCAAATAAGGCCGAGCTGCGCCGGGTTGTTGGCAAGAAACTTGGCCTGAAATTCACGCCAGACCTGCGGTTTCAGCTGGATCAGACCTTTGATCAGATGGATGACACGCGGCGTATGCTGAACCTTGATAACGTGAAACGCGATATCGAATGAGGATTGCGGCGGTTCTCTTAGCGCTGTTTTTGCCGGGAGTGGCCTCGGCCGTCACCTGTGAGAACGCGCGCTATGAAGGCAATCGCTATACGATCTGCACGGTCCGGCCTGCTGAGGAAAATCTGCGCCTGTTTCTGCGGGATGATGCAGGTGAAATTCTCGGCCAATTTTCCTCGATTGAAGCCCATTTGCCTGAGGGCCAGACCCTTAGCTTTGGCATGAACGCTGGCATGTATCACTTGGATCGCCGTCCGGTTGGGCTTTATCTGGAAGAGGGTGAGCAAGAGTCCAGACTCTATCCAAACTCGGGCCCCGGCAACTTTGGCCTCGTGCCCAACGGCGTTCTCTGTATCCGCAGCACCCGCGCTGATGTAATTGAAAGCCTTGAGTACCAAGCGGATACGCCGGACTGCACTTATGCCACGCAATCAGGTCCCATGCTGGTGATCGACGGCCAATTGCATCCTCGGTTCCTGCCTGACAGCACGTCGAAATTCGTGCGCAATGGGGTGGGCACTTCAGCAGACGGCAAGACGGCGATCTTTGTGAAATCTGAAAATTCCGTCAATTTCCACGAATTCGCGCGGTTTTTCCGCGATATCCTCAAGCTGCCTCAAGCGCTCTATTTCGATGGCAAGATCAGCCGGCTGCATGCGGCGGATCTGGATCGCTCGGATCCGGGGTTCTGGATGGGGCCGATTGTCGGCGTGGTCGAGTAGCCGTTGACGGGCGCTTCAGTTTTGCCTATCCGGCGCTTTCGTTGAATTCAGAGGTCTAAGATGGCGCGCAAACGCAAAGGTCGGGATATTTCGGGCTGGCTCGTGGTGGACAAACCGGCAGGGATGACCTCGACTGCGGTGGTCAACAAGGTGCGCTGGGCGATGGCTGCGAAAAAGGCAGGCCATGCTGGCACGCTGGATCCAGAGGCGACAGGCGTTCTGGCCGTGGCACTGGGCGAGGCGACCAAGACGGTGCCTTACATCACTGACAGTCTGAAGGCCTATACGTTCACGGTGCGGCTGGGGGCTGCGACCAACACGGATGATGCCGAGGGCGAAGTGATTGCGACCTCGGAAGCGCGTCCCACGGACGACGACATCAAAGCCGCGCTTGCCCAATTCGTTGGCGACATCATGCAGGTGCCGCCCAAGTTCTCGGCTGTCAAAATCGACGGCGAGCGGGCCTATAAGCTGGCGCGCGACGACGAAGACTTTGAGATCGCTGCGCGCCCCCTTTGGGTCGAGGAACTGGTGATGATCGACCGAGAGGACACAGACCACGTCACGCTTGAGATGACCTGCGGGAAAGGGGGCTACGTGCGCTCGATTGCCCGCGATCTGGGCGAGGCTTTGGGATGTTTGGGCCATGTGCGCGAGTTGCGCCGGATCTGGTCGGGGCCTTTCACGGCCTCTGATGGCATCTCCATTGAACAGATTGATGAGATGGCTAAAACGCCAGAGCTCGACGCCTATCTGCGCCCTTTGACCGAGGGGCTGACCGAGCTGCCCGAGGTCAAGGCCACTGCCGAGGGCGCTGTGCGCTTGCGCAATGGCAATCCGGGCATGGTGATCGCAAGCGACGTGGACTACGGCGAAGAATGCTGGGCGAGCCTTGATGGCGAGCCCGTGGCCGTGGGCGTTTTCAAAGCAGGCGAATTGCACCCTTCGCGGGTCTTCGTCCTGCCTGAATGATCACGCGGAGCCATCAAAAAGACGACGCGGCCTCGACCGCCGTCTATTCTGATTGCGAGACCTATCGCTATGCACTGACCCGGATTTGGGATGACACCGGGCGCAAAGTTGCGTTCATCATGCTTAATCCATCAAAAGCGACAGAGATTCAGAACGATCCCACGATTGAACGCTGCGAGCGTCGTGCGCGCGCCCTTGGATTTGGCGGGTTTCGAGCGGTGAATATTTTCGCGCTGCGTGAAACCGATCCGCACAAGATGCGGAAACATAAATCTCCCGAAGGTCCTGAGAACGCAGCCTTTATTACGGAAACCTGCGATTGGGCCGATGTAGTGATCGCAGCCTGGGGCGCCCATGGAGATCATTTGGATCAAGGATTTAAGATCCGAGACCTCTTGGCGCAAAGCGGTCGTGCGGTGCATAGTTTCGGTCAAACCAAAGCGGGCCATCCGCGTCACCCGCTCTATATCGCCTATGCGCAGCAGCCGGAACTCTGGCCGCTTTAGCCCATTGATCAGAAAGTGATTTTCATGGAATCCAACTCCCAAGAGACACTTGAGAAACTGACCGCCGAGGTCGAAAAGCTGAACCAGCATCGGTTCATTCGCATTCATAACTCGGTCTGGCGCATGATGTTGTTTCAACTGGGGCGCGGGCTGGCCTTTGGCCTTGGATCGGTTCTTGGCGCAACCATCGTAGTTTCGATTTTAGCGTGGTTTATCAGCCAGATAGAGTTCATCCCTCTGATCGGCAACTGGGCGTCCGAGATCCTAAAACAGATCGATACCACGCAGTAGCTTGCGTTAACCAGTTAACCGAGAGTCCAGAGTCTTCTGTCTCTAACGCTCTGAAAAGAATAGGATCTTCCAGCTTTCAGGAGGAGCCTATGTGGGTTTTTGCGACATTGCTTGGTATGGCCGCTTTGGGCGCGGCACTGTGGGATACGGGGCCAGAGCCTGAGGACGACAGCGACGACGCACCAGAAGATGACGGTCTGATCACCGATCAGATCATCCCGGGTTCTGACATCGCGGATTTCCTTGAAGGCGGTGCAGGCAATGACCAGCTCAACGGCTATGGCGGCGCGGACACTTTGGTTGGCAATGACGGCGACGATGTCCTAATCGGCCAAGATGGCTCGGATGAACTCTACGGCGGCCTCGGCGAGGACCGACTGGAAGGCGGGGACGAGACCGACACGCTCTTTGGCGGTGAGGATGCGGATCTGTTGCTCGGCGGTTTGGACGATGATTGGCTGTCGGGCGACCCGGGGAACGACACGCTGTTTGGCGGGCCAGGCGCTGACCAGCTCTTTGGCGGCGAAGGCGCGGATTTTGTCTCTGGCAATCATGGCAACGATACGATCACAGGGGGTCTGGGAGCAGATGATTTTTCCGGTGGCTCAGGCGATGACGTGTTGATTGGTACGGTCCTGAACGCGCAGGGCGAAGACATTGATGCCGGTGACACTCTGGTCGGCGGACAAGGCAATGACATCTTGATCGCAGGCGCGGGCGACCAGATCGAAGGCATCAGCGGCGCGGATCAGGCCATTGTCAGCCATTGGAACGCAGGCGGGAATGCAGCGCTCTGGGCTGATTTTGACGACACTGAAGACGGCGTCGCGTTTTATGACGAGACGGGCACGTTGGATCCCGGGCGAATAACGGTCTCGGCCGACGCATCGGATCCGGCGATTGGACATGTGATGCTTGACGGTGAAACCATCTTAACCGTTGTCGGGGGTGGCGCGCTTACACCAGCTGACATCGCGATCATCACCAGCCTGCCCGGTTGACCCCTTCCCTTTTCACGCCAAACCGCCTATACGCGCGCAGTCGCGTGGAATCACGTGATACTCCATAGGACCCTGCTGGACGACATCCCGGCTTGCGCCCTGAACCCTTAACCAAGGAGACCCCGATGTCGATCACTGTTGAAGAAAAAGCACGCGTGATGAAAGAATACGCAACCAAAGAAGGCGACACCGGTTCGCCTGAAGTACAGGTTGCCATCCTCTCTTCCCGCATCGCGACCCTGACCGAGCACTTCAAAACCCACAAAAAAGACAACCACGGCCGTCGTGGTCTTTTGAAAATGGTTGCTCAGCGCCGTAAGCTGCTGGACTACCTGAAGGGCAAAGACGAAGCGCGTTACGCTGATCTGATCAAGCGTCTGGGCCTGCGTCGCTAAGACGACACCGAACCCTCGGTATCAATAAACCCCTGCACGATGGGTCGTGCAGGGGTTTTTGTTTGTCTGGCACTCAGCCTCTTGAAACTTTTCTCATTGCATGATTGTTACGATATAACATTTCTAGGAGAACCCCATGAATGAGTCCCGCCTTCCGGTGACGGTCCTGTCAGGCTTTCTTGGCGCCGGCAAAACCACACTCTTGAACCGTATTTTGAACAACCGCGACGGCCTGAAAGTGGCCGTAATCGTGAATGACATGTCCGAGGTCAACATCGACGCTGACCTGCTGCGCGAAGGCGGTGCAGAGCTGAGCCAGACCGACGAGACCCTCGTTGAGATGTCCAATGGCTGCATCTGCTGCACCCTGCGCGATGACCTTCTGGCCGAAGTGCGTCGTCTGGCCGAAGAGGCGCGCTTTGACTATCTGCTGATCGAGTCCACCGGGATCTCCGAACCCTTGCCCGTCGCCGCGACCTTTGAATTCCGCGACGAAGGTGGGGACAGCCTCGACGACCTCGCGCGTCTGGACACGATGGTCACGGTGGTGGACGCGGTGAACCTGCTCAATGATTTCTCGAGCCACGACCTTTTGGCGGACCGCGGCGAAACCATGGGCGAAGAGGACGAGCGCACCCTTGTTCACCTGCTGACCGATCAGATCGAATTTGCTGATGTGGTCATCCTGAACAAGGTCGAGGACACGACGCCTCAGAATGTCGACGCCGCTTTGAAAATCATCCGCAGCCTGAATGCGGATGCCAAGATCATTCAGACCAGCCACAGTGTTGTAGAGCCGAAAGAGATCCTCAACACGAACCTCTTTGATTTTGAGAAAGCCCACGAACACCCTATGTGGGCCAAAGAGCTTTACGGCTTTGAAGACCACACACCAGAAACCGAAGAATACGGCATCGCGTCTTTCGTCTACCGCGCGCGTGCGCCGTTCGATCCGGTCAAAATCCACGCCTTCCTGAACGGAGATCTTCCCGGCGTGATCCGCGCAAAGGGTCATTTCTGGATGGCAACACGGCCTGATTGGGTGGCGGAATTCTCGCTGGCGGGGGCTTTGTCGTCTGTCACGCCTCTCGGCACATGGTGGGCTTCGGTGCCGGAAGATCGCTGGCCTGATCACCAGCAAGCGCGCGACTATCTGAAATCCCATTGGTCTGAACCCTTCGGCGACCGCCGCCAAGAGCTGGTGTTCATTGGATCAGGCATCGACTGGGCGTGGATGACGGCTCAGATGGATGCCTGTTTGGTCAAAGACGCAACCTTGGAAAGCCTCGAGAATTATCCTTACGAGGATGACCCATTCCCTCTTTGGCGTCGAAATTAGTCCTCGCCAAAGAAAACGCCCGCGCTTTCCCCGGCGCGGGCGTTCTTGTTTTTATCGGCAGGGATAACCCCTAGCCGTTCTGTTTCTTGCTCTCAGACCGCAGCGCCAGCCACAGGCAGTAGCACATGATCAGAACCACCAGCGTGAACGGAATACCGGTCGAGACCGCCGCCCCTTGAAGCGCGGACAGGCCACCACCCAACAGAAGCGCAATCGCCACGAGGCCTTCCAGCGTACACCAGAACACACGCTGCACCGGAGGCGCATCCATCTTGCCGCCTGCCGTGATCGTATCGATGACCAGCGAACCCGAGTCTGAGCTGGTCACAAAGAAGATTACAATCAGAACCAGCGCAATCGGCGCGACGATGCTGTAAAGAGGCAGTTCTTTCAGGAAGCCAAACAGCGCACCTTCAGGCTTGTAGGCGTCGATGACGGTCGCCTTAACGCCCTCTGCACCACCTGCGTTCAGCATATCGATTGCAGCGCCACCGAAGGTGGACATCCACAGTGCACAAACCGCAGTAGGCGCAACCAGCGCACAGATCACGAATTCACGGACGGTCCGGCCACGCGAGATCCGCGCGATGAACATGCCCACAAATGGGGACCAAGCGATCCACCAGGCCCAATAGAAGGTCGTCCAGCCGTGGAAGAAGCTCGTGTCTGTTCGTCCAAACGGGTTGGACAAGGCCGGCAAGAGAACGATGTAGTCCACCATCACGTTGAAATAGCGCGAAATCGCAGAACCAACGCCGGTCACCAGGATCACAAAGATGAACAAGCCAACCGCCATGATCATATTGATCTCGGACAGACGTTTCACACCCGCATCCATGCCCAGCAGAACAGAGCCCAGCGCGATCACGGTGATACCGATGATCAACAGAACCGTCACAGTCGGAGTCGGCGTGATGCCAAAGACTTCGTTCAGACCCGCAGCCACCTGCTGTGCACCCAGACCCAGAGATGTGGTCAGGCCAAAGAGTGTCGCGAACACCGCAAGCGTATCGATGATGTGACCCCACCAGCCCCAGACGCGCTCGCCCAGAATTGGATAGAACGCAGACCGCAGCGTCAGCGGCAGACCGAGGTTATAGCAAAAGATCCCGAGGCTCAGGCCAACAGCCGCATAGACCGCCCAGCCTTCAAGACCCCAGTGGTGGATCGTGCCGACAACACCGATATATTCGTTGCCCGGCTGCGACTGATCGATGCCCAGAGGGCTCGCGCCGCCTCCTTCAGAGAACTGGTAGTAGACCGGCTCAAGAACGCCGAAGAACAAGAGACCGATACCGATACCGGCCGCGAACATCATCGCAATCCAACCGGCATAGGAATAATCAGGCTTGGCGTCTTTGCCCCCGATCCGCACCTTGCCCACAGGCAAGACAATCAGCGCCAGACAGAACAGGGTGATGGCGTCTACTGAGAGCACCAAGAACCAGTCAAACGTGCTGGTCAGCCAAGGGCGCAGCCATCCAAAAAAGGCCGCCGAGGCCTCTTGGTTGGCCAAAGACAAAAGAACAAACCCTGCAATGACAATACTGGACACCAGGAAAACTGGATTGTGAATATCAAGCCCCATCGGCCTGATATTGTCTTGTCCCAATTCATAGTCCGTTTCGAACTCCAGGGTTTGGTCGCCCGTCCCTGGGGAATTATTTGTGTCAGACATAAAATCCTCCAACTCTTTAACAAAAACCAGGCGACTGGAGGCCATAAACCAAGAACAACCGCCGGGTCGGCGATCCCCCTACCGTATGCGACACTTTGTTTCGCAATCCACTAAAATCGACATCTTTTGTTTCGAGGGCGACGACAAAAGGTGGTTTCCACCTAACCTAATGAGACAAAGTTGACGCTATGTCAGATTTGACCACCCGATGGCGAGTCCGTCATGCTTGGCCAACTTGGAGGATCACGATGAAACAAGCTCTGTCTGTTCTGATCAATATGGGAAGCCTGCATAGGCTGGCCCCTCTTTGGCTCTTTGGCGTTGTTTTAATTATACTTTTTCCGAGTTGGTGGGTTATCCCTGCGCTGGCGTACGGAGCCGTGTTGCAGTTCTTTGTGGAATATGTGATGCACCGTTTTCTCTATCATCGCGAGCCTCCGACGGACCAAGGGGTCTTTAACGACCTCTATCGCACGCATATCGCGCACCACGAATTCCCGACCGACGCAGAATACTTCACGGGCGACGATCACTGGTTCGCCGTACGCTTCGGCCTGGTCTCGGTCGCCATCCATGCGCTGATCATGTGGCCCTTTCTGGGCTTTACCTCGGCGCTCTACTTTGCGGTGATCATGCTTTTCGTGGGCTCAGTCTCGGCCTTCACCTTCTACGAATATTGCCACACTCTGGCGCATCTGAACGTAAAGAAGGGCTGGTTCGGCCAGCGCGTCACTCGCAAACACATGGCACACCACTACCAAGACCACCATGCGACCTTCCATGTGAGCCTTGGGATGGAATGGATCGACCGGCTCTTCGGCACTGCGCATGACCGCGACACCGCGCGCGAACGCTTTGATCGAGAGACGATGCTGTCCTTGGGTATGGATCCGGAAGACCTCCGGCTTGTGACGGCGCGCAAGGCGTTCGGCATCACGCGGATGCCGGGCGAAAAAGCGTAACACTTTCATCTTGCCAGAAATACTCTGGGGTGAACGAGAGGGATTGCCAGTAATCCCTTTCAGAGGGGCAAAGCCCCTTAACCCCGCGCTTACGACTCTGCCCTTTCCAAACCCCTTAAAATCAGCTATGCGCGCCCTATCTGAGACGTGACGCCTGAGGCCCCGGGCGCGTGCAAGAGGATAAGGGGTCGGTGGCAATGGGGCCACCATCAAAATCAGGAGACCCGGGAGGGCCCGGGAGTGCTCCGACTTAGGAAACGATAGATGTTTAACGAATCTAAGAAAACGATGCAGTGGGGCGAAGAGACCCTCACGCTGGAAACGGGCAAGGTTGCCCGTCAGGCCGACGGCTGTGTGATCGCCACTTTGGGCGAGACCTCGGTTATGGCCGCTGTGACCTTTGCAAAGGCACCAAAACCCGGTCAGGATTTTTTCCCGCTGACCGTGCACTACCAAGAGAAATACTATGCGGCCGGTAAAGTCCCAGGTGGCTTCTTCAAACGCGAAGCGCGTCCGACCGAAAAAGAAACCCTGACCGCGCGCCTGATCGACCGTCCGATCCGCCCGCTGTTCGTCGAAGGCTTCAAGCACGAAGTCCTCGTGATGTGTACCGTTCTGTCCCACGATCTGGTCAATGACCCAGACATCGTGGCGATGATCGCAGCAAGCGCGGCACTGACCATTTCCGGCGTTCCCTTCATGGGCCCGATTGCAGCGGCACGTGTTGGTTACGTGGATGGCGAATATATCCTGAACCCAGAAATCGACGATATGGACGAGCTGCGCACCAAGCCAGATCAGCGTCTGGACCTCGTCGTCGCGGGCACCAAAGACGCCGTGATGATGGTGGAATCTGAGGCATACGAACTGTCTGAAGCAGAAATGCTCGACGCGGTGAAATTTGCCCACGACAGCTTCCAGCCTGTGATCGACCTGATCATTGATCTGGCCGAAGACGCCGCCAAAGAGCCGTTTGACTTCCAAGCGCCTGATTACGCGGATCTCTATGCCGCCGTGAAAGCCGCTGGCGAAGAGCAAATGCGCGCAGCTTTCGCGCTGACCGACAAGCAAGAGCGCACAGCCGCTGTGTCCGCAGCGCGTGACGCGATCAAAGAAGCCCTCACAGAAGAGCAGCTTGAGGATGCGAACCTCGGCTCTGCGATGAAAAAGCTCGAAGCCGGCATCCTGCGTGGCGACGTTGTGAAAACCGGCAAGCGCATCGACGGTCGTGACACCACCACTGTTCGTGCGATTGAAAGCCAGGTTGGCTTCCTGCCACGGACCCACGGTTCTGCTCTGTTCACGCGCGGTGAGACCCAAGGTCTGGTTGTCACCACCCTGGGCACCGGCGACGACGAGCAAATCATCGACGCGCTGCACGGTAACTTCCGCAGCAACTTCCTGCTGCACTATAACTTCCCACCCTATTCGGTTGGCGAAGCAGGTCGCGTGGGCCCTCCAGGTCGCCGCGAAATCGGTCACGGCAAACTGGCATGGCGCGCACTGCAGGCGGTTCTGCCAGCGGCAACCGACTTCCCATACACCGTGCGTGTTGTCTCGGAGATCACCGAATCCAACGGATCGTCCTCCATGGCATCGGTCTGTGGTGGCTCTCTGTCCATGATGGACGCAGGCGTTCCGCTGAAATCCGCGGTTGCGGGTGTCGCTATGGGTCTGATCCTTGAAGACGACGGCTCCTATGCGATCCTGACCGACATCCTGGGTGACGAAGACCACCTGGGCGACATGGACTTCAAAGTGGCGGGTACCGAAAACGGCATCACGTCCTTGCAGATGGACATCAAAGTCGCAGGCATCACACCTGAGATCATGGAAAAAGCGCTGGCCCAAGCGAAAGACGGCCGGATGCATATCCTGGGCGAGATGAACAAAGCGCTCTCTGGCGCCTCAGACTTCTCGGTTCACGCGCCGCGCATCGAGACCATGAACATCCCAACCGACAAGATCCGCGAAGTCATTGGCTCTGGCGGTAAGGTCATCCGTGAGATCGTTGAGGTTTCTGGTGCGAAAGTCGACATCAACGACGACGGCGTGATCAAGATCGCGTCTCCGAACGGTGAGTCGATCCAAAAAGCTTACGACATGATCCACTCGATCGTGGCAGAGCCAGAAGAAGGCCAGATTTATAACGGCAAAGTCGTTAAGATCGTCGACTTCGGTGCCTTTGTGAACTTCTTTGGCAAACGCGACGGTCTGGTGCACGTCTCCCAGATCGAAAACCGCCGCCTGAACCACCCATCTGACGTTCTGAAAGAAGGTCAGGAAGTTAAGGTCAAGCTGCTGGGCTTTGACGATCGCGGCAAGGTTCGCCTGTCGATGAAAGTCGTCGATCAGGAAACCGGCGAAGAGATCAAGCCTGAGCCGAAAAAGGAAAAGGCTGAGGACTAAGCGCCTCTTGGAACGAAAAGAAAAGCCCCGCAAACTGCGGGGCTTTTTTGTTGGACTTTCGTCGGCCTTACTCAGGCGCTTTCGTCTTCCGCAAATACGGAAAAATCGTCTCAAACTCCCCAAATTTCGCCGTCGCGTCTTCATTGGACACGGTCGGCGGAATGATCACATCCTCACCCGGCACCCAATTTGCAGGCGTCGCAACGCCTTTGGATGACATCTGAAGACCATCCAAAGCGCGCAGGATCTCGGCAAAATTCCGGCCCACGGTCATCGGATAGGTCATCGACAGTTTCAACTGTTTATCCGGGCCAATGATAAAAACAGACCGCACCGTGGCACTGTCAGCAGGAGTGCGGCCATCCGGCAAGTAAGCCTCAGCTGGCAGCATATCAAACAGCTTCGAGACCTTAAGACCCGCATCCGCAATGATCGGGAAACCGGCTGGTGCATTGCCATAACTCGCGATGTCTTCCTTCCACTTTTTGTGATCGTCAACACCATCAACGGACACACCAATCACTTTGGTGCCCCGTGCGGCCCATTCGTCGGCTAATTGCGCGACGGTGGAAAACTCGGTCGTGCAGACCGGCGTAAAGTCCTTTGGGTGGGAAAACAGGATCGCCCAGCTGTCTCCTATCCAATCGTGGAACGAAATCTCGCCCTGATCGGTGTCGGCGGTGAAATCGGGAACAACATCGTTAATTCTGAGAGCCATGGGGCATCCTCCAAAAGAGACCTAGTTACGTCGCGTTTCTGACATTGAGACTCGCGATGTGCACATAGATATTTCTACACTCCAAAAGTGGCAATCTTATCTGAGAGTTCAACCCAATGCTTGCAAAACGCCAATTCTATATCAACGGGTCCTGGGTGGACCCTGTCGCAGCCAAAGATCTGGAGGTGATCAACCCAAGCACCGAGGAACCCTGCGCGGTGATTTCGCTGGGCGATCAGGCCGATACGGACGCCGCGGTTGCTGCGGCGCGCGCGGCTTTCCCGGCCTGGGCTGCGACCCCGATGTCAGATCGCATCGCATTGATCCGCAAATTCTATGACATCTACAACGCGCGACAGGCTGAAATGGGAGACGCCATCAGCCAGGAAATGGGCGCGCCGATTGACATGGCCACGAACTCTCAGTGGGGCTGCGGGCCTTGGCATATGGACGGCTTCTTTGAGGCTCTAGACAATTTTGAGGTCGAGCGCCCCTATCGTAGCGAGCGCATTCATATGGAGCCAATTGGCGTCTGCGGGCTGATCACGCCTTGGAACTGGCCGATGAATCAGGTGGTGCTCAAAGTGATCCCGGCCCTCGCGGTCGGATGCACTATCGTTCTGAAACCTTCGGAAATCGCGCCGCTGTCGGGCCTGTTGTTTGCCGAGATGATCGACGAGGCAGGCTTTCCTGCTGGCGTCTTCAACCTCGTGAATGGCGATGGCATGGGCGTGGGAAGCCAGCTTTCTACGCATCCAGACGTGGACATGATAAGCTTTACCGGATCGACCCGCGCAGGTATCGCGATTTCCAAAGCCGCAGCCGACAGCCTCAAGCGCGTGAGCCTTGAGCTTGGCGGTAAGGGCGCGAATATCGTCTTCGCGGACGCGCCAGAGAAAGCCGTGCGCAACGGGGTGCTTCACTGCATGAACAACTCTGGCCAGTCCTGCAATGCGCCAACCCGCATGATGGTGGAACGTAGCTACTACGCAGAGGCGCTCGAGATCGCCAAAGCCACAGCCGAGAAGGTCACGGTGGATCTCGCATCAAAACCCGGACGTCACATTGGTCCGGTCGTCTCAGAAGCGCAATTCAACAAGATCCAGGGCCTGATCGAAACCGGCATCAAAGAAGGTGCGACGCTTATCGCTGGCGGCCTAGGTCGCCCTGAGGGTCTGAACAAAGGCTATTTCGTGCGCCCCACGGTCTTTGCCGATGTCACGCCTGACATGACGATCTATCGCGAAGAAATCTTTGGCCCCGTGCTCGCAATCACGCCGTTTGATTCAGAGGCTGAGGCCATCGAAATGGCCAATGATACGGTCTATGGTCTGACCAACTACATCCAAACCGAAGACGATGAAAAACGCCTGCGTGTGGCACGCTCCGTGCGCTCAGGCATGGTCGAAACCAATTCGGTTGGCTTTGGGCACGGCATCCCTTTTGGCGGCATGAAACAGTCCGGCAATGGCCGCGAAGGAGGCCCTTGGGGGCTCGAGGAATTCTGCGAGGTCAAAGTGATCTCGGGATGTGCGTTCTAACCTGCCCTCGTGGGTTTTGAGTATTTTTGGCAAGATGAAACCGGCTTTTCTCTTGCCAGAAATATCCCGGGGTGAATGGGGCGGTTTGCGCAGCAAACAGGCTCAGAGGGGCAGCGCCCCTAAAACGGTGCCTTGGCGCGGAAACTCATGCCCTTCCCACTTTCTGGGTGGTTCAGGCGCAGCTCTTCGGAGTGCAGCATAAGGCGCGGATGGTCTAAGGCCTCTCCAGTGGCATAGAGCGGATCTCCAAGGATCACATGGCCAAGCGCCAGCATATGGACGCGCAGCTGATGGCTGCGACCCGTTTTAGGGGAGAGGCGCACGCGGGTTTCCCCGCCACCGACTTTCAGTACGCGCCAGTCCGTCACAGCAGGCTTACCGGTTTCATGGCAGACCTTTTGCAAAGGACGGTTCGGCCAATCCACGATCAGTGGCAGATCAACGGTTCCGGTTTTCTCGGCAATCTCACCAGACACGCGCGCGACATAGGTTTTCTTGGTGCTGCGTTTCTCAAACTGCATCGAGAGATTACGTTGTGCGTGCGCCGTCAGGGCAAAGACCATGACGCCCGAAGTGTCCCGGTCCAGACGGTGCACCAGAAGCGCATCAGGAAATGCGGCCTGCACACGAGAGATAAGACAATCCGCCAAATGTTCCCCGCGCCCCGGCACAGACAAAAGCCCCGAGGGTTTGTTGACCACAATGATATGGCCGTCCTCATGCAGGACATCCAGCGGATCCATCGGTGGATTATAGGGCGTGATCTCTACCATGCTCGCTCTCTACGCGGATGGCAGGACGGCCTCAACCCTTGCGCATCTCGCGGATCATTGAGGTGGTATAGATGATCAGCGCCAACCAGATCAGAGGGAAGGCAATCATGCGGCCGGTGTCGATGGTCTCTCCAAAGACAAACACAGCGATAATAAAGATCATCGACGGCGCGATGTATTGGAGAATGGCAATAGTGCTAAGGCGCAAGAGCTTGGCGCCATTGGCATAGACGATCAGCGGTACCGCCGTGACAACGCCGCAACCAATCAGCAACCAGGTATTGCTGACGTCAGTCAGAAAATACCCCTGACCCGTTGAATATAGATAAGCGACATAGGGGATCGCCGGGATTGAGAGGATCAGAACCTCGAGCATGAACCCTTGGTTTGGGCCAATCGGCAGGGATTTTTTGCAATAGGCGTAAAATCCCCAGGTCAGCATCAAGCTGATCGGGATCCAAGGCGGGCGCGAGGCGGTCACGAACAGCACCAGAACGGCAAGGCCAGCAAGTCCGATGGCCACACTTTGCGCGCGCGTTGGGCGTTCTCGCAGCAAGATCGCGCCCAAAAGCACCGAGAACAGTGGATTGATGTAATACCCAAGCGCTGAATCCACTGCGCGATCGGTGGCAATCGAATAGACATAAATCGCCCAGTTCACCGAAATCAGCGCCGCCGTCAGCGCACCAAGCGCCAAGGTTTTCGGCGACGTCAGAGCCTCAAGCAGAGCATCGGTGCGGCGCAGGATCACCAGCAATAGACCGGCAATTGGTACGGACCAGATGATCCGATGGGCGACGACTTCGACCGCCGGAATATGCGCCACAAGCTTCATGTAGAGCGGCAGAAACCCCCACATGAAATAGGCCGAAACCGCAAAACCCAGACCTTGCGGGGTGTCTTTGTTCGTGACTGTCGCGTTTTGAGCCATGTCGCTCCTCCGGCGGGTATTAGCGCAGGTCTGGGCGGTTATGGAAAGCGCTCGGTTGATGAATTTTTGTGATCCCCGCGACGGAATTTCGTGATGGGTCCGTATCACTCCTGAGCAGACCAAGGAGGACATCATGCGCACTCTCGTTTACGCCGTTATCTTCGTCGCCGGAGGCCTCAGCCTCGCCAGTGCGGCCATTCCGAATGCCGAACGCGGAAATCGGCCGACCGATTTGATCGCGGCCGATCTCAATATTTCTGAGGAGGTCTTTGTGCAGTGTTTTGCCGACGTGCAGCCCGCCAAAGACAAGAACCCCAGCGGGCAAAGGCAGCGCATGAACAAAGCCGTGCTGCTGCCCTGCCTACAGGTGGAAAATCCCGAGATTACCAACCAGATGCTGGATCAGGTCATGGATCGCTACCGCCCTGAAGGGCCAATGAAGCACTAGACCTTGACGCGCTCGGATTTTGGGTCGTACATGGGCTTCAGCGACGCCTCAGCGCGCACTTTTGTGCCCATGACGTCGATCTCATAGGTCGAGGCCAGAACATCCGCAGCTTTCTCGCCTTCGCACGGCACATAGCCCATACCGATCGCGCCACCCAGCGTGTGGCCATAATTGCCAGAGCTGACATAGCCCACATATTCGCCGTCACGGATGATGGGTTCATTGTGGAAGAGTAGCGGCTCTGGATCGGTTAGTTTGAACTGCAACAGACGTGCCTTGGGACCGAATTCCTTGCGATGCACGACAGCTTCGCGCCCGATGAAATCGCTGCCTTTGTCGACCTTGACCGCAAAGCCCAGCCCGGCATCGACCACGTGATCTTCACAGGTGATGTCGTGGCCAAAGTGGCGGAAGCCCTTCTCGATCCGGCAGCTGTCCATCATATGCATACCGCAAAGTTTGAGGCCCATGTCTTGGCCCGCCTCAAAGAGCGTCTCAAAGACATGGCCTGCCTGATCAGCGCTCGCATAGATCTCCCAGCCGAGCTCGCCGACATAAGTTACCCGGTGCGCACGAGCGAGGCCCATGCCGATCTCGATCTCTTGGGCGGTGCCAAATGGGTTAACCGCGTTGGAAAAGTCATTGGGCGAGACTTTTTCAAGCAGCTTGCGGGCGTTTGGCCCCATGACAGCCAGAACGCCTTCGCCTGCGGTGACGTCGGTTAGCACGACGTTGAAATCACCCTTGTGGCGCATCATCCAGGTTTGATCTGCCAGACGTGTGGCCGCTGGGGTCACGACGATATAGGCGGTCTCCGACAGGCGGGTGACAGTGACGTCGGCCTCAATGCCGCCTGTGTGGTTCAGGAACTGCGTGTAGACGATCTTGCCCACCGGCACGTCATAATCGCCGCCGCCAATGTAGTTCATGAAGGCCATGGCATCGGGTCCTTCGACGCGGATTTTGCCGAAACTAGACATATCATACATGCCGACATTCTCGCGTACGGCGCGGTGCTCGGCGGCGGAGTTTTCAAACCAGTTCTGGCGTTTCCAGCTGTATTGATATTCGCGTTCTTGGCCCGGATTTGCGAACCAATTAGCGCGCTCCCAGCCGGCGAGTTCTCCCATCACAGCGCCATTGGCCATCAGGTGATGGTGGAAGGGCGTGCGCCGCACGCCGCGTGCGGTTTCTTTCTGGCGATAGGGGAAGTGGTCGGCATAAAGCAGGCCCAGCGTCTCTTTGGAGCGTTCAAAGAGATATTTTTTGTTGCCTTGGAACGGCTGCATCCGGCTGATGTCGACATCGCCCAGGTCAAAGGGTTTCGCGCCAGTGTCCATCCATTCCGCCAGCGCCATGCCAGCACCACCAGCGGATTGAATGCCGATGGAATTGAAACCTGCGGCGACCCAGACATTGTCCATCTCTGGCGCAAGGCCGAGGTGGTATGCGTCATCCGGCGTAAAGCTCTCGGGACCGTTGAAGAAAGTGTGAATACCTGCCTCGGCCAGCATCGGCATGCGGTTGACGGCATTCTCAAGGATCGGCTCGAAGTGGTCGAAGTCTTCGGGCAGCTGGTCAAATTCAAAGCTGTCGGGAATTCCGTCCATGGCCCAGGGTTTGGCGTTGGGCTCAAAGGCACCAAGCAGCATCTTTCCCGCGTCTTCTTTGTAATACGCGCATTCATCCGGCACGCGTAAAACCGGAAGCTGAGTGAGTCCCTCGATGGCTTCGGTCACGATATAGAAGTGCTCACAGGCATGCAGCGGGACGTTGACACCTGCCTTGCGACCGACTTCATGACCCCACATGCCCGCGCAGTTCACGATCATGTCGCATTCGATATGGCCGCTGTCCTTGCCGTCGTCTGACACCCAATCAACACCCGTGACCTTACGGCCAGACTTGACGATCTCGGTTACTTTGATGCGTTCCTTGACGATGCCGCCTCGCTGACGCGCGCCTTTGGCCAGAGCGAGTGCGATATTCGCGGGATCCCCTTGCCCATCAAGCGGCAGATAGACCGCGCCTTTCACGTCTTCGAGGTTCAGATGCGGATACATCTCGGCCACGCGCTCATTGGTGATTTCTTCGACCTCAACGCCAAAAGCGCGCGCCATTGCAGCCTGACGATAGATCTCTTCCTTGCGCTCCTCAGTGAGGGCTACGGTGATCGAGCCGACCCGTTTAAAGCCCGTCGCTACACCCGTTTCTTCTTCAAGCGAACCATAGAGTTCTTGGGAATACTTCGCGAGCTTGGTCATATTTGCCGTCGCCCGCAGCTGCGCAATCAGGCCGGCCGCATGCCATGTGGTGCCTGACGTTAGCTGTTTACGTTCCAAAAGGACCACATCATTCCACCCCTTTTTGGTCAGGTGATAGGCCACGGAACAACCGATAACGCCGCCACCGATAATGACGACACGGGCTTTGGTAGGGAGGTCAGCCATCTTAGGGTCTCCTGATTGAACTCGTCACGGACTAGCAGGGTTGCTGGCCGCGAAATCTTTCGTTTCCGTCAAATTTGACGTGTTTTTGCAAGTGTCGGTCTGAACTCGTTTGCGCACTTGATTGGGCGTGACGCCAAAGACCTTTTTGTAGCGGTTGGAAAATCCGCTGCCAAAGCCGCAGGCCACGCCAATATCTGTGACGCTCATGGTCGTATTGACCAAGAGATTATTGGCGCGATGCAGGCGGATTTTTCGGTAGAACGCGCTCGGTGAGGTGCCGACATGGGATTTGAATTTCCGCTCAAGCGCGCGAGGAGAGGTGCCGATATTGTCGTTGATTTCGGCAATGGACAGAGGGTCGTCGATGTGTTGGTGCATAAGAGCGATGCTTTGGTCGAGCTCAAAATCACCGGTCGCACGCGAGACGCTTTCCTGACCCGGCTGCAAAGTTCCAAAGCCACGCACAGATTCATGCAGCATGATGTTTGCGACGTTGATTTGCACGGCTTTCCCCAAGAGATCCCCGATCAAAACCAGCATGACGTCGACAGTGGCTCCCATACCGGCACAGGTCACGATGGCTCCGTCATCAACTGCCAAAGCGTTTTCGCTTTCGAACGTGCCGTATTTCTCCCAGAAGAGATTTGCGTTTTCCCAATGGGTTGCGCGTTGAGACAGGCTGTTATCCCGTGCAATGAACTGTGCGGCGGCCTCAGCCAGAAGATACACTTTGGCGCCGCGACTTACGTACGAGCGAATGACTGAGGACGGGGCCAAGTCGCAGCTCTCGGCATGCGCATTGCCCAAGACGAAGAGAAAGTCGGCCGTCGGAGTCGCTGGCACCTCTTGGGTTTCCACAGAGATCTCACTCGGGTTCTTCCGCGTGCCGCCACCAATGGAGCGATGCGTCCAAGAGAAATGCTGCGTCGCTAAGGTCCGGTTGGTGATCCGCAAAATATCCGTCACGGCCGCCAGCTCTGACAGCACAAAGCCATCGCTGAGCAGGACATCAACGTGCCAGGTATCTTGCTTCATCGCCTCAGCCATGGCGGAACCTTTTGGCGACCTCAGCAATATGCGCGGGCCCCACTTCGCAGCACCCGCCGATGATCGTCGCGCCCATCTCCGCCCAGCGTTCTGTGAAGTCGGCATAGGCCGCAGGCGTCAGATCCTGACGCGCTTGCAAAAGGTCGACCGAAGTTTGCCCTGATGCAAACTCTTTGGTGATCTTGGTAAAGCCATTGGCATAGGCGCCGGTCGGAATGCCTTTGTTTGAAATCAGAGGCAGCGCCTGACTGACGGCTTCGGGGATCGAACAGTTGATCAAGACCGCTGCAGGATCGTATTTTTCAGCAAGTTTTAGGATGCCATCAATAGGGTCGCCATTTCGGAACTGAGTGCCGTCTTCGTCATCGACAGAGCAACAGATCCAAACCGGTTTATCGCCCTGCGTTGCGCCCTTCAAAGCACCCTCGGCCTGATCCAGTCCAGACATGGTTTCGCACATGATCATGTCGACCATCGGCGCTTGCAACACCGCGATTTCCGCATAGAGCGCTGCGGCCTCATCAATGGGCGGGGCCATATCTGCGCGATAGGACCAGCCGAGCGGACCGATAGAACCTGCAACCTTTCCCGACCCATGGGCATCCCGCGCAGCGATAGCGGCATTGCAGGCTGCATGGTGGAGCTCATGGAAACGATGATCGAGATCGTGCTTTTCGAGACGATCGTGCAATAGGGCATAGCTATTGGTGGTTGCAATATCAGCGCCAGCCGCAAAGTAATCCGCATGCACATCCGAAACGATCTGAGGATGATCTATCAGGATCTGGGTCCCAAACAGAGGGGTCGGCTCATCGGGCGAGCGCGAGATGAGCTCCTGGCCCATGCCTCCGTCGAGGATCGTGATATCTGACATGTCGGTCTCCGGTTGTGGTCCGGGAGGGGGCGCTGCCCCTCGGGCCTATGGCCCCCCCCCCGGGATATTTATAGCAAGAGAAAGCCTAGGCCCGCAGTCGCTCGTTTGCAGGATCCCAGAGCGGTTCGTCTTTCTGCACGGTCGCTTTGTATTTTTGACCATAGATCTCGACTTCGAGCTCTGTGCCTGGCTCGGCGTGTTCAGGCTTGATCATGCCCAAAGCGATGGAAGCATTCACACGATAGCCCCATGCGCCAGAGGTGGTTTCACCGATGATCTCGTCACCTTTCCAGATGCAGGACATGTAAGGCGCGTCTGCATCACCTGCCTCAACCACCAGCGTGACAAAGGTCTTTTTGACGCCTTGTTGCTTCTCGTTGAGGATCGCAGCTTTGCCGGGGAAGTCCTGAGGTTTGTCGAGTTTGACGAAGCGACCAAGACCGCCTTCGAGCAAGGAGTAATCGGTCGAGAGATCGCCCTTCCAAGCACGGTAGCCTTTTTCCAGACGCAGCGAGTTCAGCGCATACATGCCGAAGGGTTTTGCGCCCGCACCAATAATGGCGTCATAGATCGCCGGCATATGTTCATTCAGCGCATGAACCTCCCAGCCGAGTTCTCCGGCGAAGGAGACGCGGATGAGGTAAGCAGGCTGACCCGCGACGGTCGCCGCTTGATGGGTTAGCCAACCCGTTGTGAGGTCGGCGTCTGTTAGACCGGCCAGAACATCACGTGAAGTTGGGCCCGTGACAATCAGCGTGTCGCGGGTGGTGGTCACGTCTTCGATGCTGGTCGTCGCGGGCATCGCCGCTTTCAGGATGTCACGATCGTGCCACTGGGCCGTGGCTGCAGTGATCATAAGGAACTCGTCATCGCCCATGCGGATGCAGGACATTTCTGTCAGGATGCGACCCCGGTCGTCAGAGATATAGACGAGGTTCATGCGGCCGACTTTCGGCAGACCACCGGTCACAAGGCCACGAAGCGCTTCGGCGGTTCCGTCGCCTGTCACCATGAAACGTGAGAAGCCCGGCAGGTCGAGCACGCCGCAGCCGTCGCGGACCGCTTCGCATTCTTCTTTGACGCGCTGCTCCCATGGACCAGACCGGCCCCAGGTGTGGGTTGCTTCCAGCGAAGTGTCATCGCCCTCTTTGGCGTACCAATTCGCGCGCTCCCAGCCGTTGTAGACGCCCATCTGGCCGCCAGCCGCGATGACGCGGTCATGAACAGGCGAGAGTTTCTTGTCACGAGCCGCTGGCCATTCGTGGTGCGGATAGTGCATGGCGTATTCGTTGCCGTAGACTTCCATGCCTTTTTGGTTGCAGTAGTCCTGATCGGTGTAGTCGGTGTAGCGACGTGGATCGACCGCCCACATATCCCATTCGGTAAAGCCATCGACGATCCATTCCGCCATGACTTTGCCAGCACCGCCGCCCTGCGCGATGCCAAAGGTAAAGACGCAGGCCTCGAACGCGTTGTCTACGCCCGGCATTGGGCCGATCAGAGGCAACCCGTCGGGGGCGTATGGAATGGGTCCATTGATCACACGGCTGACGCCAGAGGTCGCCATCAGTGGCACGCGTTCCATGGCGTCGGTGACGATGTCTTCGATGCGGTCCAGATCATCGGACCAGAGCTGGAAGCTAAAGTCATCGGGCATCGGATCGCTGTCGTCCATCCACTCGCCCTTACAGTTGGGCTCATAAGGGCCGAGGTTATAGCCGTGCTTTTCCTGACGCAGGTAGTATGACACATCAACGTCGCGCATCAGAGGCAGTTTCACGCCGCCATTGGCTTTGGACCATGCTTCGACTTCGGGGATTTCTTCCGTCAGCAGGTATTGGTGGCTCATAACCATCATTGGCACGGTACGACCGCCGTAGGGCAGGAACCACTCACCGACGCGCTGCGCATAGTACCCCGCCGCGTTCACCACATAATCGCAATCGATGTCGCCCTTCTCAGTGTGGACCGTCCAAGTCTTGTCCGCATGCTGAGTTACGCCAGACGCCGGGCAGAAGCGCACGATTTTTTGCCCCATATCCCGCGCGCCTTTCGCAAGCGCTTGGGTCAACTGAGCCGGATCGATGTCGCCATCGGTTGGGTCATAAAGCACGCCTTTGAGGTCATGGGTCTCCATGAACGGATAGCGCTCTTTTGTTTCTTCAGGCGTCCACATCTCCATCTGGATGCCTTGGTAGCGGCCCATAGAACAGGCGCGCTCAAATTCCTGCATGCGCTCGTCAGTGTGCGCCAGACGGATCGAGCCCGACTGGTGGTAGTTCATCGGGTAATCCACCTCTTCGCCCAGACGCGCGTAGAGTTCTGTGGAATAGCGCTGCATGTTCATGATCGCCCAAGAGGTGGAGAAAGTTGGAACGTTGCCTGCCGCGTGCCAAGTCGAGCCCGCCGTGAGTTCGTTCTTTTCGATAAGAACGCAGTCGGTCCAGCCCTTCTTCGCCAGATGATACAGTGTCGAGCAGCCCACAACGCCGCCGCCAATAATCACCACGCGGGCTTTTTTGGGTAGATCTGCCATTTTGTTTTCCTCACCTATAACCGCCGCAGCGGAGTACTCAGTAGACGGGCGGCGCGATCACCCAGATCACCACCGCCGGTTCGTTATGTGGATTGTGCCAATCGTATTCTTCGCCACGGATGCGAAAGCTATCGCCCGCTTCGACCGTGAATTCGCGATCACCGATCCGCAGGTTCAACCCGCCAGACATCACGTAGCCAACTTCTTGGGTGGGTCGAGACGCGGGGCGTTCCATGCGGCTTCCGGGCTCGAAAGTGGAATGCACCACTTCGAAATCGTCTGTCAGATCGGGCGACAGCAATTCTTCGGTCAGACCGACATCGCCCGAGCCCAGTTTCCGTCTTGCTCCGGCACGCACGATATATCCGACCTCTTCGGCAGGCACGTGCTTATGCGCAAAGAGCATCGACATCGGCACGTCGAGCGCTTTTGCGATAGCACGCAAGTCCCCGATCGAGGGATCCGACTTGTCGCGTTCAACCTGGCTCATCCAGCCGACGGAACGCCCAAGAGCGTCCGCGACCTCGACCAGCGTCAGCCCGCGCGACTTGCGCAACGCGCGCAGATCTGCGCCGAGCGTCTGAGGTGTCTGACTGCCTTGGTACATGGACCGGGTTCCGTGAAATTTTCATCTATTATTTCACCATGACTCGGAATCGTGAAATTTCAAGAAAAATTTTCACGCGAAGGCGTGTTTCCGGAAACTTCATTCAAAACCGACAAGGTTTATGTCGCGTTTGAAAAGCTTGCTTTCAGGATCGCTGCCATTTGGGTGGCATCGTCTTGGGTGAAAGCGGCGGGCTGATCGCTGTCGATGTCAAAAACACCCAACAAGGTGCCCGCCTGATTCCAAACAGGAAGCACCAGTTCGGACTGGGTGGAGGTGGCGCAGGCGATGTGGCCTTCAAAGGCGTTCACATCATCGACCAGCTGAGCCTCTCCGGTACGTGCCGCGGCCCCGCAGACACCGCGAGAAAAGGGAATGACCAGACAGCCATGGCCGCCTTGGTAGGGTCCGATCTTCAGCAATTCCGGCGCGGTCACGCGATAAAATCCGGTCCAGTCAAAACGATCATCAGCGTGATGCACTTCGCAGGCCACGGTCGCCATCAGGGAAACCACGTCTGTTTCGCCCTCGGTCAGAGCAGCAAGT
Source organism: Cognatishimia coralii (assembly GCF_037478305.1). Classification (NCBI taxonomy): domain Bacteria; kingdom Pseudomonadati; phylum Pseudomonadota; class Alphaproteobacteria; order Rhodobacterales; family Paracoccaceae; genus Cognatishimia; species Cognatishimia coralii. The sequence continues at coordinate 101,872 of NZ_JBBGAZ010000011.1, forward strand.
GTCGTCGCGAGCTCATTGTAATTGACGCGCATGGGGGGGCTCCTTTGTTCCAAGCCTGTTTTCGTCATTTTCGTGGCAATGGTCAATCGACCCGATCGCAGGGATGGACAGTATCCGCAAGAGGCCTATTGTTCACCCAAAGGGAGACACCATTATGAGAGATTTTCACCTGCCCGGGCGGTCCCCGGTTCTGGCCACAAATGGCATGTGCGCCACATCGCATCCTTTGGCGGCGCAGGTGGCTGTCGACATCCTGAAACGGGGCGGCAATGCGATGGATGCGGCCATTGCCGGAGCCGTGGTGCTTGGGATCTGCGAGCCTCAGATGACTGGGATCGGCGGAGACTGTTTCGCGCTGTTCTCGCCAGCGGGCACGGATGAGACACTGGCGTTCAATGCGTCGGGCGTGGCTCCGGCAGGCGCGGATGCGGCTGATCTGAAGGCGCGCGGTTTGGACAAGGTGCCTCTGAACACGCCCGACGCGGTGACGATGCCAACAGCGATTGCAGGCTTTTGTGAGATGTCAGAGCGTTGGGGAAAACTCGGTCTTGATGCGATCCTCGCGCCCACGATCCACTATGCAGAAGAAGGCGTGCCAGTCGCGCCACGCGTGGCCTTTGATTGGGCGGTCGCGCAGGATGATCTGCAGGGCCGCGCACGGGATCTTTACCTCATGAACGGTAAGGCGCCTGTGGCTGGACAGGTCTTCCGCGCGCCGGGTCAGGCAGAGGTTTTGCGTCGCATCGCAACCCAAGGCCGCGACGGGTTTTACATCGGCGAAGTCGCCGAGGATATGGCGCAAAGTTTGGCGGCTTTGGGTGGTACGCATACCGTCGAAGACTTCGCGAACACCCGTGGTTTCCAGACCGATCCGATCTGTGGCGACTACAAGGCCCATGATCTGATCGAACACCCGCCAAACGGCCAGGGCGCGACGGCGATCCTATTGTTGAACATCCTCAAACAATTCGACATCGCGTCGATGGACCCCTTCGGTGTCGAGCGCACACATATCGAGGCCGAAGCAACGAAGCTCGCCTATGACACCCGCAACCGTTTCCTCGCGGATCCGGATCATATGACCAAGCTGGACCACTTCTTGTCGATGGACACGGCTAAGGCGCTTGCGGGCCTGATCGATCCAAACCGAGCGATGGCCTCGGCGACAGATATCAGCGAAGCGGTGCACAAAGACACGATCTATATCACCGTGGTCGACAAGGATCGCATGTCCGTGTCGCTGATCTATTCGATCTTTCACAGCTTTGGGTCCGGCATTGCGTCCGACAAATTCGGCATCCTGTTTCAGAACCGCGGCGCGGGGTTCAGCCTGCAAGACGGACACCCAAATCTCTTGGCCGCAGGCAAGCGCCCGATGCACACAATCATCCCCGGAATGCTCGCCAAAGACGGAGCCCCGATCATGCCATTTGGCGTCATGGGCGGGCAGTATCAGCCCAACGGCCACGCCCGCCTGCTGAGCAATATTCTGGACTTTGGGATGGACCCGCAAACCGCCATCGACGCGCCGCGCGTCTTTGCCGAAGGCGCCACGCTCAAGATCGAACGCGGCTATGCGCCTGAGGTTGTTCAGAAACTTTCAGACATGGGTCACAAGATCGAAGTTCCAGAGACCGCGATCGGCGGCGCTCAGGCGATCATGATGCATGAGAGTGGCGTTCTAGAAGGCGGGTCTGATCCGCGCAAAGACGGCTGCGCGCTCGGCTACTAACCACAAAAAAGGCGGCCCTCAAAGCCGCCTGATATATCAGTTCATGTTGAAATGAAGCGGGTATTGCCCGTCCTCAAAAGGGCCGAAGAGATCGCCGATATCAGGATGATCGACCGGCTCGCCAGAGTAGTCCGCAATCAGATTCTGCTCGGACACATAAGCCACGTAATAGCTCTGATCGTTCTCGGCCAGCAGGTGATAGAAAGGCTGTTCTTTCGCAGGACGGCTGTCCTCCGGGATCGCGTCATACCATTCCTCGGTATTTGCGAACTCTGGGTCTACGTCAAACACCACACCCCGGAACGGGTGTTTGCGGTGTCGGACGACTTGCCCCAAGTGATATTTTGCACGCGTCGTATTCATAACAGTCAGCCCCTACCCGCCCACTTTACCGCCTACAAGTGGGCACTGTCCATTTTTAGGTAAATTTTAAAGCGTCCGACCGAAAGATTGAATCATTTGGGATTCCCTTGAGGCTTGATTTGTGATTCCTCTTGTTTGGGAGGATGGATCATGCCAGCACCATTGCCGGATGCGCTTCGGGCGCGGTTTCAGA